>CAWJDX010000012.1:0-45116 GCA_963841755.1 uncultured Candidatus Rokubacteria bacterium
CTTCAAGATTCCCGCCCCTGTCTCGACTTCTGGACATTGTGGCGGACGCGCTCGGGCCGTAGCATGCGGGCACGGTGATCAAGACGGGGCGCATCGAGTTCTACGACCGGCCGACGGCCTGGGGTCTCATCGTGGGAGACGACCAGGAGCTCTACGTCGTCCGGGGACGCGACGGGCGCGGAGCGCTGCCGCGGGTGGGCGAGCGCGTGTCGTTCGAGTCCGGCACCGCGGTGGACGGCAAGCGCGCGGCCGAGGTGCGGCTGGTGAGCCGCGGGCTCTCGGCCTTCGGCCGGGAGGCGCCGAGCGGGATCAGGCCCCTCCGATGATCTCGGGCACGACCGCGAAGCCTCGCGTGCGGATGGCGTCGTCGACCTGGATCTGGCGGCGACGCTCGGCCCGCCGGCGCTCGGTGTCGGTGGCCTCCGCGTTCTCCCGCCGCTGCCCGTGCCGCCGGTCCAGGATGACGGTGACCGGCTCCCCCGCGTACTCCCGCTTCAGATAGTCGTAGAGCTGGATGTTGTGGCGCGCGACCACGAAGAGATGGCCCATGTGCAGGAGCTCCTCGGCGGCCCGCGAGAGCCAGAATCGCATGTCCATCTCGCGCAGCAGGCCGAGGGCGGTCGCCAGGTGATCCTCGGCCCGTTCCCGATCGCCGGACAGGCGCAGCAGCCGGCCCAGTCCCAGGTGGGTGCGGGCCTGCAGCGGGCGCATCTCCAGCTCCTCGGCCAGCGCGAGCGCCTGGCCGTAGTACCCCTCGGCCTCGCCGACCGCGGGCGGCTCGGCGAGGGACGACAGCTCGCCCATCAGGCGCAGCGCCCACGCCTGGTGCCCGCGCTCCTTGTGCCGGAGCGCCAGGTCGAGCGCCTGCTGCGCCACGGTGCGCGCGCGGTCGAGCTGCCGCGCGGCGGCCAGCCCCTCGCCCAGGTTCGCGGTCCAGAGCGCGAGGTAGGCGCGCACGCCCAGCTCCTCGGTGAGGGTGACGCCGTCCTCCAGGAGCCGCATGCCCTCCTCGACCCGCCCGAGCAGCACGAGCGTGAGCCCGAGCAGCGACGACGGAATCGGCCGCCACACGTCGAGGTTCTTCTCGCGGCAGGCGTCGAGGCTCCGCTGCAGCGCGGGGAGCGCCCGCTCGAGCTGCCCGCGCCGCAGCCAGGCGAGCCCGGCCATGGTCCGCGCGATGGTCTGGGTGTAGGCGTGCCCGCTCGCCTCGCCCGCCCGCTGCGCCCGGTCGAGCGACATGGCGGCGGCGTCGAACTCGCCGAGGTCGGCCAGGGTGAAGGCGAGCCAGCCGCTCGAGGTGACGTAGGCGACGCCGGTCTGGCCGCCCGGGGTGTCGCCCTGCACCATCTCGAGGGCTTCCACGTTCTCGCGCAGGATCGAGTGCGCGCGGTGATAGAGGCCCTGGGCGTGACAGCTGTAGCCCAGGTAGCCGCGCGCGAGCGCCTGCAGGCCCACGTCGCCGGCCGCGTCGCCGATGCGCAGGCAGCGCTCGCCGTACTCGATGGCGAGATCGGGCTCGCCCTTCAGGTAGTGGTAGTTGATCAGGTAGGTGTAGACGCGCGCCAGCCGCTGCTCGTCGCCGAGCTTCTCGGCCATCGCCTCCGCTTCCTGCGAGAGCGTCAGCACCCGCTCGAGCTGCCCCGACTGGAGCAGCGGCGAGCGCAGGTCGAGGCGCAGGTCGATGGCCTGCTCGGTCGCGGCGCGGCCCTCGGGCAGCCGGGCGAGCGCGGCCATGGCCTGCTCGAGGAAGATGACCGCCTCCCGGTTGGAGGAGCGTCCCGCCGCCTTGACGCCGGCCTGGCGCAGGTACGCCACCGCCTTCGCCCACACCTCGCCGCGCACCGCGTGGTGGGCCAGCCGCTCGAAGTGCTCGGGCAGCCGGTCGGCGTAGAGCTGCTCCATCGCGGTCACCACGCGCCCGTGGAGCGCGCGGCGCCGATCCTGGAGCAGGCTCGAGTAGGCCACCTCGTGGGTCAGGGCGTGGCGGAACGTGTACTCCACGCTCGGGAAGAGGCTGATCTCGTACAGGAACTCGCCGGCCTGGAGCAGGGCCAGGTTGCGGCGCGTCGCCTCCTCCGACAGGTCGGCGATCTCCTGCAGCAGCGCCAGCGACACGTCCTTGCCGATGACCGCGGCCGCCTGCAGCAGCCGCTTGGCCTCGATGGGCAGGCGATCGATGCGCGCGGCCAGCACCGCCTGCACGGTGGCGGGCACCTGGACCTTCTGGACTTCGCGCGTGAGGCGATAGTGACCGCGATTGCCCGCGAGCACCTTGGTCTCGGCGAGGGTGTGCACGCTCTCTTCCAGGAAGAACGGATTGCCCTCGGTGCGCTCGATCAGGAGCTGCTTGAGCGGCCCCAGGCCCGGGTCGTCGCCCACCAGCGCCCGCAGCAGCTCCTCCGCGCTCTGGGGCGGCAGGGGATCGATGCGGAACTGGGTGTAGTAGCTCTTGCGGGCCCACCCGTGCTGGTACTCGGGCCGGTAGCTCACCAGGATGAGCGCGCGGGCGAGCGGGAGGCTGTCCACCAGGCTGTCGAGGAACGCCTGGCTCTCCGAATCGAGCCAGTGCAGGTTCTCGAAGACCGCGATCACCGGCTGCACCTGGCCTTCGCGCAGGATCAGGCGCTTGACCGCGTCGAGCATCCGCTGCCGGCGCTGCGGCAGGTCGGGAGTCTGCCACTCCGCGTCGTCCACCGGCACGTCCAGGAGCTGCAGGAACGCGGGCAGGGTCGGCCGCAGGCTCTCGTCGAGGGTCAGGAGCTTGCCGGTGACTTTCTCGCGCACGCGCCGCGGATCGTCCCGCTCCTCCAGCTGGAAGTACGACTGCAAGAGCTCCTTCACCGTGAGGTACGACGTGTTCTTGCCGTAGGACGTGGCCTGGGCCTCCAGCATGAGCCAGCCGTGGGCCCGGTGGGAGTGGGTGAACTCCCAGAAGAGCCGCGACTTGCCGACCCCGGGCTCGCCCGAGACCGCGACGATCTGCCCGTGCCCGGCCGAGGCCCGCGCCATCGCCTGGTGCAGGCTGTCCACCTCGGACTCGCGGCCCACGAACGGGGTGAGCCCGCGCGCCGCGCTGGCCTCGAGGCGCGAGTGCACCTGCTCGGTGCGCACCAGCTCGAAGATCTCCACCGGCTCCGGCATTCCCTTCACCGGTACCGGCCCGAGCGGCTTGACCTCGATGTAGCCCTCGGCCAGGCGCAGCGTCTCGCGCGACACCAGCGTCGATCCGGGCCGCGCGAGCTGCTCCATGCGCGCGGCCAGGTGGGTCGTCTGGCCGATGGCCGAGTAGTCCATGTGCAGGTCGCTGTCGATGGCCCGCACCACCACCTCGCCGGAGTTGAGCCCGACGCGGATCTGCACGTCCACCCCGCGCCCGCGCCGCAGCTCCTCCGCGTACCAGCCGACGGTCTGCTGCATGCGCAGCGCGGCGTGGCAGGCGCGCACCGCGTGGTCCTCGTGGGCGAGCGGCGCGCCGAAGAGCGCCATGATGCCGTCGCCCATCACCTGGTTCACGGTGCCCTCGTAGCGGTGCACCGCCTCCATCATCCGCTCGAGCACCGGATCGAGCAGGCGGCGCGCCTCCTCGGGATCCCGATCGGCGAGCAGCTCCATCGAGCCCTTGAGGTCGGCGAACAGCACCGTGACCTGCTTGCGCTCGCCCTCGAGGGCGTGGCGCGAGGTCAGGATCTTCTCGGCGAGGTGCTTGGGGGTGTAGGCCTGGGTCGAGGGCTGGCGCTCTACCGGCTCGGGGGTGGCCGGCGAGCCGCAGGAGCCGCAGAACTTCTTGTCCGGGAGCAGCTCGGCGCCACAGCTCGCGCAGCTGGTGACGAGGCGGCCACCGCACTCCTCACAGAACCGAACGCCCTCACGGTTCTGGGACTGGCAGCGGGGACACTTCACCTCGGCCCTCCTCGGGGTCGGAGCGGTCCAGATGGATAGTCCAACAAGAGTAGCCCCTCGGAACAGGGGGGGTCAAGGACCGCCGGGAGGGCGGTTCCGCGCCCGCAAACCGGGCTCAGCGGGCCTCCTCCGCGCCCAGGCGGTAGCGCCGGACCTCGGCCTGGACGTCGCGGACCAGGTCGCCGTCCAGCTCGATCCGCACCTCGTGCCGCTCCACGTCCCAGCGGCGCACCGTCGAGAGCCAGCCGAAGACGCGGTGGGCCTCCGGCACGAGCCGGCGGCCGCGGTAGATCAGGGTGGTGCGGCCGGAGAGCTGATCCTGGCGCTCCATCTCGGTGCCGCAGAGCCGCAGCACCTCCTCGCGGGTCGTCTTGCCGGGCGCGATGCGCTCGAGCGTCTCGCGGGGCAGGATCACGCCCTGTTCCCGGTCCCGTCCGCCGACGCGCCACCCGCCGAGCTGCACGCGCGCGCTCACCACGTCGATCACGCGCAGGAGCCCACGGCCGAGGAGGGGACCCATCGCCTGGCCCAGCGCGAAGATGAGCAGCGGGGCGGCCACCAGCAGCGCGGTCTGGGTGCGCGAGAAGTAGCCGAACTGCACCGCGAGCTGCTGCGGGGTGATCCCGTCCGAGCGGTCGAGGAACAGCGACACCACCTCGGTGGTCTCGAGCGTCTCGCTCAGCCGTCTGATGGCCGTCGGCGGGTACACGTCGTCGATCTTGAGCCGGTCGGACTGGGGAAACTGCACGACCAGCTCGGCCGGTGCGTCGGCCAGCCGCACCACCCGGTCGCGGTGCGCGAAGTACATCGGAAAGAGCGGACGATCCCGCACCTCGTGGAACGCGACCGCCACCCGGTAGTGGGTGCCGCGGACGAGGCGCTCCGCCCAGCCCACCTTCACCGGCTTGATGAGCCCGGCCGCGTCGAGGGTCAGCTCCATGAGCCAGCTCCGGTCGGCGAGCCGGGGCGACCACGGGATGCGGACGAAGGTCGCCGGCCCGCTCAGCCCGAGCGGCCCGGTCTGCACGAAGGTCACGAAGGGCGCGCCGGGCGGCAGGGCCTCCACGGTGCCCGCGTCGCCGAGGTTGCGGGCCATCAGCTTCACGTGGCCCTCCCCGGTGATCTCGAAGCCCTGGTCGGTGACGTAGCGGGCCAGGGTCGCGTCGGGCTTCCGGTCGGGCGCCGCGTTGACGACCTCGCCCGGCCAGAGCAGGAAGATGTCCTGGGCCACGTCGGCGGGGCTGCGGTTCGGCGCGAGCTGCAGGCTGAAGCCCACCACCACCGGCACCGGCCCGGGGCCCTCGGTCACGGTGGCCCGGACCATCAGCGGGCCGATGGTGAAGGGCGGATCGGGGCGCGAGGCGACGAAGAGCTGGGCCCGGGCGGGAGCGGCGGCCAGGATGATCGCGACGACGGTGAGACACCAGGCGAGCCGGCGCATGGGCGAGGCCCGATCATACAGGGCCGGCCTCGGCGGTGCCAGGCACGGAGCCGAGCGGGCGCGGGACGGTTTGATCGGGGCCTCTGTGGTAGGCTCCCGCCATGAACACCACGTCGATGCTGGCCGAGTTCATCACCAAGAGTCGCCTGGAAGACTGCCCGGAGGCGGCACTCGATGGCGCCCGCCGGGCCATCCTCGACTGCCTCGGCGTGATGCTGGCCGGCTCCATCGAGCCGGCCGCCCGCATCCTCCAGCAGGTCGCGCAGGCCGAGGGCGGCCTGCCGCTGGCCACGGTGGTGGGCACCGGCCGGCGGACCGGCGCGGTGTGGGCCGCGCTCTGCAACGGCACCGCGGCCCACGCGCTCGACTTCGACGACACCAACTTCGCGTTGATGGGCCATCCCTCCGCGCCGGTGCTGGCCGCGTCCCTGGCCGCGGGCGAGCTGGCGCTGGCCGACGGCCGGGCGGTGCTGCACGCCTTCCTCCTGGGCTTCGAGGTGGAGACCACGCTGGCCGAGGTCATCAACCCCGCGCACTACGAGCATGGCTGGCACGCCACCTGTACGCTCGGGACCCTGGGCGCGGCCGCGGCGGCGGCGCGGCTCCTCGGGCTCGACGCGGTCCAGACGCGTCACGCCCTCGCGGTGGCGGCGTCGCAGTCCTCCGGGCTCAAGGAGAACTTCGGCACCATGACCAAGCCCTTCCACGCCGGGCACGCGGCGCGGAGCGGCGTGCTCTCCGCCCTCATGGCGCGCGAGGGCTGGACCGCGTCGGAGCACGCGATCGAGGGACCGCAGGGGTTCTTCGCGGTGCTGGGCGCGGGAAAGCGGGCGCTCGAGCCGCTCGGCACCCTGGGCGCGCCGTGGAAGATCCTGACCACCGGGGTCGCGGTGAAGCCCTACCCCTCCTGCGCCTGCACGCACTCGATCATCGACGGCGCGCTCGAGCTGCGCCGGGACCAGGGCATCCGCGCGGACGACGTGGAGGAGCTCACGGTGGGCGTGTGCGCGGGCGTCCCGCGCATCCTGATCCACTCGCGCCCGCGCACCGGGCTCGAGGCGAAGTTCTCGGCCGAGTTCTCGGCCGCGGCCGCGCTGGCCGACGGCCGGGTGGGCATGGCCACCTTCCAGGACGACCGCGCGCAGGATCCCGCGATCCGGCGCCTGATGGAGCGCGTGCGCGTGGTCGTGGATCCGGACATCCCGGGCGATCTCGAGCGGCACATGTGGACGCGGCTCACCGTGCGGCTCAAGGACGGGCGGCGGGCCACCATCGACCCGCGGCCGGTCCCCGGCCATCCCGCGAATCCGCTGTCGCTCGAGGCGCTGCGCGAGAAGTTCCGCGAGTGCGCGGGCCTCGTGCTGCCCGCCGACCGCGTCGACACGGTGGCCCAGATGGTCGAGTCCCTCGACACCTGCCCCGACCTGCGCAGCCTGACCGCGATCCTCGATCCCGGCCGCTGAGCGCGGCCCCTCAGGCGGTGCGCGGCCACGCCCGGCGCAGCCGGACGAGCGCCCAGGCGACCACGAGCCCGGCGGCGACCACGAGCCCCGCGTTCAGCGCGTGGCCCTGGGGCGAGCCGAGCCACGCCGACAGCAGCACGGAGGCGGTGTTGTTGACCGCGTGGCAGATGATCGCGGGCACCACGCTGCCGGAGCGCTCGGTCACGAGCCCCAGGTAGACGCCGATGCCGGCGGCGAGCAGCCCGTGCACCCACTCGCCGTGGATGATGCCGAACGCGACCGCGCTCACCAGGATGGCCGGACCCGGGCTCCAGACCCGACGCAGGCGCGTCAGCATGTAGCCCCGGAAGAACAGCTCCTCGCCCACCGGCGCGAACAGGCCGATCACCACCACCGCGAGGGCGAGCCCGAGCGGCGTGGCGGACGCCATGGTGCGCGTCATCCACTCGAGCGCGGGGCCGGTGCCCACGTCCAGCAGGAGCACGAGCGACTCGAGCGCCTGGCTCAGCGCGAGGATGCCGACCACCATCACCACGATCTCGCGCGCGGGCACCCCGCTCGGCAGGAGGCGCAGGCGAAGGCTCCGCGGCCGGCCGGCGGCCAGCAGCGCGATGGCGATCAGGGTGAGCGAGGAGGCGGGCACCCCGACCAGCAGCGCGGTGAGGGCGTCGCGCTCGAGATCGAGGGTGCCGGTGCGCCACGTCAGGAGCGCGGTCACGGCCAGGAGCTGCAGCCCGAACACCGCGGCGAAGGCGATCCCGTAGACGAGCAGCGTGGTCCAGATCACGCGCATCGGCGCCCCACCCCGACCGCGGCCCGCGAGGCGCGGGCGCGGTGGGTCAGGCTAGTGGTGGCAGGTCACGCACTCGAGCGGCGCGTTGCGGCGCGCGCTCTCGCTGCCCGGGGCCGCCCAGACCGAGGGGATCGGCGCGTCCGCCGCCGTCTGCACGCCCTGCACGCCCTTGACGTTCGCGGTCCGGTGGCACTCCACGCACCAGCCCATCGTGAGCTTGCGCGGCGGCGCCGGCATCAGGGCGAGGTTCTGCAGGTCGTTCAGGATGTGCTGGCCGGTCTCGGCGTGCACCCGCTCCATCGCCTCGATGCGGCCGTGGCAGGTCTGGCACTGCACGCCCGCCTGCACGTGCTGCTTGTGGGTGAACTGGGCGTGCTCGGGCACCTTGAAGATGCGCACCCACGGGATGGGCTCCTGCCGATCCCAGTAGCCGTGGAGCTTCTTGACCTCGGGGTTGCCCTCGGCGGCCACGATCTTGTGGCAGCCCATGCAGCGCTCCACCGACGGCACGCCCGCCGCGTTGCTCCGGCGCGCGCCGGAGTGGCAGTACTGGCAGGCGATCTGGTACGAGCCGGCGTGGATCACGTGGCTGAAGAAGATCGGCTGCTCCGGCCCCTGGCGGGTGGTGGCCACCGGCAGCACGCCCTTGGGGTCGTAGGCCGGCTGGGCCAGCGTCCGGACGTAGGCGACGACCTCGCCGATCTGCCCGTCCGAGAGGTACGGGGTGAAGTTCGGCATGAGGGGCGAGAGACCGACCGCCTGGCCGCCGTGGGCGATCAGGGTGTGCAGGAAGTGATCCGGCAGCGCGTTCAGGATCCGCCCCTCGGTCAGGTTCTGGGGCTTGATGGGAAGGTTCTGCCCCGCGATGCCGTCGCCCTTGCCCTCGTTGCCGTGACAGTTGGCGCAGTACTGGGCGAAGGTCGCCTTGCCGCGGGCGATGATCCGGGGGTCGATCTCGTGACCGGTACCGTGCCCGGCGGGCGCGTGCTCACCCTTGCCGCCCGGGGCCGGGGCGGTGGCGGACTTGGCGGCGGAGATCGGGAATCCGATGAGGATTCCGATCAGCACGGCCGCGATGGCCGCACTACCGACGACGGCTGATCGTGGGATACGCATGAGGTTCGGCCTGTCTCCCTTGGAAAACCCCACCGAATATACTCAAACCGCGGCCGGAAGCATAGACGAAAAAATCATCGGTGGCGACCCGACATGAGGGCCTCCCATCGGGCCTCGAGGTCGGCCCGCGAGGCCGAGCCCTCGAGATAGCGCACGAAGGCGGCCAGCGGGGTCGGCGCGCCGCCGGCGGGGGCGCCGTCACCGGTCAACCGGGCGAGGGCGGCCCGGCCCTCCGGCCCATCCAGATCGCAGGCGAAGAGCCGCTCGGAGCACAGCCCCATGAAGGTCAGGATCTCCACCGCGAGGATCCCGCCTTGAAACCCTCCCTTGCTGTGGTTGACCACGATCGTCTCCCTGCTCCCCAGGGTGATCCGGCACGATGTGCCGGCCCTCGAATCGGTCTCCTCCGCCATGGACAGTCCTCCCGCAGAGCACACGTTTGGAAGCGGCCGGGCCGCCCCGGAGGGGGCGGTCGTCGGTTCAATCGCGAGCGGGAGGGCTAGTGCGGGTCTTCGGAGGGAGGCGGCTCGTCGGAGGCGGCGGATCGCCGGCTCGAGCGTGGCCGCTCCCGGGCCGGGCCGATCGGGACCGGCCGGCGGCCGGAATCGGGCGGCAGCGCGGACAGCACGAACGTGGCGGCCCCCGACGCGGGAGGGATCACCGCCTCGGCGGCGGCCCGGGCGCGGGTCTGGTAGACGCTCTCGATCGAATCGTCCGGATCGAAGCCGAACGCTCCCGGCATCGTGGGGATCGACAGGTCGAGCGCCACGTACACCAGGAGGGCCACGATCAGCACGCGCCGGAGCATCACGGCCGCGATTCTACCCGAATCGCGGGCCGAATCGAGGGCCGGGCGGGCGGCCCCGCTCAGCCTCCGAGATAGAGGCGCTTGACCTCGGGGTCCTCCAGCAGGGTCCGCCCCGCCCCCTCGAACCGATTGCGGCCCAGCTCGAGCACGTACGCGCGATCCGCCACCGAGAGGGCCTTGGCCGCGTTCTGCTCCACCACCATCAGGGTGTAGCCGGCCTGCCGCATCTCGCCCAGCTTGTCGAAGATCAGCGAGACGAACTTCGGCGCCAGGCCGAGCGACGGCTCGTCGAGCATGATCAGCTTCGGGCTGGTCATCAGCGCGCGCCCGATGGCCACCATCTGCTGCTCGCCTCCCGACATGGTGCCGGCCTTCTGGCTCCGCCGCTCGGCCAGGATCGGGAACAGCGCGTAGACGCGCTCGAGCGCGGCCCGGATGCGCGCGCCGTCGCGCTCGATGTAGGCCCCCATCTCGAGGTTCTCGAGCACCGTCATCTGCGGGAACACGATGCGGCCCTGGGGCACGTAGGCGAGGCCCCGGGGCAGCACCTGGTCCGGTCGGAGCCCGGTGATGTCCTGGCCGTCGAAGCGCACCCGGCCGCTGGTGGGACGCAGGAAGCCGACGATGGTCTTGAACGCGGTCGACTTGCCCGCGCCGTTGGGCCCGATGACGCTCACCATCTCGCCCGCGCGCACCTCGAGGGTGACGTCGTGGAGGATGGCCATCTTGCCGTAGCCCGCGGTCAGGCCCTCGGCGCGCAGGAGGACCGGGCTCGTCTCGCGCGCTCACGAGCGGCGCCGGGCGATGTAGAGGACGTGCGGATAGGGCAGCACGTCGACCATCAGGTGGCGGTGCACGTCGAAGCCCACGCTCTCGAGCAGCGCCTGCAGCTCCTCGGTGCCCCAGTAGCGGACCGGCGTGGCCGGATCCATCACGCGGTCCAGCGCGTGGGTGAACCAGCGCTTGTAGGCCGGCTGCCGATCCACGTCCTTGACGAGCAGCCGCCCGCCTTCCGGCAGGGTCTTGGCCACCTGCTCGAGGAGCGGGCGCACCGCCTCCTCCGGGATGTGGTGCACGATGTCGAGCATGTAGGCGGCGTCGAACCGCTCCCCGCCGCGGAAGTCCATCACGTCGCCCACCTGGTAGCGCACGTTGCCGAGTCCCAGGCGCTCCGCGGCGGCCTGGGCCATGCCGATCCGCCGCGCGTTGCGGTCGAAGCCCTCGACGGTGAGGCCCGGGTGCACGCTCGCGTAGTAGAGCGAGAAGAGCCCGAAGCCGCAGCCCAGGTCGAGCACGCGGCCGCGGGCGGGCAGGTACTGGCCGATCTCGTCGAGGAAGCGCTGGCGCAGGATCCAGAAGCGGCCCCAGCAGTAGGCGCGCACCACCGGATCGTCGTAGGCGCGGATGACGCTACGAATCGCTTCGCTTCGCATAGATCCGGTATCCCGCGCCGGTGACCGCCAGGGTGAAGGAGCGATCGAGCGTCCGCGCCAGCTCGGGGAAGGCGGCCAGGCGCGCGTAGCCCAGCTCGGGCCAGCTCTCCTCGAGGACCACCACCGCGGCGGGACGCTCCCGCTCGAGGCCGGCCACCAGCTCGGCGCGCAGCGCCTGGATGCGCGGGTCGTCCACGTCGTGGAAGAAGTGGAAGTCGTAGATGAAGCGGGTGGGCTGCCGGATCCCGAGGCGCAGCAGGGCGTGGATGCCGCCCGAGGTGGTGTCGAGCACCTGCACGGTGGCGCCCGGCGGGGCCAGCGGCCCCAGGTCGCGCGTGATGGCGGTCACCCGGCGGGCCTTCTCCGCGATCCAGGGCGCGTCGAGCGCTTCCACGCCCTTGGCCCCGAGCACGATCACCAGGAGGGCCCACGCCGCGAGCGCGATCGGACGGCGCGCGCCGAAGAGGTCGAGCACGCGGGACCAGCCGACCGCCCGCCACGAGGCCACCGCCGCCGGGGCCAGGGCGCAGCAGAACAGGATCAGCGGGTAGAGCTGATACTCCCAGCCCTTCCCCTGGACGACGAAGTGGACGAGCCCGTAGAGCACGCCCACCAGGGCCAGTCCCTTGCGCGCGGGCTCCCGCGGGGGCGGCGCGAGCAGGGCGAGCACGGTCAGGAGCAGGAGCAGCCCCGCGACCGACCGGCCGAAGGAGTGCCACGCGATCGCCTGCCACGGCGAGACGTGGCCGACGCGACTGTAGAGCGGAATCACGTAGCCGGTCAGGATCTCGAGGAACGGCCCCAGGCCCCCGCGCCAGGCGAGCCAGCCGAAGACCGCGCCCGGCACCAGCAGCCCGGCCGCGATCACGAGCGCGGCCGCGCGCCAGCCCGACATGGCCCAGGATCGATCCCGCCCCGCGATGGCCGCGCAGAGCACCCAGAAGAGCGCGGCGTGCGGCTTGAGCGTCACGGCCGCGCCGAGCGCGAGACCGCCCCAGCAGAGCGCCGCGGAGGAAGCCTGCTCGGTGCCCCGGGCGACGCCCCAGGCCCCGAGCAGGAGAAAGAGGCAGAGCAGGAAGTCGCGCTGGCCCGCGTGCCACGCGCCGCCGCTCAGGTGATAGAGCGCGAAGAGGAGCGCCGCGGAGACGGCGGCCCAGCCGTGGCTGATGCGATGGCAATACGCGAGGAGCAGGCCGCACGTCGCGGCGAGCCAGCCCAGGTCGAAGAGCCGCCAGGCCCAATCGCCGGCTCCGCCCACGCGCAGCACCGCCAGGTGCAGGAGATAGACCCCGGGCAGGTTCATGTCGAAGGCGTCGCGATAGGGCACCGCCCCCTGCCCGATCAGCCACGCGATGTAGTGCATCAGCGGCGCGTCGTGGATCAGGGGCCAGCCGCGCGAGCCCCAGACCAGGTACGCGAGCAGGACGGCGCTAGCGGCCGAAATAAGCTTCAATGACCCGCTCGTCGGCCTGGATGACGCCCGGCGCTCCCTCGGCGAGCTTCTCGCCGTGATCCAGCACGAACACCGTCTCGCAGAGCCCCATCACCACCTTCATGTCGTGCTCGACCAGCAGGACGGTCTTGCCCTGGTCGCGCAGGCGGCGCACCGCGTCCAGCAGCTCGTTGAGCAGGGTCCGGTTGACGCCCGCGGCCGGCTCGTCGAGCAGGATCAGCTCGGGATCGGTCATGAGCACCCGGATGAACTCGACGAGCTTCTGCTGGCCGTAGGAGAGGTTGCCCGCGAACTCGTCGGCGAGGCGCTCGAGCTTCACCAGCGCGAGCAGCTCCTGGGCGCGCCGCCGGGCCTCCGCGTAGCCGCCGGTGGTCACCACCAGCAGGTTCTCGAGCGCGGTCAGCTCCGGGAAGACCCGGATCACCTGGAACGTGCGGCCCACTCCGAGGTGGAAGATCTGGTGCGGCTTCAGGCGATCGACGCGGCGGCCCTTCAGGAGGATCTCGCCCTCGTCGACGTGGTCGACCCCGGTGATGCAGTTGAAGAGGGTCGTCTTGCCGGAGCCGTTGGGGCCGATGAGCCCGTAGATGCGCCCCGGCTCGAGGGCCAGCGACACGCGGTTGACCGCGGCGACGCCGCCGAAGCGCTTGATCGCGGAGCGGATCTCGAGGATGGGGGCCACGGGCGGCTAGATGGTCCGGGGCAGGTTGTACTTCTGCTGCAGCACGCCCAGGATCCCGCGCGGCATCATCAGCACCACCGCCACGATGATCGCTCCGAACAGGAGCTGGTGGAGGTAGACGAAGCGCGCCCACACCGCCTCCTGGAAGATGAACAGCACCACCGCCCCGAGCACCGGCCCCCAGATCGTGCCCTTGCCGCCGAAGAGCGCCATCACGATCATGGTGATGGTCATGATCAGGGGGAAGACCGAGATGGGCTCGATGTAGCCCTGGTCGCGCGCGGAGAGCCCGCCCACGATGCCGGGGCCGATCGCGGAGAGCATGAAGGCGTAGATCTTGTAGCGGAGGGTGTCGATCCCCATCGCCTCCGCGGCCACCTCGTCCTCGCGAATGGTCATGAGCCGGAGCCCGAAGCGCGAGGTGACGATCGCGTAGGTGACCGCGGTCACCGCCGCCGCGACCAGGCCCATCGCGTAGTAGATGGACCGGCTCGCGTCGAGGGTGGGCAGGGAGAGCCCGTTGCCGCCGCCGGTGAGGCCCTCGGCGTACGACACGATCACCCGCATCACCTCGTTGAGCCCCAGCATCGCGATCGCGAAGTAGGGCCCCTTGAGCCGCAGGCACGGCCAGCCGATGATCAGCGCGAGCACCGCGCCCGCCACGCCGCCGCCCAGGCAGGCGACCGGCCACGGCAGGCCCGCGTTCACGAGGAGGCTCGAGGCGTAGGCCCCGGTGCCGAAGAACACCACGTGCCCGAAGGACACGTAGCCGGTCAGCCCCGAGATCAGGTTCCAGGACTGGGCGAGCGCGATCCACATGAAGAGCTGGAGCCCCACCCGCACCCCGTAGCCGGTGGCCTCGAGCGGGTAGAGGGCCAGGCCCACCGCCAGCAGCCCGAGCGCGACCGGGAACCAGCGCTTCACACGCGTCCCTTGAGCAGCCCGGTGGGCCGGATCAGCAGCACCAGCACCAGCAGGACGTAGGCGACCGCCTCGTTGACCTGCGCGGTGAGGAACAGCGAGGAGAGCTGCTCGACCAGCCCGAGCAGGAGCCCGCCCAGGAGCGCGCCCGGGTAGTTGCCGGCGCCGCCCAGGACGATGACCAGGAACGACTTGAAGGTGTAGACCTGGCCCATCTCGGGCTGGATCGCCACCATCACCGCGACCAGCGAGCCGCCCGCGGCGGCCAGCGCCGAGCCCAGGCCGAACGCGAGCAGGTGGATGCGCTGCACGTCGATGCCGCACACCTGGGCGACCTCGCGGCTCTGGGAGACCGCGCGGATGGCCTTGCCCAGGCGGGTGGAGCGGAGGAAGACGAAGGACGCCGCGGTGATCCCGATCGCGAAGGCGCAGGCGGCGAGGCGCGGCTTGGAGAGCGCGAAGGGCCCCACCACGAAGGACCCGGTCAGGTACTCGACCGAGCGCAGGTCCGAGGTGAACGCGAGCTGGGCCAGGTTGACGAGCGCGATCGAGACCCCGAAGGTCAGCAGGAGCGAGGAGAGCTCGGGCGCGTCCACCACCCGGCGCACCAGGAAGCGCTGCAGCGCCACCCCGATCAGGAAGAGCACCGGCATCGACACGAGGATCGAGAGGTACGGGTTGAGGCCGAAGCGCTGGAAGAGCCAGAAGGTGGTGTAGGCGCCCAGCATCATGAGCGGGCCGTGGGCCACGTTGAGCACCCGCATGACCCCGAAGATCAGCCCGAGACCGAGCGCCACCATCGCGTAGATGGAGCCGGCCAGGAGGCCGGAGATCACCACCTGGCCGACCATCGTCGGCGTGATCAGGACGCTCACGGCCCCTCCGAAGCGCGACGACGCCCGCCGGAGGCCCGGCGGGCGCCCGGTGAGCTTATCGCTTGCCCCACTCCGGAGTCGGATAGCGCAGCTTGCCGCTCGCGAGGTCGTCCGGCCACACCACCACCCGCTTGCCGTCCTGCCACTGGAGCATGACCATCTTGTGGGCGACCTGGAAGCCGTCCGGCTCGACCTTGTAGTCGCCGAACGCGGTCTTGATCTCCATCTTCAGGAGCTGCTCGCGCACCTTGTCCGCGTCGAGCGTGCCCGCCCGCTTGACCGCCTCGCCGTAGATCAGGCAGCCCGCGTAGCCCGCCGCCGCGTGGTAGGAGGGCTCGTGCTTGAACTTCTTGGTGTAGGCGGCGAGGAACTCCTTCTGGCCGGGATACGGCAGCGACTCGTCCCACTGGGTGGAGCCGTAGACGTACTCCGCGTTCTGCTTGAGCAGATCGTAGAACTCGGGCAGGTCACCGCCCACCGTGAGCCCGAACATCTTCGGGTTCACGTTCAGCTCCTTCATCTGCCGGGTGATGGCGACCGCGTCGTCGAAGTAGGTGCCGGCCGCGATGACGTCGGGGTTCGCGGCCTTGATCTTCACGAGCAGCGCCGAGAAGTCGGTGTTGCCCTTCGGGTAGGCCTCCTGCAGCACCACCTGCATGCCCCGCTTCTTGGCCGCCTCCGCGGTGCCGGCGGCGGAGGCCTTGGGGAAGAGCGTGTCCTCGTTGATGATCGCGACCGTCTTGAGCCCGCGCTTGGCCGCCATGTCGATCAGGCCGTCGAGATAGTTCTCGGCCGGGGTGATGACCATGAAGATGTACTTCCGGCCCTTCTTGAAGATCGACGTGGTGGCCGCGAGCGGCGCCACCATCACCTTCTTGTACTTCTCGGTGACGTTGGCCACCGCCTCGCTCACCGCCGAGGAGTAGGGCCCCATCACCGCGTCCACCTTGTCCTCGGTGATGAGCTTCTCGTAGAGCTTCACCGCGGTCGCCGGCTGCGACTGGTCGTCGTAGATCACCAGCTCGACCTTGCGGCCGAGCAGACCGCCCTTGGCGTTCAGCTCGTCGATGCAGATGTCGTAGCCTTCCTTCTGATAGCTGCCGGGCTTGGCGTAGGTGCCGGTGACCGACATCGAGGCGCCGATCTTGATGGGAGTCTGCGCGCCGGCCGGCAGCGGCAGCGACGCCGACCACCACGCCCGCGAGAGCCACCGGGGCCAGGCCTTTGCCCAGATATCTTAAGGACGTCATGATCATGAGAATCCTCCTGAGAGGCGTGATCGAGCGGATGGGCCCGTGCTGGAATGGGCCTTTCTTTTAGCAAACATGGCTCGGGGTGTCAAGGTTCCGGGGCCCCGAGACGGCTCCCGATCCCTTGACGCCGGGCGGGTCCGCGTCAATGATGCGCTGTCATGGCCCGAGAGATCGTCCGCGCCGTCCACCACCCCGACAAGCGACACGTGGAGATGCCGTACGCCCCGGCCCTGCTGGTGCGCGGGGGCCAGCTCCTGTTTCTCTCCGGGCTCACCGCCGCCCCGGTCTATCACAGCCATCCGCACCGCGAGGAGGAGTTCGACCTGCCGCCGCGCATG
Source organism: uncultured Candidatus Rokubacteria bacterium (assembly GCA_963841755.1). Taxonomy (GTDB): domain Bacteria; phylum Methylomirabilota; class Methylomirabilia; order Rokubacteriales; family CSP1-6; genus CAMLFJ01. The sequence goes on from CAWJDX010000012.1 coordinate 16,477, forward strand.
CGGGAGCAGGCGGTGCTCCTGATGGAGAACCTCAAGACCACGCTGGCGGCGGCGGGCTGCACGCTGGCCGACGTGGTCTCGGCCACCCGCTACCTCACCGACGTCGCCGAGCAGGACGATCTCAACGCGGTGTGGGCCTCCTACCTGGGCGCCCATCGCCCCACCACGACCACGGTGGAGGTCTCCCGCCTCGCCACCCACGCCAACTGCAAGATCGAGATCAGCGTGATCGCGGTCTGCCCGCCGCCTGCGAAGCGCCGGCAGCGGACCACCCGCTCGAAGCGCAAGACCGCCCGCCGGAAATGACCACCACCCTCGGCTTCGTCGGCCTCGGCGCGATGGGGGGGCGCATGGCGCGGCGCCTGCTCGACGGGGGCTTCACGCTCCACGGTTACAACCGCACCGCGGCCAAGGCGGCGGACCTCGTGGCCGCGGGCATGAAGCGAGTGGCCTCGCCACGGGAGGCGGCCGAGCGGGCGGAGGCGGTGTTCACCATGGTCACCGACGACGCCGCGCTCGACGCGGTGACCCGCGGGCCGCAGGGCATCCTGGCCGGGCTGCGGCCGGGCGCCATCCTGATCGAGATGAGCACGGTGAGCCCGGCGGTGATCCATCGCCTGGCCGACGAGGTCGCCGCGCGCGGCGCCGCGCTGCTCGACGCGCCGGTCTCGGGGAGCCCGGCCACCCTCGACGCGGGCCAGCTCTCGTTCATGGTGGGCGGCGATCCCGCGGTGCTCGAGCGGGCCCGTCCGTTCCTGGCCGCCATCGGCCCCACCATGACCCACGTCGGCCCGGCCGGGCTCGCCAAGAGCATGAAGATCGCGGTCAATCAGGGGCTCGCGGTGCAGATGCTCGTCTTCGCGGAGTCGGTGCTGCTCGCCGAGAAGGCCGGCGTCGCGCGCGAGCGGGCGGTCGAGGTGCTGCTGAAGAGCGTGGTCGCCTCGCCGATGGTGAAGTACCGCGGCCCGTTCGTCCTCGGCATGCCCGCCGAGGCATGGTTCGACGTGGACATGATGCAGAAGGACCTGCGCCTGGCCCTCGACATGGCCCGCGCGTCCGCGGTCTCGCTGCCCAGCGTCGCCCTCACCCACGAGCTGCTCACCGCGGCCAAGGGCCTCGGCCTCGCCAAGTACGACTTCGCGGTCCTCTTCGACGTCCTCGCCCAGATGGCGGGGTTGCCCCCGAGCAAGAAGCTCTAGCGCGCCGCTACGCGAGGCGCGGGCGGGGGCGGGGGGCTGCTCCCGGGGACACGCTGAGTCGCTGCGGCGCCGGGAAGCATCAGCATCACGCCATAGGCTCGGGCGGGGGCCGGGGGGCGTTCCCGGGGACCGTGGCTTCTGCGGGTCACCGGAGCCACACGCTCCGATCTCGTGGCTCCAACGAGTGGCCACCCGGGCTGCGACTCAGCGTGTCCCCGGGAGCGCCCCCGGCCCCCGCCCGGGCCGCGCGTAGCGGCTAAGGCTCCTCGGTCGCGTCGTAGCGGAGCCAGCGGTCCTGCATCCAGCGGACCGCGAGCAGGTCCTCGAAGGCCACGAAGGCGCGGTTGCGGATGCCGTAGTGGGAGACGCCGAAGCGCCGCGCGCGGTGGCCGACCGGCAGCTCCAGCACCCGGCAGCCGGCCAGGCGCAGCAGCGTCGGCACGAAGCGGTGGAATCCGCGGAAGCGCGGCAGGCTCGGCAGGCAGCCGCTCCGGATCACCCGCAGCGTGCACGCGCTGTCGTGCACGTGCTCGCGGGTGATCGCGTTGCGGATCCCGTTGGCCACGCGCGACGACACCCGCTTGAGCCACGGATCGTCGCGCTGCTGCCGCCACCCGGTGACCGCGTCGTAGCCCTCGAGCGAGGCCAGCATGCGCGGGATGTCGCGGGGATCGTTCTGCAGGTCGCTGTCGAGCGTCACGATGATCCGGCCCCGCGCGCGCCGGAAGCCGGCGTCGAGCGCGGCCGAGAGCCCCGCGTTGGCGGCCAGGCGAACGAGGCGGACGCGCGCGTCGGCGGCCCGGATCGAGCGCACGATCTCGGGCGTCGCGTCGGCGCTGCCGTCGTCCACGAAGATGACCTCGGCCGGCCGGCCCAGCGCGTCGAGCACCGGGCCCAGCTCGGACCAGACCACCGGGAGGCTCTCCGCCTCGTTGAAGGCGGGGAGCAGCACCGACAGCTCGGGCGCGGCCACGCTCACCGCCGCGGCCCCAGCAGGAGGATCTGGTCGCGCCCGACTCGATCGGCCATCAGGACTTGCCACCGATCCTGGGCCGGCATCCGGAGCGCCGCCCAGCGGCTCTCCCGGATCAGCAGCACGTCGGTGGGGCCGGGCGCCGACAGCTCGGCCTCCAGATCCGCGGTGCCGGGCAGCTCGCGGACCGGCCGCCGCAGGTAGAAATCGTAGGAGAGGCCCGCGTCCGGATAGGCGAGCACCCGCGCGTCGGGAGTCAGATGCCCGGCCATCGCCGCGGTGAACCCGCGGATGTTCGAGCTCTCCGCGTAGCGCGCGGGGTACCCCCATCCCTCGATGAGCAGGATGCCGCCCAGGGCCAGCGCCAGGACCGCCGTCGCGCCGAGCCCGGCCCCGCGCGCCATCAGCACGACCGCGGCCACCAGTCCCGCGAGGGCCAGCCCGCAGGCGAGCCCGCGCTCCCAGCCGGCCGACGGCATGAACGTGGACGGGGCGCGGGCGGCCGCGCCGATCGGCAGCCAGAGCAGGATCACCACGAGGGCCAGCACCGACGAGCAGGGTCACTCCGAAGAAGGCGGCCAGCACCCGGCGCCCCGCTCGATCGCGCGGCGCGTGGACCAGCAGCTCGCCCACCAGGAGCGACAGCGGCGGGATGACCGGCACGAAGTAGCGGGCGCGCTGCTCGCCGGAGAGACTCACCGCCACCGCGATCACCGCGGTCCACGCCAGCAGGGGCCGCCGGCGGGGATCGCGATCGCGCCACCACCACCACGCCGCGGCGGGCAGCAGGATGGCCCAGGGCAGGAAGCGCGCCAGGTTGTCCAGCAGCTCGCCGAGCCGCGAGGCGCGCTTCTCGCGCAGGTACCAGTCGCCGTAGTGGTGGACCACGACCCCGCTGACGTAGCTCCGCTCGGTCTGCAGCACGTAGGGCAGGAGCCACGGCAGCGTCGAGAGCGCGAGGATCCCCAGGCCCAGCGGCAGCCGCAGCCACCGCACGCCGCGCCAGCCGTCCTCGACCAGCACCACCGCGAGCGCGCCGGCCAGCCCCATGAGCGCGGCCGGGCCCTTGGTGGCGAGCGCGCCGGCCACGCAGAGGTAGAAGCCGACCAGGCGGGGGGTCGGGGCCGGCGCGGACCGGGCCGTCACCAGGAAGTAGAGCGCCCACGCGAGCCAGGCGGTCATCATCATGTCGGAGAGGACCTGGTGCGACATGAAGTAGAAGTAGGGCGCGGTGGCCAGGACCAGGGCGCCCCCGAGCCCGACCTCGAGGCTCCACTGCCGCCGGCCGAGCGCGATCACCGCGAGGAGCGCGGCGAGGGCGGAGAGGACGGAGGCGATCGGCGCGGTCCGCTCGTCGACCACCCCGAAGGGCAGCGCGAGCAGCCCGACGGTCCAGAAGTAGAGCGGCGGCTTGTTGAGGTAGATCACCCCGCGCACCCGCGGGAGGAGCCACTGGCCGTGCTCGACGCCTTCGCGGGCGAGCAGCGCGAAGCGCGCCTCGTCCTGGTTGACGAGCGGGCGGCGGCCCACCGGGAGGGCGAACACGACGAGCGCCGACACCAGCAGCACGCCGATCAGCGCCGCGGCGCGCGCGCGGCTCAGAGCACCCCCGCCCGTCTCGCGCGGTCGGCGATCTTGCGGGCTCGCGTGAGGTGCGGCATGTCCATCATCTGCCCCTTCCAGGCGAAGGCGCCCGCCCCGCGGCGGGCCTGCTCCTCGAAGGCGGCGATGAGCGCGATCGCGTCCTCCGCGTCGGCCTTGGACGGGGTGAACTCCGCGTTGATGACCTCGATCTGGCCCGGATGGATGGAGATCTTGCCGCTGAAGCCCATCGCCACGCCCTCGCGGCACTCCCGGCGGAGGCCGTCGAGGTCCGGGATGTCGGTGTAGACGGTGTCGATCGCCTCGACCCCGGCCGCCGCCGCGGCCACCGCGCACATCACGCGAGCGTAGCGCGGGATGTCGAGGTAGCGCCCCGCCTCGTCGCGCGTGCGCGGCAGGCCCATCGCGGCGGAGAGGTCCTCGATGCCCCAGGACAGCGCCACCGTGCGCGGGCTCGCCCCCGCGATCTCCTGGATGTTGAGCAGGCCCTCGGGCGTCTCGGTGGCGATCAGGACCAGGCGCGTCGAGCCGAACGGCACGCCCTTGGCCTGCTCCTGGGCGTCGAGCAGGGCCGCGACCCGGCGCACGTCCTCGGCCCGCCGCGGCTTCGGCACCACGTAGCCGTCCGGCCGGCCCGCGATGGTCTCCGCGATGTCGGCCTCCGCGTGGTCGGTGAAGATGGGGTTCATCCGCACCCAGCGCTCGCGGCCGCCGAAGTCGAGATTCTGCAGCCAGCCGCGCACGATGGGCCGGGTGGCCGCCTTGCGATCGGGGGTGACCGCGTCCTCCAGGTCCAGGATCAGGCCGTCGGCGGGCAGGGTCAGCGCCTTGGCGATCATCTTCTCGTTGCCGCCCGGCACGAAGTGGAGCGAGCGGCGCATCGCTCAGGCCGAGCGGCGCCGCATCATGGCGGCGCGCCGGCAGCGCATCACCACGTCGCCGTGCTGGTTCTTCGCCCGGTGCTCGAAGACCACGATCCCCCACTGCGGCCGCGACTTCGACTCGCGCTTCTCCACCACCTCGGTCTCCGAGTAGATGGTGTCGCCGTGGAAGACCGGCTTGGGGAACTCCACCTTCTCGAAGCCCAGGTTGCCGACGGTGGTGCCGAGCGTGGTCTCGCCGACGCTCAGGCCCACCGCGATGCCGAGGGTGAGCAGGCTGTTGACGAGGGGCTTGCCGAACTCGGCCTTCTGGGCGGCGTGGAAGTCGAGGTGCAGCGGCTGCGGGTTCATGGTGAGGCAGGTGAAGAACACGTTGTCCGACTCGGTGATGGTGCGTCCGGGCTGGTGCTGGAAGGTCTGGCCGATCAGGAGCTCCTCGAACAGCTTGCCGGCCATCTGATCTCTCCTCCCGGTCGGGGCGGGGCCGCTCAGCGCGCGGCGCCCAGCTCCGCGAGCACCCGGGCGCTCGAGTCCACCCGGCCCAGCAGGCGCTGGAAGTTGTGGCAGGCCGCGTCGTGCAGGGCCGCGCTCGCCGCGCCGCAGCCGTCCTCCACCAGCAGGCAGCGGAACCCGCGGTCGGCCGCGTCGCGCGCGGTGCCCTCCACGCACGAGTTGGTCGACACCCCGGTGAACAGGAGCTGGTCGACGCCCCACGCCCGCACCAGGCGCTCGAAGCCCGAGGAGTGGAACGCGCTCATCGTCGTCTTGTTGAGCCGGGCCTCGTGCGGCTCGGGCGCCAGCGCGTCGAGGATCTCGTGCTCCCGCCGCCCCCGGGTATTGCCGACCGCCTCCGCCATCGGGCGCATGTGGGGCGGCAGGTCGCTGAAGTCCGGCAGCTCGGAGCCGACCGTGAGGTACACGATGCGCAGCCCGCGCTCCCGGAAGGCGCCGAGCAGGCGCTGGATGGTGGGCACCACCACCGACTCGATGCGGTCGAAGCGCGCGGTGCCCTGCTCGGAGCGGCCCTGGTCCTTGAGCAGGCGACCGAGGCCCTCGTGCCGCGACGCGCTCGCGTACTGCATGTCGACCACCACCAGCGCGACCCGCGCCGGCTCGAGGCGGAAGCCCGGGTTGAACTGGCCGGCGTAGTCGGTCATGCCGGCCGGCGAGCTAGCAGGCCGGCCGGCGGAGCACGGCCGGATCGATCCGGCGCGCGACCCACTGACCGTCGTTCGGGCTGCCGATCAGGCGGCCCCGCTCCGCGATGACCTTGCCCCGCAGGAGGGTCATGACCGGCCAGCCCGAGACCTGCCAGCCTTCCCAGGGGCTGTAGTCGGTCACGTGGAAGTCGTCCTTCGCGAGCGTCTTGCGGATCGTCGGATCGATCAGCACGAGGTCGGCGTCGCTCCCGGGGGCGATGACGCCCTTCTTCGGGTAGAGGCCGAGGATGCGCGCCGCGTTGGTGGCGGTGACGTCGGCGAAGCGGGTGAGCGACATGCCGCGCTTGACCACGCCCTCGGTGAAGCCGATGCCGATGCGCGCCTCCGCCCCCACGTTGCCGCCGGTGACGTCCTCGATGGTGCGCCCGCGCAGCTTGAGCTCGAGGCTGGTCGGGTACTCGTCGGTGGCCAGGGTGGAGAGCCCGTCGTGCACCAGCCCGTCCCAGAGGGACTGCTGGTCCTCCGGGAACTTCAGCGAGGGATAGGTGTGCGAGCAGAAGCCGCGCGGGGTCTTGTAGTACTCGGCGTTGAAGCACGCGTACTGGTGGAGGGTCTCGCCGTAGACCGGCAGACCCTGGCTGCGCGCCTCCATCACCGTCTCCACCCCTTCCTTCGCCGAGACGTGGACGAAGTAGACCCCCGCCCCGCTCGCCTTGGCGAGGGCGACGGTGCGCCGGAACGCGAGCAGCTCGGAGAGCTTGGTGTGGACCAGGTGGAGGTTGCTCCCCTCCATCCGCCCCTCCTCACGGAAGCGCTCGTAGTTGAACTGGACGAGATCCTCGTCCTCGCCGTGGACCACCATGATGCCGCCCGCCTTCGCCACTTTCTCCATGGCGAAGTGGATGCGCCCGAAGTCGATGCGGTTGCCCGCCCGCTTCGGATGCGGCGGCAGCACGTTGGTGGTGAAGACCTTGAAGCTCGGGTGCCCGGCCTGGATGGCCTCCGCGATCTGGTCGAACACCCGGATCGGCAGCGCGCCCGCGAGCGTCAGGTGGAAGGCGTAGTCGACGTAGGAGTTGCCCTTCCACCGCGCCGCCCGCTGCTCGATCACCGGTTGAATGTCGGTGCCCGGCCGCACGTAGGCGAAGTCGATGTGGGTGGTGGTGCCGCCGCACGCCATGCCGCGGGTGTCGTCCTCGGGCCCCAGCGTGATGGAGGGCTGCTCGGGGTGCGACATGATCCCGTGGGCCAGGTGGGCGTGCGGCTCCACGCCGCCCGGCGAGACGATCTGCCCCGCCGCGTCGATGACGCGCGCGGCGTCGGTGGGCAGCGTGCCGGGCGCGGCCACCACCGCGATCTGCTCGCCGCGCACGCCCACGTCCCAGAGACCCACGCCCTGCGGCGTGATGACCTGCCCGTTGCGGATCACGAGGTCGAGCACGATCGGAGCCTAGCCCAGGTCGCGCATGCCGTCAACGCCGCCGGATCGTCACGGCAGGGCGGGGCGGCGACGATGCCACGGGGTCGCGCGCTCGTAGGCGTGGCCCAGGCGCAGGAGCGTGGCCTCGTCGAAGGGCCGGCCCACGAGCTGCAGCGCGAGCGGGCGGCCGTCGGGCGCGGCGCCGCAGGGCAGCGACAGCGCCGGGAGACCGAGGGCGTTGAACGGCCGGGTGAGCCGCGAGAAGCGGCCCATGCGCGCGATGACGTCGGCGGTGGCGCCCGCCTTGACGTGGGCCAGCGCGGGGGCCGGCTCGGGGATGGTCGGGGTGACCAGCACGTCGACGCGCGAGAACACGGCGTCGATGAACTCGCGGGTGAGCTGCGCGCGCAGCCGCTGGCCCTGCAGGTAGTCGTAGGCGGTCACGGTGAGGCCCGGGGCCATGCGGTCGCGGACCGCCGGCTGCAGCTCACCGGGCCGCTCCTTGAGCAGGCGCGAGTGGATCGCCGCGCTCTCCGCCCGCACCATCACGTTGCTGCAGCCCGACACGATCGGTCCCGGATCGGGGACCGCGAGCGGCTCCACGCGCGCGCCCAGGCCGCCGAGGGCGGTCACCGCCTCCGCGAGCGCGGCGGTCACGGTGGCGTCGAGGCCATCGGCGTAGAAGCCTCCGGCCACGCCGATCCGGAGCCCGGCGACGCTCCCGTCGAGAGCCGCGACGTAGTCCGGCACCGGCTGCCGACTGGTCGTCGCGTCCAGCGGGTCGACGCCCGCGATCGTGGCCAGCATCAGCGCCGCGTCGCGCACGGTGCGGGCGAGCGGGCCCACGTGGTCGTAGGACCAGGAGAGCGGCATCACCCCGGCGCGGCTCACGCGGCCGTAGGTCGGCTTGAGCCCCACCACCCCGCAGGCCGCCGCGGGCAGGCGGATCGAGCCGCCGGTGTCCGTGCCGAGCGCGCCCGCCGCGAGCCCCGCCGCCACCGCCGCGCCCGATCCGCTGCTCGAGCCGCCCGAGACGTGACCGATGCGCCACGGGTTCTGCACGTCGCCGTGGTGGGCGTTGTCGCCGAAGGGCCCGAGGGCCAGCTCGGTCATGTTGAGCTTGCCCAGGGTCAGGGCGCCGGCCGCCTGCAGCCGCGCCACCGCGGTGCAGGGCGGCGCGCCGACGAAGTAGTCTGGGGTGAGGGTCCCGCACGAGGTGGGCAGGCCCGGGGATCAGGAAGAGATCCTTGTGGGCGAGCGGCACTCCGTGGAGCGGGCCGCGCCAGGCCCCCGCCGCCGCCTCGCGCTCGAGGACCGCGGCCGCGGCGAGCGCGCCGTCCGCGTCGACCGTGATGTAGGCGTGGAGCGTGGGGTCGAGGCGCGCGATGCGGTCGAGGTAGGCGCGGGTCGCCTCGACCGGTCCCACCTTGCCCGCGCGGATGGCCTGCGCCAGCTCGGATACGGAAGACGACGTCAGATCGTCCATGAGGAGGCTCCCTTCACATGCCGAGGTACGCGCGCTGCACGTGCTCGTCGTCGAGGAGGTCGCGGCCGGCTCCGGTGAGCACGACGCGGCCGTTCTCGAGCACGTAGCCGCGCCCGGCCAGGGCCAGCGCCTGGCGGGTGTTCTGCTCGACCAGCAGGATCGTGGTGCCCGCGCGGTTGATCTCGCCGATGATCCGGAAGATCTCCTGCACGATCTTGGGCGCCAGCCCGAGCGAGGGCTCGTCCAGCATCAGCAGGCGCGGGCGCGCCATGAGCGCGCGGCCGATGGCCAGCATCTGCTGCTGGCCGCCCGACATGGTGCCGGCGGCCTGCCCGCGCCGCTCGCCCAGGATGGGGAAGAGCCCGAGCACGCGCTCGAGGCTCTCGCGCCGGTGCGGACGGGCCGCGCGGGTGTAGGAGCCCAGCTCCAGGTTCTCGAGCACGGTGAGGCTCGGGAAGATCTTGCGGCCCTCCGGCACCTGCACGACGCCGTGCTCCACCACCGCGTGCGTGGGCAGCCGGTCGAGCCGCACGCCGTCGAGCAGGATCTCCCCCGCCCGGGGACGCAGGAGACCGGAGATCGCGCGCAGCATCGTGGTCTTGCCCGCGCCGTTGGCGCCCACCACCGAGAGGATCTCCCCCGGCTCGATGACCAGGTCGACCGCGGTGAGCGCGGGCAGGTCCCCGTAGGCCACGTCCACCGCGCGGAGCGCGAGGAGGCTCATCGCGGCGCGGCCTCCGCGCTCTCGCCCCCGCTCTCGCCAAGATAGGCCTCGATCACCCGCGGGTCGCGCGCCACCAGGGCGGGCGCGCCGTCGGCGATCTTCTCGCCGTGGTGCAGCACGACCAGGCGGTGCGAGAGGGCCAGGATCGCCCGCATCACGTGCTCGATGATCAGCAGGCTCACCCCGCGCGCGTGGATGCGGCGGATCAGCCCGATGATGGCCTCGATCTCGGTGGGATTGAGCCCGGACATCACCTCATCCAGTAGCAGGAGCCGGGGCTCGGTGGCAAGGCCGCGGGCCACCTCGAGGCGCTTGCGGTCGGGCAGCGTCAGGTGCCGGGCGGGCACGTCGCGCCGCGGGCCCAGGCCCACGAAGTCGACGATCTCGGCCGCGCGCCGCCGGGCCCCCGCGACGTCTCGCGACCGGTTGAACGCGCCCACCATCACGTTCTCGAGCGTGGTGAGCCCGGCGAAGGGCTGCACGAGCTGGAAGGTGCGGGCCAGCCCGAGCCGGCAGATCGCGTGGGGCTTGAGGCCGACCAGGCTCGTGCCCTCGAAGCGGATCGTGCCCTCGCTCGGCGCGTGGAAGCCGGCGACCAGGTGGAACACGGTGGTCTTGCCGGCCCCGTTGGGCCCGATCAGCCCCACGATCTCGCCGGGAGCGACGGTGAGGTCGAAGCGGCTCACCGCGACGAGACCCCCGAAGCGCCGGGTGAGCCCCTGGATCTCGAGCCCGGCTCGCGCGGCCGCGCTCACGCGGCCCTCCCGGTCGCGGCCCGCCGGCTCCGGAACCATCCCACGAGCCCGTTGGGCAGGAACGAGATGACCAGGATCAGGATGAGCCCGTAGAGCATGACGTCGGCGCCCGCGCGGCCGCGCAGGACCGCGCGGGTCAGCTCGGAGATCGGGGTCAGCACGAAGGAGCCGAGCAGCGGGCCCGCCACCGTGCCCGCCCCGCCCACGATGGCGGGCAGCAGGCCGCCGATGGAGATCGCGGGCCCGAAGGTGAGGCTCGGGTCGATGTAGGCGAAGTACTGCGCGTAGAACGTCCCCCCGAGCGCGGTGAGGAACGACGAGATCGCCATCGCGGAGAGCTTGGTGGAGAGCGCGTCGACCCCCGCCGCCTCCGCCGCGTCCTCGTTCTCGCGGATCGCGGCGAGCGCGTAGCCCATGCGCGAGCGCTCGATGAGCCGGGTGATCCCGAGCGCGGCGAGCGCCATCGCGAGGATCACGTAGTAGTAGGGCAGCTTCTCCGCGAACAGGAAGAGGGCGGGGGCCGAGCCGCGGTTCGGCACCACGAGGCCGAGCGAGGACCCCACCGCCTTCCAGTTCACCGCGATCACCCGCAGCATCTCGGCGAAGGCGAGGGTCACGAGGGAGAAGTACGGCCCGCGCAGGCCGTAGCGGAACGAGAGATAGCCCGCGAAGAGCCCGAAGGCGGCGGCCAGCCCGCCGCCCACCAGCATGCCGAGCCACGGGCTGAGACCGAGATGCAGGAAGAGCAGGGTGGAGGTGTAGGCCCCGATGCCGAAGAAGGCGGCGTGACCGAACGAGAACTGCCCGCCGTAGCCGCCGAGGATGTTCCAGCACGCGCCCAGGTAGCCGAAGAAGAGGACGCTGATCAGCACCTCGAGCGCGTACTTGGGCAGGAACGGCGGGAGCGCGGCGAGCAGGGCGACCACGAGGAAGAGGCCGATCCTACCGGCCACGGCGTCCCCCGAAGAGACCTTCCGGCCGCAGCAGGAGCACGATCACGAAGAGGCCGAAGACCACGAGCTGCTTGAGGGAGCCGGGCAGGAACGCGGCCCCGAGCGATTCGGCGAGGCCCACGATGAAGCCGCCGACCAGCGCGCCCAGGAAGTTGCCCATGCCGCCCAGCACCACCACCACGAAGGCCATGATGTTGAAGCTCTCGCCCACGTCGGGGGCCACGTAGAAGAACGGGGTGACCAGCGCCCCCGCCACCGCCACGCACGCCGAGCCGATGCCGAACGCGACGCCGCGGATGCGCGCCACGTCGATGCCGACCAGGCGGGCGCCCTCCGGCTCCTCGGACAGGGCCCGGATCGCCTTGCCCGCGTCGGTCAGGCGCAGGAAGCCCCACAGCGCGAGCGCGATCAGCACCGCGCCCCCCGCCGCGACGAGGCGCGGCACCTCGACCAGCACGTCCGCCACCAGGAACGAGGCTCCCGAGTACCACACCCGCACCGTGCGGAAGTCGCCCTGCCAGAGGACGAGGGCCAGGTTCTCGAAGAAGAGCGCGACGCCCAGGGTGAGCAGGAGCTGGTTGTGCTCGGCCGCGTGCCGGTTGGGCTCGATGACGACGCGCTGGATGAGCATCCCGAGGCCGAAGAAGACCGGGCCGGTGACGAGGATCGAGAGGTACGGATCGAGCCCGACCAGCACGAAGAGCCAGTAGGAGGCGTACATCCCCAGCATCATGATCGCCCCGTGGGCGAAGTTGATGATGCGGAGCACGCCGAAGATCAGGGAGAGGCCGCTCGCGACCAGCCCGTAGACGCCGCCCAGGAGCAGGCCGCTGACGACGGCCTGGAGGAAGAGCCAGGTCACCTCGGCCCGGTCACCTCGTGGAAGGGGCTAGCCCTTCCACTTCGGGACCGGGAACACCGGCTTGGCCTCGACGAAGCGCGCGGGGCCCACCACCACCGGCTTGCCGCCCTGCACCTGGAGCAGGGCCGGAGTGGCGTTGACGTTCTCGCCCGCGTCGTCGAAGCGGATCGCGTCCTGGGTCAGGATGTGGTCGGCGAGGTTCGTCTTGGCGATCGCCTCCCGCACCTTCTCCCGGTCGGTCGAGGCGGCGCGCTCGAGCGCGTCCTTGAGGACGAACATCACCTGGTAGCCCTGCACCCCGTGGTTGGACATGGTGGAGCTGAACCGCTTCTGGTAGGCGTCGAACACCGCGCGGGCCCGCGGGCTCTGGGGATTGTGCCAGTAGTTGCCGTCGAAGAGCTGGTCGGTGAGCTCGCGGTTCTCGGTGATGAACTTGGGATTCGAGTAGGCCGCGTTGGCGAGCCCCACCAGGGCGTGGACTCCGATGCGCAGCTTGGCCGCGGTCTCCGCGATGATCTTGGAGTCGCCGTAGTAGCCGCTGATCACGAGAAGGTCCGGGCGGGCCGCCTTGACCTTCGACAGCTCGGCGGTGAAGTCGGGGGAGCGCAGGTTGTAGGGCACGCGCTGCACCAGCTCGTAGCCCATCTTGCCCGCGAAGGCCTCGACGTGGTTGCCCATGGTGGTGCCGAAGTTGCCGTCCTCGTGCATGATCGCGACGCGCTTGATCGGGGTGCCCGCGCTCTTGGCCATCTCGATCATGTTGCCCACCGTGAGGGTGGCCATCGCGCGCGCGTTGGGCTGCATGCGGAAGCAGTAGTGGAGCCCGCCCTCCAGCACGTTGTCGGCCACGGTGGCCAGCAGGAGGAACGGGGTCTTGTTCTTCTCGGTGACCTGGCGGACCGAGAACGCCACCAGGCTCGAGAAGGGGCCGATCAGCGCGGTGACTCCCTGGTCGATGAGGCGCGCGGCCTCCGAGTTGCCCAGCTCGACCTTGTTCTGGGTGTCGCCCGGCAGCAGGGTGATCTTCGCCCCGCCGAGGGACTTGATCCCGCCCGCTCCGTTGATCTCGTCGACCGCCAGCAGCAGCCCGTTGAGCGCCAGCTGCGCCTCGAACGCGAGCGGCCCGGTGACCGGCAGGATGTAGCCGACCTTCACCTCGCGGGCCTGGGCCCGGCCGCGCGCCGGCGCGGCGAGCGCGACCGCGGAGGCGGCGCCGATCGTGGTGAGGAAGCGGCGGCGCCCGATCGGCGGCGCCACGGGATCTCGCTGGTCGTTCGACATCGTGTCCTCCGGAGCGGAATCGAGTGAATGGGGCAACGGGAGTGGCGTGAATCGAACGCGGCGAGCCTAGCATCCACCCCTCACCCTGTCAACGCGCGGGCCCGCCGCGCGACGGCGTGCGACGCGCGCGTGTAGAATTGACGCGAGACGACCGGAAATGACCGCGCTCTGGACTTCATTTCTCGTCGTCGTTCTCGCCGAGATGGGCGACAAGACCCAGCTCGTCGCCCTGGCCCTCGCGGCGCGGTATCGCCGTCCGTGGACCGTGATGCTCGGCATCCTGCTCGCCACCACCGCCAACCACGCGCTGGCCGCGACCGCCGGGGTCTGGGTCTCGCGGCTGCTGCCTCCCGCGGCCCTGGCCTGGGCGCTCGCGCTGAGCTTCATCGGGTTCGGCGTCTGGACGCTCGTGCCGGACCGCGCGCCCGCGCCCGGCGAGCCCGCCCGCTGGGGACCGCTGCTCACCACGACCGTCGTCTTCTTCCTCGCCGAGATGGGGGACAAGACCCAGCTCGCCACCATCGCCCTCGGCGCGCGCTTCGAGGTCGCGGGACTGGTCACGGTGGGCACCACGCTCGGCATGCTGGTCGCCGACGGCCTGGTCGTCTTCGGCGGCGCCCACCTCACCCGGGTGGTGTCCCCCACGCTGCTTCGCCGGGCGGCGGCCGCGCTCTTCCTCGCGCTGGGGTTCATCGCCCTCGCCGGCGCGCTCGCCCACCGGTGAGGCGGGATTCATCCACCGCTATCCACCGGGTTTCCCGTATCCCCAGGCTACCCACATGTTGGGGATAACCCGGCCGCCTACCCCAACTCCTGGGGGGTGACGACAGATGGGTCCAGGACCGAAAAGGCACATGTTGACAGGGGTTTAAGCTTCGACTAGAGTGGGCGAGCTACCCCACTGCAGCGACCCAGTCCCCACGGAGGCGGAACGGCCGATGATCACGGTTCCCGCGCACCGAGTGAAGCAGTTCGGGGTCGAATTCTTTCAGGCGTCGTTCTCCGCCAAGGATATCGACCGGCTGGTCAAGTTCGAGGTGCTCGGGTACGGCAGCGCGGACGAGCCCCCCGGCAAGGGCAAGCAGCGCGCGAACCGCGCGCGCGTGAACTGGGAAGCGCTCGAGAAGCGGATCGGCGAGAGCGAGACCGCGTACCAGCGCCCGGTCATCCGCCGGAAGATCGACGAGCTGGTCAGCTACTATCGCGACTGCAAGGACGCGGGCACTCTGCCCGCGATCCCCGGCGCGGTCATCATCACCTCCGAGAAGCGCTTCACCTTCACCCCGATGGCGAGCCAGCACGACCTGGGCCTGCTCCAGATCCCGGAGGAGCACGGCGTCCTGCGCGTGCTCGACGGCCAGCACCGGCTGCTCGCCCTGCACGCGGTGACCCAGGCGGGCGAGAACCTCGGCATCGAGGTCCCGGCGGTGCTCTTCGACCGGCTGGACGCGCGCCAGATCGTGGAGCTGTTCGTCACCATCAACGCCAAGCACACGCGGCTCAACCCGTCCCACATCGTGAGCCTGGCCGGGCGCAAGCTCTACCCGGATCCCAACCAGGCGATGGCGCACGACGTGATCCGCTCGCTCAACGAGGACGAGACCTCGCCGCTCGCGGGCGAGATCAAGATGCTCGGCACCGGGCGGGGGCGCGTCTCGCAGGCCCCGCTCGCCGAGGAGATCGTCGACTTCCTGGACGCGGTGGAGAAGATCGGCGGCGGGGCCCGCATGAACGAGGTGCGCCAGCACGCCAAGCGCTTCTTCCTGAACTACATCAAGGCGGTGGCGGGGGTCTTCCCCACCGCGTGGGCGGGCCGGAAGTACTCCATCAAGACCGGCGCCGCGCTCCGCGCCTTCATCCGCGTCGCTCCCGACGTGATGGCGCGGGCGCGCGAGCTCAAGCGCGACGCGTTCGACTTCCACGCCATCCGCGAGGCGGTCAAGCCGTGGGGCGACCGCCTGAAGGACCGCCGCTTCGAGACCGAGGGCGAGTGGAAGAACAAGCTCGCGGGCGGCACCCGCGGCACCGTCGAAGCCCTCACCCGCGAGCTGCGCGAGGCGCTGCGGGGCTAGTCGGGCAGCTGCGGCGGGCGGTCGGGCGTTCCGGCGCACACGCGGCCCGTTGCGCTTCGAGCTACCGGGGCTTCTCTTCATCTGCGGGGGCCCAGAAATGGCCCCCGCACTCCCCCAGTTTCGTGCCTTCCCGTCTTTCGCTGCGGGATCCGGTCTAAGCGCGCTTTACCGGGAAGTTGGCGGCGAGGATGTCGAAGGTCTTCTTGCCGCCGGGTAGCTGGCGCGATCACGGTGTCGCCGACCTTCTTGCTGATCAGGGTGCGGGCCAGCGGGGACATGATCGAGATCAGGCCCTGCTTGGGATCCGCCTCGTCCGAGCCCACGATCTGGTAGGTCGTCTCCTTGCCGTCCTCGTCCTCGAGCTTCACGGTGGAGCCGAAGGTGACCCGGTCTCCCGACGTCGGCGGATCGATCACCTCGGCGGTGCCGACCTTGGACTCGAGATCGGTGATGCGCGCCTCGATGAACCCCTGGCGCTCCCGCGCCGCGTGGTACTCCGCGTTCTCGCTCAGGTCGCCGTGGGCGCGCGCCTCCGCGATGGCCCGCACGATGTTCGGGCGCTCCTTCTTGAGCCGATCCACCTCGTCGCGCAGCCGCTCGTAGCCGCCGCGCGTCATCGGGGTGCGCTGGACGCTCATGTCCCGATCACCTCGTCGCTGCGCTTCACCTCGGCGAGGAAGCCGTTGAGGCTCCCCAGGTGCGTGCGATGAACCTGGTCGTGGGGGATCACCACGCCGTCGGGCCCCTTGACGTCCATCGCGGCGGTGGCGTCCGAGAGCAGCGTCACCTTGAAGCCGCGGTGGGCCGCCTCGCGGGTGGTGGTGTCGCAGCACATCTGGGTCATGAAGCCGGAGACGATGACCCGCTCGATCCCGCGACGGCGGAGCTCGGCCTCGAGCGGACGTGTCGGTGAACGCGCCGGGCAGGTGCTTGGTGATGATCGGCTCCTCCGCCCGCGGCGCCACCGCGTCGTGAATGGCGAGCGCGGGGCTCCCCGGCACGAAGGTGGTGGCCCCGGGCCGGCGGCTCTCGTGGACGATGTGGAAGACGGGCACCCGGCTCTCGCGCGCCCAGCGCAGGGTGTCCGCGATGCGGACCACCGCCTTGGGGCCATCGGGCAGGACCACCTTGCCGATCGGGGCGAAGTACTCCTGCTGGGCGTCGATGATGAGGAGCGCGGTCTTGTCCATCGTGAGCCTCCCGGCGGTCAGCGTGTCATGGAGGCGGGCTGGCCGCCCACTTCGACCTTGGCGGATGCGAGCCGACCGCGGATCCAGGTGTCCCACGCGAGCGCCCGCTTCTGCTCGAGCACCTGCTTGTCCAGCTCGTCCCGCTCCCGGTCGAAGCCGTCGGGGCTGGCCGGCTGCCGCTCCAGCGTCTTGACCACGTAGACGCCGCCCTCGGCGCGCACCGGCTCCGCGACCTGACCGGCCGGGGTCTGCAGGGCGGCCAGGAGCACACCACCGGGAAGGCTGCCGCGCTCCTTCGGCGGATCCGAGCGGGAGAACAGCGGGATGCTCCCGGTGGTGAATCCCTCCGCCTTGGCCGCCGCCGCGAAGTCGCCGCCCTTGGCGAGGGTCGCGGCCAGCGCCTTGGCCTTGTCGGTCAGCTGCTGCTCGGCCCGCTCGCGCTTGATGGCCTCGACGACGCGGTCGCGGATCTCGGGCAGCGGCGGCACTCCCGCCGGGATCTGCTGCGCCACCTTGACCACCGCGTAGCCGGCCGCGGTCTTGAGCGGCGTGGAGACGCCGCCCACCGCGAGCCCGAACACCGCCTCGTCGAGCTGCGGATCGCGACCGGCCTCGCCGAGCGCGTCGCCGCGCCCGAAGGTGACCTCGCGGGCCTCGAGCCCGAGGCGCTTGGCCGCCGCCGCGAAGTCGGGGGCGCCGAGCAGGGCGGCCTTCGCCTCGTCCGCGCGGGCCTGGGCCGCGCGCTCGCTCTTCTGCGCGACGAGGGCCGCCTTGATCTTCGGGGCCACGTCCTTGAGCGGCGTCTTGCCCCCGTCCCGCACGTCGAGGATCCGGATCGCGTGGTAGCCGAAGGGCGTGCGCACCGGATCGGAGACGTCGCCCTTCTTGAGGGCGAACGCGGCCTGCTCGAACGGGGCCACCAGCTCCCCGGGGCCCACGAAGCCGAGGTCGCCTCCCTGCACCGCGCTCGCCTTGTCCTCCGAGATCTCCCGCGCGAGCTTGCCGAAGTCCTCCCCGGCCCTCGCGCGCTTGATCACGTCCTCGACCTTCGCCTTGGCCGCGTTCTCCGCGTCGCTGCCCCCCACCGGGGGCACCCGCACCAGCACGTGGGCGATCCGGAGGCGCTTCGGCTCGTCGAACTCGGACCCGTGCTCCTTGTAGTAGGCGTCGACCTCCGCGTCCGAGACCGTGGCGGCCTGCGGGCTCGGGGCGAGCAGCACGTACTGGAGCCGCCGCCGCTCGGGCTGGCTGAACTGCGGCTGGTGGGTCTTGACGTACGGCTCGAGGTCGGCGTCCGCCACCTGCACCGCGGCCATCGCGGGCTTGACGTCGGCGTAGGCCCACGCGGCCCGCACCTGCTCGTGGCGCTGGCGGTAGGCCTGCCGCAGCTCCTCGTCGGAGACCTTCACGCCCTGCTTGATCAGGTTCTCCATCTTGCGCCGGAGGAGCTGGCGCCGCACCTCGGTCTCGAACTCGCCGGGATCGAGCCGGATCTGCCGCAGCACCTTCAGGTATTCGTCGCGAGAGAACCGTCCGTTCTCCTGGAACTCGCGGATCTGCTGGATGGTGACCCGCAGCTCGTCGTCGCTGACGCGCACGCCCTCGTCGGCCGCCCCCTGGATCACGATGGCCTCGGTCACCAGCTCGTTGATCACCTGCTGCGACAGGCCGAGTCGCTCGGCCAGCTCCGGGGTCAGCTGCTGGCGCGCCATCCGCGCGTAGGCCGCCATCATGTTGGCCTGGGCGCGCTTGAAGCGCTCGGGCGGGATCTCCTCGCCGTTGACGACCGCGACCGCGTTGCTCTTGCCGCTGCCGAAGGGACCGGACCCGAAATAGAAGAGGACGCCCGAGGTGAGGATGAAGACCACGACGACGATCAGGAGCACGATCTTCAGGCTCCTGGCGTATTCGCGCATCATGCTGATCACGGCGGCGGCCTCCTAGCGGGAACGCCCGGTCGACACGTTCGAGGGCTTGGCAATCAAGGCCTTAGCGTACCACACGACGGGACGCCTTCCGGACGGCCTAGGCGGAGATCAGGCGCTGGATGAGCGGCAGCACGAAGTAGATCACGAAGGCGAGCGCGGCCACGTACATCATGACCGGCACCGAGCCGCCCTTGCCGCGAACCAGCTTGATGAAGCAGTAGGCGATGAAGCCGGCGCCGATGCCGTTGGTGATCGAGTAGGTGAACGGCATCACCGCGAGGGTGAGGAGCGCGGGGAAGCCCTCCTCGAAATCTCCGAAGGGGATGTCGCGGACCACGCGGCTCATCAGGTAGCCCACCACGATCAGGGCCGGCGCGGTGGCCTGGGCCGGCACCACCCCCGCGAGCGGGGCGAAGAACAGCGCGAGCAGGAAGCAGAGGCCGGTCACCACCGAGGCGAGCCCGCTGCGCGCCCCCGCCGCCACGCCCGCCGCCGACTCGATGTAGGTGGTGGCCGACGAGGCCCCCGCCGCGCCGCCCGCCACCGCGGCGAGCGAGTCCACCAGGAGCACCCGGTCGAGCCGCGGCAGGCGCCCGTCCCGGGTGAGCCAGCCCGCCTCGCCCCCGATGCCGATCACGGTGCCCATCGTGTCGAAGAAGTCGGAGAGCATGATCGAGAAGATGACCACCAGCGCGGTGACGACGCCGACCCGCGCGAAGACGGACAGGTCGAGACCGGCCCCCAGGCTCGAGAAGTCGGGCCACGCCACGAGCGCGGCCGGCCACACCGCCTGCCCCGGGGTCGGGAACGCGCGCCCGCCGGTGGCCGCGTTCACCGCCACCGCGACCACGGTGCTCGCGATGATGCCGACCAGGAGCGCGCCGCTCGAGCGCCGCGCGGTGAGCCACAGGGTGAGCAGGAGGCCGAACAGGGCCACCGCCACCGGCGCCGACGACAGATCGCCGAGGGTCACCGGCACGCCGGGCGGGCCGGGCTTCACGATGCCCGCCGACACGAGGCCGATGAAGAGGATGAAGAGGCCGATGCCGACGCCGATGGCGCGCTTGAGCGCGGCCGGGATCGCGTTCATGATCGCCTCGCGAAAGCCGGTCAGCACCAGCGCGGTGATCACCAGGCCTTCCAGCAGCACCACTCCCATCGCGGCGGTCCACGGCAGCTTCATGCCCGCCACGAGCTGGAAGGCGACCACCGCGTTGAGCCCCATGCCGGAGGCGAGGGCGAGCGGGTAGTTGGTGACGAGCCCCATCGCGATGGTGAGCACGCCGGCCACGAGGCAGGTGGCGGCCTGGGTGGCCGCGAACGAGGGGCCCTGCCCCTGCAGCGGCGGGATGCCCGCGAAGGAGAGAATCGCGGGATTCACGAAGATGATGTAGGCCATCACCATGAAGGTGGTGAGGCCGCCGCGAAGCTCGCCCCCCGGGGTCGTGCCGAGCCGGCCCAGCTCGAAGTAGCGCGCGAGCACGCGGGTCAGTCGGTCTCGGGATCGGCGATGCGGGGCGTCGCGGCCGCGCCCTCTTCCGGCACCACCCGGCGGGCCACCGTGAGGAAGCCGGTGTGGGCCACCATCCGGTGGAACGGGCGCACCGAGGTGCCGTCGATGTTCCACGGGCGGAGCAGCGTCTCGAACGTCTCCACGAGGGCGTAGCCGCGGTGGCGCCGCAGGGTCTCGGTGAGCTGGTGCGACTGGATGATCGTCGGCACGTAGGAGAGGAAGATGCCGCCCGGCCGCAGCACGCTCGCCACCGGCTCCACCAGGCGCCAGGGCTCCGGCAGATCGAACACCGCCCGATCCACCGGCTCCTCCTCGGGCAGCCCGTCCTCCACCGGACGGATACGCACGATCAGGTTGGTCACCTCGCCGAGCCGCATCTGGATGTTGGCGAGCGCGCGGCGGCAGAAGTCCTCGCGCTGCTCGTAGCTGACCACCCGGCCCTCGGGCCCGACCGCGCGCAGGAGCGCCAGGGTGAGCGCGCCGGAGCCCATCCCCGCCTCGAGCACGCGCGCGCCCGGGAAGATGTCGGCCCAGAACATCACCATCGCCAGATCCTTGGGATAGATGACCTGGGCCCCGCGCGGCATGTCCAGCACGTACTCGGCGAGGGTCGGTCGCAGGGCGAGATAGCGCGTGCCCTTGGAGGTGCGGACCCAGGAGCCGTCGGGGTGCCCGATGATCGCGTCGTGGGTCACCCAGCCGCGATCGGAGTGGAAGGTCTCGCCCTTGCGCAGCAGGAGCAGATGGCGGCGACCCCGCTGATCGATCAGCAGGGCCTGCTCGCCGTCCTCGAACTTATCCGACTTCACCGGTCTGGGGATCCGGCAGGAACAGGGCGGCCACGAAGCCGGCCAGCGGCATGGCGGCCGAGATGCCGAGCGCGGTGGTGAGCCCCCAGTGGTCGGCCACCCATCCGAGCCCGGTCGCGCCGATCCCGCCCGCGCCGATGGCGAAGCCCACGATCAGCCCCGAGGCCATGCCGGGGCTCCGCGGCAGGTAGGCCTGGCCGAGCACGACCGACATCGTGAAGGTGGAGACGAGCACGAAGCCGAGCAGCGCGAGCAGAACGAACACCAGCGGCCCGCCGGATACCAGGAGGAACCCGCCCGCGAGCGGCGCGGCGAGGAGGAAGACGCCCACCACGGAGCGGCGGATCCCGACGCGATCGGCCACCGGCCCCGCGACCAGCGTGCCGATGGCGCCCGAGCCCAGGAACACCGCGAGCAGGGTGCCGACCAGGCGGGGATCGCCGTGGAGCACGTCCTTCCAGTAGAACGGCATGAAGGTGGTGAAGCCGAGCTGGGTCCAGGAGCGGATCGCGACCACCAGGATCAGCAGGCTCATCGCGCCCACCATGGTCCGGGCGCCCGACGCGTTCGCGCGGGCGCGCGCGGCGGCCGGCGGCGGCGCGGAGAGCCGGGGCAGCACCGCGACGAGCAGACCCGCCACCAGGAGGCCGGGCACGAGCATTCCGAGGCTGCCCGCGGGCCCGAAGCCGATGAGCAGCGCGGTCATCAGCGGAGGGCCCAGCGCGATGCCGATGTTGCCCCCGGTCGAGAAGATCGAGACGCCGGTGGCCTTGCGCTCTCCCGCCACCGCGGTGGCGGTGCGATATCCCTCCGGATGGTAGGCGGCCACCCCGAACCCGGTGATCATCACCAGCGCGAGCACCGCCGCGTACGAGGGCGCGAGCCCCATGAAGGCGAGCCCCAGCGAGGAGAGCAGCACCGAGAGCGGGAGCAGCCAGCGGCGGGCCGTCTTGTCGGCCAGGTAGCCGAAGAGCGGCTGGATCATCGACGACGTGACGTTGGCGCTCAGCACGATCACCCCGGTCGCGGCGTAGGACAGGTTGAGCGCGTCCTTGATGACCGGGAGGATCGCGGGCAGCGAGCCCTGATTGATGTCGATGACCATGTGCCCGAGGGCCAGGAGGCCGAGCAGGCGCATGTCGGGGCGGGCGCGCTCCGCGGGCAAGACACCGACGGACGGCAGGGCGACGCTGGACGAGGACGGGTCCGGGCTCATGGGCCCCTATGCTACACCAGCCGCGCGATCAGATGCCGAAGGCGTCCAGCCCCGTGATGTCCCGCCCCACGATCAAGGTGTGGATGTCGTGCGTGCCCTCGTAAGTGTTAACCGTTTCAAGATTCATCATGTGCCGGATGATCGGATGCTCGTCGACGATGCCGGCCGCGCCCAGGATGTCGCGGGCCAGGCGCGCGCCGTCGAGCGCCATCTGCACGTTGTTCATCTTGGCCATCGAGATCTGCTGCGGCCGCGCCCGCCCCGCGTCCTTCAGCTGGCCGAGCCGCCAGCAGAGGAGCTGCGCCTTGGTGATCTCGGTGATCATCCACACCAGCTTCTGCTGCACGAGCTGGAAGGAGCCGATCGGCTTGTTGAACTGGATGCGCTGCTGGGAGTACTGGAGCGCCCAGTCGTAGCAGCCCATCGCGGCCCCGATCGCGCCCCACGCGATGCCGTAGCGGGCCTGGGACAGGCAGGAGAGCGGGCCCTTGAGCCCCTTCACCCCGGGCAGCTTGTTCTCGAGCGGGATGCGGCAGTCCGCGAACGCGAGCTCCGAGGTGATCGAGGCGCGCATGGAGAACTTGCCGTGGATGTCGATCGTGCTGTAGCCCGGCGTCCCCTTCTCCACCAGGTAGCCGCCGATCTCGCCGTCGTCGCCCTTGGCCCACACCACCGCCACGTCGGCCAGCGAGCCGTTGGTGATCCAGAGCTTGGTGCCGTTCAGCACGTACTCGTTCCCCTTCTTGACCGCCCGCGTCTTCATCGAGCCGGGGTCGGAGCCGTGGTCGGGCTCGGTGAGGCCGAAGCAGCCGAGGGCCTCGCCGGACTGCAGGCGGGGGAGCCAGCGGTCCTTCTGGGCGTCGGAGCCGTAGCTGTGGATCGGGTACATGACGAGCCCGCTCTGCACCGAGGCGAACGAGCGCAGGCCCGAGTCGCCCCGCTCCAGCTCCTGCATGATGAGCCCGTAGGCCACGTTGTCGAGGCCCGCGCAGCCGTAGCCCTTGAGGGTGGCCCCGAAGACCCCCATCTCGCCGAGATCCTTCGCGAGCTCCATCGGGAACGTGCCGTCCCGGTGATGCTGGCTCACGACGGGGAGGAACTTCGCCTCCACCCAGTCGCGGACCGCGTCCCGCATCATGCGCTGCTCTTCGGTCAGGAGCTCGTCGATGCCGTAGTAGTCCACGCCGCGAAACTTTTCCATGACGCCTGTCCTTCGACTCGGTTAGAGGTTGGTGGGGTGGGCGGGCCGGTCTTCCCCGAGGGCCTGCTCGAGCGCGGCGGCGAGCCGCTGGTCGTGCTCGTGGCTCATGGCGAAGATCCGGCACTGGGCGACCTTGCCGGGCAGGTACTTCAGCAGCTCCTTGAGCGGCTCCGCCGACACGGTGCGCGAGGCCGCGTCGTAGATGTAGATCTGGCGGTCCTGCATCCCGATCGGGTTGAGCGGGCGCGGGTCCTGCTGGGCCATGTCGATCTTGAACGGGAAGGCGCTGGAGCCCGGGCGGCAGCAGCTCGCGCACCCGCTGCTCGACCTCCTCCGCCTTCATGAAGCTCTGGCCCCGCCGCGGCTCGAAGAGGTCGAGCACCACCTCGTGGGACATGCGCCACTTGAGGTGGCGGTCGAGCACCTGGCGCCACTCGCGGCCGAGGGCCCGGCGGTCCGGGTCGTCCGAGTGGTCCCAGTGGGCGACCTCCTCCAGCAGGGTCCACTCGGTCATGTTGAGGTAGGGCTGGAGCTCCTTGTTCAGGTCGAAGGGAAAGACCAGCTTCATGGTCTCCCGGAAGATCTCCTTCAGGTGGAGGTCGATGCCCCGCGTGGTGCGGTGATAGTAGACGTTGGTGTAGAGGTAGAACCGGGCGTTCAGGAACATGATGAACGCCTGGATCCCGCCGCGATCGAGGGTGAGGCCCTTCTCGCTGAAGAAGGAGTAGTACATGATCCGCTCGATGTCGATCGGCCCCACCGCGACCCCGCACATGTAGGAGTCGCGCAGCACGTAGTCCATGTTGTCGGCGGTGTAGATGCCGGAGAGCAGCGGCTTCAGGTGCGCGAGCCAGCGCGGGTGCTCGGCGGTGGGCACGGTGTAGCTCTTGCCCATCAGGTAGCAGATCCACTCCGGGTCGATGCGCTCCCCGTCCTCGAAGGGCCCGCTCGGGCTGCGCCGCAGGCCGCGGATGAGGTCGCCCAGCTCCTCCCGAATGATCCGCTGGCCGACTTTCTCGTGGGTGAGGTCGAAGTCGGCGAGGAAGTTGTCGTCGAAGAAGTGGCCGAAGGGCCCGTGGCCCACGTCGTGGAGCAGCCCCGCCACCCGCATCAGCTCCTCGAAGAGCGGCGCGGAGGGCGCGTCGGCGAACTCGGCCTGGAGCGACCGGTGGAGCTGGAGCGCGAAGCGCCCCGCGAGGTGCATCGCCCCCAGGGAGTGCTGGAAGCGGCTGTGCTCCGCGGCCGGGAAGACCCACCGCGCCGACTGCAGCTGCGGCACCCGGCGCAGCCGCTGCATCCACGGGGAGTCGATCAGGTCCTGCTCGGTCGACTCGCCGGGCGTCCCCTCCGGCCGGGTATAGAGGATGTACTGGTGGATCGGATCGGCGATGAGACCGCGGCCCTGGTAGGTGTCGACACCCTTCATGGCTAAGAGCCTAACCTAGTTGGAGCCCAACTTACTTGTCGGAAGTGCGATAGAAACGGTAGCGATCCACCGGGCGCACCGTGATCGCGTGGTGGCCTCCCGGCCGCGCCACCGTCACGTGGACGTCGCGATCCACCTCCGCCTGCCAGAGCGTGCGGTAGAAGTCCTCGCGGCTCGCGACCTGGCGCCCGTTCAGCTGGACGATGACGTCGCCGGGCCGCAGCCCCGCCGCGCGGGCCGGGCTCAGCGGCGAGAGGCCCGAGACCAGCAGCCCGCCCGCCCCGGGCTCGGTGTAGAGCCCGAGCCAGGGGCGCGGCGCGCGGCTCGTGACGCGGCCGCGCGCGATCAGCTCGTCCTTGACGGCCAGGAACTGCTCGATCGGGATGGCGAGGTCGACGTGGGGCGCCTCCCCGAGACGCAGCGAGGTGACGCCGATCACGCGTCCGGCGGTGTCGACGAGCGCCGCCCCGCCGAAGGCCGCGTTGTGCGGGATCACGATGAACGCGCGATCCAGCATGTACTCCCACGCGGCCGCGAACGACCGCACCGACTGCACGCGGCTCGCGGTGGCCACCAGGTCGCCCTCGTCGGAGACGCCCACCGTGCCGGTGACGTCGCCCGCGGCCACCGCGCGCGAGTCGCCGAGGGTGGCCGCCGGCCACGGGCCGGCGCCCTCGAGGCGGGCGACTCCGATGCCGGCCTCGAGATCGAGCCCGGTCAGCCGCGCGGGCACCTTGCGGCCGTCACGGAGCGAGACCTGGATGCGCTCGGCGTCGAGCAGCAGGTAGCTCACCGTCAGCACGTAGCCCTGGTCGGCGTCGAAGATGACCCCGCTGCCCGCGCGCTCGGTTCCGAGCGTGGCCGCGGACGGCCGATCGGGCTCGACCTCGACCCGGATGCCGACCACCGCGGGCTCGACCCGGCGGACCTGGCTCGGCAGCGGGGACACCCGGGAGGGCTCGAGGCGGCGGTCGACGTCGCGCGGAGCGGCGGGGGCGACGGTGGAGAAGGCGACGCCCAGCAGCGCCACCGCGATCCAGGTGAGTCCGGAGCGACCCATGCCGACCACCTCCCCGCGCATTATGCCCGAGCCGCCCGCGCGGGGCGGGCTCGACCTCAGGCCCGGGCCGCGTACTGGGTCTGGTAGTACTGGCGGAACGCGCCGGACTTGATCGGCTTCCACCACGCCTCGTGGGTGCGGTACCACTCCACGGTCGCGGAGAGCGCGGCGTCGAAGGTCGCGGCGGGGGCCCAGCCGAGCGCGCCGATCTTGGCGGAGTCGAGCGCGTAGCGGCGGTCGTGACCGGGCCGGTCGGTGACCGGCGTGATCAGGCTCGCCGGCTTGCCGAGCAGGGCCAGGATCCGGTGGGTCAAGGTGACGTTCTCCACCTCGGTGCCGCCGCCGATGTTGTAGATCTCGCCCTCCCGGCCCCGGCGGAGCACGAGATCGATCGCCGCGCAGTTGTCGAGGACGTAGAGCCAGTCGCGCACGTTCTTGCCGTCACCGTAGAGCGGCAGCGGCTTGTCCTCGAGCGCGTTGGTGACGAAGAGCGGGATCACCTTCTCCGGATACTGGTAGGGCCCGAAGTTGTTGCTGCTGCGGGTGACGAGCACCGGGAGGTGGTGGGTGGTCCAGTAGGCGCGCACCAGCAGGTCGGCGGCCGCCTTGGAGGCCGAGTAGGGATTCGACGGGTTCAGGATGTCGCCCTCGCGGGCCGCGCCCTGGGCGATGCTCCCGTAGACCTCGTCGGTGCTCACCGCGAGGAAGCGGCCCACCTTGAGCTCGCGCGCGGCCTCCAGCAGGGTGAAGGTGCCGGTCACGTTGGTGCGGAGGAAATCGTCCGCCCCCAGGTTCGACCGGTCCACGTGGGTCTCGGCCGCGAAGTGCACCACCGCGTCCACCCCGCGCATCGCCTCGCGCACGAGCGCGCCGTCGCAGATGTCGCCGCGGACGAAGCGGTAGCGCGGATCGGCCTCCACGTCGCGGAGGTTCTCGAGATTGCCCGCGTAGGTGAGCTTGTCGAGGTTGACGACCGCGTCGTCCCGGTGCGCGGTCAGCACGTGCCGGACGAAGTTCGAGCCGATGAAGCCGGCGCCGCCGGTGACGAGGATCTTCATCCGGCTATCCGCGCACCACGTCCCAGACGTCGGCCCCCGCGAAGTCCCAGGGCAGGCGGCCCTCCTCGGTCTGATCCGGGTCCGGGGAGAACTGGAAGTCGACGAGATAGATGATGCGGCCGCGGGACCGGCCGAGGTTCTTCACCCCGTGCGCCACCCCGGGGGGGATCCGCAGGAGGCGCGAGTGGCCGTCTCCCAGGATCAACCGCCGCTGCGCGTTCGGGCTCTTGGAGCCGGCGCGCACGTCGAGGAGGACCACCAGCATCTTGTCGTCGGGCGGCACGAACCACACGTCGGTCTGGCGCCGGTGGATGTGGAAGGCCTTGATGACCCCGGGATCCATCTCGCTGTAGTTCACCTGGCGGCACTCGAAGCCGGGCAGGGCCGCGGCCACGCCGCGGTCCAGCCGGGCCAGCTCCATGAAGGAGCCGCCGTCGTCGGTGAAGCGCTTGAGCTCCACGAGCTGGACCCCCTCGATCTCGGGGGGCCGCCCGTAGTCTTGCAACGCCATCGCGCGCTTGGCGGCGTCGGACAGCTCGATCGGGTCGCGGAGGCGTCATGAGAGGATTGGCGCTTTCATTTAGTCGCTGATTATAGCAGTCTTGCCCAGAGGCGAGCGCCGGGCGAGCACGGATCGCAGGATCCGACCGGAATTGGTGGTAATATGAACTTGCTGAAAAGGCAGGGGCTTTCTCCAAGGAGCGGCGAATGAAGACGCTGAAGGAGATGCTGGCGGACGCTCGGGGGGTGGTGCCCGAGCAGGGACCGGCCGAGGTCAAGAAGCGGATCGACGCGGGCGAGCCGCTGGTCCTGATCGACGTGCGCGATCCCGACGAGTACCGGGACGGGTTCATCGAGCCGGCCACCAACATCAGCCGGGGCTTCCTCGAGTTCCGCATCGGCGGCGCCGCCGCCGAGCCCACGACCCCGATCGTCCTCTACTGCCAGAGCGGGCTCCGCTCGATGCTGGCGGCCAAGGCCCTCAAGGATCTGGGCTACGAGAACGTCACCAACCTCCAGGGCGGGTTCCAGAAGTGGGCGCAGTCGGGCCTCCCGGTGGTGAAGGACCGGCCGCTCCAGGCCGAGCAGATCCAGCGCTACAGCCGGCACTTCCTGCTGAACCAGGTGGGCGAGAAGGGCCAGCGCAAGCTCCTCCGCTCCAAGGTGCTGCTGATCGGCGCGGGCGGGCTCGGCTCGCCGACCGCGGTGTACCTGGCCGCGGCGGGCGTCGGGACGATCGGGCTCATGGACGGCGACGTGGTGGACGTGTCGAACCTGCAGCGCCAGATCCTCCACACCACCGCGAACGTGGGCCGGCCCAAGGTGGAGTCGGGCACCGAGATGATCCGGGCGCTGAACCCGGACGTCAACGTCATCCCGCTGCCGATGCGCATCGACGTCGACAACGTGATGGACGTCATCAAGGACTACGACCTGGTGATCGACGGCTCGGACAACTTCGACACCCGCTACCTGGTGAACGACGCCTGCTATCTCGGAGGCAAGACCAACGTGCACGGCTCCATCTTCCAGTTCGAGGGCATGGCCACCGTGCTCGCCCCGAACCAGGGCCCGTGCTACCGCTGCCTCTACCCGACTCCGCCCGCCGCCCGGCCTGGTCCCCAGCTGAAGCGAGGCCGGCGTCCTGGGCGTGCTCCCAGGCATCATCGGCGTGGTGCAGGCCACCGAGGCCGTCAAGCTCCTGCTCGGCATCGGCGATCCTCTGATCGGCCGGCTCCTGACCTACGACGCGCTCGGCATGCGCTTCCGCGAGGTCAAGCTGCGTCGCGACCCCAAGTGCCCGCTCTGCGGCGAGCACCCGACCATCACCGATCTGTCGATCCACCGGACCGCGGCGGCGGATGCGTGCG
>CAWJDX010000013.1:0-62743 GCA_963841755.1 uncultured Candidatus Rokubacteria bacterium
TCGGGGTGCGCCTGCAGCCCGAGCCCATCTTCTGGGGTAGTCTGAGCCTCGACTGACGACCGGTCGCGGGGTCCGGTGCTGCCGGGCCGTGCGCGGTCCGCCGTCCGGCGGTTGACTTCGCTCCCGCCCGCGCCGTACGCTCGCCCCGCCATGAAGATCACCGCCATCCGAGCCACCTGGCTCCGCGCGCCCATTCCCGCCGAGCACGCCCACGTGAGCGACTTCGGCCGCAACGACACCTTCAACATGTGCCTGGTCGAGATCGAGACCGACACCGGGCTCACCGGCCTCGGCGAGGCCAAGGCCGCGGTGGGCAATCTCGGCAACTACGCGGCGATGGTCACGCTGATCCGCGAGGAGATGGCGCCGGTCCTGATCGGCCGCGACCCTCGAGACATCACCGGGATCTGGGAGACGCTCTACAACGGCTCCCGCGCCCACTACGCGACCCGCGAGGGCCGGACCTTTCCCACCATGGGCCGTCGCGGGCTCGCGCTCTGCGCGATCAGCGGCATCGACATCGCGTGCTGGGATCTGCTCGGCCGCTCGCTCGGCCAGCCGGTGTGGCGGCTGCTGGGGGGAAAGTACCGCGACCGCATCCCCGCCTACGCGAGCGGGGGCTGGGCGCCGGTGGGCGCCATCGGCAAGCAGATGACCCAGTACGTGGAGCGGGGCCACCGCGCGGTGAAGCTGCGGGTGGGGCTCCAGGACAAGAGCGTCGACGACTCGGCCGCGCGGGTGCGCGAGGTGCGCGAGACCCTGGGGCCCGACGTCGGCATCATGGTCGACGCCCACGGCACGTGGAGCGTGCGGCAGGCCCAGCGCTTCGCGCGCAAGGTGGAGGACTGCGACCTCGGCTGGCTCGAGGAGCCGGTCTCGGCCGAGAACCTGGCCGGCCAGGCCGAGGTGCGCGCCTCCACCGACATCCCGATCGCGGCGGGCGAGAGCGAGCAGACGCGCTTCGCGTTCCGCGACATGATCGAGGCGCGCGCGGTCGACATCTGCCAGCCCGACGTGGCGATCGCGGGCGGCATCACCGAGACCCAGCGCATCGCGGCCCTCGCGGCGGCCCACGAGCTGACGGTGGCCCCGCACCTCTGGGGCTCGGCCATCCTGTTCGCGGCCGGCCTGCACCTGGCCGTCTCCACCCCGTGCGTGAACCTGCTCGAGTTCTCGCGCGGCCACAACCCGCTCCTCAACGACCTGGTCGAGGAGCGGGTCGAGCTCGAGGACGGCCACGTGCTGGCCCCCACCGGTCCCGGGCTCGGCCTCACCCTCAAGCGCGAGTTCGTCGAGAGGGTCTCCGTAAAGACCTGAATCAGCCCCTGGGCGACGCGGCCTGCACCGCTTCGAGGAAGCGCCGGATCCGGCGCGCGTTGGTGCCGAGATCGCTGCGGCCCACGCGGGAGACCGAGCGAACATCCACCCGGGTGCCGGTGCCCTCCGCGGTGACCCGGACCACCACGTCGTCGCGGAAGCCGAACCAGCGCGTGCGATCCGTTGCTTCCAGGCGGCCCTCCGCGGGCACGGCGGCCACGATCTGCCAGCCGAGGCCGCGCGCGATCTCGACCGCGCGGGCGAAGACCTGGTCCGGGGGGGCCGCGAGGCGCGCGGGCCCGAGATCCGGATAACCCGCGCGCTGCTGGGCGGCCAGGGCGGCGCCGGCGTAGTCTGCGGAATTCGGCGCGCCGCGCCGCAAGGGGAGCACCGCCACGAAGCGCGGGGGATCGTCCGGATCGGTGGTGATGTCGTGGATCGGCGGGACACGACCCGCGGTGCGCAGGTAGCCGACCGGCACCGCGGCGACGGCGGCGAGCAGCGCCAGCGTCACCAGTGAGACGAGTAGGCTCCGGCCGGTGCGGGCGAGGAGGCCCAGCACGAGGCCGGCCAGCGCCACCACGATGACGCCCAGCCCCGCATAGAGCGTCCAGCGCAGCACGAGAAAGCCGGTGCGGTAGTCCCACCAGTCCCACCGGGTGCCCACGCCGGAGAGCAGTAGCGCGAGCGCGCCCGCCACCGTGAGCACGAGGCCGACACGCGCAGTGACGGACGCGGCGCGGGGAAGACTCACGCGTCTTGACAGCGGCGGAGCGTCTGCCTAGAGTCGCGGCAGACAGTATCCACCGCGTGTCTCAGGAGGCCATCTCGATGGTGTACGAGCTCCGCACCTATTCCGCCATGCCCGGCCGGCTCCCCGATCTCAACCGACGCTTCGCCGACATCACCATGGGCTTCTTCAAGAAGCACCACATCCAGGTGGTGGGCTTCTGGACCAACGAGCTGGGCGGCGCCTCGGACCAGCTCATCTACATCCTCGCGTACGACAGCCTGGCCGATCGCGAGAAGAAGTGGGGCGGCTTCTTCGCGGACCAGGATCGGCTGGCCAAGTTCGCCGAGACCGAGAAGAACGGCCCGCTGGTGCGCCGGCTCACCGCGCAGATCCTCAAGCCCACCGCGTACTCGCCGATGCAGTAGGTGCGAGACGTCGCCGCGCTCCTGCTGGCCGTGCTGCTCGCGGGGTGCGGGTCGGTCGCCTTCGGGTCTGCGTACTCGGAGGAGGAGCTGGCCCGGAGCTGCGCGCAGCGCGGCGGCTGGTGGCGTCCCGACGAGCTCCGCGGCGGCTTCTGCGAGTTCGAAGCGCCGGGGTTCATCTGACCCGCGGCGCCGGCTCAATCGACCCGGAAGACCGCGTCGCGGGTGAGCCCGCGCACGCTCGTTTGCCCGGCCAGCGCCATGGAGGTGCGCAGCTCGCGGCGGAGGATGTCCATCGCGCAGGCCACCCCGGCCGCGCCGTCGGCGGCGAGGCCCCAGAGCGCGGTGCGGCCCATCGCGACCGCGTTCGCGCCCCACGCCATGCCCTTGATCACGTCGGTGCCCCGGGCGAAGCCGCCGTCGACGATGATGCTGGCCGCGCCGCCGACCACGTCGGCCACCGCGGGCAGCGCGTCGATGCTGGCCTGGGTGGAATCGAGCTGACGCCCGCCGTGGTTGGACACCCAGATCAGCTCGACGCCCGCCTCGACCGCGCGCTTGGCGTCGCGGGGAGTCATGATGCCCTTGAGGCCGATGGGCAGCCGCGTGGTCTTGCGCAGCCACTCGACGTCGGCCCAGGTGAGGCGGGCCGGGTATTCCGAGTCGGGGGGCCGGGGATTGGGCGCCTTCGACATCGCCTCGCGCGGGGTGAAGCGGGCGAGGATGTCGCGCTCGCGGCGGCTGTAGACCTGGACGTCGACGGTGAGGCACACGCAGAGATAGCCGGAGGCCTCCACCCGCGCCAGCAGATCCGCGACCCACGCGCGATCGCCCATGTGGTAGAGCTGGAACATCTTGAGCCCGGGACTGGCCGCCGCCACCGCCTCCACCGACCATCCGGTGGCGCCGCTCAGGAACTGCAGGGTGTCGGCCTTGGCCGCCCCGCGCGCCATCTCGCAGTCGCCCTCGGGGTGGAAGAGCACGAGCCCGCCCATCGGCGCGATCACCACCGGCCACGAGAGCGGCACCCCGAGCAGCGAGGTGGAGAGATCGATCTGGCGCACGTCGACCAGGATGTCCTGGCGGATGGCGAGGCGCCGCAGCGAGCGGCGGTTCCGGCGGAGCGTGGTCTCGGTCTCGGTGCCGCCCGCGCCGAAGTTGTACGAGGTGCGGGGCAGGCGCGCGCGGGCCGCGCGGTGCATCTCGGGGAGCGTCACGAAGGGCTCGGTCATGGCGGGTACGATAATGCCTGCCGCACGTGAGCGCAACGGCGGGAGGCGCCCGCGATGCCGCTGAAGCGGGTGCCCTACCGGAGCCTGCGGACCCTGCTGCGGCGCGAGCTGATCACGCGGGAAGACCCGGGCACCGCCGCGCTCATCCGGCGCCTCGCCCACGTGAAGGCGGCGGGGCGGTTCACGCGCGGCGAATTCCTCGCGATGTGCCGGTGGAAGAGCCCGCGATCCCGCCTCCACTACGAGCGGAGCGGGCCCGCGACGATCCGCCGGGTCTCCACCGCGGCGCTGGCCGCGCGCGACGAGCAGGCGCGCATCGCGCATCTCGTCGCGCTGCCCGGGGTGAGCGTGGCCACCGCCTCCGCGATCCTCACCCTCATCGATCCGGCGCGCTACGGCGTGCTCGACATCCGCTGCTGGCAGCTCCTCTTCAGCATCCGCTCCGTCGCCGGCAACCCGCGCGGGCGGGCCTTCACGCTCGCCCAGTGGGAGCAGTACCTGACGCGACTGCGCGGACACGCCCGGGCTCTGGGCGTGTCCGCGCGGACCATCGAGTACACGCTGTTCCACTGCCACCGGCGGCTACAGCGCGGCCGGCTCTACGACTGAGACCTCAGGCGGCGCGGACGAGCGCGACCGGGACCGGAGACGCCTGCAGCAGCCGCTCGCCGAGGCCGCCACCCGTGAAGCGGGCCAGCCAGCCCCGCCGCTCGGCGGTCAGCACGATGAGATCGGCGTCGAAGGCTTCCGCCTCCACCAGGATCTCCTGGGCCGGCTCTCCGAAGCGAACCACCGCCTCGGTGGGCACCGCCCCGAGCCGCGTCTCCACCGTCTCGAGATAGTCGCGGCCCTCCGCGGCGATCCGCTCCATCTCCTGATCGGCGAACGCCACCACGCGCCCGGCCGAGCTCACCCGGTGCTCCGGCACCGGACGGACCTGCAAGAGCCGGACGTGCCCGCCGCTGCTCCGGGCCAGGTCGGCCGCCAGGGTCGCCGCGGCCTCCGCGGACTCACTGCCATCCAAAGGAACAAGAATGCGCTTTGCCATGATCACTTCCTCCTTCCTCAATCGTCTTTTGGATGCCGCGGTGCGGCCAAGAGATTCCACCTTTCCCTGTCGGGATCTAGCGGAATCCCTTGACCCTCCCCCGGCATCTCAATGCGCCGGAAGGAGATAGCCATGCTCGAGATCGTGGTGGCGGCGGTAATCGGATTGGTGCTGGTGGTAGGCCCCCTGGGCTGGCGGGTACAGCGGGACCGCGCCGAGTCGCGCGCGCTTGCGACGCGCGCCTACGTGCAGTCCCTCATCGACCGCAGGCTGGGCGGTGAATCCTTCGTGTCGGTGCAGGTGACGCCGCGCTCGCTCTGGTCGCAGGGCCAGGTGGTGGTGTCGGTGCCCGGCGGCTGGGAGTGGATGCTGGAGGACGTCTGGCCGGTGCTGCTGGCCCGCGTACCCCGGGGCTTCGAGCTCGTGGTGCGGCGGGGCGAGGAAGCCCCGGCTCCGGCGCGTCCGCTCCGTCGCGTCGCCTGATCTAGGCTTCCCGGCGGGACCCCTCTAGGCTTCCCGGCGGGGCCCCGGCTTGCCCGGCGGGTTCCCCCTCGCGTACCATCCCGGCGAGGGGGAACCCACCATGCACGTCGGGATGGCCGCGGTCTTCCA
Source organism: uncultured Candidatus Rokubacteria bacterium (assembly GCA_963841755.1). Classification (GTDB taxonomy): domain Bacteria; phylum Methylomirabilota; class Methylomirabilia; order Rokubacteriales; family CSP1-6; genus CAMLFJ01. Next base: position 5,365 of record CAWJDX010000013.1, read on the forward strand.
GAACCCGGGCAAGGCGCAGAGCGATCGGGACGTCTACCTGAACGAGCTCCGTCTCGCGGAGCTGGCCGAGCCGCTCGGGTTCCAGTCGGTGTGGGGCGTGGAGCATCACTTCACCGACTACACGATGTGCCCCGACGTCCTGCAGTTCCTCTCCTACATGGCGGGGCGCACCCGTCACGCGCAGCTCGGCTCCATGGTCGTCGTGCTCCCGTGGCACGACCCGATGCGGGTGGCCGAGGAAGTCTCGATGCTCGACAACCTGTCGGGCGGCCGGCTCATCCTCGGGCTGGGCCGCGGCGCGGGCAAGGTGGAGTTCGACGGGTTCCGGCTGTCGATGGACGAATCGCGCCCGCGCTTCGTGGAATCGGCCGAGATGCTGCTGCGCGGGCTCGAGACCGGCTACTGCGAGTACGACGGGGCCTACGTCAAGCAGCCGCGCGCGGCCATCCGGCCCGCGCCGTTCAAGAGCTTCCGCGGGCGCACCTACGCGGCGGCGGTCTCGCCGGAGTCGGTGCAGATCATGGCCGAGCTGGGGGTCGGCATCCTGATCATCCCCCAGAAGCCGTGGAAGGAAGTGGCGCGCGAGCTGGACGCGTATCGCGACGTCTACCGCCGGGTCAACGGAGTGGACGCGCCGCCCCCGATCTCGGCGGGCTGGACCTTCTGCGACGCGAGCGCCGACCGCGCCCACGAGATGGCGCGGCGCTACATCGGCGGCTACTACCAGACCGTGCTCGACCACTACCAGTTCCAGGGCGACCACCTCGCCCACACCAGGGGCTACGAGTACTACGGCAAGATGGCGGAGAAGATCCAGCAGTACGGCACCGACACCGTGGTCGACTACTTCATGAACCTCCAGGTGTGGGGCACGCCCGAGCAGTGCTACGAGAAGATCCTCGACATCCACGCGCGCACCGGCAACAGCCACTACGTCGGCGTCTTCGGCTACGCGGGCATGCCGTACGACGAGGCGGAGCGCAACCTGCGCTTCTTCGCCAAGGAAGTGATGCCGGCGCTCCAGAAGCTCGACACCGCCGCGGCGGACGCCTGGCAGGCGCCGGCCGCCGCCGAGAAGCCGGGCGTCGGTCTCCTCGGCTCGTAGCCGACCGCCGGCCGAGCCGGGCGGCTAGGCCATCGAGCCGCCGTCCACCGTGTAGATCCCGCCGGTGAGGTAGCCCGCGTCCGCGCTGCAGAGGAACGCCACCAGCGCCGCGACCTCCTCCGGCTGGCCGTAGCGCCGGAGCGGGATGGTGCCGGCCATGCGCTCGTGGAACGCGGCCGGATTGGCGGGGCTCGCCCCGGTCTCGAGGGCCTGGACCATGGCGGTGTCGATCGGGCTCGGGCAGACCGCGTTGACCCGGATGCCGGCGGAGGCCAGCTCGAGCGCGGCGGTGCGGGTGAGACCGACCACCGCGTGCTTGCTCGCGGTGTAGGCCACCAGGTTGCGGGACCCGCGCAGCCCGGCGATGGAGGCGGTGTTCACGATGACGCCCCCGCCGCGGGCCCGCAGCAGCGGGGCCATCGTCTTGATGCCGAGCCAGACGCCCTTCACGTTGACCGCGATGACCCGGTCGAAGGTCTCCTCGGGGTAGTCCACCAGGGCCCGGACGTCGCCCAGGATGCCCGCGTTGTTGAAGAAGCAGTCGACGCCGCCCCAGCGCTCGGCCACCGCGGCGGCGTAGCGCGCCACGTCCGCCGACCGGGTGACGTCGGCCTCGACCGTCACCCCCGCGCCGCCCGCCTTCTCGACCGCGGCGAGGGTCTCGCGGAGCCCGTCGCGCGCGCGGTCGACGAGCCCGAGGCGCGCGCCCTCCATCGCGAAGCGCACCGCGGTCGCGCGCCCGATGCCGCCGGCGGCGCCGGTGATCAGCACCACCTTGCCCTCGAATCGCCGGGCCGCCGGGTCGGTCATCAGATCGCCGCGATCGCCATGATCTCGACGAGGTACTTGGGGGCGGCCAGCCGCGCCTCGACGGTGGCCCGGGCCGGGGTGTTGGCCGGGTCGATCCACGCGTCCCACGCCGAGTTCATCTCGCCGAAGATCCCCATGTTGGCGACGTAGATGGTGGCCGAGAGCAGCTTGGACTTGTGGCTGCCGACGGCGGCCAGGTGCTCGTCGATCTTCTTGAGGATCTGCTCGGTCTGGCCCTTGGCGTCCGCGGAGGGATCGCCCGCGATGATGCCGGCCAGGTACACCGTGTTGCCGTGAACGACCGCCTGGCTGAGCCGGGGGCCGACGCCGTGTCGCTTGATGCTCATCGTGATCTCCTTTGAGTGATGAGTGAGGGTCGCCGCCTGGCCGGAAGCGCCCGAGCGGCGTATGATTCTGTCACAACTCGACGGCCGCGTCGGATTTTCTCGAGCGGAAAGGACGGGCGCGTGCGGACTCTCGGCCGGGTGGCGATCGTGGCGGGGCTGCTGCTCGCGCTCTCCGGGTGCGAGCGGGAGGAAAAGGCGGTGCGCGAGGATCTGCCGCTCGCGCGCACCACCAAGGCGCGCACCGACGCCCAGACCATCGCGACCGCGGTGAACACCTACCGGGTCACCTGCGGCGCCCTGCCCGAGTCGATCGAGGCCCTCGTGACCCAGACCACGGTGGGAGGCGCGCCGTGCGGCCCCGTGCTCGGCTCCATCCCCGCGCCGCCCACCGGCTGGTCTCCGTACGTGTACGCGCGGCAGGGCGACTCCTTCACCGTCACGTCGACCGGAAACGGGCAGACCGTCTCCGCGCCCTAGGAGGCCCCATGATCGTGGTGACCCGTCGTCGCTTCGTGGCCGGCGCGGTGGCGGCGCTCGGCGCGGGGCTCGCCGCGCCGCGGCCGGGCGCCGCGCAGTCGGCCTCCGCGGGCCCGCCGGACCCGCAGCTGCTCGAGGACCTGGTCGCGGCCAACCGCATCCTGGTCGACCAGGGCGTGCTGGACGGCTACGGCCACGTGAGCGCGCGGCACGACCGGGACGCGGGCCGCTTCCTGATGTCGCGCTCGCTCGCGCCCGAGCTGGTGACCGCGGCCGACGTGCTCGAGTACGGTCTCGACAGCGAGCCGGTCGCGGCGGGCGGACGGACGAGCTACCTCGAGCGGTTCATCCACGGCGAGATCTACCGCGCGCGCCCCGACGTGCGCGCGATCGTCCACAACCACTCGCCCTCGGTGATCCCGTTCGGGGTGACCGGCGCGCCCCTGCGCCCGCTCTACCACATGAGCGCGTTCCTCGCCGGCGGGGTGCCGGTCTGGGACATCCACGCCGCGGCGGGCGACTCCGACATGCTGGTCCGCACCCCCGCGCTCGGCCGATCCCTCGCCCAGGCCCTCGGCGCCCGCCCGGTGGTGCTGATGCGCGGGCACGGGGCGGTGGTGGTCGGCGCGTCGCTGCCGCAGGTGGTCTTCCGGAGCGTGTACACCGAGGTCAACGCCCGGCTGCAGGCCCAGGCGATCGCGCTCGGCGGCGGCAACGTGACCTACCTGAGCCCGGAGGAGGCGGCGCGCGCCGAGTCCGCGGTCGCGGGCACGCTCGGGCCGGCCGTGGGAGCTCTGGAAGCGCAAGATCCTCGGGCGCTAGCTCGGCCGCTCACGCCGCCGCGACGGTGATATAAGAGAGCGGGGCCGGGCCCGCAGCGTCGTGGCCGGCCGCGAGGAGGCTCGTCCATGACCGCGATCACCGATCTCGAGACGCCGGCCGTCACCGTTCACCTGGACGTGATGGAGGACAACATCCGTCGCGTGCAGGCCCACCTCGACCGGCACCGGATCGCCAACCGCCCGCACATCAAGACCCACAAGATCCCGGCCATCGGCCGGATGCAGATGGCGGCGGGGGCGGTCGGCATCACCTGCCAGAAGCTCGGCGAGGTGGAGGTGTTCGCGGACGCGGGGGTGGCCGACGACGTGCTGCTGACCTACAACATCCTCGGCCCGGCCAAGACCGAGCGGCTGATGGCGCTGGCCCGCCGGGTCCCGCGCCTGGCGGTGGTGCTGGACAACGACGTGGTGGCCGGCGAGCTCTCGGAGGCGGCGCGCCGCGCCCAGCACGACCTGCCGTTCCTGATCGAGTGCGACACCGGCTTCCGCCGCACCGGGGTGCAGACGCCGGACGAGGCGCTCGCCCTCGCCCGGCAGGCCACCGCGCGCCCCGGCCTCCGCTTCAAGGGCCTGATGACGTTCCCGAACCGCGATCCCGACACCCGCGAGTTCTTCGAGCGCGCGCTGCCCCTGTTCGCGCGCGCGGGCCTGCCGGTCGAGGTGGTCTCGGGCGGCGGCACGCCCGCGCTCGCCACCGTCGACCGCTTCCCGATGCTCACCGAGCATCGCGCCGGCACCTGCGTCTACAACGACGCGATGGTGGTCTCGAGCGGGACCGCGACGTGGGACCAGTGCGCGATGCGGGTGCGCGCGACCGTGGTCAGCCGGCCCACCGACGACCGCGGGGTGCTCGACGCCGGGAGCAAGGTGCTCACCTCGGACCTCTATCACATGAAGGGCTACGGGCACGTGATGGAGTACCCGGAGGCGCAGGTGACGCATCTCTCCGAGGAGCACGCGGTGGTGGACTTCGCGGGGTGCGCGGAGCGGCCCAAGGTGGGCGAGGTGGTGAGCGTGGTGCCGAACCACTGCTGCGTGGTCACCAACATGGTGGACGAGATCTACGGGGTGCGGAAGGGCGCGGTCGAGGTGGTGTGGCCGGTCGCGGCGCGCGGGCGGGTGCGCTGAGGCCGCCCCGGCTGCCATGACGCGCACCGGCGCGCACCTGGTGGTGGAGGCGCTCGAGGCGGCCGGCGTCCGCCACCTCTTCTCGCTCTCCGGCAACCACATCCTGTCGCTGTACGACGCCACCCTCGGCAGCCGGCTCTCCATCCTGCACACGCGCCACGAGGCGGCGGCGGTGCACATGGCGGACGCGTGGGGCCGTCTCACCGACGAGCCCGCGGTGGCCCTCGTCACCGCCGGGCCCGGCCACTGCAACGCGGTCTCCGCGCTCTACACCGCGCTGATGGCCGAGTCGCCGCTGGTGCTGCTGAGCGGCCACGCCCCGCTGGGCCAGCTCGGGCGCGGCGGGTTCCAGGAGGTGGACCAGGCCGCGGTGGCCGCGCCGGTGGCCAAGGCCTCGTGGATGGCCAAGGACGCGAGTCGGCTCGGCGAGGACATCACCGCCGCGCTGGAGCTGGCGCGGAGCGGGCGGCCCGGCCCCGTCCACGTGAGCCTGCCCGGTGATCTGCTCGAGGCCAAGGTGAGCGACGCCGCGCCCGCGCGCGCGCCGCGGGACGAGACGCCCGCGGCGGCGCCGGCCGAGAGCGTGGAGCGGGTGCTCGCGCTGCTCGCGGCGGCGCAGCGGCCGCTCGTGCTCCTGGGCCCCGCCATGGCGCGCGGCGCGCGGGCCGCCGCGGTCGAGCGCCTGAGCGAGGCGACCGGGGTGCCGGCGCTCCCGATGGAGAGCCCGCGCGGCTTCAACGACCCGTGGCTGCACCTGGCCGCGCCGCTCCTGAAGGAGGTCGACCTGCTCCTGCTGCTGGGCAAGAAGCCGGACTTCGTCGTCCGCTTCGCCCAGGCGGCCAACCACGCCCCCGGCTGCCGCGTGGTGCAGGTGGATGCCGATGCCGCGTCGCTTCGTGGCGGGGCCGTCCAGGGGATCGTGGCGGATCCCGCGGTGATGGCCGATCAGCTCGCCGCCGCCGCGCGCGGGCGGGCGTGGTCGCATCGCGCGTGGGGCGAGGAGGTGCGGCGGGCGCGCGCCACCGTGCCCGCGGGATGGGATGCGGCCCGGCGCTCCGAGCAGGCGCCCATCCATCCGCTGCGGGTGTGCGCGGCGCTCCAGCCCCACGTCGACCGCGGCGCGATCCTGGTCGTCGACGGCGGCGAGTTCGGCCAGTGGGTCCAGGCGGGCGTCGAGGCGGCGCCGCGGCTGATCAACGGGGTGGCCGGCGCCATCGGCGCGGCCATCCCCATGGCCCTCGCGGCCCGGCTGCGCCACCCCGACCGACCGGTGATCGCGGTCCTGGGCGACGGCACGTTCGGCTTCCACGCCTTCGAGCTGGATACGGCGGCGCGGTACGGCCTGCCGGTGGTCACGATCGTCGGCAACGACGCGCGCTGGAACGCGGAGCACCAGCTGCAGCTGCAGCACTACGGCGCCGACCGGACGGTCGGGTGCGCGCTGCGCCCGTCGCGCTACGACCAGATGGCCGCCGCCCTCGGCGCCCACGGCGAGCACGTCGAGCGTGCCGCCGACCTCGAGCCCGCGCTCGATCGCGCCCTCCGCGCCAACATCCCGGCCATCGTCAACATCCCGATCGCCAGCCTCGCCGCGCCCACGTACTGATGGGGTCAGGTCTTACAAAACGACATTTCTCCAGAAATATCGGCCAGAAATGTCGGAATGTAAGACCTGACCCCGCCTAGATGGAGAGGCGGCGGCGGGCGGTGGCGCGGTCCCACTTGGTCGCGTAGTCGTCGTCGAAGAGGATGTCGGAGTCGGCGGACACCGTGATCCAGGCGCCCGCGTCGATCTCGTCCTCGAGCTGCCCGCCGCGCCAGCCCGCGTAGCCCTGGAGGAATCGGTAGCGACGCGGCCCCGTCCCGCGCGCGATGTCGGCGAGCACCGCCGGGTGCGCGGTGAGCGCGACGTCGCCCGCGAGCCGCTCGGTGCCCGCGATGGCGTACTCCGCGCTGTGCAGCACGAGCCCGCGCCCGGGCTCCACCGGGCCGCCGCCGTGCACGCGGATGCGGCCGGTGACGCCGTGGTCGTCGAGGCCGAACTCGCGGAGCAGCGGAGCCAGTCGCACCTCGGGCCCGGGACGGTTGATCACGAGCCCGAACGCGCCGCCCGCGTCGTGGCGGACGACGTAGACGACGGTGCGCGCGAAGGGCGAGCCCTGAAGTCCCTCGGTGGCGACGAGGAGCTGTCCGGCGAGGCTCTGACCCGTCCGGGCGAGGGGCCCGGCGTAGGATTGCGTGGAGCGCGCGGGCGGCGCGACGAGCGCGATCAGCGCCAGCGCGCAGAGGAGCGCGCGGAAGGGGACGGCGACGACCCGGAGCATCCGTGGCACAGTATAGCGGACCATGGCCGTTCCCGCGGGCCTGCGCGCCCTCCGTCATCGCGACTTCCGGCTGTTCTGGTGCGGGCAGCTCGTCTCCCTGATCGGCACGTGGATGCAGAGCGTGGGCCAGTCGTGGCTCGTGCTCGAGCTGACCAACTCCCCGTTCCGGCTGGGGCTCATCGGCGCGCTCCAGTTCGGTCCGATCCTGCTCTTCTCGTTCCTGGGCGGCGCGATCAGCGACCGCGTGCACAAGCGGCGCATGCTGATCGGCACCCAGACCGCGCTGATGATCCAGGCCTTCACGCTCTCCGCCCTGGTCTGGAGCGGCCACGTGCAGTTCTGGCACGTGGCGGTGCTGGCCTCGCTCTACGGCCTCGCCAACACCCTCGACATGCCGGCGCGGCAGTCCTTCATCGCCCATCTGGTGCCGCGCGGCGATCTGATGAACGCGATCGCGCTCAACTCGGCGGTGTTCAACGGGGCGCGGGTGGTGGGCCCGGCCGCGGCGGGGCTGCTGGTCGCGCGCTACGGCACCGCGGCCGCCTTCCTCTTCAACGGGCTGAGCTTCCTGGCCGTCATCGCGGCGCTGGCCGCGATCCGCACCGAGGGGGCCCCGCGGCCGCGGAGCGGGCTCGGCATGGGCGCGGAGATCGCGGAGGGCGTGCGCTACGCGCTCGGCAACTCGCGCATCGCGCTCGTCTTCGGCCTGCTGCTCTCGGTGAGCCTCTTCGTGGTCAACATGAACGTGCTGGTGCCGCTGATCGCGCGCAACGTGCTCCACGAGGGCGCGCACGGCTTCGGCCTGCTGATGGCCTCGCTCGGCGTCGGCGCGGTGATCGGCGCGCTCGCGGTGGCCACCTTCTCGGTGGGCCGCCCGCCGCTCTGGGCGGTGGTGGCGCCCGCGCTGACCGCGGCGGCCCTGCTGATCGCGCTCTCCTTCGTGCACTGGTTCGGGCTGGCGGTCGCGGTGCTGATGGCGCTCGGCTTCGCCCAGATCACGTTCATGACCGCGTGCAACACGACCGTGCAGATCACGGTGCCCGACGAGCTGCGCGGCCGGATCATGGGCCTCTACGCGCTGGTGTTCGCGGGCATGACCCCGATCGGCGCGCTGATCATGGGGACGGTGGCCGAGCGCTGGGGCGTCCTGAACGCCTGCGCGGTGGGCGGGACGATGGGCCTGCTGCTCATCACGACGCTCACCCTCGCGTGGCGTCAGCGTCACGATCGCAACGACCCACTGCCGCCGTACGACGCGCCGTCCGCGCCCGCGGTGTAGCGCCGCGCCGCCCGCCCGCGGTTACTCGCACCCAGTAAGCGCACAAACGGGGCGCGGCGAGCGCGGCCGGCGTCGGTCGGCGGCGCCGCGTGGCGCCGCTCGGGCACAACGCCCACGATGCGACCCTCTTTGCCCGAATCTCCGCTCGGCGGCGGTCTGCAACCAGGTGCATTTTCGACGTAGCGCCGGTGGCACCTCGTTTGCCTTCGATCCCCGCGGCAGCCGCCGGGCCGGGCAGCCAATCATCGTGAAAAGGAGGGAGCCATGATCGAGCGGGATCTCGCGGGCGCGTCGACGGCGATGGTCAGCCGACGAGCATTCCTCGGCGGATTGGTCGGCGCCGGTCTGCTGGCGCCGTTCGCGGCCCGCGCCCAGCAGCCGGACCGGTTCTTTCGCGTCGGCATGATCGAGCGGACCTCGATCGCGGTCAACGCGGTCAACGTGCAGAGCTTCCGGCAGGGGCTGCGCGACCTGGGCTACGTCGAAGGCGAGCACTTCGTCATCGAGTACCGGTCGGCCGAGGGCCAGGATCAGCGCTACCCGGGCCTGGTGAGCGAGCTGGCGCGCCTGAAGGTGGACCTCATCGTGACGAGGGGCACGCCGGCGGCGCTCGCGGCCAAGAGCGGAGCGGGCGCGATTCCGGTGGTGATCATCGGCGTCGGCGATCCGGTGGGCCAGCGCCTCGTCGACAGCCTCGCCCATCCGGGCGGAAACGTCACCGGGCTCAGCGCGGCGGTGACCCAGATCTACCCGAAGCGGGTGCAGCTGCTCCGCGACCTGGTCCCGCGCGCGACCCGTCTCGCCGCTCTTCTCAACATGAGCAACCCCGCGCTCCCGTCCCAGTGGCGGGAGATCGAGAAGGCGGCCCGGTCGATCGACATCGAGCCGCTGCTGCTCGACGTGCGAAAGGTCGAGGACCTCGAGTCCGCGTTCACCACCGCGGCCCGGCAGCGAGTGGACGCGATGATCGTCGGGCTCGACACGCTCACCCAGGCGAATCAGGGGGTCATCGTCGATCTCGCGGCCAGGTACCGGCTGCCCGCGATGTACGCGTCCACCGAGTTCGCGCGCGGGCTGGTCGCCTACGGGGTGAACTACCCCGAGATGTACCGGCGCGCGGCCGGCTTCGCGCACAAGATCTTCCGGGGCGCGAAGCCGGCCGCCCTCCCGGTCGAGGAGCCCACCGCGTTCGAGCTGGTCATCAATGTCCGGACCGCCCGCTCGCTCGGTCTCACGATCCCGCCGTCGCTGCTGCTGCGGGCGGACCACGTGGTGGAGTGACGCGCGGGCAAACTTACGGTTGCTGAGGTTACGGGCGCGCAGCATAATCTGAACCCGCGCCATGACCACCCCCTCCGCCCCGCGCGACGCCGCCGAGGTGAGCTCCACCGCCGACACCATCCCGGTGCGCGAGACCCACCGCTTCGACGTGGCCGCGCTCGAGCGCTACATGGCCGGGCACGTCGAGGGCTTCGAGGGCCCGGTCACGGTGACCCAGTTCCAGGGCGGCCAGTCGAATCCGACCTACCGGCTCTCGTCGCCCGGCGGCGAGTACGTGCTGCGCCGCAAGCCGCCCGGCAAGCTCCTGCCGTCCGCGCACGCGGTCGACCGCGAGTACCGGATCATCACCGCGCTCGCGCCGACCCGGGTGCCGGTGCCGCGCACCTACGCGCTCTGCGAGGACGACGCGGTGATCGGCACCGCGTTCTTCATCATGGAGTGGGTGCGCGGGCGCGTGGTCGCCGACCCGCTCCTGCCCGGGATGAGCCCGTCGGACCGCGCCGCCATCTACGACTCGATGAACGAGGTGCTCGCGACGCTCCACCGGGTGGACCTCGAGGCGACCGGGCTCGCCGACTACGGCCGGCCCGGCTCGTACTTCGCGCGGCAGATCCACCGCTGGACCACGCAGTACCGCGCCTCCGAGACCGAGCGCATCGAGGCCATGGAGCAGCTCATCGCCTGGCTGCCCGCGCACGTGCCCGCCGACGAGCGGCCCACCGTGGTCCACGGCGACTTCCGGCCCGGCAACCTGATCCTGCATCCGACCGAGCCCCGGGTGGTGGCGGTGCTCGACTGGGAGCTCTCCACCCTCGGGAGCCCGCTGGCGGACCTGGCCTACAACTGCATGCCGTACCGTCTCGGGCCCAGCACGCTCGGCGGGGTGCTCGGCGCGCCGCTCGCCGAGATGGGCCTGCCCTCCGAGGCCGAGTACATCGCCGCCTACTGCCGGCGCACCGACCGCTCGGGCATCCCGGACTGGGAGTTCTACCTGGCCTTCGCGATGTTCCGGCTGGCCGCCATCGCCCAGGGCATCATGGGCCGGGTGATCGCGGGCACCGCCAACGACGTCAACGCCCGCGCGCGCGGCGAGCGGGCGCGGCCGCTGGCCGAGGCGGGCTGGGAGACGATCACTCGGGGGCCGGGGGTGGCGGCCGCCGGCTGACGCCCAGGCGGCCCACCACCGGCAGCTTGAGCGCCGGCCGCTTCACGTCCACCCCGAAGGTCAGGCTCAGCACGTTCAGCTCGAGCCCCTCTTCCGCGCCGGCCAGCACCCCCAGCAGGCCGAAGAGGGAGAGCTGCACGCCGGTGCCCGATGGGGCCATGGCCGCCGGCAGCCCGCCCGGGATGAAGTCCTTGCCGATGGCGGTGGCGGGCAGATCCAGGCGTAGCTCGGGGACGGCCCGCCCCAGGTAGGCGGTGAACGTGTTGCTGTTGGGCCCGGGCCAGGTCCGGTAGCTGGCCGGGTAGGGATAGCTCTCGACCGCCGCCTGGACGCGGGCGATCAGCCCGTCGACGCCCTCCCCCCGCCGGTCCACCAGCAGCTCGGGCCGGCTGCCGAACCAGTAGTTGTCGGGCCCGCTGCGGTTCACCCGGATGGCGGGCGCCCCGTTGCCGACCCCCCAGCCCATCACCTCGTACCGGGTATAGGCGGGCGCCCCGGCCGGCTTGAGGGTCAGCCAGGTGTGAACGGCCATCACGCCACGCCAGCCGACCGTGCGGGCCGCGTAGACCTGGATGACCGCGTCCGGGGTGGAGGCGGGATCCGGGGCCTGGCCGGAGGAGTCCCGGCGAAGCTCCCACCAGTTCTGGCCGAGCCGCTCCAGCGGCGCGCACCCGGCGGCCAGGGGCAGCAGGAGGAGGGCACCCAGCACGGCCACGCCCCCGACCCGGGCGCGCCCGGCGCTCCGGGCGCGCGAGGGAGGAGCTACCGGCTGTAGCGGAAGGGCGCCCAGCCGATCCCCTCGATCGGCTTCGGGGTGTAGGCCTGGGCCTTGGGGGCCGCGGCGACGGTGGCCCGGGCCGCGGGGGCCTTGGCCGCCGCCTTCCGGGCCGCCGGCTTCGGCTGGGGCTTGGCCTTGGCGCGAGCGGACGACGTCTTGGACTTCTTGGTCGATGCCTTGCTTTTCATGCGGTGGAATCTACATCAAGCGTTCACCGGGGGTCAATGCGCCCGTGCAGTACACTCGATCTTCACAGGAGGGACACATGCGACTGACGAAGGCGCAGGCGAAGATGCTCGAGCGGGAACGGGTGGCGCGCGTCGCCACCGTCGGCGACGGGATGCCGCATCTGGTGCCGGTCTGCCACGTGCTGGCGGGCGGGAAGATCTATTTCGGCTCGGGCCGCAAGGGTCGCAAGGTCCTCAACGTGCGCGCGAACCCGCGGCTCGCCCTCACCGTCGATCTCTACTCGGACGACTGGTCGCACATCACCGGGGTGATGGTGCAGGGCCGCGCGCGCGTGATCGAGCGCGGCCCGCGCTTCCGCGGCCTGCGCCGCCGCCTCTACGCAAAGTATCCGCAGTACCCGCGCGAGGCCGCGCTCGGCGAGACCGATTCGGTCATCGTCGAGCTGACGCCCACGCACGTCTTCTCCTGGTAATCCTTACACGCCGCCGTGTAATTCCTCCCACGGGCTCGTCGCGGCGCCTCGCCAATCGAGGCACAGACGGTCGATACGCCTCGCCCGCTCCCGATCTTCGCTGGCATGTGGGTTGCCGGTGAACTTTCTCGTGGATCACAAAGTTACACCCACGAGACAGGCCCACGAGACAGGAGGACGGAGATGCAGAGGGCAGTGAAGAGCCGGCTCACCGCATTCGTCGCACTGCTGGCGCTGATCGCGGCGGCGGCGCCGGCCGGCGCGGCGGACGACACCAAGGCGCGGGAAGGTGCCGCGCAGGTCGAGAGCGGCGCCAAGCAGGTCGGGCGCGGCGTCGAGGATACCGCGAAGGGTATCGGCAAGACGGTGGTCGGCGGCGCCGAGACGGCGGGAGAGCGAATCAAGGAGGCGGGACGGGCAGCGGAGCCCGAGGCCAAGTCGGCCTGGAGCAGAACCAAGGAAGGGGCCGTATCGTTCGGCCACAGCGTGAAGAGCTTCTTCACGAACCTGTTCCAATAACTCACAAACCAACACTCAATGAAGAGAGAGGAGTTCTCCATGAAGACGACTCACGTGATGTCCCTGGTGGCCGCGACGGTGTTTGCCCTCGGGGTGGCCGGTCCCGCGCTCGCGCAGACCCCGACCACCCCGGCCCCGAGCACGGCGCCCGCTCCGGCGGCTCCGTCGAAGGGCGACACCCAGATGGACAAGATGGACAAGAAGGACGGCAAGGCCAAGCACACCGCCAAGAAGAAGCACGCGGCCAAGAAGGGTGAGGGCGACGCGACGAAGGCTCCCGATACGAAGGCGCCGGACACCAAGGCGCCCGAGCAGCCCAAGAAGTAGCGCCAACCAGCCGCGCGGCGAGCGTCGCGCGTTCACATAGGGGCGGCGTGGGGGGAGCACCTCCACGCCGCTCGCCTCCCTACCGCAGCTTCGCCTTCAGGATCTTGCCGGTCGCGCTGCGCGGCATCTCGTCCACCACCGTCACGCGCCGCGGATACTTGTAGCCGGCCAGCCGCTCCCGGCAGAACGCGATCAGCTCCGGCGCCTCCGCGCTCGTGCCCGGCCGCAGCGTCACGAACGCGGCCACCTCCTCGCCCAGCTCCGGGTGCGCCACGCCGATCACCGCGGCCTCCGCCACCGCGGGGTGGCCGAGCAGCGCCGCCTCCACCTCGCCCGGCACCACCGAGTAGCCGCCGCGCAGGATCAGCTCGCGCTTGCGCCCCACGATGCTGACGTAGCCGTCGTCGGAGATGGTGGCCAGGTCGCCGGTCCGGAACCACCCATCGGTGGCCAGCACCGCCGCGGTCTCCTCGGGCGCGCGCAGGTAGCCGTCCATCGCGGCGGGCGAGCGGATCCACAGCTCGTCGTCCACCACCCGCAGCTCGACGCCCGGCACCGCGCGGCCGATCGAGTCGGGCCGGTCGGTCGTCTCCGCGGCGAGATAGGAGATGGGGCGGAACAGCTCGGTCATCCCGTAGCCGCGCACGATGCGCACCCCGGTGCGCCGCCGCCACTCGCTGGCCAGCGCCCACGGGCACGGGGCGGCGCCCGAGACGGCGAGGCGCAGGCTCGCCAGATCGGCCGCGTCGAGCGCGGGCGACTCGAGAATGCGCGCGAACATGGTGGCGACGCCGGGGAACACGGTCACCCGGTGCCGGCGCGATCGCGCGCAGCGTCTCCTCGGGCGCGAAGCGCTCCTGCAGCACCACCGTGACGCCGGCGAGCAGCGGAGCCAGCAGCGCGCCGTTGAGCCCGAAGGAGTGCGCGAGGGGCAGCGCGGCCAGCACCCGATCGGCCGCGGTGAGGCCCATCACCGGGCCGGCCCAGGACTCGTTGGCCACCGCGAGCGCGGCGTGGGAGAGGACCGCGCCCTTGGGCTGCCCGGTGCTGCCCGACGTATAAAGGATGACGCCGGGCGCCGTCGCGGCCGCGGTCGGCATCGTCTCCGCGGTCTCCTCGGCGGGCGCGGTGTCGACCACCGCCTTCGGCCCCAGGTGCCCGAGGATCCGCTCGCGCTCGTCGGCGGCCAGCAGCGGGTTGAGCGGCGCCACCGTGGCGCCGAGGGCGAGGCCGCCCCAGAGCGCGGCGGCCAGGCCCCACGTGTTGGGCAGGAGGAGCGCGACGACGTCGCCCGCGCCCACGCCGGGGCGCGCGAGCCTTCGGGCCATCCCGGCGGCGCGCGCCTCGAGGTCGCGCCAGGAGAGCGCCCCGCCGTCCCAGATCAGCGCGGGGTGATCGGGCCGCCGGCGCGCGGCGTCAGCGAGGAGCGCGGCGAGGTTGGGCGTCCGGTCGGTGGTCACGAGCTGCGATCTTCGCGCGCGGGCACCTCGAAGAGCAAGTCCCCGTGTCTCCGACGGATACGGGTTGAATCCACTCACGCCTTGAGGTACAGATGCCTCATGACCTCCACGGAGTATCAGCAGCTCGTCGAGTTCCTCACCGGCCAGTTCGCCAACGTCGACCGGCGCTTCGTGGAGGTCGACCGACGAATTGCCGGCCTCGAGCGTCGGGTCGACGATGGCTTTGCTCAGGTCGACGAAAAGTTCGGCGAGATCCTCGGCCACCTGGACGAGATTTATCGTCGCCTGGAGCGCCTGGAGCAGGAATACCACATGATCTCGCAGCAGCTCCGGCGCATCGAGGCGAGCCTCGCGGACGACCTCGGCCGGCGTCAGATCATGGAGCGTGATCTCGCCGAGCTCAAGGAGCGCGTCGCCGTGCTCCAGGGCCGCATCAACGAGCTCGAGCGCCGACTCGGCGCCTGAGCCCGGCCGCCCTCCGTCCCTCTACTCCGCGTAGTCCTTCAGGTTGAGGCGCTTCCACACCTCGGGCGGCACCCGGTGGCGCGGGGTGTAGCCGGCCAGCGACGGCTTGGCGGTCGCGTCGACCCCCCACTTGGCGGAGTAGCCGTCTTCCTTGGTGGAGGGATCGAGGTCGGAGCCGCGCGCGTGGGTGATGATCGTGATGTCGCGATCGGGCTGGCAGCGGGTGGCGATGGCCCAGGTCACCTGGCGGTCGTCGAAGATGTTCACGTCCTGGTCGACGACCACCACGCGCTTCATGTAGAGGTCGGCGCCGAGCACGGCCAGGATCGCGTTCTTGGCCTGGCCGATGAGGCGCTGCTCGAGCGAGACGTAGCAGGTGAAGGGCGCGGGCACCCGCACCGCCTTCACCGACGGCACCATGGCCCGGACCGCCCGGTAGAGGTTGGCCTCCATCGGGATGGTCGAGAGCAGCATGTGGTCGAGGTGCGCCACCGTGATGTCCTGGAAGTAGGCGCCCCGCCGGTGGGTGATCGCCTTGACCTGCACCACCTCGCGCTGCCGCTCGCCCAGGCTGTAGCCGGTGAACTCGCCGAACGGCCCCTCGGGGGTGCGCGCGCCGGGCTGGATCTCGGCCTCGATGATCATCTCGGCGTGCGCGGGGGCCAGCACGTCGGAGGTCTCGCACTTGACCAGCTCGAGCGGCTCGCGCAGGAGCGCGCCCATGATCGCGCGCTCGTCCTCGTCGATGGAGCCGATGGCGAGCGAGCCGAGCGCGATGGCGGGGTGCACCCCGATGGCGAAGGCCACCGGCAGCGGCCGGCCGAGCGACTCCGCGATGCGCTGGAACTCCCAGAGGTGCTTGCCGAGCGTCAGGTGGATGGACGTGCGGTCGCGCCCCTGGATCATCAGCCGGTTGTAGGCGCAGTTCCACGTCTCGCTGGTCGGGTCCTTGGCGAACGAGATCGCGGAGGTGAGGTAGGCGCCCGCGTCGCCCTCGTGGTGGAGGATCTGGGGCAGGTCGTACAGGTTGATGCGGTCGCCGGTCAGCACCACGTCCTTGCACGGGCCGGTCGCGACCACCCGGGGCGCGATGGGCTTGTCCATCGCGCGCAGGTAGGTGGCCAGCATCTCGTCGGGCGCGGCGCCCATGGCCAGCGCCAGGCGCGAGCGGCTCGCGTGCAGGTTGGTCAGCACCGGGAAGGGCGTGCCCTTCACCCGCTCGCAGATCACCACCGGGCGCCGGCGGGCCTCGCGCTCGAGCTTCACCACCAGCGCGGTGATCTCGAAGGCGGGGTCCATCTCCTTCGAGACGACGAGCAGGTCGTCGGGCCGGCTGCGCTTGATCAGGTCGAGATAACCGGGGAGGTCCTGTGCCATGTCGCGCCTCTCTGGGGTCCGTCTAGTTCGAGCGGGATCAGTTCGAGCGTTGAATCCAGGGGCAGGTGACCCGCTCCAGCCACTTCAGCAGCCACGTGGTCGCCACGCCCAGCAGGCCGAACGTTACCACACCCACGAACACGTGCCGCGTGTCCATGAGCTGGAAGGCCTCCCACAGGAGGAAGCCGAGGCCGGCCTTGGTGGCCTCGATCTCGGTGATGAAGACCAGGATGAGCGCCATGCCCGCGCCGAGGCGGAAGCCCGGTGAAGATGCTGGGCAGCGCGCCGGGCAGGATCACCTTGACGAAGATCTGCGCCCGGCTCGCGCCCAGGTCGCGCGCGGCCTTCAGCAGCACCGGGTTGATCGCGTGCACCCCGGCCATGGTGTTGACCAGCACCAGGAAGAGCACGCCCACCGCGATGGTCACGATCTTGGACGGGTTGCCGAGGCCGAACCACAGCATGAAGAGCGGGAAGAGCGCCGACTTGGGGATCGGGTAGACCGCGGCGACCCACGGATCGAGGAGGTCCTCCACCCAGCGGATCGCGCCCGCGAGCAGGCCCAGGAGCACGCCGGCGAGCGAGCCGTAGACGAAGCCCTGCACCACCCGGTTCAGGCTCACCAGCACCGCCCACGGCAGCTCGCCGGAGCGGGTCATCTCCCACATCGCGCCGAGCACCGAGAGCGGGGCGGGCAGGAAGAGCGGGTTGATGCGCCCGGCCTGCACCAGGATCTGCCAGGCGAGCAGGAGCCCGGCCACCGAGGCGAGCTGCCGCCAGTGCGACGCGGTCACGAGGCCATCGCGCGCTGCACCTCTTCGCCGAGGAGCGCGTCGAGGCGATCGAGCATCGCGGCCTCCGCGCGCCCGGTGAGGTGGCGCGGCCGCGGCAGCGTGACCTCCTCCACCCGCTTGATGCGCCCGGGCCCGGCGGTCATCAGGACGATGCGGCTGCCGAGCAGCACCGCCTCCTGCAGGCTGTGGGTCACGTAGACGAACGTCTTGCCGGTCTCGGCCCAGATGCGCAGCAGCTCGTCCTGCATCACCCGGCGCGTCTGCGAGTCGAGCGCGGCGAGCGGCTCGTCGAAGAGGAGCGATCTGCGGGTCGTTGGCGAGCGCGCGGGCCAGGGCCACCCGCTGGCGCATGCCGCCGGAGAGCTCGTGCGGGTAGCGGGTCTCGGCGCCGCGCAGGTTGACCAGCTCGATCAGCCGCCGCGCGCGCTCCTCGCGCTCGCGCCGCGGCACCCCGCGCACCTCGGGGCCGAAGGCCACGTTGGCGAGCACGGTGCGCCAGGGGAAGAGCGCGTAGTCCTGGAACACCATGCTGGTGAGCTTGCCGCGCTCGCCCGCCGCGGCCGGGAAGTCGATCGCGCCCGAGGACGGGACCTCGAGGCCGGCCATGATCTGGAGCAGGGTCGACTTGCCGCAGCCCGAGGGCCCGAGCAGGATCAGGAACTCGCCCGGCGGTGACGTCGAGCGTGATGGCCTCGAGCGCGGGCACGCGCTCGCCGGTGCGCGCGATGGGCCAGACCTTGCCGACGTCGCGAAGGGCCAGCAGCACGCGCCGTTCCTCGTCGGGGCTATTCGAGGAAGGAGAGGTCGACCACCCGGTCCATCGCCACCTTCTCCTTCACCCAGCCCATCTGGTGGAACCAGTCCTGGAAGGCGGCGAGATCCTGCACGCGCGGCCGGCCGGTCGGATCGAGATAGACCGGCAGGGTGGCCTGGATGGTCTCGACGGGCAGCTTGAGGTGCTTGGCCAGGATGCCCGCGACCTCGGCGTCCTTGAGCCCGCCTTTCTGATTGTAGAGCTTGAGCCCCTGCACGTAGGCCTGCATGAACGCGCGGGCGACCTTCGGCCGCTCCTTGATGAACTTGCCGCTGTACATGATGGCGGCCACCTGGAAGGTGGCGAGCGCGGGCACCTGCTCGGTCAGGAAGAGGCGCGTGCCGATCTTCTCCTTCTCGGCCTGGGCGCCCCACGGCTCGGGCGCGAAGGCGGCGTCGACCGCCTTGCTCGCGAGCGCCTTGATCCCGTCGGGATAGGACATGTAGACCACGTCGAGCGCGTCGTAGGTGAGCCCCACGTGCTCCATCATCTTGGCGAGGAAGAAGTCGAAGTTGATGCCCTTGGCCCCGTTGGCGACCTTGAGGCCCTTCAGGTCCCGGAGCGTCTTCACCTTGCCGGAGTCGACGAGATCCTTGCGGACGATGAGCGGGGTGAAGTTGTAGCCGGGACGGACCTGGCCCTTGTCGGCCACGATCTTGAAGTCCATGCCGCCCGCGATCGAGTTGAACAGGCCGGCGGAGGGCGAGCCCACCGACACGTCGATCTGCCCGGTGGCGAGCGGCGCGGTCATCTTGCCCGCGGAGGCGAAGCGCTCGATGTCGACCGCGACGCCCGTGCTCCTGGAAGAAGCCCTTCTCGATCGCGATGTAGATGCCCGCGTTGGAGATCGCGGGCAGATCGCCGAGCTTGACCGTCTCGGCGGCCGCCGCCGGCAGCGCGATCGCCAGGAGGAGGGCCAGGAGAGTTGCGGCGCGGCGGGTCGGTCGGGTCATCGGATATGCCTCCGGAGGGGCGATGGTGGGGATGCGGGCGTAGTCTAGCACAGCGCCTCGCCCTGCTCCCCTCACCCTGCCCTCTCCCCAGGGGAGAGGGAGAACTAGGGAGAGTTAGACGGGCCAGGCCTCGCGGCGCCAGCCCATGTCCCAGAACATCCACTCGTAGCGGCTGGTGGTCACGAAGTGGCGATGCATCGCCCGCCGCTCGTCCGGGCCGAGCGCGGCGGCGAGGGTGTCGGTGCAGGCGAGCACCGCGCGCACCACCGCGCCGAACTCCTCGGAGGCGTAGGTGCCGATCCAGCGCGCGTAGAGCGGATCGCGCGAGCCCGCGCGCTCGAGGGTCTTGCCGACCTCCCAGTAGATCCAGTAGCAGGGGAGCAGCGCGGCGACCGCCTCGTGGAACGGGCGGCCGTAGGCCACCGCGAGCAGGTAGGAGGTGTAGGCGGCGTTGGTGGGCGCGAGCGGGGTGGCCGCGACTTCTTCCGGGGAGAGGCCGAAGTCCTTGAAGAAGGACTCGTGCAGCGTCATCTCCACCTTGAGCGCGCCCGCCGCGTGCTCGTTGAACATGATGATCCACTCCTCGCGGGGCGCGCGGGCCGCCGCCACCGAGAGGGCGCGGGCGAAGTCCCGCAGGTAGAGCGCGTCCTGCACCGCGTAGAAGCGGAAGGCCTCGCGCGGGAGCGAGCCGTCGGTGAGCCCGCGCACGAACGGATGCGCGAGGATGGCCGCGTAGATCGGCTCGATCGCCTGCCAGAGCGCGCCGGTCGCGCTCATGCGTCGAGTGCCCGCCAGGCCCCCATCGCCACCAGGTACACGGCCGCCCCCGCGAGCAGCGTCACGTCGAAGCCCCAGCGGATCGAGAGCAGCGCGGCGATCAGCGAGCCCACCACCGTCATGAAGCCGTTGACCCCCCACGCCCACGGCACCAGGCGCGGGGCCAGCCGGCTGAGCGCGGCGATGCCCAGCGGGAACGGCATGCCGAGGCCGACGCCCAGGGGCAGCAGCAGGGCGGCGGAGAGCGCGATGCGCGCGGGCTGGCCCAGGCCGAGCGCGAGGTCGCGCGCGAAGGGGAAGGCGGCCACCACCGCGCCGATCAGGAGCGCCACCGCCGGGAAGACCCCGATCGCCCAGCGCGGGATGTCGGCGCCACAGCCAGCCGGAGAGGCGGCTGCCCGCACCGGCCGCGATGAGCAGGGTGCAGAGCACCGCGGCCATCGCGTAGATCGGGAAGCCGATCAGCACCACGAACTTCGAGATCAGCACGACCTCGACCACGATGAAGCCGACCCCGAGGCAGCCGAAGTACACCGCGGTGGGCAGCGCGCCCGTCCGGCCGAGCCCGTGGCGGCGCATCCAGCGGAGCGGGTACCAGAGGAAGAGGCCCGACATCGCGACCGAGAGCCCGCCGAGGAGATAGAGGTGGATGCGATCGCGGGGAATCGGGCCCATCAGGCTCGCGTTGATGAAGCCCGCGGTGCTGGCCGGCACGTAGCCGGCCGCGTCGGGCTCGATCCGGTGGAGGTGCTTGCGCAGGTCGCGAAAGAACGGCCGTGCGTCGGTGGTGGGCGTCACCTGATAGGGCAGGCGCTCCACGAGGGCGGGATCGAGCGGGGCGCGGAAGAACTCGGCCGGCACGTTCGCGACTTCGGGCGGGACGGGGGTGTAGACGAGCCCGTAGGTGCGGCCGGGCTCCGCCGCGAACTCGCGGGCTGACGAAGCGCCGTACCGCCGCGATCTCCTCCAGGGTCCACGGCGAGCGCTTGATCAGCATGGTGGGCATCATGAACTCCGACCAGCCGCTGCCCTCGATGATCACGTGCCGGGCGAAGTCGCGGTCCGGGAAGAGATCGTGCCAGGCCTGCGCGGCGGTCGTGATCATGCGCGGATAGACGTAGTAGTTGATCTGGAGGATGCCGTCGTCGGTGAGGCGGCTCAGGTACTCGCGGTAGGCCTCGACCGTCTGGAGGTAGATGGGGTCCATCGCCCCCGCGCCCTGGGCCACGCTCGAGGTGGTGTGGTTGCTGTGGATCTGGATCACGTCGTAGCGGTCGGGGGTGTGACGGAGGTAGCTGCGCCCCTCGTCGCACACGGGGCGGACGCGCGGGTGATCGTAGAGATGGCCGGTGAAGGTCGGCGTACGGGCCCCGAGCCGCCTGGATCACCGCGCACACCATCTCCACCGCGTCGACCCGCGCGGCGCCGAAGGCGAGCGCGGCGAGCACCTCCTGCCCGCCCGCGCTGCCGATCACCAGCGCGCGCATCGGGGTGTCACGCTTGAGCCAGTAGGCGAGCGCCACGTAGCGGCCGATGTCGTAGCGGGGCTCGTCGTCGACCAGGTCGAAGTAGTGGGCCCGGACCTGGCCGAGGTCACCGTCGAACTGGTAGTAGGAGGAGCGCTGTGCGCCGCCGTCGTAGGCGATCCGCCGGAGGAACGGCACGGAATGGGGCAGCACGTCGATCTTCGCGGCGGGATCCCAGCGAGAGTACTCGGCCCGCCGCAAGGCCTCCCCGGACTTCAGGGTCGCCCTTCGCCACGTGGGTCTGGAAGTCGATCCGGTCGGAGGCGAAGAGCGCCGATCCAAGCACGCCCAGCCAGGCACAGGGCGACGACGCGGGCCCGGCTGCGGGAGGGCGCGAGCAGCCCGGCCACCACCGCCCCGGCCGCGGCGATCAGGACGAGCATCGCGGCCGGCCCGATCAGGGTGGGGAGCCAGATGATGCCGAGCGCGCCGAGGCCCGCGCCCAGGAGATCCCAGAAGTAGAGGCTGGTCGACCCGGCGCGCGTGGCGAGTCAGGATCGAGGCGATGACCACCCCGGCGGCGAAGAACGGGGCGAGCAGGGCGGCGTAGAGCGCGGCGAAGCTCACGAGCTGGCGAGCCGGCTGGGTCAGGATCGCGCCGAAGTCGAACGGCAGCAGGGTGACCGCGGGGAGGAGCAGCAGCACCGCGGCCGCGAACGCGAGCGCGGCCCACACCGCGGGCCGGCGTCCCGTCGCGAGGCGACGGCCGCAGCATGACCGCGATACCGCCCAGCCCAAGGCCGAAGATCGCGCTGCTCACGATGAAGCTGGCCAGGTTGGTCCACAGCACCACGTCGAAGATGCGGGTGAGCGTCAGCTCGAGGAGCAGGGTTGCGGCCGAGATGAGGAAGATCGCCGGGAAGACCCCGCGGGCGGGCGGCTCGGACCGGGCGTCGTCGCGGAGCGCCGGATGCGGGTCCCGGCCATTGTCTGACTGCCCTGGCCCGCGCTCCCGGGAGACTCGCGGCCCCGGGGTCGGCGCCTCCAGGCTGGTCGACATGGTGGCGCGGAGCATACCCCGCCGTCTCCGCCTCAACAAGGCCCCGCCGTCGCGTGTATACTTCGAGCGCCATGATCCACCACCTCGACGCCGGGCAGGTCCAGTACGAGTGGAACAACGCGATCCCCCCGCGGATCGAGATCGAGCCGGGCGACACGGTGGTCTTCGAGACCCGCGACGCGGCCGACCGGTTCTACTCGCGCGCCTCCACCCACGCCGACGTGCTCGCGCGCGGTCCCTTCCGCGGGCACCCCCTGACCGGGCCGGTGCGGGTGCGCGGCGCGCGCCCGGGCGACGCGCTGGTGGTGGAGATCCTGGAGGTGAAGCCGGCCGACTTCGGCTGGACCGCGATCCGGCCCGGCCGCGGCCTGCTGCCCGAGGCGGACTTCGCGAAGCCCTTCCTGCAGATCTGGGATCTCGCCGACGGCACCCACGCGCGGGCCGGCAAGCGCCTCGCGGTGCCGCTCGATCCCTTCCCGGGCGTGATGGGCACCGCGCTCGACCTGCCGGGCGGGCACAGCACGATGCCGCCGCGGAAGAACGGCGGCAACATGGACATCAAGCAGCTCACCGCCGGATCGACGCTCTACCTGCCGGTGTGGGTGGACGGGGCGCTGTTCTGCGTGGGCGACACCCACGGGATCCAGGGCGACGGCGAGGTGTGCGTCACCGCGGTGGAGATGGGCGGCCGGGTGACCGCGCGCTTCGGGCTCGAGCGCGACCGGGGCCTCGCCGAGCCGCAGCTGCGCACGACGCGGCCGCCCTCGTCGACCGCGCCCGGGCCGTGGTTCGCCACCACCGCGCACGGCCCCGATCTCTTCGCGGCCTCCCAGCAGGCGGTGCGCTACATGATCGACCACCTCGTGCGCGAGCGCGGGCTCTCCCGGGAGGAGGCCTACATCCTGTGCAGCGTGACGGTCGATCTCAAGATCAGCGAGATCGTGGACGCGCCCAACTGGATCGTCTCGGCCTTCCTGCCCGAGGGTGTGTTCGTCGCCTGATTTGACGCCGCTGTGACATCCTCCGCTGCCACGCGCGCATGCTGGGCCATATGACGCCCGAGCCCGCCGCATGAGCACGCCCGCCGTCACGACGGCCCCGGTGGTCCCGGCTCCGCAGGCGCCGTTCCTCGGGCTCTCCACGCTCTGGGTGCAGATCACCGGCACCTGGTGCAACCTCGAGTGCCGGCACTGCATCAACGCGAGCGGGCCGCGCTCGCCGTGGCTCAAGCCCCTCGACGGCGAGACGATCCGGCGGGCCATCGGCGAGGCGGAGGCGCTCGGCGTGAAGGAGATCTACTTCACCGGGGGCGAGCCGTTCCTGCACGGCGAGATCCTGCCCCTGCTCGAGCGCGCGCTCGAGGCCGCTCCCACCACCGTTCTCACCAACGGCACCCTCATCGGTCCCGAGCAGGCCGACGCGCTGGCCGCGCTGGCCGCCCGCGCGCTCTACTCGCTCGAGATCCGGGTGAGCCTCGACGACCCGGACCGGGCGCGCAACGACGCGATCCGCGGCGAGGGGTCGTGGGAGAAGGCGGTGGAGGCGGTGCGCCTCCTGAAGGCGCGCGGGCTCCTGCCCATCGTGACCGCCACCGAGATCACGGCCGACGCGCACCCCGGGCCGGGCGGCATGCACGGGCGATTCCGCGACTTCCTCCGAGAGCAGGGCGTCGAGCGGCCGCGGCTCAAGATCATGCCGGTGTTCGCCCTCGGCCGGCAGCCCGCGAGCGGAGAGCCGCCGCTCACCGAGGAGGATCTCGAAGGCTTCGACCGCTCGATGCTCCAGTGCGCGGACGCGCGCGTGGTGGCGGCGGGCGGCGTCTACGCGTGCCCGATCCTGGCCGGCCTCCCGGGCGCGCGGCTCTCCGCCGGGCGGCCTCGCCGAGTCCTTGCGGCCCGCGCCCCTCTATCACCCGGCGTGCGTGACCTGCCACCGGACGGGGATGACGTGCAGGAACAGCTAGGCGAGTACCGGCGCATCGCGGTCCTCGGGGGCGTGTACAGCAACGCGCTCGCGCTCGAGGCCACGCTGGCCGACGCGCGGGCGCGCGGGGTGGAGGCGGTGTTCTGCCTGGGCGACATGGGCGGGTTCGGGCCGCACCCGGACCGCGTGTTCCCCCTGCTGCGCGAGCACGGGGTGCTCGCCATCCAGGGCAACTACGACGAGTCGCTCGCCTCCGGGCGCACCGACTGCGGCTGCGGCTACACCGACCCGCGCGACAACCACTACGCCGCGATCAGCTACCGGTACACCTTCGAGGGCACGTCGACCGAGAACAAGGCGTGGCTCGGGGCGCTGCCCCGGCACCGCCGCCTCAAGCTCGGTCCGCACCGGGTGCTGATGTGCCACGGCTCGCCGCGGGTGATCAACGAGTTCCTGTGGGAGTCGGCCACCCCGAACGGCCTCCTGCGCCACCTGATGGAGCGGGCCGAGGCCGACGTCATGCTGTGCACGCACACCGGGATCAAGTGGCACCGCGCGCTGCCGGACGCCCGCCACGCGGTCAACGTGGGCGTGATCGGCCGGCCGGAGAACGACGGGCGCACCAACGTCTGGTACACGGTGCTGACCGCGGGGCCCGATCTCGCGGTGGAGTTCGTGCCGGTCGCCTACGATCACGAGACGCTGGCCCGCGAGATGGAGCGGGAGGGGCTGCCCGCCGAGTTCGCGGAGACGGTCCGCACCGGGTGGTGGACCACCTGCCTCGAGAACCTGCCCGCCCGCGAGCGGGCGCGGGGCAAGTACTGAGCAAGCGACTGCTGCTGGTCGGCCTGATCGCGGTCGCGCTGGTGGCGATGGCGCGGGCGCTCGGGCTGGCCGACCTGATCCGGCTCGACAACGTGGCCCACCTGCGGGAGTGGATCGACGGGTTCGGGGCCTGGGCCCCCGCGGTCTTCGTGGGCGGCTACGTGGTCGCGGTGGTCGCGTTCGTCCCGGCCCTGCCGCTCACCATCCTGGGCGGGCTCGTCTTCGGCCCGATCGGGGGCATCGTGTACAGCTCGATCGCCTCCACCGCCGGGGCGGCGCTCGCCTTTCTCATCGCGCGCTACGCCGCGCGCGACGTGGTGGAGCGCTGGATGGCGCCCCATCCCGCGCTCGGCCGCATGGACCGCGCGGTGGCCCGGCACGGCTGGCGCATCGTGATGATCACCCGGCTGGTGCCGATCTTCCCGTTCAACCTCCAGAACTACGCGTACGGCCTCACCTCGATCAGCTTCCGCGCCTACGTGGTGACCTCCATCGTCTGCATGCTGCCCGCGACGGTGGCCTACACGGTGGCGGCGGGGGCCATCGTGACCGGCGCGTGGGACGTGCGGCGCATGGTGCTGCTGCTGGGCGCGGCCGGGGTGCTCCTCGTCGCGCTCTCGCTGCTGCCGCGCTGGCTGCGCGGGCGCAGCGCCGCGCTGGACGACCTGCTGCGGACCGGCTGATGCGCGGCGCCGGGCTCGCGCGCCTGGCCGCGGTCCTGCTCGGGCTGGGCGCGCTCGTCGCGGGGGCGCGGGCGGCCGAGCCGCTGCGGCTGGGCGACTTCACCCCGCCCGCCGATCCGGCCGCGCCGCCGCCGGGCTGGGAGGCGCTCACGTTCCCCCGCATCGCGCGCCACACCCGCTACACCGTCGTGCGCGACGGGCCCGGCTTCGTGCTGCGCGCGGAGGCGGAAGCGTCCGCCTCCGCGCTCTACCGGCCGCTCGACCTCGACCCGCGCGTCCACCGGGTGCTCTCCTGGCGCTGGAAGGTGGAGGGCGTGCTCGCCCGCTCCGACCCGCGTCGCAAGGCGGGCGACGACTACGCGGCGCGGGTGTACGTGGCGTTCCGGTACGATCCCGCGACCGCGGGCGCGTGGGAGCGCGCGCGCTACTGGGCCGCGCGCCTGCTCTACGGCCGCTACCCGCCGGGCCTCGCGCTCAACTACGTGTGGGAGAGCCGGCTGCCGGTGGGCACCGTGCTCGACAACGCGTACTCCGCGCGGGCCAAGATCGTGGTCGCGCAGAGCGGCGCCGCCCTGGCGGGAACCTGGGTCACCGAGACCCACGATATCTACGCCGACTATCGGCGGATCGTCGGAGGCGGCGGCGACGGCGAGCCGCCCCGCATCGAGGGCATCGCGCTCATGACCGACACCGACGACACCGGCGAGCGCGCGGTGGCCTACTACGACGCGATCACGCTCGGGCCGGGCCCGCGGCAATGAGGCTCAGCGTCGTCATCCCCGCGCTCGACGAGGCCCCGAACCTCGCGAGGCTGCTGCCCGATCTCGCGCGCGCCTGCCCCGGCGCCGAGGTGATCGTGGTCGACGGCGGCAGCCGCGACGGGACGGCCGCGGTCGTGACGGGCTTCGCCGGCGTCCGGCTCGTCGAGGGCGACGCGCGGCCGGGCCCGGCAGATGAACGCGGGGGCGCGCGAGGCGGGCGGCGACGTGCTGCTCTTCCTGCACGCCGACACCTGGCTGCCCGACGGCGCCGCGGCCGCGATCGCGCGGGCGGTCGCCGCGCCCGGCGTGGTCGGCGGCCGGTTCGACGTGCGCTTCGACAGCCGCCGCCGCGTCCTCGGGGTCGTCGCCTGGTTCATGAACGCGCGGTCGCGCGCCACGCTCCATCTGCACCGGCGACCAGGCCATCTTCGTGCGGCGCGCCGACTTCGAGGCGGTGGGCGGCTACCCGGACATTCCGCTGATGGAGGACATCGAGCTGTGCCGGCGCCTCAAGACCCGCGGCCGCCTGGCCGCCCTCCGCGACCGGGTGACCACCTCGGCCCGCAAGTGGGAGCGGGAGGGCCCGCTCCGCACCATCGGCCTCATGTGGGCGCTGCGCCTGCTGCACTTCTGCGGGGTCGCCCCGGCGCGCCTGCACCGCTGGTACTATGGACCGCGAAAGGAGAGCCATGAGCGATCACACTGACGATCAGGTCGTGCAGACGGCAACCGGCCTCGGCTACGTGGACCTGGTCGAGGGCACCGGGGCCCGGCCGAAGACGGGCGACACCGTGAGCGTGCACTACACCGGCTGGCTCAAGAGCGGGACGAAGTTCGACAGCTCGGTGGATCGCGGCACCCCGTTCGAGTTTCCGGTGGGCAAGGGCCGCGTCATCAAGGGCTGGGACGAGGGCGTCATCTCCATGAAGGTGGGCGGCAAGCGGAAGCTGATCATCCCCGCGCACCTGGGGTACGGCGACCGCGGAGCGGGCGGCGTCATCCCGCCCGGCGCGACCCTCATCTTCGAGGTGGAGCTGCTCGGGATCGGGTGAGCCGTTCACACTCACACACGAGAAGGAGAGTCCATGAAGCGATTGATCGCGCTGTTCGTCGCCGTCCTGTTCTCGACCGGGATGCTGGCGGCCCCGGCCGTCTGGGCCCAGACGCCCAAGACCACGCCGGCGCCGGCCAAGACCGACACCAAGCCCGCGGCCAAGGACGACAAGATGGCGCACGAGCCGCTGGACCTGAACACGGCCAGCGAGGCGGACCTCAAGATGATCCCGGGCATCGGCGACGCGTACGCCAAGAAGATCGTGCAGAACCGGCCCTACAAGCGCAAGGACGAGCTGGTGCAGAAGAAGGTGCTGCCCAAGGCCACCTACGACAAGATCAAGGACCACGTCGTCGCGAAGCAGAACTGAGCGCGCGCTCGAGCTCGCGCACCACGCCCGCCACCTCGTCCGCGCCGCCGGTCATCGCGATCGGCCGCGCGGTCGGGCTCCACGGCGTCCAGCGGGGTAGGTGCGCGGGCGGGAACAGGATGACGCTCGGCGCGCCCACCGCGGCGGCGAGGTGGCTCACCCCGGAGTCGCCGCCGAGGTAGGCGCGCGCGAGCGAGAGCGCGGCGGCGAGCTCCGGCAGCTCGGGCTCCACGAGCCGCTCGACGGGCGCGTCCAGTCGGGCGAGCAGCGCCTCGACCGCCGCGCGATCGGCGGGGCCCTGGTGGACGACGACGGGCAGCGCGTGCCGCGTCGCGACCGCCGCGATCGCCTCCGCGAAGCGCTCCGCCGGCCACTGCTTCCACGTCCCGCCGCTGCCCGGGTGGATCACCAGCGCGGCGGATGCGGGCGGACGGGCGGCCGGACGGATCGGCGCGACCGCGTCGCGCTCCGCGAGCGCGGAGGCGGGGAGCGTCGCGATCAGATGCCGCCACACCGGCGTGTCGTCGTCGGGCACCGGACGGGCCACGATCGCGTCGGCGACGAGCGCCCCCAGACGCGCCACGTAGGTCGGCTCGCGGGAGCCGAACCACGAGACCACGCGCGTGAAGCCGCCCAGGAAGGCGGCGAGCGCGGGCGGGGCGGGCTCGTCGGTGAAGAGCGCCTCGAGCCCCAGCCCGTCGAAGGCGCGCGCCTCGTCGACCACGCCGAGCGCGACCAGCAGGCGCCCGAGCCGCGGCTGGCCCGCGAAGACGAGCCGTCCGCCGGGCGCCGCCGCGCGCAGCCCGCGCAGCGCGGGCACCGCCTGGAGCACGTCGCCGAGCGCGCCCGGATGGATGATCAGGATCCGGGATTCCACTTGACCTCCCGCGTGCCCGCTCGTAGCATCCAGCCATGAAATTCGCCCTCTTCACCGGCATGAGCGGCACCACGTGGGACGAGGTGCTGGGCTTCTGGCAGCATTGCGACCGGACCGGCTGGGACGCGGCCTGCGTCACCGATCACTTCATGCCCAACACCGCGGACCGGGTGGGCGACACGCTCGAGTGCTGGACCGCGCTCGCCGCGCTCGCCGCGCGCACCGAGCGGCTGCGGGTGGGCACCATCGTGAGCGGCAACACCTACCGGCATCCGGCCCTCCTCGCCAAGATGGCGGCCAACGTCGACATCATCTCGGGCGGCCGCCTCATCTGCGGCATGGGCGCGGGCTGGCAGGAGAACGAGCACCGCGCCTACGGGATGGACTTCTACACCACCCGCGAGCGGCTCGAGCGGCTGGACGAGGCGTGCCGGGTGCTGAAGGCGCTCTGGACCGAGGCGCGCGCGAATTACAAGGGCCGCTTCTATCGTCTCGACGACGCGCCGCTGATGCCCAAGGCGGTGCAGAAGCCGCACCCCGAGCTGATGATCGGCGGCGGGGGCGAGAAGGTCACGCTCCGCATCGCGGCCCAGCACGCCGATCACTGGAACGTGTGGGGCGGGCCGGAGACGCTCACCCACAAGGGGCGGATCCTCGACGAGCACTGCGCGAAGGTCGGGCGCGATCCCAAGCAGATCCTGCGCTCGGCGGTCATGGTGCTGGGCTTCGCCGACGACCGGGCCGGAGTGGAGCGCATCCAGCAGTCCTACATGAAGCGCATGGGCGCCGACGAGGCGAAGGCCCGCGACACGGTGCTGGCCGGCAGCGTGAGCCAGATCCGCGACAAGCTCGGCAAGCTCCAGGCCGCCGGGGTGGGCATGCTCTTCATCCCCACGTTCCTGCTCCCCACCGATCGGCACGGCGCGCTCGATCGGTTCATGAGCGAGATCGCGCCCGCGTTCCGCTCCTAGCCGGCAGCTCAGCCCGCGGGCGCGGCGGTCGCGCGGTAGTGGGCGCTGATCTCCGCGAGCGAGGCGATCCACACCCGCGGGGTGTGGCGCACGTGGTCGATCAGCTCGCGCAGGCAGGCCAGCCGCGACGGCCGGCCGATGATCTGGGGGTGGAAGGTGAAGTTGGTCA
This sequence comes from uncultured Candidatus Rokubacteria bacterium, assembly GCA_963841755.1. Classification (GTDB taxonomy): domain Bacteria; phylum Methylomirabilota; class Methylomirabilia; order Rokubacteriales; family CSP1-6; genus CAMLFJ01. The sequence goes on from CAWJDX010000013.1 coordinate 35,207, forward strand.
CCCCGCGCGCCTCGGTGATCCCCTCGAACTCGGTGAGCCAGCCCTGCAGCACCGGGCCCGGCGGCTGCATCGCCCGCTGCCCGGTGAACATGAAGTAGGGCGCGTCGTCGAGCACCCACGAGACCGGGATCTCCACGAGCGCGCGCCCGCCCGTCGCCGGGTGCAGGTACGGCGACAGCCGGTCCATCATGTTCGACGAGTAGTCGAAGCCGTGGCGGCCGAGCAGGCCGAGCGTCTCGGCGGAGAGCTGCCAGGCGGGCGCGCGGTAGCCGAGCGGCCGCTTCCCGCCGATGCGGGTCAGCACCTCGAGGCTCTTGACCAGGATCGCCTCCTCCCGCTCGACCGGCAGATCGCTGACCTTCTCGTGCTCGTCGCCGTGGCAGCCGATCTCGTGGCCGTCGGCCGCGATGCCGCGCACCGCGTCCGGGTGATGCTCGGCCACCCACGCCGGGATGAAGAAGGACGCGCGGATCTCGTTGGCCCGCAGCAGCGCGAGGATGCGCGGCAGCGCCTCCACCGGACCGAAGCGGCCCTGCGAGAGCGTCACCGGCTCGTGCACTCCGCGCGCCATCCACAGGGTCTCCGCGTCGAGATCGAAGGTGAACGCGCACGCGGCGCGCGCGTCACGGGGCCAGCGCGGGGAGGGCGGGATCTCGAGGGTCATCGCGCCCGCATTGTAGCCGATGGCGCCCGGCGCGGGCCAGCGCGCGCGGGCGGTCGAAAAATCCGCGTACTGTATAGTGGAATCCTATGGGCGGCTCGACGGAGATCATTCGCCGTCTCGAGGACAGCGTCGGCCGCGCCCTGGTGGGCAAGCCCGCGGTGGTCCGGCTGGCGGTCATCGGCCTGGTGGCGCGCGGGCACCTGCTGATCGAGGACGTGCCCGGCGTGGGCAAGACCACGCTGGCCGCCGCGCTGGCCCGCTCCATCGGGGCCTCGTTCCAGCGCATCCAGTTCACCTCCGACATGCTGCCGTCCGACGTGCTCGGGGTCTCGGTGTGGGAGCCGAAGACCGGCGACTTCGTGTTCAAGCCGGGCCCGCTCTTCACCAACATCGTGCTCGCCGACGAGATCAACCGCACCACCCCCAAGACCCAGTCGGCCCTGCTCGAGGCGATGAACGAGGCGCAGGTCTCGCTCGATCACTCGACGTATCCGCTGCCGCGCCCGTTCATGGTGCTGGCCACCCAGAACCCGCGCGAGTACGAGGGCACGTTCCCGCTGCCCGAGTCGCAGCTCGACCGCTTCCTGCTCCGCCTCCGCATCGGCTATCCCGCCCCGGCGGACGAGAAGGCGGTGCTGCGCGGCGAGACCGCGCCGCCGCCCGCGGGCGTGGCCCCGGTGGTGCTGGCCGAGGAGGTGCTGAGCCTCCAGGAAGCGGCCGAGCGCGTGCGCGCCGAGGAGTCGGTGCTCGACTACCTGGTCGCGCTGGTGACCGCCACCCGGCAGTCGCCGCTGCTCGCCCTCGGCGTCAGCCCGCGCGGATCGCTGGCCCTGCTCCGCGCCGCGCGCGCCCGCGCGCTCGCCGACGGGCGCGACTACCTGCTGCCCGACGACATCAAGGAGCTGGCCGGCCCCGCGCTGGGTCACCGGGTCATCGTGAAGGCCTCCGTCCCCGGAGCGGCCGCCGGCGGGATGGACGGCGAGGCGGCGATCGCCGCCATCCTGCAGGACGTCCCCGTTCCGAGGTAGCCGGGCGGTGAAGCTGTTGCGGGCCGCGCTCTGGCGGCTGTTCCACCCGCGTCGCACCATCAAGCCCACCCGGGACGGCTGGTGGTGCCTCTTCGTCGCGGTGGGGCTCGGGGTGGCCGCGATCAACACCGGCAACAACCTGCTCTACCTGCTGGTCTCGGCCCTGCTCGCCCTGATCGTCGTCTCCGGCATCCTCTCCGAGCAGGCGATGCGCGGCCTGGCCCTCACCGGCATCACGCCGGAGGAGGTGTACGCGGGGCGCCCCGCGCTGCTCGGGGCCACCCTGGCCAACCGCAAGCGCTGGCTCACGTCGTACTCGGTCACCCTCGAGCTGCTCGCGCCGGAGGCGCGCGCGCTCGAGTCGGGCTCGCGCTTCATCTACTTCCGGCGCATCGAGGCGGGCACGGACCGCCTCGCCACCTGGGAGGAGACGCTCCCGCGCCGCGGCCGCCGCTCGCTCGCCGGCGTGCGCATCACCACCCGCTTCCCGTTCGGCCTGTTCATGAAGGCGGGCCGGCCCGCGCTGACCGACGAGGTGCTCGTGTTCCCGGCGGTGCGCCCGGTGCCGCCCGAGTCGCTCGGGCGTCTGGGCGATGCGGGCGACTCGGCGGCGCGGCGCCGCGGGCGCGGCAACGATCTCTACAACCTCCGCGCCTACCGGCCGGGCGACGATCCGCGCTTCATCCACTGGCGCAGCAGCGCGAAGACCGAGGCCTTGATGGTGCGCGAGCACGAGGCGGACACGAGCCACGACAGCCGGCTGGTGCTGGTGGGGCGAGGCCGGGCCGGCACGGAGGCGCTCGAGAGCGGGCTCTCCGAGGCCGCCTCGCTCGCGGTGGCCCTGGTCCGCGCCGGGGCGGGGGTGGAGCTGATCGGGCCCGATCTCTTCGTCCCGCTCGGCCACGGCCGCCCGCATCTCCGCCGCGTGCTCACCGCGCTCGCGCTCTACGAGCCGGCCGCGCCCGGCTCCGCGACCGCGGCCCCGGGGGACGGCGAGCCGTCCGTCGGCCCGCGCCGGCTGCGCGAGATCCGGGTGCCGCTCGCCTGACATGTCGGCCCTCCTCGCCCTCCGCCTCGTCACCTACCTGCTGGTCGGGACCGGCGTGGCCGCGCTCTACGGCGCCGCGCTCATCGGTCCGGTGGGCGCGGGGCTGGTGGTGCTGGCCATCCTGGTGGGCTGGGGCCACGAGCAGGCGCGGGCGCGCGGCGCGGTGCGCCCGGCGCTCGGCTACTGCCTGGTCGGCACCGCGGCGGTGGCGATCACGGTCGATCTCTTCTACCTCGCCTACTCGCTGCTGGACGGGATGGTGCACCTGCTGCTGTTCCTCATCCTCCTGCGCCTCTTCGTGCGGCGCGGCCTGCGGGACCTGCGCGACGCCGCGCTGCTGTCGTTCTTCATGCTGGTCGCGGCCGCCTCCATCAGCTTCAGCCTGAGCTTCCTGGCGGTGTTCGTGGTCTTCCTCGTGCTCGGCACCTGGATGCTGATCCTCAACCACGTGGTGACCGAGCTCGAGCAGGCGGGCCGCGAGGGCGCCGCGGGCTCCTCCACCCGCCGCGTCTTCTTCCGCGGGCCGCTCACGCGGGTGAGCCTGGTCGCCGCCGCGATCACCTTCGCGCTCGCGGGCGGGCTCTTCTTCATCATTCCCCGGGTGGGCCAGGCGGCCTTGCCGCTGCGGGCCCAGCTCGGCCGCATGGTGACCGGCTTCTCGGACCGGGTGGACCTGGGGAGCTTCGGCGACATCGAGAGCGACCAGAGCGTGGTGATGCGCGTGTACCTCACCGACGAGCGGGTGGAGCCGGCCGCGCTGCCCGAGCTGCGCTGGCGGGGCGTGGCCTTCGACCAGTTCGACGGCAGCGCCTGGTCGAGCGCGGGGGCGACGCGCCGCTACATCCGCCGCGGCGCCGCGGGCGACTTCGGGATCGGCCTGCCGCGCGGCACCGGACCGGTCCTGCGCCAGGAGATCTTCCTGGAGCCGATGGGCACCGACGCGGTCTTCGGGGCGCCCCGGATGCTGCGGCTCGAGCTGCAGTCGCCCACCCTCGTGGTGGACGACATGGGCGGGCTCACCACCTCGAGCGCCACCGCCCGGCTGCACTACATCGTCGAGTCCGAGCTGGAGGAGCCGACCCGTCCCGCCGCGCTCGCGGGGAGGCCGGCGGCGGGCCTGCCGGTCGCGGAGCGCGCGCGCTACCTTCAGCTGCCCGAGCTGTCCCCCGACGTCGCGCGGCTGGCCCGCGAGGCGACCGCGGGCACGCGGGACCCCGAGACCGCGGCGCGCCGCATCAGCGCGTTCCTCAGCACCACCTACCGCTACACGCTCGCGCTCCGCCGCGAGACCACGCGCCCGCCCCTCGAGGAGTTCCTGTTCGTGCGCCGGTCGGGCAACTGCGAGTACTTCGCGGCCGCGATGGCGGTGATGCTGCGGAGCGAGGGCATCCCGAGCCGGGTGGTGGCGGGCTTCCAGCACGGCGAGTGGAACCCGTACGGCCGCTACTTCATGGTCCGGCTGAGCGACGCGCACTCGTGGGTCGAGGCCTACATCGACGGGCGGGGCTGGGTCGCCTTCGACCCGTCGCCCCGCGGCGAGGTCGCGAGCGTCGCGCCCGGCTCGGTCTCGCTCTACCTCGACGCGGCGCGCATGCGCTGGTACCGCTACGTGATCAACTGGAGCCTGGGCGACCAGGTGCACCTCGCGGCCAGCGTGCATCGCCAGGCCACCGACGTGCGGGTCGGGCTCTCGTGGCCGCGCCACTGGCGGGTGAGCCCGGCGGTGCTGGCGGCCGGCGGAGCGGTGGTGGTGCTGGCCCTGGCCTGGCTATTCGGGCGTCGCGGCTTCGCGAAGGGCGGGGCGAAGGCCACCGCGAGCGTGCCCGCGTTCTACCAGCGCGCGCTGCGGCTGCTCGCCCGGCGCGGGCTCTCGCCCGGGGCGGCGGAGACCGCGCGGCAGTTCGCGGCGCGGGTCGGCGTCACCGCTCCGGAGCGCGCGGAGCCCTTCGCGCGCCTCACGCGCCACTACGAGCGGGCGCGCTTCGGCGCGACCGCGCTCAGCGAGACGGAGTGGCAGGACGTGACGCTCGCGCTGGACACGCTCGCCGCCGCGCGCTGAGCGCGGCCCGCGGGCGGCGAGACCGTCCACTCCACGCGGAGCTCCTCCCCGGCGCGCAGCGACCGCCAGCGGGCGAGCATCTCGTCGAGGGCCGGACCCACCGGAGTCGCCCCGTTTGCGCGCCACGCGGCCGCGTGGGCGTTCACGACGCGCTCGGTGGCGACGAGCGCCGCGTGATGCGTGCTGATCACCCGCCGGCCCGGCTTCGTGGGACGTCGCCGGACGCTCTCGAAGGTCGCGCCGATGGAGAGCAGGCCCCAGAACCCGTACCGCAGGCCGAGGGTGGACTCGACGACGAACTGGGCGAGGTCGTGCGGCAGGTCTCGCCCCGCCGCCATCGTGGTGCCTTGCAACGGCCGGCGCCTGGGAATGAGCGCGGTCCAGGCGCACAGGCGTCCGTCGTCGACCTTGTAGAACGCGATCTGCATCGACATGGGACGGGAATACTAGCGCAGGCGGCGGTGCTCGACCAGCAGGCAGCGGTCCTGGACCACCTGGATGCCCGCGCGCGCGAAGGCCTCCGCGGCCTGCTCGTGGCGGATGCCGAGCTGGAGCCACACCACGCGGGGGTGCGCGGCCAGGATGTCGTCCACGTGCGGAGGAATGTCGCGCGGGCGGCGGAAGACGTCGACCATGTCCACCGGGCCCGGCACCTCACGGACGGTGCGGTAGACGGGGCGGTCGAGGATGCGGGTGGCGTCGGGGAAGTAGACCGGCACCGGCACGATGTCGTAACCGGCGCTCGCCATGTACTCGGCCACGTAGAACGCGGGCTGGTCGCGCTGCGCCTCGGTCTTGATGCCCAGGACCGCGATGCGCTTGCACTCGCGCACGATGCGCGCGATGCCGTCCGGGTCGGTCACCAGGTTCGCGCGCCACGCCTCGCTCATGGCCAGAGTCTAGCACCTGTGCTAGCCTCGGCGCGGGAGGACCCGCAATGCCCGTTCGCATCACGCGCGTCTACACGCGCACCGGAGATCACGGCGAGACCGCGCTGGTCGGCGGCCGCCGCGTGCCGAAGGACTCGCCGCGCATCGAGGCCTACGGCACCATCGACGAGCTGAACGCGATCATCGGGCTGGCCCGCGTCTTCAACGCGGAGCGGAAGAAGAGCGGCAAGCGGCACCGGTGGCTCGACGAGGTGCTGCGCCGGCTGCAGAACGAGCTCTTCGACCTCGGCAGCGAGCTCGCCACCCCCGCCGACGTGACCTACGAGGGCATGTTCCGCGTGAGCGCCGAGCAGGTGACCGCGCTCGAGCGGCTGATGGACGAGTGCCAGAAGGAGCTGACCCCGCTCAAGAGCTTCATCCTGCCCGGCGGCGGGCCGGTGGGCGGCTTCCTCCACCAGGCGCGCACGGTGTGCCGCCGGGCGGAGCGGCGCGTGCTGGAGCTCTCGCGGGTGGAGGCGATCGGCGAGTGGCCGCTCAAGTACGTGAACCGCCTCAGCGACCTGCTCTTCGTGCTCTCGCGCTGGGTCGGCAAGCACCTGGGCGAGACCGAGTACCTCTGGCAGCGCGGGCTCGACGCGCACGCCCGGAAGCGCTAGGTGGCCGAGGACTACCAGATCCGCCGCGCGGGCCCCGCCGATCACGCGGGGGTGACCCGCGAGCTGGCCGAGTACTTCGCGTTCCTGGGCGAGGACGTGGACGCGAGCGGCCTCGACCACGACGTGGCCGACTGGCAGGGCGAGTACGACGGCGCGGCGGGGGTGATGCTGATCGTCGTCGACCCCGCCGGCGTGGTCGTCGGGACCGCGGGGGTGCGCCGCCTCGCGCCGGGCGTGGCCGAGCTCAAGCGCATGTGGCTGCGCCCGGCGTGCCGCGGCCGCGGCCTCGCGGACCGGCTGATGGCTCGCGTGCTGGAGGAGGCCCGCGCGCTCGGCGGAGCAGCGCTGCGCCTGGACAGCGAGAGCCGGCTCGAGGCCGCGGTGCGGCTCTATCGCCGCTACGGGTTCCGGGAGATCGCCGACTACAACGGCAACCCGCGCGCCGACGTCTGGATGGAGCTGCCGCTCGGGCCGGGACGGAGCTAGGCGCATCCTCGACACCAGCCGCCCGGCCACGCTGGCGTACCGCGGCATGGTCACCTCGCCCCACTCGCTGGCCTCCCAGGCCGGGGTCCAGGTCTTGCAATCCGGCGGCTCCGCGGTCGACGCGGCCATCGCGGCCGCCGCGGTGCTCGCGGTCGTCTACCCCCACATGACCAGCGTGGGCGGCGACGCGTTCTGGCTCATCCACGACGCGCGCACCGGCTCCGTGCACTCGCTCGACGCGGCGGGCGGCGCGGCCGCGGCGGGGACCCTCGACTGGTTCCGGGCCCGCGGCCTCGGCGAGATCCCGCTCCGCGGCGTGGTGCCCGCGACGCTCACGGTGCCCGGCGCGGTGGACGGCTGGTGCGAGGCCCACGCGCGCCACGGGAAGCTCCCGCTCGCCGACGATCTGGCCGCGGCGGTGCGCTACGCGCGCGACGGGTTCCCGATCACCCGGCGGCTCTCGGAGTGGATCGAGCGCAGCGCCGACGTGCTCGCGACCGATCCGCCCGCGGCGCGCATCTTCCTGGCCGAGGGGCGCCGGCCGGCGGTCGGGCGGCGGCTCGTCAACCCGGACCTCGCGCGCACCCTCGAGCGCCTGGGCGTCGGGCGCGCCGGCTTCTACGAGGGCGAGACCGCCCGCGAGATGGCCCGGTGGGCGCGCGAGCACGGAGGCTTCTTCACCGAGCGCGATCTGGCCGGGCAGCGCGCGCGCTGGGGCGAGTCGATCAGCGCCACCTATCGCGGCGTCACCATCCACGAGACCCCGCCGCCGAGCCAGGGGATCTCGGTCCTGCAGGCCCTGCGGCTCGTGGAGTCCCACGACCTCGGCGCGCTGCCCTACCTGGGGCCGGACCACGTGCACCTGCTGGTGCAGGCCAAGCAGATCGCGTTCCACGATCGAGACCGCTTCGTCGCCGATCCGGCCTTCGTGCCGGTGCCGGTGGAGCGCCTGCTCTCGACCGCCTACGCCGACGAGCGCCGGCGCCTCATCGATCCCGCGCGGGCGCTGCCGTGGGACCGCGTGCCCTCCGAAGGGAGCCTGGCCGGCGACACCGTCTACGTGGCCGCGGTGGACGAGGCGGGCAACGCGGCCTCGCTGACTCCAGAGTCTCTACTTCGGCTTCGGCGCGGGGGTGGTGGCGGGGGACACCGGGATCGTGCTCCAGAACCGGAGCGCGTACTTCTCGCTGGATCCGGAGCATCCGAATCGGCTCGAGCCCGGCAAGCGGCCGCTGCACACGCTAATCGCCTCGCTCGCCTTCCGCGACGGCCGCCTGTGGCAAGTCGTCGGTTGCATGGGCGCCGACGGCCAGCCGCAGATCCATCTCCAGGTGTACACCGCGCTGATCGACTACGGGCTCGACATCCAGCAGGCGGTCGAGGCGCCGCGCTGGCTCGCCGGACGCTTCGCGATCGGCGACGCGCGGGAGCAGCTGAATCTGGAAGGCCGCTTCCCGGAGGCCACCGTCGCGGAGCTGGCCCGCCGGGGCCACGCGATCAACCGGTGGGAGGCCTGGAACGAGCTGGCCGGCCACGCCCACGGCATCACCCTCGACGCGGGCGCCGGCGTCCTGGTGGGCGGGGCCGATCCGCGGAGCGACGGCGCCGCGATCGGCTACTGAGCCGCCGCCCGGGAATCGGCCCATGCAGGAAGTCAGCGTCGACCGGCTGATCGCGCTCGTCGCGTTCGCCGGCACCTATCTCGGCCTCGCCCTCGGCCGCCTGCCCTTCTTCCGCGTCGACCGCACCGGCGTCGCCATCATCGGCGGAGCGGTCGTGGTGGTGAGCGGGCTCCTGCCCTGGGACCGGGCGGTGGCCGCGGTCGACGCCCACACCCTCGTGCTGCTCTTCGGCATGATGATCGTGGCCGCGTACCTGCGCCTCTCCGGCTTCTTCCGCCTCGTGACCTACGCGGCGGTGCGGCGCGCCCACACCCCGGTCGGCCTGCTGGCCCTCATCATCGTGGCCGCCGGCGTGCTGTCGGCGCTCTTCGTCAACGACGTGGTGTGCCTGGTGATGGCGCCCATCGTGCTGGACCTCGTGCGCCGGCTCCGCCTGCCGCCGGTGCCGTACCTGATCGCGCTCGCCACCGCGGCCAACGTGGGCAGCGTGGCCACGCTGACCGGCAACCCGCAGAACATGCTGGTGGGCAGCTTCTCCGGCATCAGCTACCGCGCGTTCCTGCTGCGCGAGGCGCCGGTGGCGGTGATCGGGCTCGCGCTCGTGTTCGCGGTGATCTGGCTCGCGTACCGGCGCCGGCTGCCGCCCGCGCTGCCGGCCGAGGCCCTCGAGGAGCGCGGGGCGGTGCACCACGCGCTGATGATCAAGACCATGGCCGGGGTGGGGGTGATGCTGGTGGCCTTCCTCGCCGGGGTGCCGATCGCGCTGGTGGCCATCGGCGGCGCCGCCTACTGTCTCCTCACGCGGCGGGTGAATCCCGACAAGGTCTACCGCGAGATCGACTGGGGGCTCCTCGTGCTCTTCACCGGGCTCTTCGTGGTCATCGGCGGCCTCGAGGCCTCCGGGCTCACCGGGGAGATCCTCGGCTGGGCGGGCGCGGTCGGCCTCTATCGCCCGGCGGTGCTCACGGCGGTGACGGCGGTGCTGTCGAACCTGGTCTCGAACGTCCCCGCGGTGCTGCTCTTCAAGGCGGTGATCCCGACCTTCGGCGAGCCCACCCGCGCGTGGCTCCTGCTCGCGATGGCCTCCACGCTCGCGGGCAACCTCACCATCCTGGGCTCGGTCGCCAACCTCATCGTGGTCGAGCAGGCGCGGGGCGCGGGCATCCAGATCGGCTTCCTCGAGTACAGCAAGGTCGGGGTGCCGGTGACGGTGGCGACCCTGCTGGTCGGCTGGCTCCTGCTGATCCTGTGAGGGAGAGAACGGGCCCATGGCGCTCCTCGCCGATCTGACCGAGCTTCGCGCGCGCGTCGCCGCGAGCGGGGGGCGGCTCGAGAAGCGCCGTCTCGTCGCCGTGTACCTGCGCGCGCTTCCGCCCGACGACCTCGCGCGCGCGGTCACCTACCTGAGCGGGCGCGCCTTCCCGGCGTCGGACCCGCGCGTGCTCAACGTGCGTGGCCTGCCCGCGCCGGCGCCGGGCGCGTCGGGCGAGCCGCTCACACTGGCGGACGTGGCGCGGGCGTTCGGCGAGGTCGCCGAGGCGGCCGGGCCGGGCGCCCGGCGGCTGCGGGAGGCGCGCCTCGGCGAGCTGGCGGCGCGCGCCTCGGAGGCCGAGCGCGACCTGCTCCAGCGCATCATCTACGGCGAGATGCGCATGGGCCTCTCGGAGGGGCTCGTGCTCGAGGCGATCGCCGAGGCGGCGGGCGCGCCGCCCGCGACGGTGCGCCGCGCCGCGCTGATCACCGGCGATCTCACCGCGGTGGCGGCGCTGGCGCTGGGCGGGGACGCCGCCGCCCTGGTCGCGGCCCAGCCCCGCGTCTTCGTGCCGCTGCTGCCGATGCTGGCCGAGATCGCGACCGACCCGGCCGAGGCGCTGGCCGCCCACGGTGGCACCTCCGCGATGGAGTTCAAGTACGACGGCGCGCGCATCCAGCTGCACCGGGACGGCGAGCGGGTGGCCATCTGGAGCCGGCGCATGTCCGACGTCACCCGCAGCCTGCCCGACATCGTGGCCATCGCCCGGCGCGATCTCTCCGGCACACCGCTCATCCTGGACGGGGAGGTGGTCGCCCTCGACGCGGCCGGGCGCCCGCTGCCGTTCCAGGAGCTGATGCGCCGCTTCCGCCGGGTGCGCGGCGTCGAGGCCGCCGCGGGCGCGCTGCCGCTGACGCTGCACCTCTTCGACTGCCTGATGGCGGACGGGCGGTCGTATCTCGACGAGCCGTACGCGCGCCGCTGGGAAGTCCTCGAGCGCGTGACCGGCGGCCGCTGGCTGGCCGAGCGCGCGCTGGTCACGCGGGCGGAGGACGGCGTCGCGCTCATGGCCCGCGCCCTCGCGGCCGGCCACGAGGGCCTGATGGCCAAGGACCCGGCGAGCCCCTACGAGCCGGGCGGCCGGGGCAAGAAGTGGCTCAAGCTGAAGGCCGCGCTCACGGTGGACTGCGTGATCGTGGCCGCGGACCGCGGCTCCGGCCGGCGCGTGGGCTGGCTCTCCAACTACCACCTGGCGGTGCGCGACGGGGACGGCTGGGCGGAGGTGGGCAAGACCTTCAAGGGCCTCACCGACCGCGAGTTCACCGAGATGACCGAGCGGCTGCGCGCGCTGGCCACCGGCGACGACGGCTACACGGTGCGGGTGCGGCCGGAGGTCGTGGTGGAGGTGGACTACAACGAGATCCAGAAGAGCCCGACCTACCCGTCCGGCTTCGCGCTGCGCTTCGCCCGCATCGCGCGCGTGCGCCCGGACAAGGCCCCGGGTCAGGCCACCACGCTCGAGGAGCTGCGCTCGCTCTACGAGCGCCAGTTCGCGACGAAGGGCCGGGCCGAGCCCTAGGCCACCGCGTACTCGAGCAGCCAGAAGAACTGCAGCTCGCGGTACGAGAGGACGGCCGCGTGCGGGGCGATCAGCGCCTCCAGCCGCGCGCGATCGAAGAGGTTCTTGACGATCTCGAAGCGCTCGCCGTCCTGGAGGCGCCGCATCTCGTAGCGGTTGCCCGCCTCGTCGACGCGGCTGACCGGCGGGTTCGGGCGCTCCTCGGTGGCGCGCTCGTCGAACATCAGCACGCGGGCGCCCGGCTCCAGGTGGGAGTGGAACGCGCGGAGGAACTCGTCCATCCGCGCGAGATCCACGTGCGACAGCCACAGGCCGGCGAGCCCCGCGTCGAAGCGCGCGGGCCCGGTCGCGGGCGCGTAGGCGTCGCGGCGCTCGAACGAGACCGGGGCCGTGTACGACTTGGCCCGGGCGATCGCCAGGGTGTCGTCGTTGAGGTCGGTGGCGTGGACGGCGCGGGCGCGCTCCGCCGCGACGTGGGTCCAGTAGCCGGTGCCGCAGGCGACCTCGAACACCCGGCGGCCCGCGAAGAGCTCGGTCACGCGCGGCCGCAGCCGGGCCAGGTCGTCCTGCCAGCGCGGGCCGGTGTAGACGCGCTCGTACTCCGCCGCCCGTCGGGCGTAGTACGCGGTCATCTCCTGCGTCATCGACCGGGGATCAGCGGCTGGGGGATCAGCCGGCCAGCTCGCGCCGCACGATGGCGGCCCCCGCGCCGAGCGCCCGCAGCTTGTCGCGCGCCACGCCGCGCGAGAGCGGGACCATCCCGCAGTTGGTGCAGGGGAAGATGCGGGCCGCGGGCACGTGCTGCATCGCGGAGCGGATCACCGCGGCGACCTCCTCCGGCGTCTCCACCCGATCGGTGGCCACGTCGACCGCGCCGACCAGCACGTCCTTGTCGCCGAGCAGGCCGATGAGGGAGATCGGCACCCGCGAGCCGGCGCACTCGAGGGACACGCCGCCGATGCGGCTCCTGGCCAGGAGCGGGAAGGTCTGCTCGTACTGCCGCCACTCGCCGCCCAGGGTCTGCTTCCAGTCGGTGTTGGCCTTGATGCCGTAGCCGTAGCAGATGTGCACCGCGGTGCGGCAGCGGAGGCCCTCGACCGCGCGGTCGAGCGCGGCCACGCCCCAGTCGCGCACCTCGTCCATGTAGACGTTGAAGGCGGGCTCGTCGAGCTGCAGCATGTCGAGCCCGAGGGCCTCCAGCTCGCGCGCCTCCTCGTTGATGAGGCGGGCCAGGTCCATCGCGAGCCGGGCCCGGCTGCCGTAGTGCGCGTCGTGGATGGTGTCGACGATCGTCATCGGCCCGGGGATCGTCAGCTTGAGCCGTCGCCCGGTGTTGGCCCGGGCCCAGCGCACGTCGTCGCCGTGGATGGAGCCCCGGCGGCGCACCGGCCCGGTCACGGTCGGCACCGTCGCCTGGTAGCGGTCCGCCCGGATGCCGATCGTCACCATCTTCGAGAAGTCGATGCCGTCGAGCTGCTCGACGAAGCCCCAGACGAAGTGCCGGCGGGTCTGCTCGCCGTCGGTGACGATGTCGATGCCGGCCTGCTCCTGCTCGCGCAGGGCCAGGAGCACCGCGTCGCGCTTGCCCTCCTCGAGCGGGCGGCCCTCGAGACGCCAGGGCGCCCACAGCACGTTCGGGGGCGCGAGCCACTCGGGCTTGGGGAGGCTGCCGGCGATGGTGGTGTCCAGCATGGCCGAGGGCGGCATGGTATCATGACCGCCGTGATCCGGCGTTGGTGCCTCCTCCTCGTCGTCGCAACGGGTCTCCTGATCGGCTGCAGCTCCGAGCGGGATCGACAGTGGTACAAGCCGAACGTCAACTACACGGTCGACGACTTCAAGCGCGACCGCGACGGCTGCACCAGCAAGGACAACGTCCTCGACGAGAAGTGCATGAAGGACCACGGCTGGGTGCCGCTCACGAGCGACCGCAGCGCCCCGCCCAAGCCGCTCGGCGACTCCGCGTGGCCCCCGCTACTAGCCCTCGCGCCATCGTCTTCGACTTCGGCGGAGTCCTGTGGGACATGCGCTGGGACGTGGCCCGGGAGCTGGACCGCGCGCACGACCTGCCGCGCTCCTCGATCTTCCAGACCCTCTACGGCTCGCCGACGTGGGCCGAGATCGAGTGCGGAGTGGGCGATCCGGCCGCGTGGACCGACGGCGCGCACCGGGAGCTGGAGCGCCGGGCGGGGCGGACCCTGCCGCGCCTGCACGATGAGTGGCGCAAGGCGCAGGCGCCCATCGAGCTGAACGTCGCCCTGGTGCGGGCGCTGCGCCCGCCCTACCGCTGCTCGATCCTGAGCAACGCGGACGTGTCCCTGCGCGGGCGTCTCGAAGGCGAGCTGGCGCTGCATCATCTCTTCGACGACATCGTGGTCTCCGCCGAGGTCGGCATGGCGAAGCCGACGCCCGCGATCTTCCGGCTCGCGGCCGAGCGCCTCGGCCTGCCCCCCGCGGCGTGCGTGTTCGTCGACGACTGGGACAAGAACGTGGAGGCCGCGCGCGAGGTCGGCATGGCGGCGGTCCTTCACCGCTTCGACCAGGGCGACGACCTGCGCGCGCAGCTCGCCGCGGTCGGCGTGACGGTGGGGGCGTAGGCGCGTGGCGCGCACCGCGCTCTTCCTGAGCCCCGGCGCCGAGCTGGCTCCCGCGGTGGCCCTCGCCCGGCGGGCCGACGCGCTCGGCTACGAGAGCCTCTGGGTCACGCACGGCATCGGCCGCGACGCGCTGCAGGTGCTGGCCGCCTACGGCCACGTGGCCCCGCACGCCGGGCTCGGCAGCGGGGTCATCCCGATCTACCCGCGGCACCCGGTGCTCCTCGCCCAGGAGGCGCTCACGCTGTCCGACGTGAGCGGCGGGCGCCTGCGCCTCGGCATCGGGGTGAGCCACAAGCCCATGATGGAGGCCGCCCTCGGGCTCGACATGGGCCGGCCGCTCGAGGTCACGCGCGAGTACGTGACGGTGCTCCGCGCCGCGCTCACCGGCAAGGTGCAGCACCAGGGCGCGCGCTACCGGGTCAACTGGCAGAGCGGCCTGCCGCGGGTGCCCGCCGCGCCGCCCATCCTGCTGGGCGGGCTGGCCCCGCGCATGCTGGAGCTGGCCGGCGAGATCGCCGACGGCGTCGTGCTGTGGCTGGCCGCGCCCGCGTACGTGCGGGAGCAGGCGGTGCCGGCCATCCGTCGCGGGCGCGAGCGCGCGGGCAAGGCGCTCCAGGGCTTCGAGATCGTGGCCGCGGTGCCGGCCGCGCTGACCGCCGATCGCGCCGCCGCCGGCCTGCTCTTCCGCACCGAGCTGACGCGCTACCTCGCGCTGCCGTTCTACCGGGCCATGCTCGAGCAGAGCGGGTTCGGCGCGGAGATCGCCGCCTACGACCGGTCGCCGAAGCCGGAGGCGGTGCCCGAGCGGCTCGTGGCCGCGCTGGGCGGCATCGGCGACTTCCGGACCGTCTCCGCCTTCGTCGAATCGTACCGGGAGGCCGGCGTCACCCTCCCCGCGGTGCGGCCCATCGGCTTCCCCGACGCCACCCACTACGAGCCCACCGTGGAGGCCGGCGCCACCGCATGATCGCGATGCACGCGGATCTGCTGCTGCGCGTGCTCGCGGGGACGATGCTGGGGGCGGTGATCGGCTACGAGCGGCGGATCCATCGCCGGCCCGCCGGTCTCCGCACGCACCTGCTGGTGGCACTGGCCGCCTCCGTGTTCATGGTGGTCTCGACGAACTTCGTCTACTTCCAGCACTACGTGCGCGACGACCTGATCGCGGTGGATCCCTCCCGCATCGCGGCCTCGGTGGTGACCGGGGTCGGCTTCCTCGGCGGCGGCGCGATCCTGCGCACCGGGGTGAACGTGCAGGGGCTCACCACCGCGGCCGGCCTCTGGCTCTGTGCCGCCATCGGGCTCTCCGCCGGCGCGGGCATGTACGTGGTGAGCGTGTTCTCGACGCTGCTCGGGGTGGTCGCGCTCACGCTGCTGCGGCAGCTCGAGCACAAGGAGGACGACCTGGTCACCCGCCGGGTCTCGCTGACGCTCGGCGACCCGGCGCCGCCCTGGCCGACCATCATGGCGTCGCTGCGCGCCCGCCACATCGCGATCACGCCCGGCCAGTACGAGCGACGGCTCGACGAGGGCTCGGTCGAGGTGACGTTCCAGGCCCGCGTCGCGGGCGAGGCCGCCGACGACCTGATCGCCGCGCTGGAGGCCCAGCCCGGCGTGCGCCGCATCCGGGTCGAGTCCGCCTGAAATTCGGCTCGTGTCAGACTGGAGGGGCCATGGACAACCCCTTCGTCAGGCACGTGGCCCTGCCGGCCCTCGCCCCGGCCGCCCTGATCGGGCTCTACTTCACGCCGGTGCTGCTGTTCGGCTGCGTGAACCGCGGGCTCCTCGCGGTGGCGGTCGCGCTCGTCTCGGCCATCGGCGCCTTCGTCACGGTCGGGATCGCGCTCCGCCTCCGGGCGCAGGGCAAGCCCTCGGGCCTCTGGATCCTCTCGACCGCCATCCTGACCTCGCCGCTCGCGCTGCTCGTGGGCCCGCTCGGCTGACGAGCATCGGGATTCGCTCGATGTGGAGGGCGCTGCTCGTCGCGCTGACCATCGGGTGGGAGCTCTACGCGATCGTCGCGGTGAGCGACACCGGCGTGGGGTTTCTCGACGTCGCGCTGGTCGTCCCCACCGCGTGTCTGCTCGCGATTGCCTGGGCCCTTCCGTGGAGCGGCGCGACCCGGCGCCGGTCCTGGCTCCTCGGCCTCTGGGCCTCGTTCGCGGTCCTGGGCGCCGCCCTGGTCGTCATCTATCTGTCGAGCCAGAGCCCGTTCAACCCGCTGTTCCGGGCCCGGTTCCACGCGAGCGAGCGTGCGCTTGCACGGGCCGCCCACGGGCTCACCGGCGGACCGGGCCACGCCGAGGGGCTGCGGGTCGGCCTGTTCCGCGCGAGGTACGTGACGGTCATGTCGCCCGACGAGGTGCGGTTCCTCACCGCCGAGTGCGGCGTCGTCGACCAGTGCGGCCTCGCCTACCGGCCCCGACTCCCGCCCGACCGGCGCCCGTTACGCCCACATCGCCGGCCCCTGGTACCTGATCTACGAGCCGTTCTGAGCTCCTTTCGGAATCAACCAGGTCCGTGTAAGACTGGAACCGCCTCACGGGCCCATGCGCAACCCCGCATCCCTCAAGGCCGCTCCCGCCAAACCTCTCCGGCCGACCCGGCCGGATTATCCCCACCAAGCCCGCCCCCGCCGTCGCGTTATGCAGCAGACGGGGGTGTTATGCGGGTCTGGATACTTCTAGTTAGGCCGCACACTCGCTCCACGACCGACATCAATCTCCAAAGGAAATAGCACCATGGCCAAGTACCTGATCTCCTTTCCCAGCGCTGCGACGGTCGTGCCCGAAGGCGAGTGGGAGGCGGTGGGTCGCGACGCGCGCGCCGTCATCGACGAGGCGAAAGCCGCCGGCGTCTACGTCTTCGGCGGCGGCATCGACGAAGGCGTGCCGCCCGTTCTCGTCGCAGCAGACGGAGCAATCGCCGAGGGCGGCTACCCATGGGCGCCCCCGCTTGACGGCGGCTTCACTGTGCTCGAACTACCCTCACGCGAGGAGGCCGTCGCGTGGGCCGCGCGCATGGCGAAGGCCTGTCGTTGTGACCAAGAGCTACGCGTCTTCGGGTTCGACCCGCAGTCCTGAGGGCGGCATAGAAATGGCGCAGAAGTGCGGCTTAACAATTCATTCAAGCCGACGCCGCTTCGCGGCGGGGCTCAGTTCAAGCGTTGGGTGGGCTTGGAGGTTTGAGTGCAGAGTCCAATCTATCGGGTCGTAAGTCTGTGGGTCCGCCCAGGCGCCGTTGCTGAATTCGAAGCCTATGAGCGAAAGGCGGCACGAATCATGAGGAAGTATGGCGGCTCAATTGAGAAGGTGGTTCGCACGGGGCAAGAGAATTCGCCAGATATCCCGTTCGAGATACATCTTGTCAGCTTCCCTGGTCAGGAACAGTTCGCTGCCTATCGCGCTGACCTCGAGCTCTTGGCGTTGGCAACCGACCGGGAATCGGCAATCCTTAAAACGGTGGTGGTTCCTGGCATAGGTGGCCCAGCGTATTCCACCTAACAAGGCGTTGCAGCGGACGACCCTTTCGGGCCGCCGCAGCGCTCAATCGTCAGGCGGCACCCATGAATGAGATGATTGACCTCATCGCTGTGTTGATGACGGTACTCCTCACAGGCAGTGAACTAGCGATCGGCGTTTTCGTCCATCCCGTACTCTCGGAACGTCAGGATGCTGCTCACGCAGAGTCGGCAAAACCGCTGGCCCAACTGTTGGGAAGGGTCCTGCCGTTCTGGTACGCGGGAGCGCTGCTCTTGGTTGTCTCTTCGTTGTTCACACGCGCCAGCGGCAGTTGGTCGTGGTGGGCTTGCTTGTCGTCCGCGGCTCTACTTGGCGCTACTGTGCTTTTCTCGCTCATCTGTCTGGTCCCGATCAACAACCGCGTGGCGGCTTGGGATTTGGGTGCGCTTCCCGCCGACTGGAAGAGCGACCGCAGAAGCCGCGTAGGGGCTGATCAAAGGCAAATCAACCGGGTCGCGCGTAGGATCATCGGCGCGCCGCCTAACCACTGCATGCAGCCGACGCGGCTGATGCTGAGCTGTTGAACGGTAGACGAACGAGGAGGTGTGACAGTGGACGTGTTGCTGGTGGTCGACATGCAAGAGGGCCTTCTCTCTGGCGGGCCGAAGCACGACGTGCTTGCCGTCGTCGAGCGCATCAATCGCCTGGCCCTGCGTGTACGACAGAGCCGAGGCTCGGTCTTTTTCGTTCAGCACGCGGGCCCCGTTGGTGACGAGTTTGAGCCGCTCACCGCGGGGTGGCAGCTACTGAGCACCATCAAGACCGAGCCAGGCGACCACGTCGTCAGCAAGACGCTCAACGACCCGTTCTTCAAAACCTCCCTTCAGTCGGATCTCGCTGAGCTACGCCCTGAGCGCGTCCTGGTGGCAGGGTGGGCCACCGACCTTTGCGTCGATGCGACTGTTCGTTCCGCCGCTGCGTTGGGCTTTAAAGTGGTCGCGGTCGCCGACTGCCACACGGTGAGTGACCGACCGCATCTCAGTGCGGACAAGGTCATCGATCATCATCACTGGGTCTGGGCCAACCTTCTCGCGCCACACCCCGTGAGGATCGCCCGGGAGGCGGAGGTCTAGGATGCCGCTCACGATGACGAAGGAGGAACGGGAGGCATTTCTGGCCGACGTTCATGTGGCCGTCATCAGCGTTGCGGAAGATGATCATGGGCCGCTCGTGGTTCCGATTTGGTATTCCTACGAATTGGGAGGCGAGGTCCGAGTCATAACTGGTCGGACGTCGCGAAAGGGGAAGCTGCTGGAGCGCGCGGGTCGATTCAGTCTGTGCGTGCAAACGGAAACGCTGCCGTATAAGTACGTCAGCGTGGAGGGGGCGGTCGTGGCGGTCGAAGCGGCGGATCTCGAGCGCGACCGGCGCCCCCTCGCGCGCCGCTATCTCGGCATCGAAGCGGGCGACTCGTACATCGAAAGCACGCGGGGCGTGGTCGGGAACGTGCTTGTTCGTATGCGGCCAGAACGCTGGCTTACCGTCGACTACGCAAAGCAATACGAAGCACGGTGAATGGCAAGCCGGCGCCCCACAAGACATGGAGTCGATGTACTGAAGCGCGTGACTCATGCCGAGCGCCGGCCATACCGTCGGATGTGAGGGAGGACGCTATGCCGGACCCCTACACTTCCATCGCTCAAGCCGACAAGGAGATGCAGACAAGGCTTGCCGACGTGCTCGAGCTCAGGGCCTCGGATCCGCAACAGCGGGCTATGCTCGACGCCTATCTATCGGAGCTGCGGCTTCCGAGCGGAGCGATTGCGTTGGATGTTGGCTGTGGAACGGGAGCGGTGAGTCGGGTTCTTGCAGAGATGCCCGGCGTTCGGGAAGTCGTCGGGATTGACCCCTCGCCGGTCTTCATAGAGAAGGCACGAGAGCTCGGGGAAGGCTTTCCGCGGCTGTCTTTCCAGACCGCAGACGGCCTGGCCGTTCCGTTCCCGGATGCGTCCTTTGATCTCGTCGTATGTCACACCACCCTGTGCCATGTTCCAGACCCGGAGCAGGCCCTTCGTGAAGCCTATCGAGTGCTCCGCGCTGGCGGCTGGTTGGCCGTGTTCGACGGAGACTACAAGACGATCACAGTTGCCACCGACACCTTCGACCCGCTCCAGCCTGCCGTCGATGCCATGGTGGCGAACTTTGTCCAGAATCCGTGGTTGACGCGACGCTTGGGGAGGAGCCTGCGAGCGATCGGCTTCACTGTCACCAGCCTCCGCAGTCACGGGTACACACAAACAACCGAACCGCACTACATGCTGACAATCATCGATCGGGGTGCAGACGTGCTGGCTAGAGCCGGGAGCATCGGCGCCGAGCAAGCCGCCGCACTCAAGAACGAGGCCCGGCGTCGGGCGAAAGAGGGAGAATTCTTTGGGCACATCTCTTTCATTAGCCTGATTGCGCGCAAGTCGAGCACATGCTGATGGGAGCGAAAAGCAATGCCCACTACGCCCTGGAGGAAGTCTCCTGCGGAGCTCGTCGCGCGCTTTGCCGCCGCGTTTCCGGAGCATCCCGCCGTCATTCGAAAGCCAATGTTCGGTTACCCCGCAGCATTCGCCAACGGCAACATGGTCTGCGGGCTGTTCCGGGACTCTGTCGTTGTCCGCCTTGGCAAGGAAGGTGCAGCTTCAGCAGTCGCCGGTGGGCGAGCACGACAGTTCACCTCGATGCCCGGCCGAGCCATGACCGGCTATGTATTGGTGCCGACCGCCCAAGCCAGCGACACCAAGGCCCTTGCGGTGTGGCTTCAACAGGCCCTGGACTTCACGCTCACCCTGCCGAAGAAGGCCTCCAAGGCCAAGCCGCGGAAAGCCAAGTGAGGCCTAACCTTTCGCTGCTCAGACGTCATCTCTCATGACCGTCATCATTTCGCCCGCCACGGAGGAAGAGGTTCTATCCGGTGAGATCGGCCGCCGGCTTCGCGAGTTCAACTACACGCATGTCGGCGAGTACCCGGTGAGTACATACGACTCAATGCGAGAGCGGCTGACGGGTCCGTGGTCGGTGGTATTCGAGCGGTCGTGGCGCTCTATTGGCTCCGGGTTGAAGTTCTTTGGGTTGATGAGGCAGCGCGCGGGACGGGCATCGGCTCCCGCTTGTTAGCTGAGGCGGAGCGTCTAGCAAAGGGTATCGGGGCGCAAAATGCGGCACTCGAAACCTTCGAGTGGCAGGCGCCACGCTTTTACGAAAAGCGGGGCTACCGGGAGGTGGCCCGGATTGACGGCTACGCCAAAGGCTTCTATCTCGCGCTGATGAGGAAGGCCTTATGAGGTATGGGCGATCAACCATGAGCAAGCCGTGAGCGACCCGCTTCACCGTCAGAGCCAGAGCCTTTCGAATGACTGACCGCCGACGCGAGGAGGCCACCGCGATCTTCAAGCTCGGCCTCAAGGCGAGCAAGGCCGGCATCCACCGCACGCTCAATCGCGCCCCGAAGGGGAAGGGCTGGGTGCAGTGTGTCAACGCGCCGACCGGCGCCATGTGTCGGCCGGAGAAGGTCCGCGAGTCGATCGAGCTCTTCGTCCGGGCCTATCAGACGTTCCCGGACATCGTGGCCCTCAACCAGATCGCGCTGGGCCACGAGATGCTCGGCGAGCGCGAGGCGGCTCAGGTCCACTTCACGCGCATGCGCGAGCAAGCGATCGCCGAGAACCTCGCGGCCTACGTTCAGGCGGCGGAGTCCGGTCTCGCTCGCCTGCGGTGAGTGGGGGCACTGGATGCCGATCTGGCCGTTTCGCTCGAAGCAGCCCAAGCTCCAGGACGAGGCGCTCGGCGACCTGGCGGAGATGTTCCTCTCCAACCCCGACGATCCGACGCCCGGGGGCGAGTCTCTGGATCGGGCCCGCTTCGACTATGCGATCGAGAGCCTCCGGGCGGTGGACGATCATCTCGAGGGCATGCGCGCGCGGGGCGGCCTCGAGGGCGACGCCCTGATGAAGTTCGTCCTCCGTTGCGGCGCCTACGTGGGAGAGGTCATCCGCCGCCACTCGCCGACCGGGACCGCCTGGCACTGGGTCACGTACGCCGACGCCGTCCGCCTCGACGCGCGGCTCGGGTCCATCGGTCAGAGCCTCGGCACCGCGGCGGTGCTCTGGGACGGCCGGGAAGGCTTTTGCTTCCCGCTCGCCATGGTCGGCAAGTATCTCGAGAACGGCGCCGAGGACAGCGTGTGGGTTTTCGCCCAGGCGATCATCGCCCGGGCGCGCGTGGGCGCCTAGGCATGGACGACTGAACCACTGGCGCGGTCCGCGGTTCCCCCTTAGGATGACGCGGGACATGCGCTCGATCACCGCCCGGAAGCTGCTCGCACTCCTCGTTCTCGCGCTCGGCATTCTCGGGGTGACGCCGCCAGCTCATGCGCAGGAGAGCCGCCCGGGGGTCCCGTTGCGCATCGGCCGCCTGTCCCCGCTCTCGGCTGCGACCGACGCGCCCAACCTCGAGGCCTTCCGCAAGGGACTCCGCGAGCTGGGCTGGGTCGAGGGGCAGCGCTTCACGATCGAGGGTCGATTCGCCGACGGCAAGGCCGAGCGGCTCGCGGAGCTGGCCGCGGACCTGGTCCGGCAGAAGGTCGACCTCATCCTCGCCGGCTCGACGCCGGGAGCCGCGGCCGCCAGGAAGGCGACGGCCACGATTCCGATCGTGATCGTGACCACCGGCGACCCGGTGGCGGGTGGGCTCGTGGCGAGCCTGGCGCGCCCGGGTGGAAACGTGACCGGCGTGACCGCGCTCGGCCAGATGCTCAACGCCAAGCGGCTGGAGCTGATCAAGGAGACGCTGCCGGGCGTGACCCGCGTGGCCGTCCTGTTGAACCCCGCGTCGCCGTACACGGATCCGTTCCTCCGTGAGCGGGAGAGCGCGGGCCGGGCGCTGGCGCTGCAGCTGCGCGTTCACGAGGCGCGGAACCCCGGCGACCTCGAGAAGACCTTCGGGGCGATCGCGGCCGAGCGGCCCGGCGCCCTCATGGTCCTGACCGACATCATGTTCATCACCAATCGCCGGAGCATCGTGGATCTGGTGGCTCGCACCCGACTGCCCGCGGTGTACCCGGAGCGCGAGTTCGTGGACGCGGGCGGGCTGATGTTCTACGGGGCGAGCCTCGCCAGCATGTACCGGCACGCCGCGACGTACGTGGACCGGATCGCCAAGGGCGCGAAGCCGGCCGATCTGCCGGTGGAGCAGCCGACCACGCTCGAGCTGGCCATCAATCTCAAGGCCGCGAAGGCCATCGGCCTCGTGGTTCCCCCCTCGGTGCTGGCCCGGGCGGATCACGTGGTGGAGTGATGGCGCGCCCGCCCGACCTGTCGCGCCGGCCGTTCTCGCTGACGGTCGAGCGCACGATCGCCCTGCCGCCGGAGGCGCTCTACCGCGCCTGGACCGAGCAGATCGACCGCTGGTTCGCGGCCCCGGGATCCGTGCTGATGCGGGCCGAGGTCGACGTGCCCTTCTTCTTCGAGACCGTGCACCGGCTGGAGACCCAGGCCGCCGCCGAGCGGCATCCACACTACGGGCGCTTTCTGCGCCTCGAGCCGCCCCGGCTGGTCGAGCTCACGTGGGTGACCGGGGCCGGCGGGACCAAGGGCGCCGAGACCGTGGTCACCGTCGAGCTCGAGCCCCAGGGGACGGGCACCCACGTGCGGCTCACGCACGCCGGGTTCCAGGACGACGAGTCGCGGCGCGGGCACGTCCGCGCGTGGCCCCTGGTGCTGGAGCAGCTGGAGCTGCGCCTCACCCAGGGATGACCCGCCTCCGCGTCAGCCTGCGGGTGCCGGTGGGCCGGCCGCTCCCCGAGCTGGTCGATCTCGTCGCGCGCTGCGAGGCGGCCGGCCTCGACGGCGTCGGCATCCACGACCACCCGTCGAGCGGGCGCGACGCGTACGTCGCCCTGGCCCTGGCCGCCCGCGCGACCCGGCGTCTCGCGCTCTTTCCCGCCACGTCGAGCCCGATCGTGCGCCATCCGCTGCTGCTGGCCTCGCTCGCGCACAGCCTGGAGGAGCTGGCGCCGGGCCGCGCGCGGCTCACCATGGCGCCGGGGTTCATCTCGACGCGCAGCATCGGGAAGCCGCGCGGCACGGTGACGATCATGCGCGAGGCGGTCCGCGACGTGCGCCGGCTGCTCGCCGGCGAGGCGGTCGGCTTCGGGCCGACCGAGACGCGGCTGCGGAACCGCAGCCCGGTCCCCACCCCGGTGTACCTGCTCGCGGCGGGCCCGCGCATGACCGAGCTGGCCGGCGAGGTCGCCGACGGCGCGTTCCTGATGGTCGGCCTCGACGCGGCCGCCATCCGCGCCGCGCGCCGCCACCTGGCGGAGGGCGCGCGCCGCGCCGGCCGGTCGCTGGACGGTTTCCCGGTGGTCTTCGTGGTGACCCTCGGCCTGGGCGCCGACGCGGCAGTGGGCGCGCGCTGGGTGCGGAGCTGGTTCGCGCCCGGGCAGCCGTTCCTCGCGTACCCGAGCGCGGCGAACCTGCGCTGGCTCGCGGAGGCGGGATTCCCGCTGCCGGAGCCGCTCGATCCCGCCGCGATCCCCGAGGACCAGGCGCGCCGGATCGCGGACGCGTTCGGGCTGTTCGGCCCGCCGGAGCGGTGCGCGGAGCGGCTGCTGCAGGCGCGGGAGGAAGCCGGGGTCGAGGAGGTGTTCCTCTTCCCGGCCCACGACCTGGCCGGCGGCTACGAGATGCCGGAGGCGGAGATGGAGGCCTTCGAGCGGATCATCCGCCCGCGCCTCGGCTAGCCGCGCGCGGGCGCGCGAGCCACGCGGCGACGCCCGCGCCCGCGAGCAGCAGCGGCAGGCCGAGCCAGACGCGCTGGCGGGCGCGCGCGTGGGACCGGAGCGTGGCCAGCACCACGCGGTCGCCCGCCACGATCTCGGCGCGGCCGGCCAGGAACTGGCGCAGGCGCTCCTGCTGCTCGGCCGGCATCGCGCGCGTCCCCCACTGCACGTCCTGCTGGAGCGCGCGCAGCCGCGCCAGCTCGGCGGCGCCGCGGTCCATCGCCTCGCGGCTGTCGCGATGGGCGGCGCGCTCGCCCGGCGTCAGGAAGGCCAGGCGCACCGACGGCGCCGCGGCCTCGAGCCAGTCGAGCCACGGATGGTCCATGCCGGGGAAGACCAGGAGCAGCAGCCCCGCCCCGGCGATCGCCAGCGCCAGCAGCGCGCCCACGCCGCGGAGCGCGCCCACGCCCTGCGCGCGCACCCCCCGCGCGAGGCGGTGCGCGCCGAGGCCGAGCGCCACCAGCGCCATCAGCGCGCCGAACGAGGTGACCACCGCCGCGCCGGTCGGCAGGTCCCAGGCGAACGAGGCCCAGAGGCCGGCCGCGCTCACGAGCGCGCCCACGCCCCACCCGATCAGCAGGCGCGCCGGCACCGAGGCGGCGAGGAGCGTCGCCACCGCGGCGGGCACGATCAGGTACGAGAAGACGAGCAGCACGCCGGCCAGGCGCACCGAGCTGGTCACCACGATGCCGAACGTGACGTAGAAGAGGAGATCCCACGCGCGCAGGCGCCGGCCGTGGGCGCGCGCGGCGTCGGGGTCGAGCGAGATCTCGAGGAGCGGCCGGCGCACCACGGCGTGGAGCGCGCCGATCAGCGCCGTAGAGCAGCGCGAGCTCCGCCACCTCGCGGCCGCTCACGGTGAGGATGCTGCCCACCAGCAGGGTCTTGATGTGCTCGCCGCCCTGCGGGGCGCGGTCCACCACCAGCACCGCGGCCGCCGCGGAGACCGCGTAGACGATGCCGATCACCGCCTCCTGCGGCAGCGGCGCGCGGTGCGCGCGGCTGGCCGCGAAGAGCGCGGCGCCGGCCACCGTGAAGGCCAGCGCGTACCAGTAGGCCGCGTCGCTCTGGATGGGATGCCCGGCCAGGAAGGCCACGCTGATGCCGAGCGCGGCCACCTGGGCCAGGGCCAGGTCGACGAAGATGACCCCGCGCGCCAGCACGTGCAGGCCCAGGTAGACGTGGATGCCGGTGAGGATCAGGCAGGCCAGGAAGGGCAGCCAGAGGAAGTCGAGCATCAGCGGCTGACGGGCGCGGCGGGCGCGGCGGCGAGCGCGGCGACCAGGCGCGCGACGTCGACGTCGAAGAGCGCGAGGTAGTCGCGGGCCTCGGGGTCGCCGCCGACCGAGGGGATGAGCGTCACCGCGCGGGCCTCGGCGCGCGCGGCCACCTGGGCCACCAGCGACGCGCTGGTGGACGGCTCGGCGATGATGACCCGCACCCCCGCCGCCCTCATGCGACTAGTGAGGGCGGCCAGGTAGGCGGCGGAGGGCGGCACGCCCGGCGTCGGCTCGAGCGCGGCGACCACCGTGAGGCCGAAGCGCCGCGCGAAGTAGGGCCAGCTCTCGTGCGCCACCACCACCCGGGTGCCCGCGTAGGGGGCGAGCGCGCTCCGCCAGCGGACGAGGCCCGCGTCGAGGCCCTGGAGGAAGCGGGCGCGGTTGGCCGCGAAGACGGCGGCGTCCGCGGGGGCCAGCGCGCCGAGCGCGGCCTGGATGCGCGCGGTGATGGGGCGCGCGTTCTCGGGGTCGAGCCAGTAGTGCGGGTTGCCGAAGCCGTGCACGTGCACGCCGCGCTCGGCGCGCACGCGGGGGGTCTCGGTCTCCAGCAGGGCGACGCCGCGCGAGACGTCGAGGTCGGCCGCCCCGCCGGGCAGGAGCCGCGGGTCGCCCACCGCGCGCAGGGGCCGGGCCAGCCACGGCTCGTGGTCGAGGCCGATGCGCACCAGCAGCGCGGCCCCGCGCAGCTCGGCGAGCGCGCCCGGCTTGACCTCCACGCTGTGCGGGTCGTGCAGCGCGGGGGCCAGGCTGGTCGCGCGCACGCGGTCGCCGCCGACCGCTTCCACGAGCGCCTTGAGATCGGTGGTGGTGGTGACGACGGGCAGGGGGCCGCCGCCCCACGCGGGGGCGGCGGCCAGCCAGAGCAGCGCGCCGGCGAGCGCGCCGCGCACTACGACTTCTTGGCGAAGATGCTCTTGGGCACCATGCAGTGCACGCCCTTGCGGACGTCCACCACCTGGCTCACCCGGCAGTCGCCCACCATGGAGGTGAGCGAGTAGGCCTCGTAGCGCGTGAGCGGCACCATCTTCTGGGCGGCGAGGAAGTCGACCGTCTCGCGCACCGCGATGACCATCGCCTTGTTCAGGTCCTCGTCGAAGCCGGTCATGATGAAGTGGGTCGGGGTCTCGATGCGCGGGAACTCCACCTTCATGTCCTTGCGCACGATGAGCTGCATGACGATCTCGCGGTAGGAGCACTCGAGCGCGGTCAGGTTGACCTCGCCGTTGCCCTGGCGGCAGTGCGAGTCGCCGGTCCACACCAGCGCCGCCCTTGAGGAAGACCGGGATGAAGATGGTCGTGCCCGCCTGCAGCTCGTTGATGTCCATGTTGGAGCCGTTCTTCCACGGCCGGAGCGTGGAGACCGGCGCCATCGGATCGGTGGAGCCGCCCTTGCGCGGCGAGGGGTCCTTGGGATCGATGCCCACCGCGAGGGTGCCCGGGAACGGCTGCAGGTCGATGGTGACGCCGGGCTTGAACTCGGCCTGCTTCTTGTCGAGGTCGAGGTAGAAGTACTTCACGAAGCCGTCCGGCATCTCGGACGCGAGCGCGCCGATGGTGGGGAACTCCTTGCCGGGCAGGTTGAAGTTGGTGGCGAAGGCCTTGGGCGTGATCTTGAGGATGCGGATCTCCATCACGTCGCCCGGCTCCGCCCCGTTCACGTAGATGGGGCCGGTCATGCGAGTGCGGCCCGCCGCCCGGGTTGGCCTTCCGCAGCGCGACGATCTCGTCCATGGTGGTGCCGGGCTGGATCTTGTTGTGCGCGTGCATCATGGTCTCGACCGCCACCGTGTCGCCGGAGTTGACCACCAGCTTGGGCGGCTCGGCCGGATCGAGCCAGCCCCACTGGGTGGTCTCGAGCGTGGCGGGCAGCACGTGGAAGGTGCCGCCGGCGACCGCGACCTTCCGGTCGCGCTTGCCCTCGTCGGGGGCCTGCGCCAGCGCGTAGAAGCCGACCGCGAGCAGGCTGGTGAGCGAGGCGAGCGCAGCGAGCAACCACTTACGGGTCCTGAGCCTGGCCATCACGTGTCCTCCTGTGGGGGTGTAGGGTCACGTGCCGGTACTCCCTCGGACCGACCGCGGGCGGCAT
>CAWJDX010000014.1:0-257593 GCA_963841755.1 uncultured Candidatus Rokubacteria bacterium
CCGATCCACGGCTGCATCTGGGGGATGTAGCCGCCCCGCTCACGGCGCCCCCGCCTTCCGATACCAGTCGATCGTCCTCCCGAGCCCTTCCTCCAGCGTGTAGCGCGGCTTCAGGCCGACGAGACGATCGGCGAGCTCGGTGCTGGCCGCCCGCCGGGGGTCGCCGCCGCTCTTGCTCGCGTCGAAGGAGATCGTGCCCTTGTACCCGCTGAGGCGGGCGATGAGATGCACGAGGTCCCGGATGCTGATCTCGTGACCGGACGCGAGATTCACGCAGTGCGAGCCCTCGAGCTTCTCGGCGGCCAGGACGAGCCCGGCCGCGAGATCCTCGACGTAGAGGAAGTCGCGGGTGGGCGAGCCGTCGCCCCACACCACGAGGGCGGGCTCGTGGAAGCACTTGCGGATGGTGGCCGGGATGACGTGCGAGATCGCGGGGTCGAAGCGGTCACGCGGGCCGTAGGCGTTGGCCGGCAGCATGATCGTCACGTTCATGCCGAACTCGCGGTGGTACATGTCGCCCATGTCCACCAGGTCGCGCTTGGAGAGGCCGATGCCGAGGTGCGTCGCCGCGATCGCCCCGTCGTGCACGTGCTCCTCGCGCAGCGGCGACGGAGCCACCGCGGGGTACGCGAGGAGATTGGCGACCCCGACGAAGCGCTCGACCCCCTCCCGCCGCGCGGCCTCCAGGACGTGCAGGTTCATCAGGGCGCAGTTGTAGTACTGGCTGGCCGGGTGGCTGCGGCTGAAGGCGATGCCGCCGGTCTGCGCGGCGAGGTGAATCACGATCTGGCAGCCCTTGACCGCGCGGCGGGCGTTCTCGAGCTCGCGCAGGTCGCAGTCGCGGCTGCGCGGGACCACGATGTCGGCGGGATCGACCCCGCGGGTCTGGACGAGATGGTCGACGACGAAGGATCCGATGAAGCCGGCCCCTCCGGTGACGAGGATCTTCTTGCCCTTGAAGAATTGCGTCACGCCGGACGGTCTACCAGTCGATCCGGGTGGCCCACCGTTCGCGGTGCTCGGCGTACCACTTGATCGTCTCGCGAACGCCTTCTTCCCACGAGTATTCGGGCGTCCACCCGGTGAGCTGGTTGAACTTGCTGAAATCGACGCGGAGCTCCTCGACCTCGCTCTTGCCCAGGCGCGCCCGCCCTTCCGTGTCGGCCTGGAGCTCCTTGGGGCCCCAGTACCCCAGCTCCTGGCCGGTCCGGATGATGAGCTGGTACCAGTCGAGGATCGAGATCGTCGACCCGTAGCCGTAGACGTAGACGTCGCCGGGGGTGCCGTAGAGCGCGGCGTAGATGTGGCCGCGCACCCCGTCCTTGACGAAGCAGAAGTCGCGCCGCGACCGCACGTACCCGAGGGTGATCACGTCGCGCGTCAGGGCCTGGGTGATGATGGTCGGCGTGATGAACCGCGGGCTCTGGCGCGGCCCGTAGTTGTTGAACATCCGCGTCACGACCGTCGGCACCCCGTAGGCGGCGTGGTAGTTGCGGGTGAGGAAGTCGGCCGCGAGCTTCGCGGTCGCGTAGACGCTCTGGGGATTCACCGGCGACCGCTCGTCGAGGATGAGCCCGCCGTTCGTGTCGAAGCGGTACTGGTCGCGCATCTCCTCGCGGATGTTGCCGTACTCTTCCGAGGAGCCCGCGGTGTCCACCCGGTACACGTCCATGTCGAGGTCGACGATGGACTGCAGCAGGTTCATCACCCCCAGCACGTTGGCGCTCAGCGTCTCGTACGGGCGGTTCCAGCACTCCCCGACGTGGGCCTGCGCCCCGAGGTGGAAGATCACCGCCTGGTCGCCGAACGACTTCAGCACCTTCAGGGTTTGTAGAATCGCCTGCTTGTCGGTGAGGTCGGCGCGGTGGATCGTCGCCTTCTTCTGCACGTGACCGGTGTTGTGCAGCATGCCGGAGGAGGTCGGACGAACGAGGACGTGCACGTTGGCGTCGTAGCCGAGCAGCGTCTCGACGAGGTGCGAGCCGACGAAGCCGTCGCCCCCGGTGACGAGGACCGTACGTCCCTTCAGGAGCCCCGCGATCGCGTCCTTGTCTACCCGGGTCACAGTGCGCCCCCGATCCTCGGCTCTCGCCTGGTCAAGGTGTCGTCAGCTGGCGAACTCGGGCGCTGGCTGCCCGAGGGCCTGACGGAATGGTTTACGGCCGCCGCCCCGGTCATCGGGCGCGACAATAACACAGCTATCTCAATAGTCAAGCATACTTCCGTGCCCTCCCCCCCTTCGGGGCCCCCGGGGGCGACCGCGACCGGGGAGGCGCGGCGGGATCGTCCCGCGGCCTCGGCTCCGGGCCCCCGGTGGGCCTTCCCGCCGCCCGGCGAGGACCCAGGGGCCGGCCCGGGCGCGCTCGTCGCGTGGCTCCCGCCGCCTCGTTTACCTTGACCGTCCCGCGCGGGCCCGTGTCCAATGAGGGCCGTGCTCTTCAGCTCGCTGGAGTTTCTCCTCCTTTTTCTTCCGCTCACTCTCGTCGTCGCGTGGCGCCTCCGCGGTCAGCCGCTGCTCCGCTGGATCGCCTTCACCAGCGTCGTGTTCTACGCGTTCGCGGGCCACTGGTGGTTCATCGTGCCGATGCTGGCCACCACGGTGGTGGACTACTGGGTCGCGATCCTCATCGAGCGCGAGGCGCGGCCCCGCGCGCGCCGGTGGCTGCTCGCCCTCTCGCTCACCGGGAACCTGGGCATGCTCGCGTACTTCAAGTACTCCGGGCTCATGGTGCGCACGGTGGAGCAGGGGCTCGTGGCCACCGGCCTCGAGGGCTCGGCCGGCTTCTTCCGCTGGTTCGAGGTGGTGCTGCCGGCGGGCATCAGCTTCTATACCTTCCAGACGCTCTCGTACATCATCGACGTGTGGCGGGGCCAGGCGCCCGCCGAGCGCAACTTCGTCCGCTTCGCGGGCTTCGTGAGCTTCTTTCCCCACCTGGTGGCGGGTCCGCTCACCCGCCATCACCAGCTCATCCCCCAGCTCGCGCGCATCGCGCGCACCGGTATCAGCCCGCGCTGGCGCGAGGGCGTCCTGCTCTTCAGCGTCGGGCTGTGCAAGAAGGTCCTCATCGCGGATCGCCTCGGGAACCTCATCGATCCGCTGCTCGCCCCGCCGCTGGCGCTGGACGCCTCCCGCGCCTGGCTCGGCCTCCTCGGGTACGCCTTCCAGATCTACTTCGACTTCAGCGGCTACTCCGACATGGCGATCGGGCTCGGCCGGCTCTTCGGCATCGAGCTGCCCCAGAACTTCAACAGCCCGTACAAGGCGACGTCGCCCAGCGACTTCTGGCGGCGCTGGCACATGACGCTCTCCCAGTGGCTGCGCGACTATCTCTACATCCCCCTGGGGGGGAACCGCTGCTCGCCGGCCCGCCAACGATTCAACCTGATGACCACCATGGTGCTGGGCGGGCTCTGGCACGGGGCCAACTGGACGTTCGCGGCGTGGGGCACGTGGCACGGCCTGCTGCTGGTCGGGCACCACGCGTGCCCGGCCTGGGACCGGCGCCTATCGCCCCGCGGGCAGCGCAACGCCACGTTCCTGCTCGTGACCATCGGCTGGGTCTTCTTCCGCTCCGAGACCTTCGACCACGCGGCACGATGGTTCGGGAGCCTCGCCGGCGCGCACGGGCTCGCGCCGCCGTGGACGAGCGAGACGCTCTCGCTCGCCGCGCTGGTGGCCCTCTGCCTCGTGCTCGTCCGCCTCTGCCCGAACAGCCTCGAGCTGCCGCTCGACCGCCTGGGGCGCCTGCCGCAGGTCGGCCTCGCCACCGCCACCGCGGTCGCGGTGCTGCTGATGAACTACGGCTCCAAGTTTCTCTACTTCCAGTTCTGAGCCAGCTCCGCGCGGGCGACGGACGGCCCGCCCACGAGCGCGTGCTAGAATCCGGGAGCATGGCGAGGACTATCGGAGTCGTCACCGTGGCTCGCTCCGACTACTCCCACCTGGTTCCCCTCCTCGAAGCGCTCCGCGATGCGCCGGACGTCGTCCTGCAGCTGTACGTGGCCGGCGCGCACCTGTCGCCGCGCTTCGGGAGCACCGTGAAGGCGATCGAGGCGGACGGGTGGCCGATCACCGCGCGCGTCGAGACGACCGGCGCCTCCGACGCGGCGGTCGACGTCGCGGCGGGGGCCGGCGCGGGTGTCGCCGGATTTGCCCGCGCGTTCGCGCGGGGCCGGCCCCACCTGATCGTGCTCCTCGGCGACCGCCTCGAGATGCTGGCCGCGGCGCTGGCCGCGCTGCCCCTCACGATCCCGGTCGCCCATCTCCACGGCGGCGAGGTCACCGAGGGCGCCATCGACGAGCAGGCGCGGCACGCGATCACGAAGCTCGCCCATCTGCACTTTCCCGCCGCGGAGCCCTACGCGCGGCGCATCCGGCAGATGGGCGAGGAGCCGTGGCGGGTCCACTGCGCGGGGGCTCCCGGGCTCGATCGGTTCGCGCAGGGTGCCGCGCTGTCGCGCGATGAGCTGGCCCGGCGGCTCGGGCTGTCGCTGCGCCGCCCCACGCTGCTGGTCACGTTCCACCCGGTGACCCTCGAGCCGGGCGAGGCGGGCCGGCACAGCGCGGAGCTGGCCGCCGCCCTCGAGATGGTGGAGGGCGACGTGATCGTCACCTATCCCGGCGCGGACGCCGCGCACGATGCGGTGATCGGCCCCCTGGAATCGCTCGCGGCCACCCGTCCCGGCACGCGCATGGTCCCGGCCCTCGGCGAGGACGGGTACGGCGCGCTCCTCCGGGAGGCGGACGTCATGGTGGGGAACTCGTCGAGCGGCCTCATCGAGGCGCCGTCCTTCGGCCTGCCGGTGGTGAACGTGGGGATCCGCCAGCACGGGCGACTGCGCGCGGCCAACGTGATCGACGTGGGTCACGGGCGCGAGGAGATCGTGGCCGGGATCCGGCGGGCCCTCGCGCCCGAGTTCCGCGCGAGCCTGCACGGTCTCGTGAATCCCTACGGCGACGGGCACGCCTCGCCGCGCATCGCGCGGGTGCTCCGCGAGGTCGAGCTCGGCCCGCGGCTGATCCGCAAGCGCTTCGTGGACCTCGCGTGAAGATCGCCTTCCTCGCCTCCCGCAAGGGCTATCTCAAGGTCATGGGCTCGCTCATCCAGGCCGCGCTCGACCACGGGCACGAGGCCCTGCTGCTGACCGATCCGGGCGAGCGGAAGCCGGGCGAGGCCACGACCGCGGAGGACCTGGCGCACTGGCCCCGCGCGCGCGTCCTGCCCATCGAGCGGGGCGCATCACTGGCGCCGCCGCTCGCGCGCGAGGGTGCCGAGGCCCTGGTGGGGCCGTCGCTGCACTTCGTGCTCTCCAGCATGGGTCCGGAAGCAGACATGCGGGCGGTGCGCGCTGCGGGAGTCCGGTTGTACTCCGTCGACTACATCGTGGAGGCGCTGAACAGCCGCCCGGAGGCCTACCGCCTGATCGACCGCACGTTCTACACGAGCGAGTACGAGCGGAGCTGGCACTGGCACGGGAGCCCGTTCAAGGACGACTTCGAGTCGCTGCGCCAGAGCCTCGATCTATCCGCGCGCAGCGCGATCAGCGGCTCCACGATGCTGGACCAGCTCGCCCTGGTCGATCGGGTCGCGGTCAGACGTCATCTGGGCCTCGGACCGGACAAGCCGATGGTGCTGTTCATGTCGCTCAAGATGGCGGTCCCCGAGCCCCGGCGGCGATTCGTCTGGGGCGACGGATCGGCGCTCACCCGGACGGCCAAGGCCGTCGTCCACCGGCGCGCGGAT
Source organism: uncultured Candidatus Rokubacteria bacterium (assembly GCA_963841755.1). Lineage (GTDB taxonomy): Bacteria > Methylomirabilota > Methylomirabilia > Rokubacteriales > CSP1-6 > CAMLFJ01. The sequence goes on from CAWJDX010000014.1 coordinate 5,745, forward strand.
CTGGTCCCCGAGATCTGGAAGGGGAACGGGTACCGGGCGCTGGCCCAGGCCACCCGCCGATTCTGTGACCGGGCGGGCGCCGCCCTCGTCGTGAAATCCCGGCAGAAGAACCAGGATCCGAGCTTTCTGCACGACGTCGCCGATACCTTCGTCGAGCGCGACGATGAGGTGTTTCCGTACACGTCGATCCAGCTCATGGCGGTGGCCGATCTCTGCATCCATTTTCAGAGTGGTGCGGTCCTCGAGGCCGCCATGGCCTCGGTGCCCTCCATCAGCGTCGAGGTGCCGCTCTCGGACGCGCAACGGAAATACCCCGCCCACACCTTTGCCTTCGACCCGCGGGAGGGCAGCCTCTCGAACTTTCCGGGCGTCGCGTGGTTCACCCCTCCCGAGGGAGCGGTGGCGCTGCTCGAGGGGCGCACGCTCGCCGACTACCGCCTGGATCCCGCCGCGCGCCGCGCCTACGTCGAGCGTTATCTGGGATTCGACGACCTGGGCAGCAGCCGGCGCGTGTTGCAGGCGATCGAGGACGACGCCCGGGTCAGCTCCGCTTCGCGAGCAGCAGCTCCGCGAGCCTGAAGTCCATCTCCGAGTCGATGTTGACCGAGACCTCCCGGGGCATCACGTAGCCCCGCGTGGCCCGCGGGTAGAAGGTGCGCTGATCACGGAGGGCGGGCACCCGGATCGCGTAGATCGACCCGTTCGGCCGATAGGCCTGGGGCAGATCCTGCCGCCGGGACACGCGACCGCCCTCCGGGAAGAGCCAGGAGAGCCGTCCGTCGGTCAGCGAGAGCATCCAGTAGGGCGGATAGTCGGGCTCGGTGACCGCCACCACCGCCTCGGCTTCCACGTGCGCGCGCAGCGTCTCGAGCGCCCCGTCGATGTGCTCGCCGGCCCGCAGCGGGGTGGTCGCGGGCAGGAGCACCACCACGTCGGGGGTGAAGCGCTCGTGGCCCTCGAGCCACTCGAGCGCGTGGAGCGCCACCGCCACCGTGGAGCTGCGATCGTCCGCCAGGTCGGCGGGCCTCACGAACGGCGCCGGGCATCCCGCGCGGCGGGCGATGTCGAGGATCTCCGCGTCCTCCGAGGAGATGATGGTGCGGGCGAGGCTCCGGCAGGCGAGCGCGGCCTCGATGGTGTGGACGAGCACCGGGCGGCCGGCGAGGGGGAGGACGTTCTTCCGCGGCAGCCCCTTCGAGCCGCCCCGGGCGATGACGAGGCCTAGGGCGACCACGCGCGCGCTCCGGGGCGACGGGTGCGTCCGGCCCGCATGCCGGCCGCGGCCACCGTCATGTCAGGGGACGGTCACCCAGCGACCCGAGGCGCTGGAGCGGGCGCACGCGTCGATGACGCGCTGGATCTGGTAGCCCTCCCGCAGGTCCACCACCGGCTTCGCGCGCCGGTCGATGCAGTCGAAGAAGTGCGCGAGCTCCTCCACGTACATCTGGTCGTAGCTCCGCTCGGTCGTGAACGTCTCCCACTTCCGGGTCTCGGGGTCCCACGCGCGCACGGTGTGCTCGCGCAGATCGACGAGGACCGTCCCCGCGGTGCCGATGAGCTCGACCTGGGTCCGGATCGAGCGGTCCACCATGTCGAGGTGGATCGACCCGAGCGCCCGATCCCCGAAGCGGGCGACCACCTCGCAGACGTCGTCGGTCTCCACCTCGAGATCGCTGAAGGTGCCGGCCACCGCGCACACCCCGGTGATCGGCCCGCAGAGCCACTGCATCCAGTCGAAGGCGTGGCACTCGTCCAGGAGCACTCCGCCGCCCTGATCCTTCTTGGACATGTAGAAGGTGCGGTAGTCCTCCCACGGATGCCAGTCCGGGAGATACGCCCCGGTGAAGCTCCGCGCGGTCACGAGGCGGCCGATGCGGCCCGCGTCGAGCAGCTCCTTCGCCTTCTGGAGCGGCTTGAAGAAGCGCATGCAGAAGGCGGTCATGCCGACGAGCCCGCGCTGCTCGAGCACGTCCACGAGCTCGGGCACCCCGTCGGGCGAGTGGGAGACCGGCTTCTCCATGAAGATGTGCTGGCCTTGGCGCGCCAGCACCAGCGCGGTCGGCACGTGATACGCGGTGGGCACGCAGACGAAGCCGGCCTGGAACGGCCCGGCCGCGAGCGCCTGGTCCAGGCTCGTGAACACCTCGACGTCCGGGTGCTTGGCGGTGATCTCGGCCCGGCGGTCCTCGCGCGTCTCGACCACCGCGGCGGACCGGCCGGTCGCCAGCAGGTTGCGGAGATGGCGCTTGCCGATGGAGCCGCCGCCGACGACGAGAGCGGTGATCATGACGAGAGCATCTCCTCGGTGATCGGAGTGTGATGGGGGATGGCCCGCGAGGTCCGGCGGCCGAGCACCGCGGGCAGCGCCGCGGGCGACAGCCCGGTCCCCGGACGGAGCACGTCCAGGTCCTCGCGGCCGAGCACCGCGCCGGCGGCCAGGTCGCGCGCCGCGACGAGGCTCTTGCGGGCCACGTCGCGCACCGGCAGCTCGCTCGGGACCGGCCGCTTGACCCCATCGCCGAGGGCGGATTCGACCTCGCGGACCGCGGCCACCAGCGCGCGCAGCTCGGCCGGGAGGAGGGAGGCCTGGTGGTCGGGGCCGGGCAGGCTCCGGTCCAGGGTGAAGTGCTTCTCGAGGTACGCGGCGCCGCGTGCGACGGCCGCGATCGCCACGGTCAGCCCGGTCGAGTGATCGGACAGGCCCACCGGGGTCCCGAAGGCCCGCGCGAAGCTGTCCATCACCCTCAAATTGGTGAGCGCCGCCGCGGCCGGGTAGTCGCTCACGCATTGCAGCACCGCCAGGTCGGTGACCCCGGCGGTCCGAAGGGTCGCCACCGCGGCCTCCACCTCGGCCATGTCGGCCATGCCGGTGGAGAGCACCACCGGCAGCCCGAGCGTGCCCACCACCTCGAGCATCGGCAGGTTGGTCACGTCGCCGGACGAGATCTTGATGCGCCGGACCCCGAGCCGCTTCAGGAATCGCGCGCTCTCCGGATCGAACGGGGTGGACATGAACTCGATGCCGACCCGGGCGCAGTGGGCGAACAGCATCTCGTGGTCGGCGGGGGAGAGCTGGAGGCGCGCCAGCATCTCGTACTGGGTCTGCTCGCGGCCGGTGGCGCGCTGCTGGTACTCGGCCTTGGCCGCGTCGCGGGTGAGCAGGCGATCCACGCTGAACGTCTGGAACTTGACCGCGTCGGCCCGCGCCTCCACCGCCGCGTCGACCAGGGCGCGGGCGAGCGCGGGATCGCCGTTGTGATTGACGCCGGCCTCGGCGATGACGAACGTGCGGGAATTCACTTGACGCATCTTACACCACGGTGTTCAACTCGTGAACATTCTCCATGCAGCGTCAGCACGAGCGCAACCTCGAGATCCTGACCGCCCTCGGCGAGGGGACTCCGGTGACCCAGCGGGCCCTCGCGGCCCGGCTCGGCGTGGCCCTGGGCCTCGCCAACCTCTGCCTGCGGCGGCTCGCGAGCAAGGGGCTCATCAAGGTGATCGAGTTCCCGGCCAAGCCCTCGGCGCGCAAGCGACTGCGCTACGTGCTGACGCCGAAGGGAGTGGCCGAGAAGACCCGGCTCTCCTACGAGTACATGGCGTATTCATTGCGGCTCCTGCGGCGCACTCGTGGCAATCTCCGGGAGACCATGGCGAGCCTGCACGCGGCCGGCATGAAGCGCTTCGCGATCTTCCGCGTCGGGGAGGCGGCGGAGCTCGCCTATCTCACGCTGCGCGAGTTCGGGCTCGAGCCGGTGGGCGTCTTCGATCGCGAGGCGGGCGGGCGATTCCTGGGCTTTCCGGTCCGGTCGCTCGCGGAGCTGGCCGAGGAAGAGACCGACGGAGTGATCGTGGCGACGTTCGATCGGCCCGAGCCGCAGCTGGCCGAGCTCGGCGCCCTGGGCGTGCCCGCCGGCAAGTGCGTCATCCTGAGCCGCCTGACCGATCCGGTCGCGCGGAACGAAAGGACGGGGCGATGACGCGGGACCGCGTGCGCCCGAGCCGGTGGCCGGCCGCCTCCTGATCCTGGGCGCGGGCGGCCACGGCCGGGCGGTGGCCGATCTCGCCCGCGCCTGCGGGTTCACGGTCGCCGGCTTCACCGACCGCTCCACGAGCGCGGGGAACGCGGGCACTCCGGTCCTCGGCACGGACGCGGAGCTGGCGACCCTCATCCGGGCCCAGCGGATCGACGGCGGGATCGTGGGCGTCGGCAACACCGCGCTCGCCCGGCGCGCCCAGCTCTATCGCATCCTGGTGACCGCTCGCGTCCCGCAGCCGGCGGTGATCCACCCGCGCGCGGTGGCGTCTCCCTCGTCCGAGGTCGGGGCGGGGACGGTGGTCTTCGCGGGGTGCGTGCTCGGCAGCGAGGCGAAGATCGGGGTGAACGTGGTGCTCTACAGCGGGGTGGTGGTGGAGCACGAATGCTCGATCGGCGATCACGCCTACCTCTCGCCCGGCGTGGTCCTCTCGGGTCAGGTGACGGTGGAGGCCGACGTCTTTCTCGGCGCGGGCGCGATCGTGCTGCCGGGCCTGCGCATCGGCCGCGCCGCGGTGGTGGCCGCGGGCGCGGTGGTGACCGCCGACGTCCCCGCGGGTCAGACGGTCATGGGCGTGCCGGCCCGCGCAGCCCGCTCCGGAGAAACCGGATGAGGTCGCCCGGCGAGAAGAGGGCCAGGAAGTAGCGCAGGTTCTCCCGGGTGCCCGGGTGGATCTGGAACAGGTAGACGAGATAGAGTCCCAGCGCCGCCCCCGCGGCCGCTATCGTCGCCGGCCACGCCCCCATCCCGAGTAGCTCGGCGGCGCCGGCGAGCGCGTGGAAGGCCACCAGCAGGAGCCCGAAGCCCACGAGGTAGGCCCACGTCCGCGGGTAGAACGGGATCGCGGCGAGCTCGCGGCTCCAGCGGAAGTAGATCCAGCACGGGAGGAGCACGAGGACGAGCCGGGCCGCCGCGGCGCCGGGCGCTCCCGGCCAGAGCCCGGCGATGCCGAGCATTCCCTCGGCGGGAGGCACCAGCGCCGCGAGGGCGATCGAGTAGACCACCACCCGGATCACGTTCACCCGGATGAAGCGCCCGGCCTGGTCCAGCGCGTAGAGGATCAGCGTGTAGGGGTTGACCACGTTCGCCACCAGGGTGGCCAGGATCAGGACGCGCAGGGGCACCGCGGCGGGACGGAACCGCTCGCCGAACAGCAGCGCGATGCCGAGCTCCGCGGCGGCCCAGAAGGCGAAGGCGAGGGGGATCGTGATGAAGAGCAGCTTGTCGAAGCTGCCGAAGAAGAACTCGCGGGCCTCGCGGTCGCGGGCCGGCGAGCGCTGCGCGTAGAGGCGGGACAGGCGGGTGAACAGGAAGATGGCCGGGGCCGCGATCACCGAGGACAGCGCTTCCCACAGCGTGCGCGCCACCTGGTAGTAGCCGGCCGCGGTGAGACCCGCCCAGCGGCCGACCACCACCCGGTCGATCGAGTCCTGGAAGAGCGCCAGCGGCGTGTTCACCAGGAACGGGCGGGCGTAGCTCCAGTACGCGCCGAAGCTCTGTCGCGTCGGAAGGCGCGGGACGACGCCGCACCACAGGGCCAGGGTGATCACCGCTCCGAGCCCGCTCAGCACGCCGTCGAGCACGAAGGTGGCCGCGATCCACTCGATGCGCGGCGCCCAGGCGAGCACCGCGAGGGTGGCGAGCAGACGTCCGACGCGGGAGGCGAGGACGATGATCGAGTGGGGCACGATCCACTCGCGCGCCACGAACACCTTGAGGAACACGTCCGCGAAGTTGTTGGCGACCTGAGCCGCGAGCAGGAGGAGGAAGACCGCTCCCACGTCGGTCGTGAAGAAGACGAGCTGGCGGCTCCAGGGCGAGGCCAGCGCGGCCAGCAAGACGCCCTGCAGCGCGAGCTGGATCGCGGCCATCGTGCCGATGCAGCGTCCCGCGTCCTGGCCCTCCGAGAGCCGCTTGAGGTGCGCCTGGGCGAATCCGGGGAGCAGCGCGGCCATGAGCAGGCCGACCAGGCCGGTGCTGAAGGCGATGGAGCCGAGGGCGGCGGGACCGAGCACGCGCCCGATCAGGATCGACACCACCATGCCGAGCGCGCTGCCACTCCAGGTGCTGGCCAGCAGCAGCAGGGACTTCCGGCCCAGATCCTGGGGCGCCATCGCGCCCGATTCTATCGCACGCGGCGTGTCACGCGTCGGTCGCGACGTCGAGGACGGAGGCCTTGTCGGCCGCCCCGAAGAGGCGCAGGCAGTGGAGGAGGTCGCCGAGGCAGCCGGTGCAGAGCTTGCCGCTGTTGACCTTGTCCGGAACCGGCCAGCGCCCCTGCCCGCAGGCTTGGCGGAGCTCGCCGATCGTGAGCCCCGTGCAGTAGCACAGGAGCAGGCCGTCGAGCTCGCCGGAAGCGGCGCTCACTTGAAGTAGCTGAACAGGTGGTCGAAGAGCACGAGCTCGTCTCCGTCGGAGGGACGCCCCACCACGTAGCTGGCGAGCCGGAAGAGCGCCTTCACCTCGACGCGCTCCAGGGGCCGCCCGTCCCGCTCGGTGGGGAGGATGATCTCCGCGTGGGCCTTGGGCGGCAGGGTCACATCCTGGGCCGCGCGGGCGCTTCCGTAGTAGCTGAAGACCTGCGCCCTCGCCGCGGTGAAGCGGGAGACGTTGCCGAGGACGAGCGAGTGTCGGCCCCCGCTCCCGCCGGTGCGGAAGAGGTAGGTCTCGAAGTTGTTGATGCCGGTGGCGCCGATGCGGTCCGGGACGCCGCCGAGGGTGGCGTTCACCGCGTAGTAGAGCGGTGGGCTCGCCGAGCCGCGGCGATGGAGGAATCCGTAGTGGTGCGGGCGATAGGGGAAGATGCGCTCGTCGTAGCGGGCGTCGAACACGACCATCACGCGCGGGTGGGGGGCCCCGCACTCCCGCGCCAGCGCCCCCAGGTCGAGGGTCTCCCGGCGAGGATCGATCGCCGCCTTGCCGAGGCGCTGGCCATCCGGCGCGTAGATCTCGAGGCCCAGCGACGCGAGGTGCCGTCGTCCCGCGATGTCGCGCTGGTGGACCAGCTCGATGAGGTGCTCGTCCCCCGCCTCGTAGAAGGTGACCGACAGGAGCGCGGAGAGGCTACTTGACATGCATCAGCGAGAGCGGCCCGGTGAGATCTCGCGACCCGGCGCCGACGAGATAGAGGTTGAACCAGGCGTTCCCCTCGAGGTGGAGGTGCTTGACCGCGGGCGCCTCCGCCCCCGCCGCGCCGAGCTGCGAGACGTCAAAGGTCAGCGAGCCCATCGGGCGCAGGGTGAGCAGCCGGCTCGAGAGCCGCCGCCCGTCCTGGCTCGCCACCAGCCGGATGCGGTTGACCACGTTGGAGAGATTCATGAGCAGCAGGTGCGACCGGCTCTCGGCGCCCACGAACACGTATTGCTCGCGCCGGAAGGCGGGGATCGTCCGCCCGGCGAGGGCGAGCAGGTGGCCGAGCGCGCCGAGGAGCGCCCGGGCCCAGGCCGGGTAGGTCTCGACGAACTCGTGGCGGCCGTGGGTCGCGGTGTAGTAGCGGCCGTCGGACAGCGTGGTGTAGAGATCGGAGTGGAGCTGGGTCACGTCCACCGTCACGAAGCCGAAGCCGGCCGGAGTCGGCTGCAGGCGCACCTCGGCGGTGTCGGTGCTGGAGACGAGCGAGACGTCATAGGAGCGGACGAGGGTCCCATCCGCGTCGTACTGCGCCACCGACGAGGGGAACGGGCCGCGATTGTATTCCGGCTTGAAGCGGGCCTCGATGTTGTTGACCAGCAGCACGCAGTCGAGACCGGGACGGGTCAGCCAGGGCAGGTAATACGTCGGGGTCCGCTCCACGCCGAGAGCCTTGCGAGCGAATCCTCGGAGTCCTGAAGGCATCGGGGCAGCGTACTCACGGCTTCCGCGAAGTGTCAAGCTATCCGAGGGGTTGCGAGGAGGCGAGGTCGAGAGATCGCCCGTCCGCGGGGCGGCTCACCCGACCCGGACGTCGCCTTCCCCCGGGAGTTTGAGGATTCCGGCGCCTTTGTCTATCATGCGTTCAGGCCCCATGGCGAGCATTCCCCAGAATCTCTGCGTCGCGTCCGCTACCACCATCCGAGCGACCCTCGAGGCCATCACCAAGAACGGCCGGCAGGTGGCGCTGGTGACCGACCCGGACGAGCGGCTGCTCGGCATCGTGACCGACGGCGACATTCGCAAGGCGCTGCTCCGCGGCGCCTCGCTCGATGCGCCGATCGGCGAGCACATGAACGCGCACCCGATCACCGGCCGGGCCGGTCTCGGACGGACCGAGGCGGGGGAGCTCATGCGGGCCCGCTCGATCCGGCATCTGCCCGTGGTGGACGCGGCCGGGCGTCTGCTGGACATGATCTTTCTCGACGACCTGCTCGCGCGCCGGCCGCTGCCCGCCTCCGCGGTGATCATGGCGGGAGGCATGGGGACCCGGCTCCGGCCGCTGACCGAGGAGACGCCCAAGCCGCTCCTGCGCGTGGGCGGGCGCCCGCTCATCGAGATCCTCATCGAGCGGCTCCAGCGGTGCGGGGTCAGCGACGTGGTGGTGGCGGTGCATCACATGTCCGACATGATCCGCGACCAGCTCGGCGACGGCGCCCGCCTCGGGGTACGGCTCTCCTACGTGGACGAGCCGGAGCGGCTGGGCACCATCGGAGCCCTGACCCTCGTCCGCCCCGGCCGCTGGACGCGCTGTTCGTCATCAACGCCGACATCCTCACCAAGTGCGACTTCCGCGCGATGTGGGAGTTCCACCGCGCGGAGGGCGCGCGCATGACGGTGGGCGTCTCCCTCCACCAGGTCGACATCCCGTACGGCGAGTTCACCCTGCACGGGACTCGCATCAGCCGAGTGGAGGAGAAGCCTCGAAAAGAGTTCCCGGTCAACGCGGGAATCTACCTGCTCGAGCCCGGGCTGATCGACCTGATCCCGGCGGGACAGTACTTCGACGCCACCGACCTGATCCGGGCCTGCCTCGACCGCGACCTGTCGGTCTCCGCGTACCTGATCCGCGAGTACTGGCTCGACGTGGGCCGCCACGACGACCTGCGCAAGGCCGATCGCGACATCGCGGAAGGGCTCCTGGACTAGCCGCATGCAGACGATCGGCGTGGTCGGCATGGGCTACGTGGGGCTGACCATGGCGGTGACCCTCGCCCGCAAGGGCTTCACCGTCCACGGGGTCGACGCCTCGCCCGCGGTGCTGGCCGCGCTCGGCGAGGGTCGGGCGCACCTCTTCGAGCCCGGCGTCGAGGAAGGCCTGGCCGCGTTCCGCGGCGACCGGCTCCGGGTCGCCGCCTCGCTGCCGCCCGAGGGCGTCGACGCGGTGATGATCTGCGTCTCCACGCCCACGAATCCGGTGACCCACGCTCCCGAGCTGGAGAACCTCCGCGCGGCGTCTCGCCACGTGGCCGAGCGCGCCCGGCCCGACACGCTGGTGATCGTGCGCTCCACGGTGCCGGTCGGGGCGAGCCGCAACGTGGTGCTGCCCGAGCTGGCCGCGCGCTGGGGCGCGAGCGTGCGCCTGGCCTTCGCGCCCGAGCGGACCATCCAGGGCCAGGCCCTCCGCGAGCTGGAGGAGCTGCCGCAGGTGGTGGGCGGCCTCGACGCGGCCAGCCGGGACGCGGCCGCCGCGCTCTTCGCGCGGGTGACGCGACGGATCGTGCCGGTGGGGTCGCTCGAGGCGGCCGAGCTGGTGAAGCTCGTGAACAACTGCCACACCGATCTCATCTACTCCTACGGCAACGAGGTGGCGCTGATGGCCGAGCAGTGGGGCCTCGATCCCCTCGAGGTCATCCGCGCCGCCAACCTCGACTACCCGCGACCCGATCTGGCCAAGCCGGGCTACGTGGGCGGCGGCTGTCTGTCCAAGGACCCCTACATCCTGATGAGCGCGTCGCGGGCCGCCGGCTACACGCCGTGGCTCGTGGGACAGGCGCGCGGGCTCAACGAGCACCTGCCGCTGCGGGTGGCCGAGCGGGTGGTGGCCCTGATCCGGGCGGGCCGTGGCAGCGCGGAGGGCGCGCGGCTCGCGGTGCTCGGCTGGGCCTACAAGGGCTGGCCGCCCACCGACGACATGCGCGGCGCGCCCATCCACGCGATGCTGCCCATCTTCCGCGCGGCGGGCCTCGAGCTGCGCGGGCACGACTACCTGGTGGCGCCCGAGGTGATCCACGGCCTCGGGGCGACGCCGGTGTCGGCGGAGGCCGCCTTCGAGGGCGCCGACGCGGTGCTGGTGATCACCAACCATCCCGAGTACGCCAAGCTCGACCTGCCCGCGCGTCTAACGGTGATGCACCGCCCTGCGGTGCTCTTTGACTCCTGGCGCATCCTCGACGAGGAGGCGGTGCGGCGGGCGGGGGTACGCTACGCGGGGATCGGGTATGGCTAGGATCCTCGTCCTCGGCGGAGCGGGCTTCATCGGCGTCCACCTGGCCACGCGCCTCGCCGCCGAGGGCCACGCGCTGACCCTGGTGGACGACCTCTCGCGCGGCCGGCGCGACGCGGCCCTCGAGGCGCTCGTGGCGCGCCCCAACGTGACGCTGGTGCAGGCCGACCTCACCAAGGCGGGCGCGCTCGACGGGCTGCCGCGCCAGTGGGAGCAGGTCTACATGCTGGCCGCGGTGGTCGGGGTGCGCAACGTGGAGACCGACCCCGCGCGGGTGGTGCGGGTGAACACGCTCTCGCTGATTCACCTCCTCGACTGGATGCCGGGCCAGGGCGAGGTGCTGTTCTTCGCCTCCACCAGCGAGACCTACGCGTCGGGGGTGGCGGCCGGCCACCTGCCGGTGCCGACCCCGGAGACCGTGGCCGCTCGGAGTCCCCGACGTGGCCGCGCCGCGCTTCGCCTACGCGGCGAGCAAGATGCTGGGCGAGGCGGCGGTGATCCACACCGCGCGCGCCCGCGGGCTCCGGGCGGTGATCGGCCGCTTCCACAACGTCTACGGCCCCCGCATGGGTACCGACCACGTGATTCCGGAGCTGTCGCTGCGCGCGCTGCGCCGCGACGATCCCTTCCGGGTCTTCGGCTCCGAGCAGCGCCGCGCCTTCTGTCACGTGTCGGACGCGGTGGAGGCGATGACGCGGCTGCTGGCGACCGAGGCCGCGTGGGGGCAGGTGGTGAACATCGGCAACGACGCGGAGGAGACGCCGATCGCGGACCTGGTGGCGCTCGTGCTCCGCATCGCGCGCTTCGCGCCGACGATCGAGGCGCAGCCCGCGCCGGCCGGCTCGGTGGCCCGCCGCTGCCCCGACATCGGCCGCCTGCGCGCGCTGACCGGCTTCACGCCGAAGGTGGGCCTCGAGGCGGGCGTGGCCGAGACCTTCGACTGGTACCGGCAGTGGTGGGAGCGCGAGGGCCGGCCGCGATGAGCGTCGTGCGGCGAAGCATTCCCAACGCGGTCCCGCACCTGGCCGGGAACGAGTGGAAGTACGTGAAGGAGTGCCTCGACACCAACTGGGTCTCCTCGGCCGGCCCCTTCGTGGACCGCTTCGAGCGCGAGGTCGCCCAGCACGTCGGGGTGCCCCACGCGGTGGCCACCGTGAACGGCACCGCGGCCATCCACGTGGCGCTGCTCGCGGCGGGCGTGCGGCCGGGCGACGAGGTGCTGGTGCCCGCCTTCACCTTCGTGGCGACCGCGAACGCGGTGGCCTACTGCGGGGCGCACCCGGTCTTCCTCGACAGCGAGGACGTCTCGTGGGGTCTCGACGCGGCCCGGCTCGCCGAGTTCCTGGAGCGCGAGTGCCGCGTCGACGCGGGGCACGTCGTGAACCGGCGCACCGGGCGGATCGTCCGCGCGCTGCTCCCGGTGCACCTCTACGGCCACCCGTGCGATCTCGACCCGCTGCTGGCGCTCGCGCGCGACTACCCGATGGCGGTGGTGGAGGATTCGGCGGAGGCCCTCGGCGCGCGCTACCGCGGGCGCGCGGTCGGCGTCGACGGGCTCGCGGGCTGCCTCTCCTTCAACGGCAACAAGATCATCACCACCGGGGCGGGCGGCATGGTGCTCACCCGCGACGAGGCGACGGCGGCGCGGGTGCGGCGGCTCACCACCCAGGCGCGCGGCGACGCGATCGAGTTCGTCCACGACGAGATCGGCTTCAACTACCGGCTGAGCAACCTGCACGCGGCCCTCGGAGTGGCCCAGCTCGAGCAGCTCGACTCGTTCGTGGAGGACAAGCGGGCCACCGCCGCCTTCTACCAGCAGGCGCTCGGCCGGGTCGACGGGGTGTACCCGTTCGTCGAGGCCCCGTGGGCCCGCTCGACCTACTGGATGCCCTCGGTGCTGCTGGACGAGGGCCGCTGCCCCGACGTCCCCGCGCTGATCCGGAGTCTCAACGCGGCGGGCATCCAGGCGCGCCCGCTCTGGCGGCCGCTCCACCTGCAGCCCGCCTTCCGCGACGCGACGGCCGGGCCCGTTGCGGTGGCCGAGCGGTTGTACGCGCGCGGCCTGTCGCTGCCGTGCTCGGTCGGGATCACCCCGGAGGAGCGCCAGGACGTCGTGGACGCGGTCGTTCAGCAGCTGCGGTGAGTCACGCGGTCCTGCTGCGGGACCGGCTCCGGCGCTACTACACCACCTACTACCGCGACGTGCTGGGCATCCCGGACTGGTCCGTCCTGGTGCGGCCTCCGTGAGGACGAGGAGCAGCAGGAGCGCGGGCGGCTCGAGCGGCTCCGCCGCGTGCTGGGCGGCGCGCTGGCGGGGCGGCTCCTCAACGTGGGCTGCGGGACCGGGGGCTTCAACGTGGCGGCCGAGGAGGCGGGGGTGCGGCCGGTCGGGGTCGACGCCGACGCGGAGGCCATCGCGATCTGCGCGCTCAAGCGGGAGAAGGCGGGCGGCGCCTTCGTGCGCGCCGCCGCCGAGCGGCTGCCGTTCCCCGACGCGACCTTCGACGTCGTCTACTGCTTCTCGGCCATCGAGCACGTGGAGTCGGTCGAGGCGACGGTGGCGGAGATGGTGCGGGTGACCCGGCCCGGCGGCCTCGTGTACGTGCACACCCCGAACGCGTGGTCGTGGTACGAGGGCCACTACAAGCTCCTGTGGGCGCCGTTCCTGCCCGCGCCGCTCGGGCGCCTGTACCTCCGCCTGCGGGGCCGTCCGAGCGCATATCTCGCGACTCTGCGGCGGCTCACCCCGACCGGCCTCCGCCGTGCGTTCAGGCGGGTCGGCGTGCGCGACCTGCGCTTCCACGACGACGCGCCGCCGCGCGAGTCGCTCGGGCCCCTGCGCGTGCCGATCGGCCTCTACTACCGGCTCTCCGGCGTCTCGCCGTTCATCGAGCTGGTGGCGCGCAAGCCGTGACGTCGATCCTGTTCGCCTCGGAGTACTACCCGCCGTTCGCCCCCGGCGGCGCCGAGTGGAGCACCGCCGCGTGGGCCGCCGCGCTGGCGCGGCGCGGACATCGCGTGACGGTGGTGACGCCCAACTACGGCGCTCCGCCGCGCGAGGAGCGCGACGGGGTGACCGTCATTCGCGTGCCGTTTCCGGTGAAGCTCCGGCCCGGGCAGGGCAGCGCGGGGTGGGGCGTGCACCGGAACCCGCTGTTCCATCTCTATTTCGCCTGGCAGCTGCGCCGCGCCGCCCGCGCGGCCGGAGCCGAGATCATCCACGCTCAGGGCAAGGCGTCGCTGGTGGGCGCCTGGCTGGCGGGCGCGAGCCTCGGACGACCGGTGCTCGTCACGATTCGCGACGTGGGATTGCTCTGCCCGTACGGGCACTGCACCCAGATCGAGAGCGGCAGGACCTTCGACTGCCCGATCTGGAGCCGGTACGTGGGGCAGTGTGTCCCGTTCCATCTCGAGCACTATCGGCCGGGGCTCGATCGGTGGGGGCGGGCGCGGGTGTGGAGCGCCGCGGCGCTCGCCTTCCTCGATCAGAAGATCCTCCAGATCGCGCTCCGGCGAGCGCGCGGTGCCATCGGGGTGAGCCGTGGAGTCCTCACCCTGTTCGATCCACGTCTCCTGCCGGCCCGCTCGGTCGTCGTGCACAACCTGCCGCCGAGCATCGTCGAGCCGTCGCGGACGGACGCGCTCGACGTCCGGACGCGCCTTGGAATCGGGCCCGGTCCACTCGTGCTGTATGCGGGGAAGCTGTCCATCGGGAAGGGCACCGACGTGTTCCTGGATTCGCTCGACGGAATCCGGGCGCTGGCGCCGGGCGTGCGCTTCGCGCTGGCCGGCAAGGGAGACATGCGGGTGCCGGCCGCCCCCGACCTCCATCGTCTCGGCGAGCTCGGCCAGGCGGACCTGTTCGCGCTCTACGCGGCGGCGGACGTGGTGGTCGTTCCGTCCGTCTGGGCGGAGCCCCTCAGTCGCGTCCTCCTCGAAGCCATGCGGATGGGACGGCCGGTCGTGGCGACCCGGGTTGGAGGCACCCCGGAGGCCGTCGAGGACGGCGTGACCGGGCTGCTGGTGGACAAGGGTGATCCGCGGGCGCTCGCCAAGGCGGTCTCGGAGCTCCTCCTCGATCCCCACCGCCGCGAGCAGATGGGGACCGCGGCGAGGCAGAGGGCGGCGCGGTTCTTCGACGAGGATCGCCTCGTCGGAGCCCTGCTCGACGCCTACCGGGAGGCGGCCGCGGCGTGAAGGGCGGGCTCCCGTACTATCTCGGCGTGTCCTACCGGCGCAAGCGCGTCGACGCGGACCTGGCCGCCGCGACCGCGCACTTCACCGGGCGCGTGCTCGACGTGGGCGGGGCCCGGCAGCGCGGCGCGTTCCGGCGGCCCGCCGGCGCGCGCTGGGTGGTGGCCGACATCGAGCGCGGGTTCCGCCCCGACGTGGGCGCCGACGTGCAGGCGCTGCCGTTCCGCGACGCGGTCTTCGACGCGATCAAGGCCACCGAGCTGCTCGAGCACGTGCCGGACGTGGCGCGGGCGCTCGGCGAGTGCCGGCGCGTGCTGCGGCCCGGCGGCCACCTGGTGATCACCGCGCCGTTCCTGGAGCGGCTGCACGGCGATCCGGGGGACTACTCGCGCTACACCCGCAGCATGTGGGAGCGCCTCCTCGCCGCCGCCGATCTCAAGCCGGTGACCATCGACGAGCAGGGCGGCTACTTCACGCACCTGGCGGGCCTGCTCCGCTTCCTGGTGCTGCGGGCCCCGCGCCCGCTGCGCTGGGCCGGCTACGGATTCTTCCCGCTGCTGGATCTGATGACGCGCCTCGACGCGTCGCCCCGCGCGCGCCGATCGGACTTCGCGGCCTTCGTGGGCGGCTACCTCATCGTGGCCGAGCGCCCGCCCGCGTCGTGAGCCGCGCGTGAGGATCTGCACGCCCCACTGCGGGATCGCGCCGGAGACGACCTCGGGCGGCGAGACCTACGAGCGCGAGCTGCTGGAGCGCCTCGGCCGGGCCGGCGTGAAGCTCGAGATCATCCTGGCGCGGGACAAGCCGCACCCGACGGGCGTGCCCAACTGGACGATCCATCGGTTCGCGATCGCGCGCGGCCTGCGGTGGTATGTCGCTCCGCTCGTGGTGCCGGCGGCGATCCGCCGCGTCCACGCCGAGGTCGGCTTCGATCTCCTCCGCGTCCACTCGCTGCGCTACATCGGACCCGTCCGCGCTCTGGGCGCGCCGGCGCTATCGCCTGGACGTCCCGGTCGTGTCCCACCACCACCATCTCGACCCGGACCCGCTCAACCGGCTGATCGAGAAGCGGGTGGTGGACGGATCCGACCGCGTGGTGGTGGGCAGCGAGTTCGGCCGCCGCCAGCTCCGGGAGGAGCTGGGCGCGCGGACCGACCACGTCTCGGTCGTCTACTACGGGGTCGACGCGCGGTTCGCGCCGCGGCCCCGACGGGAGGATCTGCTGGCGCGCTATCGCCTCGCCGGGCGCCGGGTCGTGCTCTACTTCGGCGGGCTCAAGCCGCGGAAGAACCTCGGCCTGCTCATCGAGACCTGGCGCGCGCTGGCCCCGCGGCATCCGGACACCACGCTGCTGATCGCGGGCGGGGGCCCGCTCCTGGGCGAGCTGCGCGCGCAGGTGAGTCGGGTGGGCCTGGACGATCGCGTGGTCTTCACCGGCTACGTGGCGGAGGCGGAGAAGGCGGACCACTTCAATCTGGGCGACGTGTTCCTGTTCCCGTCGGCGATGGAGGGGTTCGGGCTCGTGGTGGCGGAGGCGATGTCCTCCGGGCTCCCGGTGGTGGCCTCGAACCGCGGCTCCATCCCGGAGCTGGTGGTGGACGGCGAGGGCGGATTCGTCTGCGACCCGGCCGGACCCGAGCCGTTCGTGGAGAAGCTGGCCCTCCTGCTGGGCGATCGCGCCCTCGGGGAGAAGTTCGGCCACGCCAACCGCGAGCGCGTCGAGCGGATGTTTCGCTGGGAGCGCTGCGTGGACGGCACCCGGCGCGTCTACGAGGAGGCGGTCGAGCAGTGGCGCCGGCGCGGGCCGGGAGGCCGGGCGCGATGAACGGGCTGCAGCGCCTGCTCGTGCGCGGGGTGGACCTGGTGAACCGCCGCGGCAAGTCGGTGGGCGTGCGCCTGGTGAAGCTGACCGGCAAGCGGCCGTACGCGATCCACCCGAAGCACCTGGTCGAGCAGCCGTGGCACGACTGGTACCTGCCGTATCTCGCGGGAAGCGACTTCGTGCTCGACGTGGGCTGCAGCAACGGCGCGCACCTGGTCCGCGCGGCCACCGCGTGCCGCTCGATCGTGGGCTTCGACTACGACCTGCCCCAGCTCGCCATCGCGGGACGGACCATCCGGGAGCAGCGGCTCGCGCGGGCCCGGGTGCTGGCCTGGGACATCACGCGTCCCTTCCCGTTCCCGGACCGGACCTTCGAGAAGGCGCTCTTCCTCGACGTCATCGAGCACCTCCACCCGCGGGTGGCGGTGCTGCGCGAGATCCACCGCGTGCTGAAGGACGACGGCCGCCTGCTCGTCTCGGGCCCGAACCGGGAGAACTCGTGGCGCCGGACGCTGCGCGCGGCCGGGCTCTTCGCCTACTCCGATCCCGACCACAAGATCGAGTACACCCGCGACGAGTTCCTCGACGAGCTGACCCAGGCCGGCTTCGAGCCGGAAGGCGCGGTGATGCCGGTGGTGCTCGATACCCCGTGGGCGGGGGTGATCGACGCGGTGGGCGGCGTGTCGCTCGGGCTCTACGATCGCCTGAGCCGCTGGAAGCGGGACGCGGCCCTCCGGCGGCCGGAGGAGAGCACCGGCTTCCGCGTCGTGGCCCGGAAGCGCCGCTGATGCGGGTGGGCCTGCTCCCGGCCCTGGGCGGCGGCATCCGGGCGCTGGCCCAGACCGGGCAGCAGTCGCGCCTGATCGACGGCTACTTCCGTCCCTACGCCCGCGCCTTCGACGGCCTCGACTATTTCAGCTACCTGCCCGAGTCGCTCGCCGAGTTCACCGACGACGCCGCGCTGCGCGAGCGCGTGCGCGTGCACGCTCCGCCCGGCCCGGTGGCGCGCGGTCGACGCGCGGTGCAGATCCCGTTCGCGCACGCGGCCGAGATGCGGCGGTGTGCCGCCCTGCGCGTGTTCCAGATCACCGGGGTCATCCCGGCCCTGATCGCGCGCCGGCGCTTCGGCATCCCGTACGTGACCACCTACGGCTTCTGGTACGCGGCGCTCTCCCAGCCCGGGCCCCAAGCGGGTCCTCAAGGGGCTGGTCGAGCGGCTGGGGCTCAAGCATGCCGCCGCGGTGATCGCGACCACGCCCGAGCTGGCCGAGCGGGCGAAGCGGCTGGCGCCGCGGGTGGAGCTGATCCCGAACGGGGTGGACACCGCGCTCTTCCGGCCGCCGGCCCGGCGGCCGGAGAACAAGCCGAAGCCGCATCCTGTACGTGGGGAGGCTCTCCGCCGAGAAGAACCTCGGCGCGATCGTCACCGCGATCGGCCACGTGGGTGAGCGAGCGATGGCGGTGATGGTGGGCTCCGGGCCGCTACAGGGCGCGCTCGAGACGCAGGCGAGGCAGGAGCGCGTCGCGGTGGAGTTTCCCGGCGTGGTGGACCAGCGCCGCCTGCCCGAGGTCTACGGCACCGCCGACGCCTTCGTCCTCGCCTCCTTCACGGAAGGCCATCCGAAGGTGCTGCTCGAGGCGATGGCCTGCGGGGTCCCGTGCGTGGCCTCCGACTGCGCGGGCAACCGATCCCTCGTGACCGACGACCGCACCGGTCTCCTCTTCGATCCTCACCAGCCGAAGCAGCTGGCCGATCGCCTCGAGCGTCTGATGACGGAGCCCGGTCTCGGCCCGGCGCCTTGCGGACGCCGCGCGCGCCGAGATCGTCGCCCGCTACGACCTGCGCGCG
Organism: uncultured Candidatus Rokubacteria bacterium; assembly: GCA_963841755.1. Taxonomy (GTDB): domain Bacteria; phylum Methylomirabilota; class Methylomirabilia; order Rokubacteriales; family CSP1-6; genus CAMLFJ01. Next base: position 24,002 of record CAWJDX010000014.1, read on the forward strand.
CTCGTGGAGCGGGAGATCGCCCTCGTGCGGCAGGTCGCGGGCGGGGGAGGCTGAGCCATCCCGCTCGCGTACTACTCGCGCTCGGCCACCACCGAGTTCTGGACCGAGCACTGGGGCGGCCACACGGTGGACGAGCTGCTCCGGATCGCGCGCGAGTCGCCCCTCACCGAGCTGATCGAGCGCCACCTGCCCGCCGGGGGGCGACTGCTGGAGGCCGGCTGTGGGCTCGGCCAGTACGTCCTGCTGTTCCGCGAGCGCGGGCGCGCCGCGGTCGGCGCCGACTGGAGCCAGGAGGCATTGCGGGCGGGGGCGGGTCTCGGCGCTCCGCTCGCGGCCATGGACCTCCGCGCGCTCGCGGTGGTCACCGGCGGGATCGCGGCCTATCTGTCGCTCGGCGTCGTGGAGCACGATCCCGACGGCCCCGACGCGATCCTGCGCGAGGCCGCGCGGGTCGTGCCTTCCGGGGGTGCGCTGCTCCTCTCGGTGCCCTACTGGAACGGCGTGCGCCGGCTGGCCGCGCCCTACCTGCGCCGGCAGGCGCGTCACACCCGCGAGGCCGGCGGGCAGTTCTATCAATACGCCTTCACCCGCCGCGAGCTCGGCCGCCGCCTCGCCGCCCACGGCTTCTCGGTCGCGAGCTTTCATCCCTACGATCCGGGGCGGGTGCTCCGCAAGGCGCTGCGCCGGCTCCGCGGCGGATCCCGGCCGCCGGCGGCCGTCCCGGCATCCGGCCCGGGCGCCCGCGTGGCCGGCGCGTCGACGCGTCCGGCGGGCCGCTCTCCCCTTCGCGCGGCGGCGCGCGCGCTGCTCTACTCGGCGCCCTCGCTGCGCCTCTTCGGCCACATGCTGCTGGCGGTGGCGGTCCGGCGCTAGCCGCGTTGCTATACTGCTCGCGATGAGCGAGCCCGCGTTCGAGCTGGACGATCTGGGCGACCGGCGGGTGCTCACGGTGGCCGGCCGGCGCTACGAGACGCGCTACAGCGCGCGCGTGGTCCGGCTGCTCATCGAGCGCAAGGGCGCGCACCGGGCGCCGCTCTACTTCCCGTTCAAGGAGCAGCGCGCCCGCCTCTTCCTGGATCCGCTCTTCGCCTACCTGCGGGCGCGCCGGGCGCACGGCCTCGCGGTGCTCGAGGTCGGCTCCTCCTTCGGCCACATGACCGAGTATCTGGCCGAGCAGCCGGAGGTGGCGGAGATCCACTGCTTCGACACCGACCCCGCGTTCGTCGAGATCGTGCGCGCCAAGGTGGAGGAGCAGGGGCTCACCAAGGTCAAGGAGGTGCGGCTCCTCGGCAACGACGAGACGCGGCGGCTGCCGTGGCCCGACGCCCGCTTCGACCTCGTGCTCGTGGTCGGGGTGGTGGAGCACCTGCCGGCGCGCAACCGCCGCGCCCAGGTGGACGAGTACTACCGTCTCCTGGCGCCGGGCGGGCACATCGCGATCCTCGACACCCCGAACCGGCTCTTTCCCCTCGAGACCCACTCGATCGGCCTGCCGCTCGTGCAGTGGCTGCCGCCGCGGCTGGCCCACGCCTACGCGCGCGTGGCCCGGCCCCGGAAGTTCGCGCGCGTGTCCTTCGAGACGTTCGTGGCCGACGGCACCGGCTGGCGCAACGCGACCCTGTCCGACTGCCTGCCGTCGCGCGGGCCGGCGGGCCTCGAGGACGTGACCGAGGCGGCGGGCTACGGCTGGCGCTTCTTCCGCGACACCGCGCGCTCGCGGGTGCGCCGCGCCCTGCTCCCGCTCTTCGGCGCCGCGGCGGGCGCGCTCCGGGCCGCGGGCCGGCCGCCGTCGCTCTGCCTGCCCTATCTGAACCTGCTCCTGCGCAAGCAGTGATCCGCATCGAGATCGGCCGGCGCCACTATCTGCTGTATCTGCTGCTGCCGCACCCGCTCAAGTCCCGGCTGCTGACCGCGGGCTCCCGCGCGAAGCTCGCGCGCATCAACCGGAGCTTCAACGACACCATCTACTCGGGGACGGGCGCGAGCGCCTACGACGAGATCCATCGGTACGCGGAGGACGAGCAGCACGAGTACCCGGCGCGGCCCCTGGTCGACCGGGTCTGGCCCGGCGCGACCGGCTACGGGCGCGCCCTCGAGGTGGGCGCCGGCAGCGGCTATTTCACGACCCTGATCGCGCGTCACGCCCGGAGCGTGCTCGCGCTGGAGCCGGTCGCCGACATGCAGGCGGTGCTCGAGGCCCGCTGCCGGGCCGACGGCGTCGACAACGTCCAGGTGCTGGGCGTGCCGGCCGCCGCGCTGGCCGAGGCGGTGCCCGCCGCCTCGGTGGACACCGCGTTCATCATCCAGAGCCTCCACCACCTGCATGACCGGCCGGAGGTGTTCCGGGCGCTCGGGCACGTCGTGAAGCCGGGCGGACGTCTGCTCATGGTCGAGCCCCACCACAATCTGCGGCGGGCCGCGCGCCTCTTCCGGAAGTATCTGACGACGTATCACGCACGGGAGTTCTGGTCCGACGAGCGCAACTGGGCGACCCACGACTTTCTGACGCGGGGAGAGCTGAGGGCGCTCTGCCGGCAGGGCGGCTTCGACCGGCCGCGATTCTCCGGCTACTGGATTCCGTACTCGCGCCGCTTCGTTCCGGACGCCGAGCAGCGGTTCCAGCTCGAGGGAAGGCTGGGGCGCTGGCCGGTCTTCCGTCACTGGGCCTCGGTCCTGGCCGTCGAGGCCCGCCGCCGGCCCGAGACCCGATCGTGAGCCTTCCCGCGGTGTCGGTGCTCATGGGCGTGCGCGACGGCGCGCCGTGGGTCGCCGAGGCGATCGAGAGCATCCTCGGCCAGACGCTGGCCGACCTGGAGCTGATCGTGGTGGACGACGGCTCGACGGACGACACCCCGACGCTCCTGGCCGGGATGCGCGATCCGCGGCTCGTGGTCGAGTGGCAGCCGCCGAAGGGTCTCACGCGCGCGCTCGGCCGGGCCTTCGCGCGCGCCCGCGCCCCGCTGGTGGCCCGGCTCGACGCCGACGACGTGGCGCGTCCCGATCGGCTCGAGCGGCAGCACGCGTTCCTGGCCGCCCACCCGGAGGTCGGCCTCCTCGGCAGCGCCGCGCGCGTGGTGGACGAGGCCGGCCGCGAGGTGGGGGACGATCCGGCCGCCCGAGGACGACGCGACCCTGCGCCGCACGCTGATCCGGCGCAATCCGTTCGTCCACTCCTCGATCATGGCGCGCTGGAAGCTGGTCGCGCAGGCGGGCGGCTACGATCGGGCCTTCCCGGTCGCGCAGGACTACGATCTCTGGCTGCGGCTCAGCGCGCTCACCCGGATGGCCAACCTGCCCGAGGCGCTGGTGACCCGACGCCTCGTGCGCGGGGCGGGTGACCGCGGCGCGCGACGACGACCGGCTGCGCGCGGAGGCCCGGGCGCGCTGGCGCGCGGTGTGCCGCGGGATCTATCCGCCCTGGAGCGCGGTCTGGGCGGTGCGCCCGCTGCTGGCCCTGGCGGTGCCGCGCCCGGTGCGCGCGGCGCTGCGGCGCGCGACGGGACGCTGACGTGGACGAGCCGGTCCGGGTGCTCGAGCTGCTCGTCTCCACCGGCCTGGGCGGCGGGCCCGCCCACGTGCGCGACGTGGTCGCGCGGGCTCGCCGGCCCGGACTTCCGCTTCACGGTCGCGGGCCCCGCGGGCGGCGCGCTCGTCGACGCTCTCATCGCGCGCGGGGGCCGCGTTCGCGCCGCTGGCCGCGGATCGGCTGTCGCTCGGCGCGCTGCGGCAGACGGTGCGCCTCGCGCGGGCCGGCCGCGCGCAGGTCATCCACTCGCACGGCAAGGGCGCCGGGCTCTACGGCCGCATCGCGGCCCGCCTCACCGGGGCCGCCGCGATCCACACCTTCCACGGCATCCATCACGCGGGCTACTCGCGCCTGTACCTGACGCTCGAGCGCGCGCTCGCGCGGCGGAGCTACGCGGTGATCCACGTCTCGGCGAGTCAGGCCGAGGAGGCGCGCGCGCTCGGCCTGGCCCCGCCCGGCCGGACCCACGTGATCGTCAACGGGGTGGACACCGCGGCGGTCCGCGCCCTCGCGGCGGGCCGCGACCCTGACGCGCGCCGGCGCTCGGGCTCCGGCCGGACGCCCTGGTGCTGGCGACGGTGGCCCGCTTCGACCCGATCAAGGGCCTCGACGTGCTCTTGCGCGCGCTGCCGCTCCTGGCCGCGCGAGTGCCCGCGGCCCAGCTCCTGATCGTGGGCGACGGCCCGGAGCGCGAGCGACTCCACGCCCTGGCGCGCGAGGTCGATCCGGGCGGCCGCGTCGTGTTCGCGGGCGCGATCCCCGACGCGGCGCGCCTGCTCCCGCTGGCCGACCTCTACGTGACCGCGTCCCGGCGCGAAGGGCTGCCGCTGGCGGTGCTCGAGGCGATGGCGTGCGGCCGGCCGGTGCTCGCCACGCGGGTGCCCGGGCACACCGACGCGGTGGAGGACGGCGTCACCGGGCGCCTGGTGCCGGCGGACGATCCCGCGCGCCTGGCCGCGGCGGCCGCCCAGCTCCTGACCGACGCGCCCGCGTCGCGCGGCCATGGGCCAGGCCGGCCGCGAGCGGGTCGCGCAGCGCTTCGACCACGCGCGGATGATCGCGGAGATCGCCGATCTCTACCGGGCCGCGGCGGGGCGTGGCGTATAATCTCGGCCAATGCGCCTCCTGATCACCGGCATCACCGGATTCGTCGGCAGCTACATGGCCGAGCACGCCCTCTCGCTGGGCGCGGAGGTCTTCGGCTCGATCCGGTGGCGCAGCAAGACCGACAACATCGACCATCTCCGGGCGAAGGTCACCCTGATCGAGTCCGACCTGCGCGACCTCTCCTCGGTGCGGAACCTGCTCGAGACCTCGAATCCGACCCACGTCCTGCACCTGGCGGCCCAGAGCTTCGTGGGGGTCTCCTGGAAGGCGCCGGCGGAGACCCTCACCACCAACATCCTCTCGCAGGTGAACCTGCTCGAAGGCCTGCGCGGGCTCAAGATGTCGCCGCGCTTCCTGGTGGTGGGCAGCAGCGAGGAGTACGGGATGGTGGGCGAGGACGAGCTGCCCATCAAGGAGACGAATCCGCTCCGGCCGCTCAGCCCCTACGCGGTGAGCAAGGTCGCCCAGGACCTGATGGGCTACCAGTACTGGAAGAGCTACGGCCTGCCCATCGTGCGGAGCCGGGCGTTCAACCACGAGGGCCCGCGCCGCGGCGACGTGTTCGTCACCTCGAACTTCGCCCGGCAGGTGGCCGAGATCGAGGCGGGCCAGCGCGATCCGGTGATCTACGTCGGCGACCTGACGCCTCGCCGCGACTACTCCGACGTGCGCGACATCGTGCGCGGGTACTGGGCGCTGGTGGAGCGCGGCGAGCCGGGCGAGGTCTACAACCTCTGCTCCGGGAAGTCGTGGGCGATCCAGCGGGTGCTCGACTTCCTGCTCGAGCAGTCGCAGGTGAAGGGGATCAGCGTGCAGACGGATCCGGCGCGCCTGCGGCCCTCGGACGTCATGGTGCTGGAGGGCGATCCGTCCAAGATCGAGAAGGCGACCGGCTGGAAGGTGGAGATTCCCTTCGAGCGCACCCTCAAGGATCTGCTGGGGTACTGGCGACAGCGGACCTGGTCGTCGTCCCGCTGACGTGGGTTGAGCCGTGATGGCCGGGGCCGCACCGTCGTGCCGGATCTAGCGCGCGCCCGGGTCGCCCTCGTCCACGACTGGCTCACCGGCATGCGTGGCGGCGAGCGCTGCCTCGAGGTCTTCTGCGAGCTGTTCCCCACCGCCGATCTCTACACCTTGCTGCACGTCCCGGGCTCGGTGGCGCCGGCGATCGAGCGGCGCCGCATCGTGACCTCGTGGATCCAGCGCCTGCCCCAGGCCGAGCGGCGCTACCGGCACTACCTGCCGCTCTTCCCGGCCGCGATCGGGGCCTTCGATCTGCGCGGCTACGACCTGGTGCTCTCCTCGAGCCACGCGGTCGCCAAGAGCGTGCGCGTCCCGCCGGGCGCCCGGCACGTGTGCTACTGCTTCACCCCGATGCGCTACGTGTGGGACCTCTACGACGACTACTTCGGGCCGCGCGCGGGGCTGGCCGCGCGGGTGCTGATGCCGCCCGTGGCCGCGTGGCTGCGCCGGTGGGACCGGGCGACCGCGGCGCGGGTCCACCACTTCGTGGCCATCTCGCGCTTCGTGGCCGAGCGCATCCGCCGGGTCTACGATCGCGACGCCGACGTCATCTACCCGCCGGTCGACGTCGCCCGCTTCCGCGTCGACGACGCGCCGGGCGACTTCTACCTGGTGGTCTCGGCGCTGACCCCGTACAAGCGGGTGGACCTGGCCGTCGAGGCCTGCAATCGGCTCGGCCGGCGCCTCGTGGTGGTGGGCACCGGCCCGGAGGAGCGGCGGCTGCGGGCCCTGGCCGGGCCGACCGTGGAGCTGCTCGGCTGGCGCGACGACGCCCAGACCGCGGAGCTCTACGCGCGCTGCCGCGCCCTGCTCTTCCCGCCGCTCGAGGACTTCGGCATCACCCCGCTCGAGGCGATGGCGTCGGGCCGCCCGGTCATCGCCTTCGGGCAGGGGGGCGCCCGCGAGACGGTGGTGGCGCCGGGCGGAGCCGAGGCTCCCACCGGCCTCTTCTTCGAGCGCCAGACGGTCGACGACCTGGTGGACGGCGATCCGGCGCTTCGAGTCCGGCGCGACCGCGTTCGAGCCGAAGGCCCTGCGCCGCCGGGCCGAGGCCTTCGATCGCCCGCTGTTCAAGGAGCGGATCCAGGCGTATCTGGAGACGCGGCTCGCGGAGGCTCCCCCGTGCTGAAGGCCTACTCGCGGCTGCTCGAGCAGGCCATGCTGGTGGGCGACCTGGTGCTGGTCGCGGTCTGCTGGCTCCTCGCCTACTGGCTGCGCTTCCACATCCCGGGGCCGCCGCTGCCGTATCAGAACGTGCCGCCGGTCGTCCGACTACCTGCTCATGCTGCTGCCGATCCTGCGTGGTCTGGGGCGTGGCCTTCCACGCCTTCGGCCTCTACCGGCCGCGCCGCATCGGCTCGCACCTCTCCGAGGCCGCGGACGTGGCCAAGGCGTCCACGATGGGCGTGCTGGTCCTGGTCGCGGTGATGACCTTCTTCTTCCGCGGGTACGACTACTCGCGCGTGGTCATCGTCTACTTCTGGCTGCTGTCGATCGGGCTGGTCTGGTTCTCCCGCGCCGCGTTCCGGGAGGGGCTCCGCTTCGCGCGCCGTCGCGGCTACAACCTGCGCTACGCGGTCGTGGTGGGCGGCGGGGAGCTGGCCGCCACCGTGGTGCAGCGCATGCAGGGGCGGCCCGACGTGGGCATCCAGGTGCTCGGGGTGGTGAGCGACGACAAGGACGCGGCCGGCGGGCGCGCGCTGGCTCGGCGGCTACTCGGACCTGCGTGCGGTCCTCGACGCGCATACGGTGGACCACGTGGTGCTGGCCCTCGCCCACGAGGACTACGGCCGCCTGGTGGGCCTGCTGGACGCGGTGGGCGACGAGCCGGTGACGATCCACGTGGTGCCGGATCTCCTCCGCTTCGCGTCGCTCCACGGCGGGGTCGAGCAGTTCGAGGGCATGCCGTTCATCCACCTGCGCGAGTCGCCGCTCTACGGATGGAGCTCGCTCGCCAAGCGGGTCTTCGACTTCGTCTTCTCGCTGGCGGTCCTCGCCGCGCTCTGGCCGCTGCTGATCGCCCTGGCGGTCGCGGTGCGGCTCTCCTCGCCCGGCCCGGTGTTCTACCGGCAGGAGCGGATGGGGCTCGACGGCCGGCGCTTCCACATGCTCAAGTTCCGCACCATGGAGGCCGACGCCGAGCGGCAGACCGGCCCCAAGTGGGCCGATCCCGCCGACGAGCGGCGCACCGGGCTCGGGGCTTTTCTGCGCCGCTTCAGCCTCGACGAGCTGCCCCAGTTCCTCAACGTGGTCCGGGGCGACATGAGCGTGGTCGGGCCGCGGCCGGAGCGACCGGTCTTCGTCGAGCAGTTCCGCCAGACGGTGCCCGGCTACATGCTGCGCCACAAGGTCAAGTCGGGCATCACCGGCTGGGCCCAGGTGCACGGGCTCCGGGGGAACACCTCGCTCGAGAAGCGCATCCAGTACGACATCGAGTACATCGAGCGCTGGTCGGTGTGGCTCGACCTGAAGATCATCGCGATGACGGTGGTGCGGGTGCTCGTGGACCGGAACGCGTATTGAGCCTTCGCGGCGTTCTCCTCGGCGCCTTCGTCGCCGGGCTCGGGCTCTCGATCACGCTGTCCGAGTCCGCGCTCGCCCTGCTCACCCTGCTCTGGCTCTGGCGCCTGCGCGATCCGGCCGTCCGCGGGGCCGCGCGCTGGCCGCTCGCCGCCCCGGTGCTGGCGTTCAGCGCGGCGACCGTGCTCTCCGCGCTGCTCTCGGGGCATCCGCTCGCGAGCCTCGACGCGGCGAGGGGGCTGCTGCTCGCCGCCGCCCTCTACGTCACCGCGGACGCGGTGCGCGAGCCGGTCGCCGCGGACCGGTTCCTGCTCGGGCTGACCCTCGCGGCCACCGTCGCGGCGGTCGTGGGGCTGCTCCAGGTCGGCCTGTGCCCTCCCGGCGACGCCCCGCTCGTCTCGCCCCGCTGGCTCTACCACCGCTGCGATCGCGCCCACGGGTTCTTCAGCATCTACATGACCCTGGCCGGCGTGCTGTCGCTCGTCCTCCTGGCCACGCTGCCGCGGCTCCTCCCCCCCGGCGCGGCCCGGCGCCGGCTCGGGGTCCCGTGGCTCCTGATGCTGTGGGGGCTGGTCGTGACCTACACCCGGGGCGCGTGGATCGGCTTCGCGGGCGGGGTCCTGACGGTGGCCGCCACCGTCCGGCGCGGGCGCTGGGCCCTGGTCGGGGGCCTGCTGCTCCTGGTCGCCGGCGCGCTGGTGTCGCCCTACGAGCTGCGCCACCGGTTCCTCAGCATGGCCGATCCGGAGGAGGCGGGGGTGCGGGAGCGGATCTACATGTGGAAGAGCGGGCTTGCGATGTGGCGGGAGCGGCCGATCCTGGGCGTCGGCCCGGGCGGCGTCAAGCGTGACTACGTGCGCTACGCGCGGGAGGAGGCGCTCAAGAAGCGCACCGGGCACGTGCACAACACCCCGCTGCAGATCCTGGTGGAGCGCGGCGTCCTGGGCCTGGCCGCGTGGCTCTGGCTCTGGATCGCCTTCTACGCCCACGCGATCCGCCGCCTGCGGCGGCTGCCCGCGGAGGCGGTCGCGGAGCGCGCTCTGGTCGTCGGCGGCATCGCGGCCATCACCGGCTTCCTGATCGGCGGCCTCTCCGAATACAACTTCGGCGACTCGGAGGTGGTCATGGTCGCGTGGGCGATCATGGCGCTGCCCTGGGCGGCGGCGGAGGAGCCGAGCGCCTAGCAACGCTTACCGAGCACGCCCGTTGTTACCGAGTCGTTTAGCAGTCGCTCGGAGATTTCCGTCGCGTCCGCCTCCGCAAACACCTCGCTCATGCTCGCCTCTCGTCGTCGTGACCCAGGGGCACGCTCCTTGCGTGACGATGCCCGGGGAGGACGACAATGGACGCGATTCAGTTTCTCAAGCAGGAGCACAAGAAGGCGAAGGCCGGGCTCAAGAAGGTCCTGAAGGCCTCGCCCGACTCGCGCGGTGATCTCTGGAACGAGCTCCAGCCGGAGCTCGAGGCCCACGAGCAGATCGAGGACGCCTGCCTGTACGGGCCCCTCGCGCGCGGGGTGGGCAAGGCGGACGCCAAGCTCGCGGCCTGGCGCGCCAAGCACCAGAAGGAGGTCGAGCGGGTCGAGGGCCTGGTCGGGCAGCTGGAGAGCCTGGACCCGGCGGAGGCGGCCTGGGTCGCCAAGGTCAAGGCGATCGGCACCAGCCTCGAGAAGCACATCCGGGAGGAGGAGCAGGACATCTTTCCGCGGATCGGCAAGGTCTGGGACAAGAAGCAGCTCGCGGAAGCGGGGGCCGAGATGAAGGAGATGAAGGCGGAGAAGCTGCATGCCTAGCAAGAAGGCCAAGGCGAATCGCCCGGCCGGCAAGGCGGCCCGCTCCCCGAAGCAGGAAGCCCTCGAGCAATTCCGCGAGGATCCGGAAGGCCAGCTGCTCACCACCGATCAGGGCCTGCGCGTCCTCGACGACCAGAACTCGCTCAAGGCGGGCCCCCGCGGGCCCTCCCTCCTGGAGGACTTCATCCTCCGGGAGAAGATCACCCACTTCGACCACGAGCGGATCCCGGAGCGGGTCGTCCATGCCCGGGGCGCCGCCGCCCACGGCTATTTCCAGGTCGAGCGCTCCCTGAGCCGGTACACCAGGGCCGCCTTCCTCCAGGACCCGTCGAAGCGGACCCCGGTCTTCGTGCGGTTCTCGACCGTGGCGGGCTCGCGGGGGTCGAGCGACCTGGCGCGCGACGTGCGCGGCTTCGCGGTGAAGTTCTACACCGAGGAAGGCAACTTCGATCTGGTCGGCAACAACATCCCGGTCTTCTTCATCCAGGATGCGGTGAAGTTCCCCGACCTCATCCACGCGGTCAAGCCGGAGCCGCACAACGAGATCCCCCAGGCCGCGTCCGCGCACGACACGTTCTGGGACTTCATCTCGCTGATGCCCGAGTCCATGCACATGATCATGTGGGTCATGTCGGACCGGGCCATTCCCCGGAGCCTCCGGATGATGGAGGGGTTCGGCGTCCACACCTTCCGGCTCGTCGACGCCAGGGGCACCGCGCGCTTCGTGAAGTTCCACTGGAAGCCGAAGCTCGGCGTGCACTCGGTGCTGTGGGACGAGGCGCTCAAGATCTCGGGCAAGGACCCGGACTTCCACCGTCGCGACCTGTGGGAGGCCATCGCGGCGGGGGCGTATCCGGAGTGGGAGCTCGGCCTGCAGGTCATCGAGGAGGCCGACGAGCACAAGTTCGCCTTCGACCTCCTGGACCCGACCAAGCTCGTGCCCGAGGAGCAGGTCCCGGTCGAGCGGGTGGGCCGCCTGGTGCTCGATCGGAACCCGGACAACTTCTTCGCCGAGACCGAGCAGGTGGCATTCCATCCCGGCCACCTGGTGCCGGGCATCGAGTTCACCGACGATCCGCTCCTGCAGGGGCGGCTCTTCTCCTACACCGACACCCAGCTCACGCGCCTGGGCGGGCCCAACTTCCACGAGATCCCGATCAACCGGCCGGTGGCGGGGATGCACAACAATCAGCGCGACGGGCACATGCGGCAGAACATCAACGTCGGACGCGTCGCCTACCATCCCAACACCCTCGGCGGCGGCTGCCCGATGCAGGCCGGACGGGCCGCCGGCGGGTTCGCCAGCCATCCGGAGGCGATGGACGGGCGGAAGGTGCGCGAGCGCGGCGAGAAGTTCTTCGACCACTTCAGCCAGGCGACGCTGTTCTGGAACAGCCAGTCCGATCCCGAGAAGCAGCACATCGTCCAGGCCCTCCGGTTCGAGCTCGGCAAGCTCGAGGCGCCGGCGGTCCGCGAGCGGATGGTGGGCATGCTGGCCCAGGTGGACCGCACGCTGGCCGGCCAGGTGGCCGAGGGGCTGGGGCTCGCGGTGCCGAAGCTGGCCGGCCCGTTGAACCTGAGCGTGCCGGCCGACGCCGATCCGAAGAAGTTCCAGCCGATCGCTCTGAAGCAGGCGGTGGCTCGATCGGAAGCCCTGAGCATGGCGAAGACCGTCAAGGACTCCGCGGCGACCCGGAAGGTGGCCATCCTGGCCGCCGATGGCGTCGACGAGGACGCGGTCGGGGCCATGCAGCGGGCCCTTCTGGCCGCGGGGGCGGTGCCGAAGATCGTGGCCCCCCACGGCGGCTCCCTCAAGGGCGGGGACGGGGGCGCCCTGGCGGTCGATTTCACGCTCCTCACCGTCGGCTCGGTTCTCTTCGATGCCGTGTTCATCCCCGGGGGCGCTCCCTCGACGAGCGCGCTCGCGGGGGACGCGGCCGCCGTGCTCTTCGTCCGCGAGGCCTACAAGCACTGCAAGGCCATCGCGGCGAGTGGAACCGGGCTCGCGGTCCTGGAAGCGGCCGGCGTGGACGCGCGAGAGGTGCTGACCCGGCGGGAGGGGGCCAACGGCCAGCTGACGGGAGCCTTCATCAAGGCCATCGCCCAGCATCGGGACTGGAGTCGGGAAGCCAAGGCCCAAACCGTGCCGGCATGAGGACTGCCCACATGGGGCGGTGGCCGGACGTGGCGGACACGACCGACGAGTCGGGTCCTCCCTCAGGCCTCCCTCCCTCGGGCCTCCCACCCAACGTCCAGCGGGTGGCGAAGCTCGAGGAGGAGCAGCTCCGGGGACGGTCGATCAGCGAGCGCATCGCGGCGGCGGTGACCCGGGCGGCCGGCACCGCGACGTTCGCGATCGCGCACCTGGTCTGGTTCACGGTGTGGATCTTCGTCAACGGCAAGTGGGCGCACCGCATCGAGCCGTTCGAGCCCTTCGATCCGTTTCCGTTCAACCTCCTGACGATGCTGGTGTCGCTGGAGGCGATCTTCCTGTCCATCTGGATCCTGATCAGTCAGAACCAGATGACGCGGCAGGCGGAGCGGCGCGCGCACCTCGATCTGCAGATCAACCTGCTCGCCGAGCAGGAGTCGACCGCCACGCTCCGCATCGTGCACGACATCGCGGAGCATCTCGGCATCGGGGACCGCGCGTCGCGTCGGGACGCGGCGCTCGTCGAGGAGACGGACATCGAGCACCTGGTGTCGAGGATGGACGAAGCGCTACCGGATACCCCGGGGACGTCCCCGTCGGAGCCCCCACGGTCCGGTGGCATGGCCTCCCCCTAGCGGGGGAGGGGCGAGCAGCTCACCACGAAGCCAGAGGGAGCGAATCATGGACATCGACGAACAGGTGGCGGACTCGAGCGTGCAGGCGGGAATCGGGCGGGCGGGAGCGGTCGTGAAGGACGTGGCCGACAAGGCCCGCGAGAAATTCGCCAGCTACCGCGAGGGCGGGCTCGATCAGATCTCGGGAGACATCGAGGACTACGCGCGACGCCAGCCCGCGACCGCCCTCCTCATTGCCGCCGGAGTCGGGCTGCTGGTCGGCATGCTGCTGCGTCCGGGTCGAGAGTAGACGGCCGGCCGGGAATGCGCTCCCTCGGGGCCACCCTGCTCGTCGTGTCCCTCCTCGGAGTGACGGGGTCGGCGGAGGCGCAGGGGGTCGCGGAGCTGTTCGGCAAGGTCGCCTCCACCGTGGTGGTGGTGCAGGCCAAGGACGGTGGCGCGGGTGGGCAAGGGCGGGTCAGCGACGTCGGCTCCGGCGTCGTGGTCTCGAGCGACGGGAAGATCATGACCGCGGCGCACCTGGTGCACGGGGCGGAGGGCATCGGCGTCCAGTTCCTGGGGGGCCGCACCGTGGGCGCCCGGGTCGTGGCCTTGGAGCTGGCCGCCGATCTGGCCCTCATCCAGCTGGATCAGGTGCCGGCCGGCCTGCAGCCCGCGAAGCTCGCCAACTCGGACGTGGTGCGGGTGGGCGAGCAGGTGATCGTCGTGGGCGCTCCCTACGGGCTGGGCCACGCGCTCAGCGTCGGCTGGATCAGTGCCCGGTGGGCCCCGAGCACGGTGTACAAGGCGATTCCGCTCGCCGAGTTCTTCCAGACCGACGCCAGCATCAACGTCGGCAACTCCGGCGGGCCGATGTTCAACATGGGGGGAGAGGTCGTCGGCATCGTGAGCCACGTCATCTCGAAGAGCGGCGGCAGCGAGGGCCTCGGTTTCGTGGTGACGATGAACACCGCGAAGCAGCTGCTCCTGGAGCGGCGCTCGATCTGGTCCGGCCTCGAGGGTCAGCTCCTGTCCGATGACCTGGCCGACCTGTTCAACCTGCCCCCGAAGACGAGCGGGTTCCTCGTGAAGTCCGTCGCTCCGGGATCGCCCGGCGAGGCGATGGGCCTCAAGGGCGGCCGGAAGACCGCGACGATCGACGGTCAGCCGCTGGTGGTCGGGGGCGACATCATTCTCGCCGTCGAGGGCATCGCGGTCACGACCGCGGCCGATCTGGCCAAGATTCGCGAGCGCACGAGCCGGCTCGCCAGCGCGGCTCCGGTGGCGGTGACGGTGTTGCGGGCGGGTCGGCAGCTGAAGCTCACCGGGAAGATGCCGTGACGGCCGCTCGATCGAGCGGCGAGGAGATATCGATGCCGGTACCGAAGACGGTCAAGCGGCGGGCGCAGAAGGACGCGGTGGCCATTCTCAAGGAGGATCATGTGAGGGTCCGCAAGCTGCTCGGCGAGCTCGTGAAGACCACCGAGAAGGCGGGCGCCAAGCGGGCCCAGCTGCTCGCCACCATCGAGCACGAGCTCAAGACGCACACCCAGATCGAGGAGGACGTGTTCTATCCGGCGTTCCGCGATGCGGCCGAGAGGAGCGACGACCGGAAGCTCTACTACGAGGCGGTCGAGGAGCACCACGTGGTGGATCTCGTCATGCCGGAGATCAAGGAGACGGGGACCGACACGGAGCAGTTCGCGGCCAAGGCCAAGGTGCTGAAGGACGTGGTCGAGCATCACGCCGAGGAGGAAGAGACCGAGATGTTCCCCCGGGCGAGAAAGCTGATGGGGCGCGAAGAGCTGGAGCGGCTGGGGGCGGAGCTCGTGAAGGCCAGGGAAGCGCTGTCCGGCGGCATCCTGGACCGGCTCGTCGGGCTGGTCCGGCCCTGACGCGGGATTCGGGTCAACCGGAGGAGCCGATGCGGCGTGACGACGAGCGGACGTGGAGCACCCGGGTGCTGCTGGGTGAGATCGGCCGTCAGCTCGTGCGGCTGGCGGAGGAAGAAGTGGACCTGGCGCGCGCCGAGCTCGCCAGCGATGCGCGGTCCGCGGGCTGGACCCTCGTCGCATTCGGCCTTGCGCTCGTGGCGGGGCTCGTCGGACTGACCTTGCTCCTCGTGGCCGTCGTGCTCGCGCTCGGTCAGGTGATGCCGGCCTGGCTGGCCGCGCTCATCGTGGCCGCGGGCGTGCTCGCGGCCGGCGGGCTGGCCGGCTGGCTCGGGTGGGTCTATCGCCCGCGGGCGGCCCTGGCCCTCACCCGGAAATCGCTGAAGGAGGACTGGAATTGGCTGAAGGACCTGGTGGCATGATCGCGACCGCCGCGGGGCGGCCCCGAGACCCGCGGGCGATCGAGGAAGAGATCCGGCGCCGACGGGTCGAGCTCGGCGCGCTGGCGGGGGAGCTGCAACGCCGCAGACGGGAGCTGACCAACCCGAGGGTGCTGCTGCGCCGACACGCCTTCGGGGTCACGGTCGCGCTCCTGGCGGTGGGCGCCGCCGCGGCCGGCTCGATCGCCTACCGCGCCCGGCGAGCCCGTCGCGAGGGGACGCTCCTGGCCCGAGGCGGGCGCCTGCGGGACGCGCTGGGCCGGATGATCGACCGGCCGGAGCGCGTCGCGGTCGAGCCGACCGCGACGCAGCGGATCATCGGCTCGGCCGGCTCGGCGGCGGCCGCGTTCCTGATCAAGGCGGCCCTGGAGCACCTGAGCCGTCCGCGCCAGGAGGCTCGACCGCGCGGCTGGTTCGCCCGACCTAGTAGGTGACGTACGGGTCGGTCGAGGAGCGGACCTTCACGAAGTACTGCTTGAAGCGCCCGAGGTCCTCGTCGGAGACCAGGTCCGAGGCGAGCACGCAGAGCAGGCCCTGCTGGCGCCAGATGATGAGGCTGAAGCCGTTTTCCTTGCGCACCACCGGCCTCCAGCGGTCGATCTGCACCCGCCCGCGCTCGGGCAGGGTCACGCTGCCGCCCGGCACGATCACGTAGGTCACGGTGTGGCCGGCCGAGTCCTGGTAGGCGAGCTCGATGCCGCGGCGCCCTTCCATGTACGTCGCCTTGGCGTTGATGAGCTGGATGTCCTCGTCGCCGGTGAAGACCCAGTTGAGCGCGACCCCGCTCTCCGCCATCGCCAGGGGCAGGGCGCCGGGCACCACGTCGGTCCGCGACTCGCCCCAGAAGATGTTGCGGGCGTGGTCGGCGAGCACCGCGCGGACGACCAGCTGGGCCGGATCGGTTGCGGGGGCCGACGGCAGGCTCGGCGCGATCCAGAGGAGCATGACGAGGGCGGTGGCGATCGCGGTCGCGGCCGGGGCGCCCCAGAGCATCCACCACGGCTGGCGCGCGGCCCGCGGCTCGAGAGCCTCCCGCACCGTCGCGCGCAGCATGGGCGGCGCCGGGTGGCGCGTCAGCCGCTCGCGCAGCATCCGGCCCATTCCGCCGTCGTCCTCCTGTCCGTTCGTCTGTTCGGTGGCCATGTCGTTCGTGAGTCGACTACTGGTAGTCCTTCAGGAACCCGCGCAGCCGCTCCTTGGCGCGGAAGATCCGGGATTTCACGGTGCCCACGGGGCAATCCATGATGCGCGCCACGTCCTCCAGGGCCAGCCCCTCGACCTCGGCCAGCAGGAGCGGCGTCTTGAACTCCTCGGGCAGCTTGGTCAGGGCCCGGTCCAGATCCATATGGGCCCCGGCGCTCTCACTGTCCCGGCTCGGGGCGTCGTGAAACATGGGCGCCTCGCTTTCCGGGACTCCGTCCTCCGAGAGGGCCGATTCCCGCTCCCGGAGGCGGTAGAACGTCAGGAACGTGTTTCTCAGTATTTGGAACAACCAGGCGCGCAGGTGGGTTCCCGGCTGGAACCGATGGGAGAACCGCATGGCCCGGACATAGGTCTCCTGGACCAGGTCCTCGGCCTCGGAGCCGTTCCGGGTCAGGTAGACGGCCAGGTTGTGCAGGGCGTCCAGGTGCTGGAGGGCCTGCTGGCGGAACTCGTCGTCAGCCACGGAACACTGCCGGGATCACGCTAGTCTTCGAACCAGCGGCGGGGCAGGTCCGACATCAGCACCTCGTGCTCGTCCTCCAGGACCTCCAGGAGCTCCTGGATGGTCTGGTAGAGCACCGGGTGCTCCAGGTCGGGAGCCAGGTCGGCCAGGGGCCGCAGCACGAACCGGCGCTCGTGCATGAGCAGGTGGGGGATGTGCAGGTGCTCGGGACCGCTGATCACCCGATCGTCGTAGAGCAGGATGTCGATGTCGAGCGGGCGGGGGTCGTAGCGCTGCGCCTCGGGGGTGCCCGGGCGCCGGACGCGCCCCAGGGCCTGCTCCACCTCCTGCAGCCGGGCCAGCAGGGCCGCGGGGGGCAGCTCGGTCTCGATCACGATCGCGCAGTTGAAGAACCACTCCTCCGCTTTCCGGCCCGGCGCGCCCTCCCAGGGCTCGGTGCGGTAGAGGGGCGAGGCGTCGAGGAATTGCAGATCCGTCATGGCGCGCAGCTGGTCGACCGCGCGGCGGAGAGACTCCAGCCGGTCGCCCAGGTTCGATCCGACGGACAGGAACACGCGCGCCATGGTTCGTCTACCGCCGCCGACGGGTCAGCTCCACGCCGGGGATGCCCTGCAGCCCCTCCATCGGAGGCGTGAGCTTGCGGACCCGCACCCGCACCTCGTCGCAGGGGAACTCGGCGAGCAGCATCTGCGCGAGCCGTCCGGCCAGCCGCTCCAGCAGGTTCACCCGCTCCTTCGTCGAGACCTCCACGATGCGCGCGGCGATCACTCCGTAGTCCAGCGTGGCCCGAAGATCGTCCGACGCGGCGGCGGGCGCCAGGTCCAGCATCAGCTCCGCGTCGACCGCGAACCAGGCGCCCACCGTCTGCTGCGCCCGGGTGACGCCGTGATGGCCGTAGAAGCGGACGTCTTCGAGGAAGATCTTATCAGAGGTCAGAGCTTGAGCCCCCGGAGGCGGTCCATCGCCTCCTGCAGGCGCTTGGCGTCGATGGTGAGCGCGATCCGGTAGAAGCCCTCGCCGGAGGGCCCGAAGCCGACCCCGGGGGTGATCACGCAGCCGACCTCGTTCAGCAGGCGCGCCGCGAAGGCGCGGGAGTCGAGCCCGCCCGGCACCGGGGCCCACACGAAGAACGCGGCCTTGGGCACGTCGACCTCCCAGCCCAGCCGCTTGAGCCCGGCCACCACCACGTCGCGCCGCTCCTGGTAGGTGCGCCGGTACTGCTCGGACAGCTCCTGGGGCCCGGTCAGCGCCGCGATGCCCGCCTCCTGCACCGCCTGGAACACGCCCGAGTCCACGTTGGTCTTGATCTTCCCCAGCCCGGCCAGCGCGCCCGCGTTGCCGCAGCAGAAGCCGAGGCGCCAGCCGGTCATGGAATAGGTCTTGGAGAGCGAGTGGAACTCGACCCCGACCTCCATCGCCCCCGGCGTCTCCAGGAAGGAGGGCGGACGGTGGTCGTCGAAGCGCAGCTCCGAGTACATCGCGTCGTGGCACACGATGAGCTGGTTCCGCCGCGCGAACTCGACGACTCGCGCGAAGAATTCCTTGGTCGCCACCGCCGCGGTCGGATTGTTCGGGTAGTTGAGGTACATGAGCTTGGCGCGCTTGGCCACGTCGGCCGGGATCGCGTCGAGATCCGGCAGGAAGCCGTTGGCGCGCCGGAGCGGCATGAAGTGCACCTCGCCGCCCGCGAACCAGGTGCCCGCGGCGTAGACCGGGTAGCCCGGGTCCGGCACCAGCACCACGTCGCCCGGGTTCACGAAGGCGAGCGGCATGTGCGCGGTGCCCTCCTTCGACCCGATGAGGGTGAGCACCTCGCTCTCCGGGCTGAGGGTGACGCCGAAGCGCTTCCGGTACCAGTCGGCCACCGCGGTGCGGAAGCTCAGCAGGCCCTCGTAGTCGGGGTAGCGGTGGTTCGCGGGGGTCTCGGCCGCGCGCTTGATCGCCTCGATGATGTGGGGCGGGGTCGGCAGGTCCGGATCCCCGATGCCCATGTCGATGAGGTCGACGCCGCGGGCGCGCGCCTCGCGCTTGTTCTTGTCGATCTCGGCGAACAGGTACGGGGGCAGCTTGGCGAGACGGCCGGCCAGCGGGATCGGCGAAGGCGATGGGCTCACGCGTGGTTCTCCTAGATCTTGATGACGGGATTCTTCAGGCTGCCGATGGACTCGATGCGCACCTCGACCTTGTCGCCCGGCCGGAGCGGCCCGGTGCCCCCCGGGGTGCCGGTGGCGATGATGTCCCCCGGCAGCAGGGTCATGACCGCGGAGATGCGCGCCACCAGATCCTCCACCGGGCAGATCAGGTACTTGGTGTTGGAGGCCTGGCGGCGCTCGCCGTTGACGTAGGTCTCGAGGTCGACGCCGTTGGGATCGATGTCGGTGGCGATGCACGGCCCCACCGGGCAGAAGCTGTCGAAGGCCTTGGCCCGGGTGGGATGGCCGTCGCGGATGTAGAGATCGCGGGCGGTCACGTCGTTGAGGCACGTGTAGCCGAGCACGAACTCGCGCGCCCGCTCCGCGGTCACCAGGTGGCAGCGCTTCTTCATGACCACCGCGAGCTCTCCCTCGTAGTCCACCCGCCGCGACTGGGGCGGGAAGACGATCGGGTCGTCCGGCCCGCAGAGGGCGGAGACCGGCTTGAGGAAGATGGGCGGCTCGGTCGGCACCTGCACGTTCATCTCGTCGGCGTGGTCGCGGTAGTTGAGACCCACCGCCACGATCTTGGAGGGCACCACCGGGGCGAGGAGGACCGCCTGGGACAGCAGGTACTTCTTCCGGGCCTTCTTGAAGGTTCCGTACGGCGTCCCCGCGTATTCCAGGATGTGGGTGCCCTCGAGGACTCCGTAGCGGATCTTGCCGCCGGCCCGGAAGCGGACGATCCTCATGCGAGGCCGAGGACGTCCTGCATGGAGTAGAGGCCGGGCCGCGCGGTGGCGATGAAGCGCGCCCCGCGCAGGGCGCCGCGCGCGAAGTTGTCGCGGCTGTGGGCGCGGTGGGTCAGCTCGAGCCGCTCGCCGAGAGAGGCGAAGGACACGGTGTGCTCGCCCACCACGTCGCCGGAGCGCAGGGCGGACATGCCGATCTCCTTCCGCGTCCGCTCCGCGAGCCGGTCGTGCCGGTCGTAGACCGCGGCGGAGGCGAGATCGCGCCCGAGCGCCTGGGCCACCACCTCGGCCATGCGCAGCGCGGTGCCGCTCGGCGCGTCCTTCTTGAACCGGTGGTGGGTCTCGACGACCTCCACGTCGTAGTCGTCGCCCAGCATCCGGGCCATGTCGGCGAGCACCTTGAACGCGACGTTGACCGCCACGCTCATGTTGGGCGAGACGAGCAGGGGGGTGGCGCGGCCGATGCCGGCCAGCTCCTCGCGCTGGGCCGCGCTGAAGCCGGTGGTGCCGATGACCGCGCGGCCGCCGTGACGGCCCACCAGGCGGGCGTGGGCGAGGCTCGCCTCCGGCACCGAGAACTCGATGAGGATGCGATCCTTGCCGAGGACCGCGTCCACGTCGGCCCCGATCGGGATGTCGAGCCGCCCGACGCCGGCCGCCTCGCCCGCGTCGCGGCCGAGCGCGGGATGTCCCGGGGCCTCGAGCGCGGCGACCAGGCGCAGCTCGGTCTCCTGCTGGAGCAGCGCGACGAGACGGCTTCCCATGCGGCCGGCGGCGCCGGCGACGACGACATCCGCCATGGAGGGCGGGTCAGCCCTTGACGAGGCCGAGCGAGGCCAGGACCGCCTTGAGGCGAGGCCGGTGGGCGTCGGACAGGCGGCACATGGGAAGCCGGAACTCGGCCTCCGCCAGCTTGCCCATCATGGCCAGGGCCTCCTTGACCGGGATCGGATTGGTCTCGAGGAACATCGCCCGCGAGAGCGGGAACAGCTTGAGGTGGAGCTCGCGCGCCTGCTTCCAGTCACCCGCGAGGGCGGCGTGGGTCATCTCGGCGGTCTCGCGCGGCACGAGATTGGCGATGACCGAGATCACCCCGCGCCCGCCCACCGACATGAGCGGCAGCGTGACGTTGTCGTCGCCGGAGAGGACCGAGAACTCGGGGCCGCAGGCGAGGATGACCTGGGTCATCTGGTCGAGCGAGCCCGAGGCTTCCTTGACGCCCACGATGTTGCCGCAGTCGCGGGCGAGGCGGGCGAGGGTGTCGGTCTCCACGTTCACCGCGGTGCGCCCCGCGATGTTGTAGACCAGGATCGGGATGTCCACCGCGTCCGCGATCGCGCGGAAGTGGCGATAGAGGCCCTCCTGGGTGGGCTTGTTGTAGTAGGGATTCACCACCAGCGCGCCGGTGGCGCCCGCTTTCCTGGCGTGGGTGGTCAGCTCGATGGCCTCGGCGGTGGAGTTGGAGCCGGTGCCCGCGATGACCGCGAGGCGGCCGCGCGCGGTCTCGACCACGATCTCCACCACGCGCTTGTGCTCGTCGTGACTGAGGGTGGGGGACTCGCCGGTGGTGCCGCAGGGCACGATGCCGTCGGTGCCGCTGGCGACGTGCCACTCGACCAGCTCGCGCAGCTTGGCCTCGTCCACCTTGCCGGAACGGAACGGGGTCACGAGAGCGACGATCGAGCCTTGGAAAGTCGGGCGCATGGTTGAGTCCCTCCGTTGCTCATCCCGCACGTGGGCCGATGTGGGACGAAGAGTGATTCGACTCTAACATCACAGCAGGAAGCACTTCAAGCGGCTGCCGCGATGCGGTAGACTCCTGCGGATGGACAGTCACCCCACGCCCGTGCGACGGGCCCAGCTCCACGCCGACGTCGCGGCCGAGGTGCGCCGCCGCTTCGGCACGCCCTGCTACGTCTACGACCGCGCCGCGCTGGAGGCGGCGGCCCGGGCCGCGCTCGCGTTCCCCGCGCCCTTCGGCCTCACCCTGCGCTACGCGATGAAGGCCAACCCGAGCCGCGGCATCCTCACCCTCTTCCGCGACCTCGGACTGCACGTGGACGCCTCCAGCGATCACGAGGTGGAGCGGGCGCTGCGCGCCGGCTTCTCGCCCGAGCGCATCCAGCTCACCTCGCAGATGCCGTCGCGGACCCTCAAGGAGCACGTGGCGCGCGGGGTGCTCTTCAACGCCTGCTCGCTGCACCAGCTCGAGGAGTTCGGGCGGATCGTGCCCGGCGGCGAGGTGTCGGTCCGGATGAACCCGGGGCTCGGAACCGGCTCCACCAAGCGCACCAACACCGGCGGCCCCGCCTCGAGCTTCGGGATCTGGCACGAGGCGATGGGGGAGGTGGCCGCCATCGCCAAGCGCCACCGCCTGCGCATCCGGTGCCTGCACTCGCACGTCGGCTCCGGCACCGATCCCGAGGTGTGGAAGCGCTGCGCGCGCATGACGCTCGACCTGGTGGGGGCGCTGCCCGACGTGGCGACCGTCAACCTGGGGGGCGGCTTCAAGGTGGGGCGGATGCCGGAGGAGCCCTCGGTGGACCTGGCCGACGTGGGGGCGCACGTGCGGCGCGAGATCGAGGCCTTCCGCGACCGTGACGGCCGCGCGCTGCACCTCGAGATCGAGCCCGGCACCTTCCTGGTCGCCAACGCGGGGGTCATCGTGGCCTCGTGCGTGGACGTGGTCGACACCGGGGCCGACGGCTACGCCTTCGCCAAGCTCGACGCGGGCATGCCCGAGATCACGCGGCCGTCGCTCTACGGGGCCCAGCACCCCATCGACGTGCTCGCGCGCGGGCGCGAGCAGGCCGCGATCGTCTTCGTGGGACCGTGCTGCGAGTCGGGCGACATCCTCACGCCGGCCCCCGGCGATCCGGAGGCGCTCGCGCCGCGCTGGGTGCCGCGCCCGCAGATCGGCGACCTGGTGGTGGTGGGCGGAGCGGGCGCGTACTGCGCCGGCATGGCGACCATCAACTACAACTCCTACCCGCAGGCTCCCGAGGTGATGCTCGACGCCGACGGGAGCCTCACGCTGCTGCGGCGCCGCCAGGTGCCGGAGCAGGTCTGGCAGAACGAGGTCTAAGGGTTACTCGACGCGCACCGAGACCACGTTGGACCGCGCGCTCTCGTTGGGCTTGCGGGCGCGATCGATGGCGGTGACCGCGTAGCGATAGGTCGAGCCCGCCCGCACCTCCCGGTCGATGTAGAGGGTGCCGGGCGGCACCGCGGTGGCGATGCGCATGAACTCCCCGGATTCGACCGCCCGATACACCGCGTAGGTCGCCACGTCCGTCTCCGGGCTCGGGTTCCAGGCCAGGCGCACCGCGCCGCTCGTCGGCACCGCGACCAGGCCGGTGGGCGCGCCGGGCGGCGTGGTATTCGCGGGTGCGACCATGATCGACGTCGACGCCTCACCCGTCGCGGTGACCGCGGTCTCCACCCGGACCGAGCGCACCGCGTAGCGGTAGTCCACGTCGTTGTCGACGCCGCCGTCCGTGAAGGTGGTGCCGGCGACCGGCTCGGCCGTGATCGAGGCCAGGGCGCCGGCCGGCCCGACCCCGCGCAGGACCAGGTACCGGATCTCGCCGGTGGAGCCCTCCGCGGCCCCCGTGGTCTCCGGCGCCTGCCACGTGAGGATGACGCGGCGATCCCCCGGCGCGCCGGTGAGCCCGCGCGGCGCCGGGGGCGCGGTCAGGAACGGCACGATCAGGCGGCTGGAGGGGCCGCTCGTGCGCCCGAGCTCGTCCTCGGCGGTGACCACGTACACGTAGCGGCGGCCCATCGAGAGCGCGCGCCGATCCACCCACGTCACCGAGCCACCCTGCACGGTCGCGGGCGCGGGCGCCTCCGGTCGGATGGTCGCGACCTCGTCGTAGCCCACGATGTGCCCGGACGAGAGCATGGCCGACTTGGCCGGCCCCGAGTCGGCCTCCTCCCGGCGATAGAGGCGGTAGAGCGCGATCGTGCGCAGCCGGCTGCCGTCGACCCGCGTGCCGGGGGCGTTCCAGCTCACCACGATGGACTGTTCGTCCACCGCGCCGTGCAGGGCGGCCGGGACGGTGGGCACCCGGATCTCGGGCGCCACCGGCGGGCCCTTCTTGCCGCAGGCGGCGATGGCGCCGACGGCCAGGCACAGCGCGAGCAGGCGCCGCCGCGTGGCCGGGCTCACGCGCCCGGCTCTTGCGCGAGCCAGCTCCGGACCTGCGCGAGCTGCTGCCGCACCGACTCGGGGGCGGTGCCCCCGGTCGTCCCGCGCGCGCGCAGCGAGGCCTCGACGGTCAGGGCCGCGTAGACGTCGCGTCCGATCAGCGACGAGAACTGCCGCAGCTCCTCGATCGGCAGATCGCCCAGCTCGCGGCCGCGCGTGATCGCGTGGCGCACCGCCTTGCCCACCACCTCGTGCGCGTCCCGGAAGGGCAGGCCCTGGCGGACCAGGTAGTCGGCCAGGTCGGTGGCGGTCGAGTAGTTCGCGCCCGCCGCGTCGCGCATCCGGTCCACCCGGAAGGTCAGCGAGCCGAGCATCGGGGGCAGCACGCGGAAGATCGCCTCGAGCGTGTCGACGGTGTCGAAGAGCGGCTCCTTGTCCTCCTGCATGTCGGAGTTGTAGGTGAGCGGCAGCCCCTTCATGGTGGTGAGGGCCGCGGTCAGGTTGCCGTAGAGGCGCCCGGTCTTGCCGCGGACCAGCTCGGCCACGTCGGGGTTCTTCTTCTGCGGCATGATCGACGAGCCGGTGGCGAAGGCGTCCGAGAACTCCACGAAGCCGAACTCGGCGGTGGCCCACAGGGTGAGATCGGCGGCCAGCCGCGAGCCGTGCATGCCCACGATGGCGGCGTGGGCGAGGAACTCGATCAGGTAGTCACGGTCGGCGACCGCGTCCATGCTGTTGGCGCTCGGGCCGCTCATGCCGAGGTCGCGCGCGAGCGCCTCGCGGTCGATCGCGAAGGCGGTGCCGGCGAGCGCGGCGGCGCCGAGCGGCATCACGTTGACGCGGACGCGGCAGTCGCGGAAACGCTGCCGGTCGCGCTCGAGCATGAACACGTAGGCCAGCAGGTGGTGGGCCAGCAGCACCGGCTGCGCCCGCTGCAGGTGGGTGTAGCCGGGCATCGGCGCGTCGCGGTGCTTCTCGGCCTGGGCCACCAGCGCCCGCTGGACCTCGCGGAGCCCCGCGTCGACCCCGTCGATGACATCGCGGAGGTAGAGACGCTCGTCCAGCGCGATCTGGTCGTTGCGCGAACGCCCGGTGTGGAGCTTGCCGCCCACCGATCCGGCCAGCTCCACCAGGCGCCGCTCCACGTTCATGTGGATGTCCTCGAGCTCGCGACGGAACGGGAACCGACCCCCCGCGAGCTCCGCCCGCACCGCCTCGATCCCGGCGAGCAGGTCCTCGAGCTCGGCGGCCGTGACCAGCTTCGCCCGCTCGAGCGCTCGCGCCCACGCCGCGCTCCCCACCAGATCGTACGGCCAGAGCCGGCGGTCGAAGGACAGCGAGGAGGTGAAGGCCTCCGCGGTCGGATCGGCGCCCTCGGTGAACCGCCCGGACCAGGCCTTGCCCGGGGGCGTGCCGGGGGCGGTCACGAGGCACCCGCGCGGCCGGCGGCCGCGGCGGGCTCGGAGGCCGGGTGGAGCAGCCCGGCGATCTCCGACATGATGCGGCGGGTGACCTCCTCGCGCTCGGCACGCGCGATGGGCCGATGGCGCGGGTGGTCGAACACGAGCGGCGCGCCGAAGCGCACCGACAGGGGCCGGCGGCGGGGCACGTAGAACCGCCGCGCCCGCAGGGCCTCGTAGGTGCCCTCGATCGCGGCGGGTACGATCGGCACGCCGGCGCGCAGCGCGATGAGGGCCGCGCCGGGCTGGCCGGTCACGAGCCGGCCCTCCTGGCTGAACGGGCCCTCGGGGAAGATCCCGACGATGCGTCCCGCGTCGAGCGCGCGCAGCACGCGCTTGATCGCCCCCGGGTCCGGCCGCTCCAGGTTCACCGGGATCGAGCCGATGCGGCGGTGGAGCGGGGGGTGCAGCGGGGTGGCGCGATAGACCCGCGGCATGACGAGGAACGCGATCGGCCGCGGCACCGCGACGCCCAGCACCACGCCGTCGAGATAGTTGTGGTGGTTCGCGGCGAGGATGAACGAGCCGCTGGCCGGGAGGTGCTCGGCTCCCTCCACGCGCAGGTCGAAGAGCCGGCGCAGCACCGGTGCGCACGCGCCGCGCACCAGGCGATAGAGCGGGGGAAACGGCTCGGCGCTCGGGCGGGACGGCACGGCGGCCGGCCGCACCACGGACAGGGTGGAGGACTCCTCTCCCGGCGCCATAGCGCCCCTTATATAGCATCCACCCCCCCACCTGACAACCGCACCACCACCCCCGAAGCCACACCGAGACCAATGCCAATGAGCCCCAGGGAGAACCGGAATCGCAGGCGGATGACGGATGACACGCGCGAGAGCGCAGTAAGGGAAGGGGGCGGAGGCTAGGCCGATACTGAAATGAGAAGGCGGTGGCGGTTGGGGCCGGCTGGCACTACCGACCAGGCAAGGGTGGGCGGGGCGGCGGGCCGGCGGCGGGGCCCTCCGGGAGCCGTGTCTTCTGCGGGTCACCGGAGCGAGAAACGGCCCTGTCTCGTGGCCCGATCGAGACGGCGTGAAAGAGCTGCGACTCAGCGTGCTCCCGGAGGGCCCCGCCGCCGGCCCGCCGCTCCGCCCGCCCGTGGATGGCCGCGGAGGAAGTTAGCGCGACCGAGCCAGCCGATACCGCGCCACCGCCGCGTTGTGATCGGCCAGATTCGTCGAGAACTGGTGATGCCGGTCGTCCATCGCCACGAAGTAGAGGTAGCTCACGTGGGCGGGTCGCACCGCGGCCTGGATGGCGGCGCGCCCGGGGCTCGCGATGGGCCCGGGCGGCAGCCCCTGGCGGCGGTAGGTGTTGTAGGGCGAGTCGGTCTGGAGATCCTCGCGGGTGAGCCGCCGCCGGTCCTTGCCCACCGCGTACTGCACGGTCGGGTCCGCCTGCAGCGGCATGTCCTTGCGGATGCGATTCCAGAACACCGCGGAGATGAGCGGCATCTCGGTCGGCTCGACCGCTTCCTTCTCGATGATCGAGGCCAGCGTCAGCATCTGGTGCACGCTCAGGTCACGGGCGCGCGCCTCGGCCACGATCTCGGGGGACACCTTCTCGCGCATGCGCGCGACCATGCGGGCCAGGATCTCCTCGGCGGTCATGCCCTTCACGAACTGGTAGGTGTCGGGGAAGAGATAGCCCTCGACCGAATCGGCCTGGACGTCGAGCGTCTTGAGGAAGACCGCGTCACGGGCCACCCGCATGATGTCGGCGGCCGGCGCGAGCCGCTCCGTCTCGAGCTGCTTGGCGAGCTCGGCGAGCGTGCTGCCCTCCTGGACCACCACCATGTGCTGCAGTACCTGGCCGCCCTCGAGACGCTCGAGCACGCGGACGGTGTTGGTGCCCTGCGGGATCTGATACTCGCCCGCCTTCAGGCTGCGGAAGCTGCCGCGGGCCACCGAGAGAAGGATGAAGCCCACCCGGCTGCGGATCACGCCCGCGTCGTCGAGGATCTCGGCCACCTCCACCACGCCCTTGTGCGCCGGAACCTCGACCACCCGCGACGTCGCACGGAGGGTCTCGGGCACGCTCAGGATCCACCAGCCCTCGAGCAGCAGCGAGAGCACGGCGGCGAGCACGAGCAGGCCGATCGCGGTGCGCCAGGTTGGCCCGGAGTGCTTGGGGCTGTCGCCCCACGGCTTGAGGGATCGGGGACGCTCCATCATGGGACCCCCTCATTTTGGCCGCGCTTCTTTAATGAGTCAAACCGCCGGTAGACTGGCGGAATGTCGCCGCTGGCCCTGCTGCTGGTGCTGCTGGCCGCTCTCTGCCACAGCGCGTGGAACCTCATCGTGAAGACCGACGCGCGCCGCCTCGAGATCCAGTCGGGCGCCCTCGTCGTGGGCACCCTGATGTGCGCCCCGGTGCTCTTCTTCTACTCGCCGTGGACGCTGTCGTTGCACGCCTGGGTTCTGATCGCGGTCTCCGCGCTGTTCGAGTCCGCCTACGTGCTCGCCCTGACGTCCGCCTACGGGGCGGGGGACATGTCGCTGGTGTACCCGGTGGCCCGCGGCAGCGGGACGGTGCTCGTCGCCCCCCTCGCGGTGCTCCTGCTGGGCGAGCGGCTGTCGACGCAGGGCGTGATCGGCATCGGGCTCGTGGTGGTCGGCATCTTTCTGAGCCATGGCCTCGGCCGCGGGGCGCTCCGCGCCTGGGCCGTCGCGGGGGCCCACCGGCGGGCTCTCGGCTGGGCGCTGCTCACCGGCGCGCTGATCGCGGGCTACTCGCTCGTCAACAAGGTCGGGGTCACCCTCGTCCCGGTGCCGCTCTACGCCTTCCTGGTCTTCCTGGGCGACGCCGTGCTCGTGCGCCTGGTGCAGCGGCGGTGGGGCGCGACGCCGCCGGCGCTGCGTCGCGAGGCGCCCTGGGGCCGCATGATCGCGGTCGGCGTTCTGATGATGGGCGCCTACCTGGCGGTGCTCGTGGCCATGTCGCAGGCGCCGGTGAGCTACGTGGTCGCCGCGCGCGAGGTCAGCGTGGTGGTGGCGGCGCTGGTCGGCGCGCTCGTCCTCCACGAGCGGCACTCGATCGCGCGGGTGGCCGGCGCGGTCGTGATCTTCGGCGGCCTCTGCGCGATCGCCCTGGCCCGCTGAGCGCGCCCCGCTCCGGCAGGCCCCCGGCCGCGTGCCGGGCAATCCGCTCGGGCCCGGCCACCCGTAGAAGATCGTATGAGTGGCCGGTCCGCGGCGTCGATCTGGGAGCCCCGCAACCTGGCGGTGGCGGGCGCCCTGGCCCCCCTGCTGGTCCTGACCGGCGCGCTCGGCTTCGCGCTGCCGCCCGACTGGGCTCTCCTGAGCGGGGCGCCGGCGTACAACCTCTTCCACATCGCGAGCGGGCTGGTCGGAATCGCCCTGGTCCTCCGGGCTGGAGGCCGGGGCGCGGTCGGGTTCAACCTGGCGTTCGGGTTGATCGACCTCTACCAGGCCGTGGCCGGCTCGGTGGACCTGTTCCCGGCCGCGCTGTTCGCCTACCAGCCCCTCGACGACGTCCTGCACGTGACCCTGGGGTTGGGCCTGGTGGGCCTGGGGGCACTCGGCTGGGGCCGGGGGATGGCGGGAGCGCCGGCCGGGGGTGACCCCGCCCGCGGCGGCCCCGGGATCGGGGTCATCTAGGCTCCCCGCGGGCTTCTGGTATAATCACCGGCCTGGGGGCGACCCCCCCTGACACCCCGAGGAGGAGACCCAATGCAGGAGCTGCTGCTTCCAGTCCGTCACGAGTGGCTCGCCCGTGAGCGTGGCTACGGGAAGATCGTCATCGAGCCGTTCGAGCCGGGCTTCGCCTTGACCGCGGGGAACGCCTACCGGCGCGTCCTGCTGTCCTCGATCTCCGGA
This sequence comes from uncultured Candidatus Rokubacteria bacterium, assembly GCA_963841755.1. Taxonomy (GTDB): domain Bacteria; phylum Methylomirabilota; class Methylomirabilia; order Rokubacteriales; family CSP1-6; genus CAMLFJ01. Next base: position 53,067 of record CAWJDX010000014.1, read on the forward strand.
TCGGCGCCCACGTGGGTCAAGATCGAAGGGGTGCTGCACGAGTTCTCGCACCTGGTCGGCGTGCGCGAGGACACCCTCGACATCATCCTGAACCTGCGCAAGCTCGTGTTCACGCTGCACGTGAACCGGCCGAAGCTGCTTCGCCTGAAGGCGCAGGGGGTGCGGACGGTGACCGCGCGGGACTTCGAGCCGGATCCCGACGTGGAGATCCTGACTCCCGACGTGGCGCTGGCCACCCTCGACAAGGACGGCAGCCTCGAGATGGAAGTGTGCGTCGAGCGCGGGCGCGGCTACCAGCCCGCCGAGAAGCGCGAGCCGGAGGCGCTGCCGATCAACGCGATGCTGGTGGACGCGGACTTCTCGCCGGTGAAGCGCGTGAACTTCCACGTGGAGAGCCAGCCCTCCGGGCAGGAGCGGCTGGTGATGGAGCTGTGGACGAACGGCACCGTGACGCCCGAGATCGCGATCGGGGACGCCTCCCGGATCCTGGACGACCAGTTCGCGCTCCTGATCGACTTCCCGGTGGCGCCGCAGGAAGAGGCCGAGGGCACCGAGCAGGGCACCGAGCCGGCGCCGCGCAGCGAGGTGAACGAGCACCTCTTCCGCAACGTGGACGAGCTCGAGCTGTCCGTCCGCGCGTCGAACTGTCTCAAGACCGCCAACATCCGGACCATCGCCGACCTCGTGCAGAAGACGGAGTCGGAGCTGCTCAAGACCAAGAACTTCGGCAAGAAGTCGCTGAACGAGATCAAGACCATCCTGGGAGAGATGGGGCTCTCCCTCGGCATGCGTCTCGATCCCGAGGAGCTGGAGCGACTGCGCGCGCACTACGAGCGCAGCTTCGAGACGTAGTCTCCCTCCCGCTACCCGCGCGTCCCACCACGGCCTCCGGTCACCCGGGGGCCGCGGTGTTTTCGGGGTCTTCCAGGTGGAACGTGTCGGTGGTGCCGCGGGCCCACGCGGTCACCCGCACCACGGTGCCGTCGGTCTCGAGGATCACCGCGCCGTCGCGATCGGTGCGGTAGACGCGGGCTCCCGCCGCCTCGAGCCGGGCCACCACCTCCGGGCTCGGATGGCGGAACGGATTGCGCGCGCCGACCGATATCACCGCGATCCGCGGCCGCGCCGCCTCCAGAAACGGCGCGCCGCTCGAGGAGCGGCTGCCGTGGTGGGCCACCTTGAGCGCGAGCGTCCGGTGGGGGCCGCCGCGCTCCAGGAGGAGCGCCTCGCCTCGCGCGCCCAGGTCTCCCGGCAGCAGCAGGGACACGCCGCGCCAGTCGAGGCGCAGCACGAGCGACTCGTCGTTGGCGGCCACCGGTGGCCCCGGCGCCGGCCCGAGCACGGTGAGGAGCGCGTGTCCCAGCCAGATCCGCTGACCGGCGGTGAGCGCGCGCCGGGGCACCCGCGCGCGGGCCAGCGCCGTCACCGTCTCGAGCGCCCCGGTGGGCGCGCGCCCGCTCTCCCAGAACTCGCCCACCCGGAAGCGCGAGAGCACCGCGGCCAGGCCGCCCGAGTGATCGACGTCCCAGTGGGAGAGGGCGACGACGTCCAGGTGGCCGATCGGCCGATTCCAGAGGAACGGCGCGAGCACGCGCTCGCCCACGTCGAGCCGGCGCGCCCCGCCCGGACCGCCGTCCACCAGCAGGCTCGGCCCGTCGGGCAGCTCGATCAGGATCGCGTCGCCCTGGCCCACGTCGAGGAAGGTTACCCGCAGCGTTCGGTCGGTGAGAGCGAGCCAGGGCCATGCCGACAATGCGGCGACGGTGAGCAGCAGGCCGCCCAGCAGCGCCCGGCGGCGGCGCGACCCGGCCACCCCGGGCGCCAGCAGCAGGGCGGCATACCACGCGAGCGACGCCGCGAGCATGGGCGCGGGCAGGTGCACCATCGCACCCGGAAGCGCGGCGGCCAGGGCCACCAGCGCGCGCAGGATCAACAGGACGAGCCAGAGGCAGTCGAAGAGCAGGGACCCCGCGGGGCCCGGGAGCAGCTCCACCAGCAGCGCCGCCATGCCGAGCGTGGTGGCCACCGCGGCGAGCGGCACCACCGCGAGGTTGGCGACGACGCCGATCAGCGAGAGCTGGTTGAAGTGGGCGGCCATCAGCGGGGTGACCGCGGCCTGCGCGCCCAGGCTGACCGCCACCGCGCCGGCCAGCCAGGGCCGCCAGCCTCGCGCGGTGAGGCGCTCGGTCAGCCACGGCGTGAGGTAGACGATGCCGGCGGTCGCCGCGAACGAGAGCTGGAAGCCGGGCTCCCACAGATCGCCGGGCCGCCAGAGCAGCAGGAGGAGCGTGGCGAGCGCGAGCGCGTTGGGGAGCTGCGACTGCCGCTCGAGCAGGAGCGCGGCGAGCAGGAGGAGACCCATCACGGTGGCGCGCAGCACCGAGGGCTGGCCGCCCACCACCAGCGCGAAGCCGATCAGCACCGCCGCCGCGACCACCGCGACCGCCCGGCGCGGGATCCCGCAGAGCGCGAGGCCGGCGAAGACCGCGCCGGCCAGGAGCGCCACGTTGAAGCCCGACACCGCGAGGATGTGGTAGACGCCCGCCCGGCGGAACGCCTCGTCGCTCGCGGGCGGCAGCGTGGAGCGCTCCCCCAGCAGGAGCCCGGCCAGGAGCGCGGCGGATGTCTCGGGCAGGCGCGCCGCGATCACCTCCACCGCCCACCGCTTCACCGCCACGCGCCACGGCGGCGCGTCCGACGTGAGCGCGGTGAGCCGCTCCGCGCGCGCGTGCCCGACGAGCAGGATGCCCTCGCGACGGAGATGCGCCGGGTAGTCGAAGCTGCCCGGATTGCGATAGCCGATCGGCGGATGCACGCGAGCGTCCACGAGCACCCGCTGCCCCTCGCCGAGCGGGGACGCCAGCTCTCCGTAGATCGTGAGCTGCACCCGCCCGGTTACGGGCACACGTTCCGGCCCCAGGTGCGCGGCCTCCGCGTCGAGGAGCAGCCGCACGCGATCCGGCGCCCAGCGCACCGGCTCCTGGCCGAGGCGGCCCTCGAGCGTGAGGGCTCCCTCGCGCCCGAGGCGCGCCACGTGGTCGTCGGGCAGGAGAGGGGACGCCGCGCGCAGCACGCCGAGGGTGGCGACCGCGGCCAGGACGAGCGCCAGCGACAGCCGAGGGCGCCGCCCGGCGGTGGCGAGCGCGGCGATCAACAGCGTGGTCCCGACCGCCAGCAGCACGGGCGAGGGAAGCGTGAGCCACGACGCGGCCGCGATGCCGATCGCGAAGGCGGCGGCGGGCGGCAGCAGCGGCGCGGCGGCGAGGGACCGGTCAGTCACGCACCGTGATGAAGGGGCGGATCGCGGCCAGCTTCTTCGGCCCCATGCCGAGCACGTAGCGCAGGGCCTCCGGCGAGTCGAAGCGGCCGCGGCGCTCGCGCTCCTCGACGATGCGCTGGGCGAGCCCCGAGCCCACTCCGGGCAGGCGTGCGAGCGCGGCCACGTCGGCGTGATTGACGTCGAGCGGCTCGGTCGGCGGCGGAGGCGACGGCGCGGAGGGTGGAGCCGATGGGCTCGGCGGCGCCGGCCCCGAGCGACGCGGCGCCGACGGCGCGGGGCTCGCCGGGCCGCTCATCGGCGGGGCGGCGTCGGGCAGCAGCGGCGTCCCGTCCTCGCGATCGAAGCGCTCGAGCCGCTCCGCCGCGTCGGGGAACCCCGCGCGCCACTCGCGGACGCCGAGGCCGACCAGCAGGGTGATGGCCAGGAGGATCAGCAGCCGGAGCTGCGGGCCGGGGTAGAGCACACCCGCACCGTCGCACGCGGGCGCGCCGACCCGCTAGAGTGCGAGTTCGGATACCCCGGAGCGTATCCGGGCGGATTCGCGCTCGCCGCCTACTCGATCACCTGATCCGCTCGCAGCAGGAGCGACGGGCTACAGCTGATCGCGAAGCGGCAGGAGGGGCAGGTAGAAGAACCGATTGAGCCCCAGGTCATCGTCGGAGACCGGGCGAGAGAACTTGAGATCCTCCTGGAAGACGCCGATCAACCGGCTCGCGATGCCCCGGTCCAGGAAGACCAGGTTGAGCTCGTTGTTCAGGGCGAACGAGCGGTTGTCGAGATTGGCGCTGCCGATGCTCACCCACTGGCCGTCGACGACCATCGTCTTCGCGTGCAGGAGGGCCGGGCCGTATTCGTAGATCTTGACCCCCGCCTTGGTCGCGCGCGGGAAGTGCGCGCGGCTCGCCTGCCGCACCAGGCGGTCGAGCACGCCCTGAGCCACTCCCGCGGTGATGATCGAGACACTGACCCCCCGCTTGGCCGCCCTCACCAGCGCGTCCGCCATGGCGTCGTCGGGGACGAAGTAGGGATTCGTCAGATGGATCGACGAGCGGGCGCCGTCGATCGCGAGCTGGAAGAGCAGGTAGGCCTCCGCCGCCCCGCTCGCCGGAGAGCTCTTGATCGACTGGACGGCCAGGTCACCTCGGCGCCGGGCCGGGGGAAAGTACCGGTCGCCGCCGAGCAGGATCCCGGTGGTATCGCGCCAGTTCTCGGCGAACGCGGCCTGGAGCGAGCGCACGATCGGGCCCTCCACCCGGACGTCGGTCTGACGCCAGTGCTCCGGCTGCCGCCCGTCGCCCGTCCACTGCTCTCCCACCCCGGTTCCGCCCGTGAAGCCGACCTGGCCGTCGATCACGAGGATCCGGCGATGGTTGCGATGGTTGATCCGCTTGATCGCGAACGGGTTGAGCGAGTGGTACCAGGCCGCCTGGCATCCCGCGGCCTGGAGCCCCGTCCAGTACTCGCGCGGCATCTGACTCGAGCCCACCGCGTCGAGGAGCACGTGGACGGCCACGCCGGCCCGGCACCGCTCGGCCAGCGCGGTGGCCATGTCGCGGGCGATGGCGCCGTCCTCGTAGATGAAATTGGCGAAGGTGATGGTCGTTCGGGCCCCGCGGATGGCCGCGAGCATGGCGGGGAATATCTCGTCGCCGTTCAGCAGGATCTGGGCGCGGTTGCCTTCGACGAGACTCGAGACGGTATGCGCTTCGAGCGACCGGACGAACGCGGGCTCTCCCACGTGCACTTCCGGCGAGACGTAGTGAGGATGGCTCAGCGCTGCACCCTCCCAGCAGGACGACGGTCGACTGCCCAGAGCGAGTTCGCGAGTGAGGGTGAGACGATGCATGAGCCCGGGACTGCAGCCGGCGTGCCAGTAAGGCAAATCCTGAGAATCGCTGGCGAGCGGTCGGCCGCGCCGAGCGCTACAGAGTCGGAGTCAGGAAGGAACGACGCGTCGGGGTCGGAAAAGACAGAGCGGAGCCGTCTCCTTCGCTAGCGTCGCCAGGGGGCCTCGCCGAGGACGCGGCTCAAGGCGTGCAGGTCGGCCTCGAGCTGATCGAGCAGGGCGGCCGCGTCGTCGAGTCGGCCGGCTCGCCCCATCGCCTCGAGGTCGGACGCGCGCTTCCGCACTCCCGCCGCCCTGAAGTAGCCCAGCGAGCCGCTCACGCCGTGAGCCACCCGGAAGACGGTCTCGGGCTCACGGTTCTCCAGGGCGGCCCGGAGCGCGGCGATCCAGCCGGGCACCTCCGCGATGAAGGTGGCGGCCAGCTCGTCGAGCAGCTCGCGGTCGCCGCCCACGCTCTCCAGCAGGGCGTCGAGATCGATCAGGGGGCCGGGCTCGGTCATGACCGGGCCATCGTACTCCACCCGCCTCCCACCACCTCGGCCTGGAAGCGGGCGTTCTGGGGCAGAATGGAGCCATGGCCAGCGAGCTCCGGGTTCTGGTCGCCGATGACGACGCGATCGCGCGGCGGTTCCTCGAGAGCACGCTGCGCAAGTCGGGCTACGCGGTGACCGTGGCGTCGACCGGGGACGAGGCGTGGCGAATCCTGAGCGGCCAGGACGTCCCGACCATCGCGATCCTCGACTGGATGATGCCCGGCCTCACCGGGGTCGAGATCTGCGAGAAGGTGCGCGCGGCCGGCCTGCCGATGGCGCCCTACCTGATCGTGCTGACGTCGAGGAGCGAGCCCGGGGACGTCGTCGAGGCGCTCCGGGCCGGCGCCGACGATCACATCACCAAGCCCTTCGAGATCGCCGAGCTGCGAGCCCGTCTCGCGGTCGGGGTGCGGATCGTCACGCTCCAGCGGCAGCTCACCGAGAGAGTCCACTCGCTCGAGGAGGCGCTGGCCCACGTGCAGCAGCTCCAGGGGCTCATTCCGATCTGCGCCTGGTGCCGCCAGGTGCGCAGCGACGGAAACTTCTGGGAGCAGGTGGACAGCTACCTGACCAAGCGCTCGGGGCTGCAGTTCACCCACGCCATCTGCCCCACCTGCCGGGACCGGGAGGTGGCGCAGGCCCGCGAGTCGCGCCCGATCTAGCGCCGCGGGGCGGGTTTCCGGCGTCCCGCGATCGTGCTACAGTGCGCCGGGTCGATGGCCGCGCCGGGCGGACGACGGCCCGCTGCCGCGGCAACGCTCTCGTCGACACCCGATCCCAGTGGCCGAAAACTTCGTCATTCTCTTCGTCATCGCCGCGCTCGCGGGCGGGTTCGCCCTCGTGCTGTTCACCGCCATGTGGCGGGTCGAGCGGCGCGCGCAGTTCGGACGCGAGGCGGGGATCAAGCGGAGTCAGCGCCTCGAGCGACGGGTCTTCCTGATCGGGGTGGTGCTGGTGGTCGCGATGGTCACGGTGGTGGTGACCGTGCAGCTCTCCCGGGCCCCCGGCTGCCGCGGGACCCTGGTGATGGTGGCGGGGCCCGACGGCCGCCCGCTCGAATGCGCGTGCGAGCAGGGCCGGCGCGGGGCCTGCTTCGATCCCGGGCCCTAGGCGAGCCCGAAGCCGTGACCGCGGATGAACGGGCCGAAGTTGTGCCGCTCCGGCGTCGAGTACTGGCGGGCCTTGTCCTCCGACCAGCCGTACGGCTCGGTGTAGCCGAACCGCTCCACGTAGCGCTGGCTCTCCTTCGGGGTGGCGTGGCGCGCCTCGCGCCGTTGATCGTAGGCCGCGAGCTGGGCGGGCAGCTCCCGGTCGTCGTAGCGGTCGGTGTGCACCGTGATCGCGGGCGGTAGCCGCAGGCTCACGAAGCCCGCCTGCAGCGGGTAGCCGACGCAGAGGCCGGCCACCGGGAACACGCCGGGCGGCAGCTCGAGGAGGGCGGCGAGCTTCTCGACGTGGTTGCGCACCACGCTGATCGGGCAGCAGCCGAGCCCCAGGGCCTCCGCGGCGGTGATGAAGGCCTGCAGCGCGAGGCCGGTGTCCACCGCCGCGTTCATGAACATGTCGAGGGTGTCGTTGGGGAAGGGGCGGCCGCGCAGCTCGCTCACCCGGCGCATCCGTCGGTGGTCGCCGCAGAACACCATGAACCGCGGCGCCTGCGCGATCCACGGCATGTCGGGGATCCACCCGCCGATGGTCGACTGCTTGGCGGCGGTCGCGCACGACCACGATGCCCACCTGCTGGAGGTCGGACTTCGACGGCGCGGAGAGCGCGGCGGCCAGCGCCATCTCGAGCACGTCGTCGGGCACCGGATCGGGCTTGTAGCGGCGCTGGGTGCGATGGGAGAGCAGCAGGGCGAGGGGACCCTCCGCCGGCCGCGCGCGGCCGGCCTCGGTGGGCAGGCCGAAGCGATCCTGGATCAGGTCCGCGATCGTCCGGCTCACGGGGTGAGCGCCGCCCGGGTGATCGTCGTCGTCTCGCGGTTGTGCCACTCGGAGGCGGCGAAGGCCTCGTTGATCTGCTCGAGCGGGTACTTGTGGGAGAGGATGCGGCCCCACGGATAGCGCTCGCGCGTGCGCACCAGGAAGTCGAGCGCGCGCGGGATCACCCACGCCTCGTACTGGATCACCCCGACGATCTTCTTGGAGCCCCACACCAGGAGCGACGGCTCGAGCTCGATCTTGGCCCCGCGGCTGATGGTGCCGATCTCGAGATAGGTGCCGCCCGAGCGCAGCATCTCGATGCCCTCCGGGATCACCGCGGGAAAGCCCACCAGGTCGCACGCCACGTCGGCCCCGACCCCGCCGGTCCACTGGCGCACCAGCTTCACGCGCTCGCGCCGGTCCGTGACCTCCTTGACGTTGATGGTGTGATCGGCGCCGAAGGCGCGGGCCAGCTCGAGCCGCCCCGGGATCTGGTCGATCACGATCACGGTCTCCGCCCCCATGTCCTTGGCCACCGCGGCGGCCTGGATGCCGAGCCCGCCCGCGCCCTGGATCACCACGCGGTCGCCCTGCCGCACGCCCGCCACGTGCAGGCCGTAGAAGACCTGGGAGAGCGCGCAGTTCACCCCGGCCACCGCCTCGTCGGAGAGCACGTCGGGCACCGTGAACAGCGCGCCGCCCGGCCGGAGGTAGTAGTGGTCGGCGAAGGCGCCGTGGAGATGCGGCGGCGCGCTCGGGCCGAGCGGCCGCTCGATCTTGTTGGGGCAGGCCGCGCGCTCCTCGTGCACGCACGCGTAGCAGCGGCCGCAGGGGTAGAAGTAGGTGTAGGCGACGCGGTCGCCCTCCTTGAGCGCGCGCCCGAGCGAGTCGGTCTTCACCCGCGCGCCGAGCCGGGCCACCCGCCCGGTCATCTCGTGGCCGAAGATCCAGCCGTCGTCGGGCAGGCGCAGGGGCGCGTCGCCGCGCCAGAAGTGGAGGTCGGAGCCGCAGATGTTGGCGTGGGTCACCCGGATGAGCACGCCGTCCGGCTCGATCTCCGGGATCGGCACCTGCTTGATCTCGAACGGCTTGCCGGGGCCGAAGAAGACGGCGGCGCGCGCGGTGGTCGCCATGGTCAGGCTCCCCGCTCGGCGCCGAGGGCGAAGGCGTCGTGCAGCGCCCGCACCGCCAGCTCCGCGTACTTGTCCTCGATCACGCAGGAGAGCGCGATCTCGGAGGTGGAGATCATCTGGATGTTGATGCCCTCGCCGGACAGGGTCTCGAACATGCGCGCGGCGACCCCCGAGTGGCTCCGCATCCCGACGCCCACGATGGAGATCTTGGCCACCCGGTCGTCGGCGACCACGCCGGCCGCGCCGACCTCGCGGGCGAGGGCGCCCAGCACGCCCTCCGCGCGGGCGCGGTCCGCGCGAGGCAGGGTGAACGAGATGTCGGTGAGCCCCTCGCGGCTGATGTTCTGCACGATCATGTCGACCACGATGTTCTCCTTGCCGAGGCCGCCGAACACCCGGGAGGCGATGCCGGGCCGGTCGGGCACGCGCAGGATCGAGACCTTGGCCTGCCCGCGATCGTGGGTGATGCCGGTCACCACCACGTCTTCCATGCTGTGATCCTCCCTGGTCACCAGCGTGCCCGGGTCCGGCTTGAAGGTGGAGCGGACGTGGACCGGGACGTTGTACTTCTTGGCGAACTCGACCGAGCGGGCCTGCAAGACCTTGGCCCCCAGGGCGGCCATCTCCAGCATCTCGTCGTAGGAGATGCGCGGCAGCTTGTGCGCGTCGGGCACCACGTTGGGATCGGCGGTGTAGACGCCGTCCACGTCGGTGAAGATCTCGCACACGTCGGCCTTGAGCGCGGCGGCGAGCGCGACGCCGGTGAGATCGGAGCCGCCGCGGCCGAGGGTCGTGATCTCCCCGTCCTCGGTGGTGCCCTGGAAGCCGGCCACCACCGCGACGCGGCCCGCGTCCAGCGCCGCGTTGATCCGCTCCGCGCTGATGCGCTTGATGCGGGCGCGGGTGTGCGCCTGGTCGGTGACGAGGCCGACCTGCGCGCCGGTGAAGGAGCACGCGGGGTGGCCGAGCGCCTGCAGGGCCATCGCGAGGAGGCCGATGGTGACCTGCTCGCCGGTGGCGAGCAGCATGTCCATCTCGCGCGGGTCGGGGGTCGGGGTGATGGCGGAGGCGAGCGCGAGGAGCCCGTCGGTGGTCTTGCCCATCGCGGAGACCACGACGACCAGACGGTGTCCCTCACGCGCATAGCCCGCCACGCGCCGGGCCACGTTCTTGATCTTCTCGGGGTCGGCGACCGACGAGCCGCCGTACTTCTGGACGATCAGCTGCGCCATGAGAGGGCCATCGTACACGACCCCCGCGCGCAGTGTAAAGTCGCGCCCCTTCAGCGAGGGCGACGGCCCGGCGCGTCCTCGCGCGGGCGGATCTCTTTCTGGCGCTCCTGCCGCTTCTCGCGGACCTGCTCGCGCGCGCGCTGGCGCTCCTCGGGCGTCATGCTCCGCCAGCGCTCGAGGTTCCGGTCCATCCGCTGGCGCTGCTCGGGGCTCAGCGACTGGTAGCGCTCGAAGCGCTGCTGGATCTGTCGCTGCCGCTCCGGGGGGAGCTGCTGGTAGCGCTGGTAGGCGCGCTCCAGCTCGCGCTTCCGGTCGTCCGGCAGCTGGTTCCAGCGCTGGAAGTCCTGCATGACCCGCGCGCGCTCGCCGGGGGGCATCTGGCGGAGGCGCTGGAGGTTCTGACGGGCGCTCTGGCGCTCCTCCGGGGAGAGGCTGCGCCAGTGGCGGTAGTTGTCCATCGCGCGCTGCTGCTGCTCGGGAGTCATGCTGCGCCACCGCTCGAGGTTGCGCTCGGCGACCGCGCGCTCCTCCGGCGAGAGGCGCTCGAGCCCCTGGATCGGCGCGCCGGGCGCGGCGGGCGCGCCCGGGGCCGCGGGCGCACCCGGCGCCGCGGGAGGCGGGGGCGGAGTCTGAGCCGCCGCGGGGCCGGCCAGCAGCGCCAGCAGCACCAGGACGAGCGCGGCCGATAAGTCATGTCAGCGACCGTCCCGCGTCGGGGGCGGAGGGGGCTCGGGGGCGGCCGCACCGGTGGCCCCGCCCGCGGCCTCCTGCGCGCGCTGGGCCTCGAGCATGCGCATGCGCTCGAGGAGGCCCATGCGGCGGGCCACCTCGCGGTCCCGGGTGTAGTCCGGGCTGCTCAGCAGATCCAGATCTCTCAGCATCTCCGCGTCCACCGCCTCCGGCGCGCCGGCGCGCTTCGTCGTCGCGCCTCGATCGGCCGCGCCCACCTCGATCGTTCCCGCCAGCGTCATCACGAGCAGGCCGGCGGGCCAGAGCCATGCCCTCACGGCTCAGCTCTTGCTCGGCCCCGGCAGCTCGTCCAGCTCGTTGATGACGTTGAAGTCCTCGAGCAGGTCGAGGTCCTGCACCACGTCGAGCCGGGCGATCATGTCGAGCCGGCTCGCGAGGATCGTGTTGTCGAGCGCGAGCGGATCGGGGGCGCCGGGTCCGCGCAGCCCGGGCAGCCCGGCCACCACCAGCGCGGCCACCAGGGCCGCCGCGACCAGCGCCGGCACCGGTCGCGCGAGCCAGGCCCAGCGCGCGCCGCGCCCGGCGCCGGCGCGCTCGATGCGCTCGCGCAGCTCGGCCCGGTACGCGCCCCAGTGGATGGGCGGCGCCGGCGGCGCGGTGTCGGCCAGCGCGGCCACGATCCGGGCGAAGCCCTCGCGGGAGGCGCGGCACTCCGCGCACGCGGCCAGGTGCGCGTCGACCCGGGCCCGCTCCGGTCCCTCGAGGTCGCCGCGGAGGTGATCGACCAGCAGCTCGTCCACGTGCGCGTCGGTCATGCCTGATCTCCGATCCGCCGCCTGAGCGTGGCGAGCGCGCGGTGCAGGTGTACCCGCACCGTGGCCTCCGACAGGCTCAGCACGGCGGCGATGTCCTTGGTCGCCATTCCCTCGCGACAGGAGAGCGTCACCGCCGCGCGCTGCTGCGGCGAGAGCTCTTCCACCAGCGCCCACACCCGGCTCATGCGCTGCTCCGCGTCCAGCCGATCCGCGGGGTCCGCGAGCGGCGCGGGCGCCTGCTCGACCGGATCCGGCTCGTCGGGTCCGTCGTCGCGCCGGTCGCGCCAGCCCAGCAGCTGCCGCCAGCCCCGCCCGCGACGCTTCTGGTCGAGGCAGCAGTTGACCAGGATGCGGTAGAACCACGTCGAGAACTTGGACTGTCCGGCGAAGGAGCCGGCCGACTCGTGCAGGCGAAGGAACGCTTCCTGGGAGCAGTCGCGGGCTTCCTCCCGATCGCGCACGACGGACCAGGCGATGCGGTAGGCCCGCTCCTGATAGCGCTCGACCAGGAGGTCGAAGGCCCCCGGTTTCCGCTCCGCCACCGCACGACATAGCTCCTCATCGCTCGACTCCACGGGCGCCTCTCGCCCCGATCTTCCCATACGCGCGCATTCGACTCCAAGCCTCCCGCCGCTCGCGGGTGGGCTCCGGGAGCGATCGCGGCCGCTCCCGGAGCCCGGCCCACCGCTCTACTTGGCGCTCTTCTCCGCGACGTCCTTCCTCAGATCGCGCCGATCGTGGCGCAGGTCCTTCACGTCTCCGCGCCGGTCGCGCTTGTCCTGCCGCAGATCGCGCGCGTCTCCCCGCCGGTCCTTCACGTCGCCCCGGAGGTCGCGGCGGTCGCCCCGCAGGTCCTGCTTGGCGTCCTTGACCGCGTTCGGGTCGCCGGACTTCTGCGCGTCCCGGAGGTCGCGCCGGTCGCCCCGCAGCTCGCGCCGGTCGCCCTGGATCTCCTTCGTGTCGCCGCGCAGCTCGCGCCGGTCCCCGCCGATCTCGCGGTTGTCCTGGCGGATCTCCTTCCGATCCTGCCGCAGCTCCTGGACGTCGTTCCGGATCTCCTGGGCCGAGGCGGCCGTCGAGAGCAGCCCGACCGTCACTCCGGTCGCCGCCACCGCCAGCGTCCGTACCAGCCAACCCATGTGCTTGTCCATCGGTATATCCTCCTGGATTTGCAGGGATTTTGGAGTTGAAGCCCCGGGGTGCTGCGATCACTGGATGAGACGCCGTCGCCCGTGCCCGCGTTTACATCCGCTCATTCTTCTTGGCGTTCCGGGGGGTGGCTCTCTACGCTGGCGGCATGTGGATCGGCGCGGCGGTCCTGGCGATCCTGGTGGTGGCGGCGGTGCCGGCCTTCATCGAGGCCGGCGGCGCGAGCCTGCGCGGGCTCGGCTGGCTGATCGTCGTGACCGGAGCCGCGGTGCTGCTGATCGACCTGACCGACCGGCTCACCGAATGGGTGGAGCGCCGGCGGTGGGGTCGTCGCCGCTAAGCGCGTCGGCTCTCGCTCAGCCTCTCCCCTCGCTCATCGTTCGCCATTCACGGTTCGCCATTCACCGTTCGCCATTCACCGTTCGGAGGCCGCGATCCGCCCCACGTCGACCCGGGTGGCGTCCGTCAGCCTGACGTGCTCCAGGAACAGGAAGACCAGGCCGACCGCGGTGACCGGAAAGAACTGGGAGGCGTGCAGCAGCAGCGAGAAGGAGAGTGCCTCGGTGCGCGGCACGTCGAAGAGCGCGAGGGCGAGCACCGTCGCGGCCTGGATCACGCCGACGAAGCCCGGGCTCGACGGCAGGCTCACCCCCAGGCCGAGGAAGGCGAGCACGGTCCACGCGGCGGCGAGCGGCAGATCCAGGTGGGCCGCGTGGAGCGCGGTCCAGACCGACAGGGCCAGGAAGAGCCAGATCGCCACCGAGTAGAGGGTGATCGGCAGCAGATGGCGGGGCGCGCGAAGGCCGCGCAGCCCCTCGGTCATGGTGTCGAGCATGGTCGAGCATCCGCCGTTCGATCCAGCCGATCCGGTGAAAGAGGATCTGGATGAGCGCGCGGCACCCGCCGGGGGCGATCGCGATCGCGGCCAGCAGCAGCATGCCGACCAGGTCGACGCCGAGGAAGACCAGGATCGACCACCGCATCTCCTTCGGCACCGGCACCACCAGCAGGACCCCGGCCACGAGCAGGCCCAGCGCCAGCCCGTCGAGGACGCGCTCCACCACCACGGTGGCGAACGTGGTCCAGAACCGCGGGCCGTGGCGTGACGCCACGTAGATCCGCACGATCTCTCCGGCCCGGAGCGGGAGCAGGTTGTTGCCCATGTAGCCCACCAGCAGGGCCCGGAAGAGATGGCCGGCCTGCGCCCCGGGCGCGAACAGGTAGCGCCACCGCCGGGCGCGGGCCCACAGGGAGAGGAAGTTGAGCGAGACGCTCAAGGCCAGGAAGCCCCAGAGGGTCTCCCGCAGTCGCGCGCCGACCACGCGGAGGTCGACGTCCCAGAAGAAGTAGACCAGGAGCCCGGCGCTCACCACGAGGCCGAGGAGAATCTTCCCCAGTCGCGAGTACGACGACATGGGCGCGCGGCTCAGCGCCCGGGCCGGCCGGACCGCCCGCTCAAGCCTCCACCCGGATCATGGTGGTCCGGGCGGCCACCACCGGCAGCTTGTCGATGGCGGCGAGGGCCGCGCGCATGTCCCGCTCGCGTGCCTCGTGCGTCATCATCACCACCGGCACCGCCTCGTGGCGCGCGCGCACCTTCTGGAGCACCGAGACCAGCGAGATGTCGTGCTGACCGAGGATGCCCGCCACCTGGGCGAGGACGCCGGGCCGGTCCAGCGCCATCACGCGCAGGTAGTAGGCGGAGCGGATGTCGTCGACCGGCCGCAGGGGCAGCGGGGTGCGCCCGATCGTGGGGAGATCGGTGTCGAGCGCGGGGATGCCGTGGGCCACCCGGCGCGCGATGTCGATGGTGTCGGACCAGACCGCGGAGGCGGTGGGGAGCTGGCCGGCTCCGCGGCCGTAGAACATGAGATCGCCCACGTTGTCCCCGGTGATGAAGACCGCGTTGAACACGCCGGAGACCGCGGCGAGCGGGGAGCTGGCCGGGATCATGGTCGGGTTCACCCGGACCTCCAGCGCTCCCTCGGAGGCCTTGGCGATCGCGAGCAGCTTGATGCGGTAGCCGAGCTCGGTCGCGTTCACCACGTCCTGCTGGCCGACCGCGGTGATGCCCTCGGTGTAGATGTCCTTCAGATCGACCGCGGTGCGGAAGGCCAGGGTGGCCAGGATCTGCAGCTTGTGGGCCGAGTCGAGCCCTTCGATGTCGAGGGTCGGATCCGCCTCCGCGTAGCCGTGCGCCTGCGCCTCCTTGAGGACCTCCCCGAAGTCGCGGCCCTCGTCGGTCATCTTGGAGAGGATGTAGTTGCAGGTGCCGTTGACGATGCCGAAGGTCGAGAGGATGCGGTTCGCGGGCAGCCCGTCCTTCACCGCGCGGATGAGCGGGATGCCGCCCGCCACCGCGGCCTCGAACCCGAGCATGACCCGGTGGCGACGGGCCTCCTCGAACAGCTCGGTCCCGTGGTGGGCGAGCAGCGCCTTGTTGGCGGTGACCACGTGCTTGCCCGCCTGCAGGGCCCGCAGGATGAAGGTCCGCGCCGGCTCGAGCCCGCCGATCAGCTCGATCACGATCTGCACCGAGGGATCGTCGATGGCCTGGCCCGCGTCGGCGGTGAGGGGTAGCCGGGCCAGGTCGAGCCCGTCGCGGGGCCGGGTGAGGTCCGCGTCCGCCACCCGCCCGAAGGCGAGGCGGCATCCCGCGCGCTCGGCCAGCTCGGCGCCGTGGCTCTGGAGGATCTTGGCCACGCCGCAGCCGACCGTGCCGAGGCCCAGAAGGGCGATCTTGATCTCGTTCATGGGTCCATTTCGAGGCCGCCCGGGGGCCGACCCCCGGGAAGCCCGTGAGCCGCTCCCGGCCGGCTACCGGCCGGTGAGGGTCTTGAGGCCGCGCAGGGCCTGTCGGATGCGCTGCGCGTTCTCGACGAGGGCGAACCGGACATGGCCGTCGCCGTACTCGCCGAAGCCGATGCCCGGGGACACCGCCACCTTGCACTCCTGGATGAGCAGCTTGGAGAACTCGAGCGAGCCCATGCTCCGGAAGGCGTCCGGAATCGGGGCCCACACGAACATGGTGCCCTTGGGCTTGGGGACGGACCAGCCGATCTTGTTGAGGCCGTCGACGAGCACGTCGCGGCGCTTGCGGTGCAGCTCGACGATGTCGCCCACGCAGCCCTGCTCGCCCTCGAGCGCGATGATCGCCGCGATCTGGATGGGCTGGAAGGCGCCGTAGTCGAGGTAGGACTTGATGCGGGCCAGCGCGTTGACCATCCGGGAGTTGCCGCACACGAAGCCCACCCGCCAGCCCGGCATGTTGTAGGACTTCGACAGCGAGAAGATCTCGACCCCCACGTCCTTGGCCCCCGGCACCTCCAGGAAAGAGGGGGGCTTGTATCCGTCGTAGGCGAAGTCGGCGTAGGCGAAGTCGTGCACCACCATCAGCTGGTGCTCGCGCGCGAAGTCGACGACCTTGACGAAGAAGTCGCGGTCCACGCAGAGGGTGGTCGGGTTGTGCGGGAAGGAGAGGATCAGGAGCTTGGCCTTGGGCCAGGAGAGCCGGGCCGTCTCCTGCAGCCGGGCGAAGAAGTCGTCGCCCGGGATGAGCGGCACCGAGCGCAGGTCGCCGTCCGCGATCACCACCGAGTAGGAGTGGATGGGGTAGGTCGGGTTGGGCACCAGCACCCCGTCCCCCGGCTGGAGCACCGCGAGGGCCAGGTGGGCCATGCCCTCCTTGGCCCCGATGGTGACGATGGCCTCCGTCTCCGCGTCCAGCTCGACCCCGTAGCGGGTCCGGTACCAGGTCGTGACCGCCTTCCGCAGCCGGGTGATCCCCTTGGAGGCCGAGTACCGATGGTTGCGCGGGTTGCGGGCCGCCTCGACCAGCTTGTTGACGATGTGCCTGGGGGTTTCCTGGTCGGGATTGCCCATCCCGAGGTCGATGATGTCCTCGCCCTTGGCGCGCGCCTTCGACTTCAGGTCGTTGACGATCGCGAAGACATAGGGCGGGAGCCGCTTGATTCGATAGAACTCGTCCATGGTTTCGTCTCCAGGGAGTTCGATCATACTGTGCCGCTCGCGGGAGTGTCAACGAAGTCGCCCTGATGCCGCGCGGGGATAGCGCGCATGCCGGCCCGCGGCCGGGCGGGGGTTGCGGCCGGACGGGGGTTGACACCATTTTGAAGGGCGTGCTAGAAGAGCCTTACCGGGCGAACCCGTAACCAACACCCACCTTCCAGCACGCTCCGAGCGGACAGTCGAGTTTCCCGACCCCCGCGGGGGTCCCAGGGCCCGGCAGGACGGCAGTCAAGCGCGTCGAGGGGACGAGTCTTATGTTCGGACGAAGGACCAAGGGACCGCGGCGGGGAGACCTGACCGCCTTCATCGACGAAGGCTCGGAGATGGAGGGCCGGTACACCTTCCGGGGCACCGTCATGCTCAACGGTAAGTTCAAGGGCGAGATCAGCTCCGGCGACACCCTGATCATCGGGGAGCGCGCGGTCATCGAGGCCGACGTCCGGGCCGGCCGGGTGACGGTGAGCGGCGAGGTCACGGGTAACCTCCGGGCCACCGAGCGGGTGGAGCTCAAGCGCACCGCGCGCGTCTACGGCGACGTCGAGGCCCCGATCGTGGTGGTGGAAGAGGGCGTGGTCTTCGAGGGCCACTGCCGCATGGCCAAGCCGGCCCCGGTGACGGAGGTCGCCGCCGCGCGGGACCTCGCGGTCGTGCCGCTCAAGCGGGGATGATGGGCAAGCCCAGGCAGTTCAACCTGCTGATGGTGCGCGACGACGGCAGCCGTGTGCTGCGGCTGTCGGTGCCGGGCTGGGTGGTCGGCGCGGTGGTGGGCGGGCTCGTGGTGACCCTGATCGGGCTCGCGTTCATCTATCCCGACTACGCCACCCTCCGCCACCAGCGGGGCACCTTCGCGACCCTGAGCGCGCGGCTGCACACCCAGCAGGCCCTCCTCGACGCGGCCCAGTCGCGCCTGCGCGAGATCCGCGGCGAGATCGACAGCTGGCGCGATCTGCACGCCAAGATCTGGGAGCCGTTCGGGCCGGAGGCGGGCCCGGCCAAGCGCGGCGTCGGCATCGGCGGGGGCAACGCCGCCGCGGAGCTCGCGGAGCCCGATCGCGCCCCGGTCCGCGAGGACATGGACCGGCTGCTCGGGGTCGTCAAGGAAGAGGGCGAGTCGATCCGGACGCTCGAGCGGTTCCTCGGCCGCGCCAGTCGCGTGCTCGCCTCGCTGCCGTCGCGCTGGCCGGTGCGCGGCCCGGTCAACTCCGACTTCGGCCAGCGCCGCTCGCCGTGGGCGCCCAACTCCGAGTTCCACAGCGGCATCGACATCGGGGCCGCGATCGGCACCCCGGTGAAGTCGCCCGCCCCCGGCACCGTGGTGTTCGCGGGCCAGCATCCGGAGTACGGCGTCACCCTCATCATCGACCACGGCAACGAGACCAAGTCGCTCTACGGCCACCTGTCGCGACTGAGCGTCGGGCTGGACCAGCTGGTGCAGCGGGGGGAGACGGTGGCGCTCACCGGCAACACCGGCCGCTCCTCCGGTCCGCACCTGCACTACGAGATCCAGGTCAAGGGCCAGCCGGTGAACCCGCACAGCTACATCTGGGAAGAGCCGGGGCCGGCCGTCGCCCGGTCCACCGCGCGACGCTGACCGGCCGGACGCGGGCCGTCAGGCCCCGCGGTGCTTTCGCAGGAACTCCAGGCAGACCTCGTTGAACTTCTCCGCCTGCTCGATGAAGTGCAGGTGTCCCGCGTCGCCGATCTCGACCAGCTCCGCCCCCGGGATCCGTGCGTGCAGCTCGCGGGAGGACACGGGCGGAACCAGGATGTCCTCGGTGCCGGTGGTGAGCAGGGTCGGCATCCGGATCTCGCCCAGGCGCGCGAGCGTGTCGTGGCCCTTGATGGCGTCCGCCTGCCGCGACAACCCCTCGAAGGTGATCGGGTAGGGATAGGTCAGGCCGCGCTCGATCCAGAAGCGGATGAACTCCGGCCGCTCGACCATCGTCTTGCGGCAGAGGATCCAGGGCATGACCGCGCGCACGTTCTCCTCGCGATCGCCCCGCGCCTTCACCGCGAGCAGCGTGTCGATCAGGAAGCGCCCGTAGCCGTCGATGACGGGCGCGGTGCAGTGCAGCTGGAGCGTGCGCACCCGCTCCGGGTGCCGCAGGGCCAGCTCCTGCGCGATCATCCCGCCCATCGAGGCGCCGCAGATGTGCGCGCGCGCGACCCCGAGGGCGTCTATCAGCCCCACCACGTCCCCGGCCATGCCGGGAATCGTGTACGGCCCCTCCGGCACCTCGCTCTGTCCCGCGCCGCGGTTGTCGAAGGCGATCACCCGGTGGTCGGCGATCAGGGCGGGTATCTGCAGCGCCCACGCGGTGTGATCGGCGCCCCAGCCCATGATCAGCACCAGGGGCGGGGCGTCCGGCGCGCCCGCCTCCTCGTAGAAGAGGCGGACGCCGTTCGCGGTGACGGTGGGCATCGCGATCAGACCCCGACCGCGGCCAGGATCTCGGCCAGCTCGGCGTGGGTGCCCGCGTCGAGCGCGGGCGCCGGCGGGCGCACCAGGGCGGAGGCGATCCACCCCCGGCGGCGCAGGATCTCCTTGCGGATGCCGACCGCGGTGCCGGGGGTCGCTCCCGGCTGGCTCTCGTAGCGGATCAGCGGCAGCCACCGGTAGAAGAGCGCACGCGCCTCGTCGCGGCGCCCGGCCACGAAGTGCTCGCGGATCGCCCGCAGCGCCTCCGGGTAGGGGAAGCCGGTCATGGCCCCGTCGGCGCCGCGCGAGAGCTCCTCGAAGAAGTAGACGCCGCCGAGCCCGCCGAAGATCGCGACCCGGCTCCCGAAGAGGGCGCGCAGCCGCGTGATCTTGGGCAGGGTCGGCGGCTCCTCGATCTTGATGGCCTCGATCGCGGGGAGCTCGGCGCACACCTGCGCGATGAACGGGGCCGGCATGCTGACCTGGGTGGTGACCGGCTCGTCCTGCAGCACGATCGGCAGGCCGGTGGCCGCCGCGACGGTGCGGTAGTACTCGGCGACCGCGTCCAGGTTCCGGAGCCCGGTGGGCGGCGCGACCATGAGCGCGTCCGCGCCGTGCTCGCGCGCCATGCGGGCGAAGGCGGTGGCCAGGTGGGTGCCGGAGGCGGACACCCCCACCGCCACCGGCACGCGGCCGCGCACCTCCTTGACCACGGTCTCCACCACGCGGCGGCGCTCCTCGTCGGTGAGACGGTGGGCTTCGCCCGCGATGCCCAGGATGGTGAAGCCGTTGATGCCGGTGGCGAGCGCGCACTCGACGAGGCGCGGCAGGCCCTCGGTGTCGAGGGCGCCGTCGTCGCGGAACGGGGTGGCGAGGATGTGGAAGACGCCGGACCAGCCTATCAACCCTGACCCCTCTTTATATCCGCTCGCCTCGCCTTTGGCTGCGGCTCGCCAACGCTGGCCGCGACCCGTTAGGCGCGGACCTGGCAGGCGACCCAGTGGCCGGGCGAGACCTCCTTCAGGACCTGCTCGTTCTCGGAGCAGGAGGGGACCCGGACCGGGCAGCGGGTGTGGAAGCGGCAGCCGGAGGGCGGCTTGATCGGGCTCGGCACGTCGCCCTCCAGCAGGATGCGCTTGCGCTTCACCGCGGGGTCGGGGATCGGCACCGCGGAGAGCAGGGCCTCGGTGTAGGGGTGCTTCGGATTCGTGTAGAGCTCCTTGGCGGGAGCGATCTCCACGATCTTGCCGAGGTACATGACCGCCACCCGGTTCGAGATGTGCTCGACCACCGAGAGGTCGTGGGCGATGAAGAGGTAGGTCAGGTTGAACTGCTTCTGGAGGTCTTCCAGCAGGTTGATGACCTGGGCCTGGATGGAGACGTCCAGCGCGGAGACCGGCTCGTCGGCCACGATCAGCTTCGGGCTCACCGCCAGCGCGCGCGCGATGCCGATGCGCTGACGCTGACCGCCCGAGAACTCGTGCGGGTAGCGACGCAGGTGGTCGGCGTTCAGGCCGACCGTCTCGAGCAGGTGCACCACCCGCTCCTCCCGCTCGCGCTTGGACTTGGCCAGCTTGTGGATGACGAGCGCCTCTCCGATGATCGAGCCGACCGTCATGCGCGGGTTGAGCGACGCGTAGGGGTCCTGGAAGATGATCTGCATGTCGCGGCGCAGGTGCCGCAGCGACCGCTTGTCGAGCGTGGTCACGTTCTTGTCGTCGAACCAGACCTCGCCCGCGGTGGGCTCGATCAGGCGCAGGATGCACCGCCCGGTGGTGGACTTGCCGCAGCCCGACTCGCCCACGAGGCCCAGGGTCTCGCCCTTCAGCAGATCGAAGGTCACGTCGTCGACGGCGTGCACCCGCGCGACCTCGCGGGAGAAGAGCCCGCCGCGAATCGGGAAGTACTTCTTGAGATTCTTGACGCGCAGGAGTGCGGTGTCGGGCATGGCGTCCTCTAGTACAGCCAGCAGGACACCTTGTGTCCCGGCTTGACTTCCTTGAGCACCGGATCCTTCTCGGTGCACACCGATTTCACGAAGGGGCAGCGCGGGGCGAAGCGGCAGCCGGGGGCGATGTCGCCCCGGAGGGTCGGCACCGTGCCCGGGATCGTCTCGAGCCGCCGGCGCGCGGTGGCCGCGAGGTCGATGCGCGGGATCGAGCGCAGCAGGCCCTGGGTGTAGGGGTGGAGCGGCTCCTTGAAGAGATCGGCGACCGGCGCTTCCTCCGCCACCTTCGCCGCGTACATCACGACCACCCGCTGCGCGGTCTCCGCGATGACGCCCATGTCGTGCGTGATCAAGAGAACTGCCATGTGGAGCTTGGACTTCAGCTCGTTGAGCAGCTCGAGGATCTGGGCCTGGATCGTCACGTCGAGCGCGGTGGTGGGCTCGTCCGCGATCAGGAGGTTCGGATTGCAGGAGAGCGCCATCGCGATCATGATGCGCTGCCGCATGCCGCCCGAGAGCTGGTGCGGGTACTCCTTCACGCGGCGCTCCGCGTTGGGGATGTGCACCAGCTTCAGCATGTCCACCGTCTTGGCCATCGCCTCGCGCCGGCCGAGCCCCTCGTGGAGGCGGATGGCCTCCGCGATCTGCTCCCCGCACGTGAACACCGGGTTGAGCGAGGTCATGGGCTCCTGGAAGATCATCGAGATTTCCTTGCCGCGGATCTTGCGCATCTTGTTCGGGGCCAGCGTGACCAGGTTGGTCCCGTTGTAGTTGATCTCCCCCTCCACGATGCGGCCGGGCGGCTGGGGAATCAGCTTCATGATGCTGAGCGCGGTCACCGACTTGCCGCAGCCGGACTCGCCGACCACGCCCAGGGTCTCGCCCTTCTCGATGTAGAGGTCGACGCCGTCGACGGCCCGCACCACACCTTCGTCGGTGAAGAAATACGTTTTCAGGTTCTTGACGTCCAGCAGGCGATCGGCCATAGGGTGCGGCCTCCTCTGACGGGGGTGCGGGCGGCTACCAGGCCGCCGTGATCTCTCGGAAGGCCTCGAGGGCCCGCGCGATGTCGTCGGCGTCGACGTCCTTGTGGGTGACACACCGGATGGTGCCGGGACCGGTCTGGTGGATCTTCACCTTCCGGGCGAGGCAGCCGGTGACGAGGTCGGCGGCGCCGCCGTCCCGGTCCACCCGGAAGATGACGATGTTGGTCTGCACGGTGGCCAGGTCGAGCCCGATCCGCGGCAGCCTCGCCACGCCCTCGGCGAGCCGGCGGCAGTTCGCGTGGTCCTCGGCCAGCCGGTCGACCATGGACTCGAGCGCGATGAGCCCCGCCGCGGCGAGCACCCCGACCTGGCGCATGCCGCCGCCGAGCATCTTGCGCACCCGCCGCGCGCGCGCCACCAGCTCGCGCGATCCGCACACCAGCGAGCCCACCGGCGCGCCGAGGCCCTTGGAGAGGCAGAAGGTGAGCGAGTCGACCGGGCGCGCGAAGTCGGCGACCGGGCGCCGCAGCGCCACCGCCGCGTTGAAGAGCCGCGCGCCGTCCAGGTGGACCGGGACGCCGGCCGCGTGCGCCGCGGCGGCCACCGCCTCGATCTCCTCCGGCGTGCAGCACGTCCCCCCGTGCCGGTTGTGGGTGTTCTCGAGGCAGACCAGGCCGGTGGTCGGGATGTGGATGTTGCTGGGCCGGATGTGCTCGCGCACCTGCTCGGGAGTGAGGAAGCCGCGCGCGGTCTTGACCGGCAGGGTCTGGACGCCGCCGAACACCGCCGCGCCCGCGCCCTCGTAGTTGAAGACGTGGGAGTCCGCGTCGAGGATGACCTCCTGGCCGGCGCGGGTCTGGGCGAGCACCGAGACCAGATTCCCCTGGGTCCCGGAGGAGACGAAGAGCGCGGCCTCCTTGCCGGTGCGGCGCGCCGCGATCTCCTCCAGCCGGCGAACCGTCGGATCCTCTTCCCACACGTCGTCGCCCACCTCGGCCCGGGCCATCGCGTCCCGCATGGCCTGGGTGGGGAGGGTCAGGGTATCCGAGCGCAGATCGACGACGTCGTGCATGGGACGATTACCTCGTGGCGGTCTGGAGCCGCTGGGCCGCGCGCTTGCCCCAGTCGGTGTAAGGGTACTCTTCGGCCACCTGGCGGAACATCCGCTGGGCTTCCTCGGTCTTGCCGTCGCCCTGGTACACCTCACCCAGGCGGAACAGCGCCTCCGGGGTCACGAGCGTCCGCGGGAACTCCTTGATGACCTTCTCGAGCCGCTGGCGCGCCGCGGCCGGGTTGCCCTGGTTGATGTAGTAGGCCGCCACCCACAGCTCCTTCTGGGCGAGCCGCCCGCGGCAGATGTCGGTCTTGGCGAGGGCGTCGGCCGCGTAGCGGCTCTCCGGGTACTCGCGCACCAGCACCTTGAAGGCCTCCATCGCCTTCCGCGTGATCTCCTGGTCCTGCTCCACCGGCTTCATCTGGTCGTAGTAGCTCATCGCCAGCCGGAACTGGACCAGGTCGGAGATCTCGTGGCGCGGATAGAACGACATGAAGGCCTCGAACTCCTTGATGGCCTTGTCGAACTGTCCCTCGCGGTAGAAGGCCTCGCCGATCAGGAAGCGAGCGCGGGGCGCGTAGCTCGATTGCGGGTGGCGCTCGGCGACCTTGCGAAACGCGGTCCGCGCCTCATCGAACCGGTTCTTGCTGAGCTGGTTCTCGCCTTCCGCGTAGAGCTCGGAAGCGGGCGGCAGCGCCTGCGGCCGCTGGCGAAAGAAATCCGAGATCGTCTCGCACCCGCTCAAGAGCAGGAGCAGACTCAGCAGCATCGTGGGAACCGAGAGGAATTTGAGGCGCATCGGCCAGGGGTCGGCCATCGATTGGCCCCCAGTTGTAAGGGTGGAAGTCTGGAAAGTCAAGGACATCGTACGGGGGTAGGGGCCCGGGGCGGGAGGGCCGCGGGCCCCGCCGGTGGTACGCTCTGCTATAGATGATGGGATCCAGGATCGTGGCATCCATCCAAGGGAGGAGAGAGTGAGTACGAGAACCGAGACCGAGCCCAGGGCGTCCCGGCGGTCCCTGCTGCTGGGCTGCGTGGGGCTGGCGCTGGCCGTCATCCCCCGCCCGGCGGAGGCGCAGCAGAAGGTGGCCCCCAAGCTGGTCCAGTACCAGGAAAAGCCCAAGGGGACCCAGGAGTGCGACGGCTGCCTGCACTTCGTCGCCCCGAGCAGCTGCAAGATGGTGGACGGCAAGATCAACCCCAAGGGCTGGTGCGCCCTCTTCGCCCCCAAGCCGAAGTAGCCTAGCCGGTCCGGAGCCCCTGGTCGAGGAGGCGGGTACAGGCGTAGACGGTCCGGAGGTGGGGGAGGGGGAGCCGGAGAAGATCGGCGATCTCCACCACCGCGCCGACCACCGCCTCGACCTCGAGCGGGCGGCCGCTCTCGACGTCCTGGAGCATCGACGTCTTGTGGGCCCCCACCTTCTCCGCGCCGGCCAGCCGCTGGTCCACGCCGATCGCCAGCTCGATGCCGAGCGCGCGGGCGACCGAGTCCGCTTCCTCCATGATCGCGCGGGCGACCGCCCGCATCTCGGGATCGGTGGCGATCTGGGCCATGGTCGCGCGGGTGAGCGCGCTCAGCGGATTGAAGCAGACGTTGCCGAGCAGCTTGAGCCAGATCTCGTCGCGGATCCGCGGCCGGATGGGAGCCTTGAGCCCGCCCTTGATGAGGGCGGCCGCGATGGCGCGGCACCGCTCGCTCGCCGTCCCGTCCAGCTCCCCCAGGGAGAGGCGGCGTGCCCTCGACGTGCTCGACGACGCCGGGGCCGACCAGGCTCGTGGCCGGGTAGACCACGCAGCCCACGACGCGGCGCGCGTCGAGATGCGCGGCGATGACCCCGCCCGGGTCCACCGTGCGCAGGCGGGTCCCGTCGAGCGGGCCGCCGTGGCGGTCGAAGTACCACCAGGGGATGCCGTTCTGGGCGGTCACGACGGCGGTGTCGGGCCCGAGCAGCGGCCCCAGGCGCGGCGCCATCTCGGGCAGGCTGTGGGCCTTCAGGGTCAGGATGACCGCGTCGGCGCCGCCGACCACCGCGAGATCGTCCGTGCAGGGGGGATGAGCCACGAAGGAGCCGTCGGCCTCGCGGACCTCGACCCCCCGCTCGCGCATGGCGGCCAGGTGCGCCCCCCGCGCGACGAGGGTGACGTCCACCCCGGCCCGGGCCATGCGCGCGCCGAGGAAAGCCCCGGTGGCGCCGGCCCCGACTATCACGATTCTCATGGCCCGATTCTCATGGCGGCGCGCCGCGCAGCAGGTTCGGCATCCGGGTGCGCTGGATCTTCCCGGTCGAGCCCTTCGGGATGCTCTCGACGAGGTAGAGCCGGGTGGGAATCTTGAAGTCGGCCAGGTGCTCGCGGCAGTGGCGCAGGAGCTGGGCCTCGCTGGCCTCCCCGCGAAGGACCACCGCCGCCTCGACGACCTCCCCCCACGTGTCGTGGGGGACCCCGAAGCTCACCGCCTCCGCCACCGCGGGATGCTTGAGCAGCGCCTCGTCGATCTCGTGCGGGGCGATCTTCTCGCCCGCGCGGTTGATCATCTCCTTGAGCCGGCCGACCAGCGTGAGGTAGCCCGCCGAGTCGAGGAATCCCTGGTCGCCGGTCCGGAACCAGCCGTTGGTGAAGGAGCGCGCGTCGGCCTCGGGGTTGTCGTCGTAGCCGTCGATGACGTTGGGCCCCTGGATCACGACCTCCCCGCTCGCGCCCACCGTGAGGAGCTGACCCTGGGCGTCCATCACCCCGAGGCGCACGCCGACGCCGCGCCCGACCGAGCCGGACACGCGCGAGGCGGGGGGCAGGGGGTTCGAGGCGATCTGGTGCGAGGCCTCGGTCATGCCGTAGGCCTCGAGGCACGGCACCCCGAACGTCTCCTCCAGCCCGAGCAGGGTCGCCTCGTGGAGCTTGGAGCTGGCCGAGCGGATGAAGCGCAGCGAGCTGCCGCGGTGCGCGCGGTCGCGATGGCGCGCCAGGATGAGCTGGTGGATGGTCGGCACCGCGGTGTACCAGGTCGGCTCGTGCGCGCCGAGGATGCGCCGGAAGCCCACCGGGTTGAAGCGCACCGGCATCACCACCGTGCCGCCGGACGCGAAGGTGGAGAGCGTGCAGCCGACCAGGCCGTGGATGTGGAAGAGCGGCATCACGCAGAGCGCGGTGTCGAGCGAGGAGAGCCCGTAGGTCGCGACGATGTTGCGGGCCGAGGCCGCGAGGTTGCGGTGCCGCAGCGCCGCGCGCTTCGGGCGGCCGGTGGTGCCGCTGCTGTGCAGCACCAGCGCGACGTCGTCCGGGCCGGGAGCGGTCGCGGTCTGTCGCTTCGCGATCGGGGTTGACGTCTCCAGCCAGAGCTTGCCCCCGGCCTCGACCGCGATCTCGATCAGCGGCGCGCCCGCCGGCCAGGCCCGGCGCGCCGCCTCCGCGCCGCCGCGGGGCACGATGAGGGCGCGGGCCGACACGTCCTCGAGGTAGTAGCGGAGCTCGTCCTCCGTGCAGGCCGGGTTGAGCGGCGCGGCGGCGGCCGCGACCGCCGCGCCGAGGATCGCCACGACCGCCTCCGGCCCGTTGCCCAGGACCATGGCGACGCGGTCCCCTCGCGCCACGCCCAGGGAGGCGAGCGTGTCGGCCACCCGGCTCACGTGCTGGCGCAGGGCGCGGTACGAGAGCTCCGGGCCGTCCGGCACCACCAGCGCGGGGACGGTCGCGCGCCCGGTCTCGAGCAGGGACAGCACGGTGCTGGTCAGGTCGGACGCCACCGGGGGCAGCGCTTCCATCGCCGCGCTCGGGCCCACCGCGCCGTGGGCCGCCGCGGCGGGGCCGCGGCGGAGCTTCATGACCAGGTCGCGCATCGAGATGATGCCGACCAGGTCGCCGCCCGCCACCACCGGGATGTGCCGGTAGCCGTGCGCGGCGAACCGCCGGAACGCGTCGATGACCTCTTCCGTCTCCTCGACCGTGTCCGGCTCCGCGGTCATGTGGTCGCCCACGAGCGCAGCGCGGGGGTCGGCGGCGCCGGCCGCGAACCGGACCAGGTCGCGCTCGGTGAGAATGCCGATCGGGGTGTTGCCCTGGACGACCACGATCGAGCCGACCCGCCGCGAGTACATCAGGGCGGCCGCCTCGGCCACGCTCGCTCCCACCTCGGTGGTCAGCACCGAGCGGCTCATGATGTCGCCCACCGTCAGGGCGCGGGTCGAGGGGGGTGCCGGCCATGTGTCTCATCCTAGCCCAGTTGTCCGCCGCCGTTGACAGGGTCCGCGCCCGCTACATATGATCGCGGCATGCCCCCCCTCGGACCGCTCACGTTCCCCACGATGTACCGCGTGCGACCGGCGTTCGCCCGCACGCGGCTCGAGGACATTCCGGCCGGGGTCGCCGCGACCCTCGGGGCGGGTCGCCTGCCGGTCAAGCGCGGCGACACGGTGGCGGTCGGCGCGGGCAGCCGCGGCATCGCGAACATCGCGGTGATCGTGCGCGCCACGGTGGACTGGCTGAAGGCCCAGGGCGCGCGGCCCTTCGTGTTTCCCGCCATGGGTAGCCACGGTGGGGCCACCGCGGAAGGCCAGCGGTCGGTCCTGGCCCACTACGGCATCACCGAGGCGACCATGGGCTGCGAGGTCCGGGCCTCCATGGACGTGATCCAGGTCGGGGAGGCGCTCGGGCTGCCGGTCTGGCTCGACCGGATCGCCTCCGAGGCGGACTGGATCGGGCTGGTCAACCGGATCAAGCCGCACACCGACTTCAAGGGATCGATCGAGTCCGGCCTCTTCAAGATGATGACGATCGGCCTCGGCAAGTACCAGGGTGCGACCCAGTACCACCGGGCCAACGTCAACCACGGCTACGAGACCGTGATCACCGCGGTGGGCCGGGAGATGCTGGCCAAGGCCCGGATCGGCTTCGGGCTCGGGATCGTGGAGAACGGCTACGACGAGACCGCGTGCGTCGAGGCCTTCAACGCGTCGGATCTGGAGGCGGGGGAGCGCAGGCTCCTGAAGGACGCGCGCGCCTGGATGGCGCGGCTGCCCTTCGGGCGGCTCGACGTGCTGGTGGTCGAGGAGATCGGCAAGAACATCTCCGGCTCCGGCATGGACACCAACGTCATCGGACGCCCGTCCAACCCCCACGAGCCGTTCCCGGCCGATCCCAAGATCCTCTGGATCGTGGCGCTCGACCTCACCGACGGGAGCGAGGGCAACGCCACCGGGATCGGCAACGCCGACTTCACGACCCGGCGGCTCGCCGAGAAGATCGACTGGAAGCCCACCGCGATCAACACCCTCACCGCGTGCGCCCCCAACGGGGCGAAGCTGCCGCTCGTGTTCGAGAGCGACCGGGAGGCGGTGGAGAACGCGCTCAACTGCATCGGCCTCACCCCGCCCGAGCAGGCACGGGTGGTTCGCATCCGCAGCACCCTCGTCCTCGGCGAGATCGAGTGCTCCGAGGCCCTGCTGCCCGAGATCGCCAAGCGGCCGGACCTCGAGGTCGTGGGACACGGGTCGGCCGCTCCCCTTCGACGCGTCCGGCCGGATCGTTCCGCTGCTCGCTCATTGAGCGGCCGCGGGCGGGGCCTGCCGCGCCGGGGCCCTTGTGGCTTGACACGCAGCGCCCGGGCAGCGTAGAGTCCGCGAACACCCCAGATCCCGTGACACGACCCGTGTCCTCACCGAGGAGGAGCCGCCCATGGGACCCCAGAACCGCCGTCAATTCCTGACCACGACCGGAGCCGGTCTCGCCGGCATCCTCGCCACGCGCGTGGCGCCGGCCCGCGGCCAGCAGCGCGAGATCTCGTATCTCTGCTGGAACAACTTCGCCCCCGCGTCCGACAAGAAGCTGGCCGAGATCGGCCAGCGCTTCACCAAGGACACCGGGATCAAGCTCAAGATCGACCACATTTCCCACATGGGTCCGCAGCAGGCCAAGTACGCCTCCGAGGTCCAGACCCAGGCCGGGCACGACATGGTGGAGATGCGGATGCACTTCCCGTGGCTCTACGAGCCGCAGCTGGTGGACGTCTCGGACGTGGTGGCCGGCCTCGAGAAGCAGTACGGCAAGGCGGTCGGCTCCGCCTACGAGGGCGCGCACGTCAACGGGGTCTGGCGCGCGGTGCCCCAGTACCACGGCATGTTCGTGGCCGCCTACCGCGAGGATCTCTTCAAGAAGGCCTCCCTCAAGGTGCCGGACACCTGGGAGGATCTCTACGTCGTCGGGAAAGAGCTGAAGAAGATGGGCAACCCGGTCGGCATCCCGATCAGCCAGAACTACGACTCGATCTCGACCGCGGGTCCGGTGCTGTGGTCGTTCGGCGGCCTGGAGGTGGACAAGGACGGCAAGACGGTGAAGATCAACTCGCCGGGCACCGTGCAGGCCGTCGAGTGGTACAAGAAGATGTTCAAGGACTGCATGGAGCCCGAGGTGCTGTCCTGGTCGGACGCAAGCAACAACGAGTCGCTCCAGCAGGGCAAGGCGGGCTGGATCCACAACCCGGTCTCGGCCTACATCGTGGCCAAGCAGCGGAAGCTGGTCACCGCCGATCTCATCAACCACCACCGGAGCCTGGGCGGGCCGGGCGGGCGGCACGAGACCGACACCCCGCGCCACATCGGGATCTGGAAGTTCTCCAAGAACATCGACGCCTCCAAGGAGTGGATCAAGTACTTGCTCGGCAAGCGCGAGGTCTACGACGAGTACATCATGTCGGGCGACGCGTTCAACCTGCCCGCCTACGAGAAGCTGCAGGACCACCCGGTCCTCCGGACGGATCCCAAGTACGCCCACCTCAAGGGGGAGGGCGTGCAGTACCACACCTACGGCTGGCCGGCGCCCGCCTCCGACCGGGTCCAGCTGATCACCAACTCGTACATCCTGCCCAACATGATGGCCAAGGCGGTGACCGGCACCTCGACCAAGGACTCGATCGCCTGGGCCGAGAACGAGATGAAGAAGATTATTGCAGGGTGAGTGGCTTGGTGAGGTGAAGCCGAAGGCGAGCCGAACGCATTCGAAAGAGGGGCCAGGGCAGAGCGCACGCGAAGGGAAGACCCGAACGAATATGACGCGAAGCAAGGGAGGCTAGGCGAGTGGCGGTCAGAGCCGACCAGATTCCACTGAATCGGGCGAGGCCGCTGACCGCGCGCGTGCGCGGATGGCTCGACCGCGAGTCCGTCCTGGGGCCGATCTTCGTCAGCCCGGCCCTCATCCTGCTGGTGCTGCTGGTGGCCTACCCGTTCGTCATGGCGCTCTACTTCGCGATGTCGAACTCGTTCATCGGCCGGCCCAGCGAGTTCATCGGCTTCCGCAACTTCATCCGCCTCTGGGACAGCGACGCGTTCCGCCAGACCTTCCAGAACGCGTTCGTGTTCACCAGCATCGCGGTGGCCTTCAAGGTCGTGCTCGGCATCATCCTGGCCCTTCTCCTGAACGAGCAGCTCTGGTTCAAGCGGATGATCCGCGGCGCGGTGCTCCTGCCCTGGGTCATTCCCACCGCGCTCTCCACCCTCGGCTGGTGGTGGATGTTCAACTCGCTCTACAGCGTGGTGAACTGGACCGGCCTGGCGCTCGGGCTCATGGATCCCCCCGGGCCGAACTGGCTCGGGCAGCGATACTACGCGATGGCGGCGGTGATCATCGTCAACGTGTGGCGAGGGCTGCCGTTCTTCGCCATCACCATCCTCGCCGGGCTGGTCGCGATCCCCAAGGAGATCTACGAGGCGGCCCACGCCGACGGGGCGGGGGCGAATGCGCGCTTCTGGCACATCACGCTGCCGATGCTCAAGCCGGTGCTCGCGGTGGTGGTGCTCTTCTCCACCATCTTCACGTTCAGCGACTTCAACATCGTGTACGTGCTCACCCACGGCGGGCCCATCAACTCCACCCACCTCTTCGCCACCCTCTCCCGCATGCTCGTGATCGACGTCGGGCGGCTCGGCGAGGGCGCCGCGGTCTCGCTCTACCTCTTCCCGCTGCTGGTCTTCGTCGTCTGGGCCCAGCTCCGCTTCGTGCGGAAGCATGCGAACTGACGCCATGTCGGTGATCGCATGACGGTGGCCCGGCGGCCGCTGATGCGGCGCGTGGCCATCCATCTGGGTCTGCTGCCGTTCCTGATCTTCGCGCTGTTCCCCTTCTATCACATGACGCTGACGTCGCTGAAGCAGGACCGCGAGCTCTACGACCGCTTCGCGGTCCCGCTGATCATCACCCAGGGGCCGACCCTCGAGCACTACACCAAGCTCATCTGGGACACCGAGTTCCTGACCTGGACGAAGAACAGCCTGATGGTGACCATCCTCGCCACCGCGATCTCGGTCGTCATCGGGACCATCGCCGCCTATGCGCTGGCCCGGATGCGGTTCTTCGGGGTCGGGGCCTTCGGCACCGGGATCTTCGTGACCTACCTGGTGCCGACCTCGCTCCTCTTCCTGCCGCTCGCGCAGGTGGTGAACTGGATCGGCCTCGCCGATTCCAAGTGGGCCCTCGTGCTGACGTACCCCACCTTCCTGGTGCCGTTCTGCACCTGGCTCCTCATGGGCTACTTCCGCACCGTGCCCAAGGAGGTGGAGGAGTGCGCGATGGTGGACGGGGCCACGCGAGTGCAGGCGCTGCTCCGCATCGTCCTGCCGATCGCCATCCCGGGGCTGGTCTGCGCGATCCTGTTCGCGTTCACGCTCTCCTGGAACGAGTTCATCTACGCGCTGACCTTCACCTCCTCGTCGGACCAGATCACCGCCAGCGTGGGGGTGACCAGCGAGCTGATCCGCGGCGACATCTACTTCTGGGGCTCCCTGATGGCGGGGGCGGTCCTGGGGTCGGTGCCGATCGTGATCCTCTACGTCTTCTTCCTCGACTACTACGTCTCCGGGCTCACCGCCGGCGCGGTGAAGTAGGCGGGCGCGGTCAGCGCGCGGCGGCTCCGCCGCGGCGACGCTGGCGCGCCACCTCCACCAGGGCGGGGAGGATGGAGAGGATGATGATCGCGAAGATCACGAGCGAGAAGTTGCGCCGCACCACCGGGATGTTGCCGAAGAGATAGCCCCCCGCCACCAGGATCACGATCCAGCCCACGCCCCCCGCCACGTTGTAGAAGAGGAAGCGCGCGTAGCGCATCTGCCCGATCCCGGCCACGAACGGCGCGAAGGTCCGCACGATGGGGACGAAGCGGGCGATCACGATGGTCTTGGCCCCGTAGCGCTCGTAGAAGGCGTGGGTGCGCTCGAGGTGACGGCGGTTCAGGAAGCGCGACTCCTCGTGGAAGACCCGCGGGCCCAGCCGGGCCCCGATCGCGTAGTTGACGCTGTCGCCCAGGATCGCGGCCACGCGTCAGCAGCACGATCACCAGGGCCAGGTCGAGGGCGCCGAGCGCCGCGAAGGTGCCGACCGCGAAGAGCAGCGAGTCGCCGGGCAGGAACGGGGTGACCACCAGCCCGGTCTCGCAGAACACGATCAGGAAGAGGATCAGGTAGGTCCAGATCCCGTAGTGCTGGATGACGTCGCTCAGGTGCCGATCGAGGTGCAGCAGGACGTCGACCAGCATCCAGAGCAGGTCCATGGCCGGATCATTGTACCCGGCCTGACCGAATTCACGGCAGCGGTTGCCTCTGCGAATGGGCGCCGCGCCCGGACGCGCGGGACCGGGCCCGCGCGAGACCGCGATCCCACGCGGCTTCCGCGCGTCCCCCACGGCGGGAGGGACTGGCACACCGGTTGCTTCGGCCCAGACGGGCGCCACGTGAGCGTGTGCTTCGACCCGGCGAGCGTGCTCGGCAAAACCTGTCTGATAGTCGGCGGCGGGGCCATCGCCGCGCGCGCCCTCGGCCCGCTGCTGGAGACGGGGGCCCGCCTCACGGTGGTGAGCCCGACCCTGGCCCCCGCGCTGCTGGAGGTGGCCCGCGACGGCCGCCTCCGCTGGTGGCCGCGCGAGTACGCGCGGGGCGACGTGGCGGGCTTCGCGCTCGTCATCGTCGCGACCGACGACGACGCGGTCAACGCGCAGGCCGCCGCCGAGGCTCGCGAGCGATCGGTCGAGGTCGTCGGCGAGCGCCTGGCGGTCTGAGCCGTCGGGCCCGACCGGCCGGGGCTACGCGGGCGACGGGTAGAGGTGGCAGGAGACCTGCCGCCCCTCGGCCAGGCGGAGCGCCGGCTCCTCGGTCGAGCAGCGGGGCATCGCGTGCGGGCAGCGCGGGTGGAAGCGGCAGGCG
Organism: uncultured Candidatus Rokubacteria bacterium; assembly: GCA_963841755.1. Classification (GTDB taxonomy): domain Bacteria; phylum Methylomirabilota; class Methylomirabilia; order Rokubacteriales; family CSP1-6; genus CAMLFJ01. The sequence goes on from CAWJDX010000014.1 coordinate 86,282, forward strand.
AGCGGCGGGTTGAGCGGGCTCGGCACCTCGCCGGTGAGCACCAGCTCCTCGCGCTGCTCGGAGGGATGCGACGGCAGCGCCGCCGCGAAGAGGGCCTGGGTGTAGGGGTGCCGCGGCCGGGTCGCGATGGTCGCCGCGTCGCCGATCTCCACGATCTGGCCCAGGTACATCACCGCGATGGTGTGGCTCATGTGGGCCACCGCGGCCAGGTCGTGGGCGATGAAGAGGTAGGAGAGCCCGAGCTGGGCCTGCAGGTCGCGCAGCAGGTTCAGGATCTGGGCCCGGATCGACACGTCGAGGGCGGAGACCGGCTCGTCGAGCACGACCAGCCGGGGCGACACCGCGAGCGACCGCGCGATCGCGATGCGCTGCCGCTGCCCGCCCGAGAACTCGTGCGGGAAGAGCTTGGCCGAGCGCTCCGGGAGGCCCACCAGGTCGATCAGCCGCGCGATCCGCTTGTCGACCTCCGCCGAGTCGAGGCGCTCGTGGGTGATGAGCGGCTCCGCGATGATCGCGTCCACCCGCATCCGCGGGTTGAGCGAGGCGAACGGGTCCTGGAAGACGGCCTGCACCGCCTTCCGGTACTGCATGACCTCGCGTCCCTCGAGGCCGCTGATGTCCTGCCCGTCGAAGAGCAGCGCGCCGCCGGTCGGCTTCTCGAGCCGCAGCACCAGCTTGGCGGTGGTGGTCTTCCCGCACCCGGATTCGCCGACCAGCGCCGAGGGTCTTGCCGGTGCCGATCGAGAAGTTCACCCCGTCCACCGCGCGCACCACCCCGAGCGGCTTGGCGAGGAAGCCGCGGCGCACCGGGAAGTGCTTGGTGAGGTTGCGGGCCTCGAACAGCGGCGCCCGGTCGGTCATCGGATTCCGGTGGGCGCGGCGGCGGTGGGGACGGCGGCCGGGACGTTGAGCCAGCAGCGCGCGGTGTGGCTCGGGCCGAGGACGGTCTCGGGCGGCGCCTCCTCGCGGCAGCGCGACATGGCCTGGGGGCAGCGCGGGTGGAAGGCGCACCCGCTGGGCGGCGCGGCCAGGTCCGGCGGCTGACCCTCGATCGCGGTGAGCCGCTCGCGGCCGTCGCCCATCCGCGGGATCGACTCGAGCAGCGCGCGGGTGTAGGGATGGGCGGGGGCGTCGAAGATGCGCGTGACCGGGCCCCACTCCACCAGGCGTCCCGCGTACATCACCGCCACCTGGTCGCACATCTTGGCCACGATGCCGAGGTTGTGGGTGATGAAGATCAGGGCCAGCTGGTGCTCGCGCTGCAGGTCCCGGAGCAGGTTCAGGTACTGGGCCTGGATCGTGAGGTCGAGGCTCGTGGTGGGCTCGTCCGCGATCAGCAGCCGGGGCGCGCAGGAGATGGCGATGGCCCCCACGATGCGCTGGCGCATGCCGCCCGACATCTGGTGCGGGTACTCGCGCACCCGCGCGGCGGGGGCGGGGATGCGGACCGACTTCAGGAGGTCGGTGGCGCGGCTCCACGCGGTGCGCCGGCCCACCCCCTCGTGCACCCGCAGGGGCTCCGAGACCTGGTCGCCGATCGTGAACAGGGGGTTCAGCGACGCCATCGGGTCCTGCAGGATCATCGCGATGCGCTTGCCGCGCACCCGGCGCATCTCCACGTCCGACTTCGTGAGCAGGTCCTCGCCCTCGAAGAGGATCTGACCCGCGACGATCTTGGCCGCGGGGGGCAGCAGGCGCAGGATGGTGAGCGCGAGCGTGCTCTTGCCCGAGCCGGACTCGCCCACGATGCCGAGCGTGCTGCCCGGGGCCAGGGTCAGCGAGACCTCGTCCACCGCGCGCACCACGCGGGTCCCGCGCGCGCTCACGTAGTGGGTCGAGAGACCCTTCAGCTCGAGGAGCGGCGCGTCGCTCACAGCTGGCGGAGCTGCGGGTCGAGCTTCACGCGGAGCCAGTCACCCAGCAGGTTGGCGGACAGCACCATCAGCATGATGCAGCAGCCGGGGAGCACGGTGAGCCACCAGTACCCCGCCATCAGGCCCTTCTTGCCGTCGGCGAGCATGAGGCCCCACGCGGGCTTGGGCGGGGGCACGCCGACGCCGAGGAAGGAGAGCGCGGCCTCGGTCACCACCACCACCCCCAGCATGAGGGTGCCCAGCACGATGGCGGAGTTGAGGACGTTGGGCAGGATGTGCCGCTTCATGATCGTGCGCTTGGAGCAGCCGGCCACGATGGCGAGGCGGACGAAGTCGCGCTCCTTGAGGGAGAGCACCTCGCCGCGGATCACCCGCGCGTACCGCGTCCAGTACACGAGCGCCCAGGATGATCACGATGTTCATCTCGCTCGGGCCCACCACCGCGGCCAGGAAGATCGCGTAGGTGAGCGCGGGAATCGCGAGCCAGGCGTCGGTGACCCGCATGATGACCTGGTCCACCCAGCCGCCCAGGTAGCCGGAGAGGATGCCGAGGACGGTGCCGATGACGCCCGCCACCAGCACCGCGGTGAAGCCCACCACGATCGAGACGCGCGCCCCGAAGATGAGCCGCGAGAGCACGTCGCGCCCCAGGTGATCGCTGCCCAGGAGGAACTTCTCGCTGCCGCCCTGCTGCCAGACCGGGGGCCGGAACCGCTCCCCGAGGGTGCCCACCTCCGGATCGTGGGGGGCGAGCACGTTGGCGAAGATCGCGACGAACAGCAGCCCCCCCAGGATCGACATCGGGATCAGGGGGAAGCCCTCGCTCCGGAAGGACGGCGAGGCGCCAGGCGACGGTCAGGGTGGCCGCGCGGCTGGTCATCGGTCGATCCGGATGCGCGGGTCGATCACCGCGTACAGGATGTCCACCAGCAGGTTCACGATGACGATCATGCTGCCTCCCAGGATCACGGTGGCCTGGACCACCGGGAAGTCGCGGAACGCGATGCCCTCGTAGAGCAGACGGCCGATCGCCCGGCCAGGCGAAGACCGTCTCCACCACCACCGCCACGTTGACCATGATGACCAGGTTGATGCCGGCGAGCGTCAGCACCGGGATCAGCGCGTTCTTGAACGCGTGCTTGCCGATCACCAGCGCCTCCGGCAGGCCCTTCAGGCGCGCCAGCTTCACGTACTCCGAGCCCAGCACGTCGAGCATGGACGAGCGGGTGAGCCGCATGTGGGCCGCCGCGAAGTACCAGCCGAGCGCGAAGGCGGGCATGATCAGGTGGGCCGCGGAGCCGGAGCCGGAGGACGGCAGCCACCCGAGGTAGACCGAGAAGAACAGGATCAGGAGCAGGCCGACCCAGAAGGACGGCAGGGAGAGGCCGAGGAGGGCGAAGACCTTCCCCGCGCTGTCCCACCAGCGGTTCACCCGCACCGCCGCGATGATGCCGGTCGGGATGCCGATCACGAGCGAGAAGGCCATCGCGGCGGCGGCGAGCAGGAGCGACTGCGGCAGGCGCGAGAGGTACAGCTCGAGCACCGGCGTCCGGTAGTAGAACGAGTGCCCGAGGTCGCCGCGCAGCAGGCTCATCGCGAAGTGGCCGTACTGGACCCAGAGCGGGCGGTCCAGGCCGAACTGCTTGCGGATGGCGTCGATGTCGGCCTGGCTCGCGCCCGGCTCCACCAGGAGGACGGCGGGGTCGCCGGTCAGGCGCACGAACAGGAAGATGGTGACCGAGAGCAGCACGAGCGAGATGAGGGCGTAGCCGACCCGCTTGAGGATGTAGCGCTTCACGGCCGCTTGAGCCTCAGGTCCTCGTAGGGGGCCGAGTACGCGTGGTTGGCGATCAGCCCGAGGCCGTGCACCTCGAGGCGCGGGCCCACCCCGTTCAGGAAGGCGGGCTCGATCACCGGGCCGAACATGACCTTCTCGTGGATGAGCTGCTGCATCTTGTGGAGGATCTGCTGGCGCACCCGCGGGTTCATCTCGTTGGCCTGCTCGCCGTAGAGGCCGTCGATGTCCGGGTACGCGCCGTAGGTGTAGCGGCCGCCGGTGACCGCGTACTGCTCGAGGCGGGTGGGGGCGTTGCCGGGCGCGCCGCTGCCGCTGAAGATGACGCCGCGGAGCTTCTTCTCGCCGTACTCCTTGAAGAACGCGGCCCGCTCCATGGGCCGCAGCCGGAGCCGGATGCCGACCTGCTGCAGGTAGTTGGCCACCGGCTCGCCGATGGCCACCCCGTAGATCGTGTCGCCCGAGAGATCGCCGGTCTCGAAGCCGTTCGGATAGCCCGCCTCGGCGAGCAGCGCGCGGGCCCGCTTGGGGTCGTACGGGATAGGGCGGCGGGCTCCAGAAGTACTCCATGCCCTGCGGGATGAACGAGTAGGAGAGCTTGGAGAGGCCCAGGTAGACGGCCTGGTTGATGCCGGCGCGGTCGATCGCCAGGTTGGCGGCCAGGCGCACCCGCCGATCGTGCCACGGCGACTTCGGGTCCCACTGGTCGGGGAAGACGAGCCAGGTGGTGAACAGGAAGTAGGTCGGCACCAGGCGCAGGCTGGGGGTGCGCTTGACCTCCTCGGCCAGCGGGCCGGTGATCGAGTAGGCCACGTCCACCTCGCCGCGCGTGAGCGCGGCCAGGCGCGTCGACTCGTCGGGAATCGTGCGGAACACGAGCGTCTTCACCGCGGGGGGCTTCCGCCAGTACGCCTCGTGGGCCTCGAGGGTCAGCTCCACGCCGGGCTTGAACGCGACGAACTTGTACGGCCCCGCGCCCACCGGGGCCTTCTTGAAGCCCTCCTCGCCCACCTGCTCGACGTACTTCTTCGGCACGATCCAGGCCGCGCCGGTGGCGGGCGTCGCGTAGAAGGCCAGGAAGTCGGGCCAGGCCTGCTTGAGGGTGAAGCGGACCCGCAGGGGGTCCACCACCTCCACCTTGGCGACCTTGCTCTTGAGCAGGCTCGCGCTCGCGCCCCGGTAGCGCTCGAAGGAGAACTTCACGTCCTCGGCGGTCATGACCTCGCCGTTGTGGAAGCGGACGTTCTTGCGGAGCACGAACTCGTAGACCAGGCCGTCCTTCGACGCGGTCCACGACTCGGCCAGGCTCGGGGCCATCGGATTGCCCGGCATCGGCTTCACGAGGGCGTCGTGCAGCGCGTAGAGGACCATGAAGGGCGTGATGATGCCGGAGGTCTCCGCGGGGTCGAACCACGTCGGGGCCAGCGTGATGTGCACCGCCCACGTGGCCTGTCCCTCGGCGGCCTCGACCCCGGCGGGCCCGACCGGGAGCCCGGCGGGGAGGAGCGCCCCGGCGAGCCCGAGGGCCAGGACGACGGAGAGCAGGCGACCGGGTCTCACGGTCCGGGTCGCCTCACGCGGGCGGCGGGCGGCAGACCCGTGGCCGGGACGGCCGTGCGGGCCGCCGCGAGGGCGTCAGGTGCTATCCGCCGTTGTCCGGTCATCACCATCGCCTCCTCCATGAGACGAAGGGCGGGAGCGGGTAGAGAAATTGATCGGGCCTGATTCCGGTCTGCGGGTGCCGCGATTATCGACGAAACGCCCGCCTTGTCAATGGCCCGCCTCGCGCTCGGACCGGCGCCCGGCGGTAGTTCTTACCGTCCGGCGCAGCGAGCCGGCGGCGGCAGCCGGAGCCGAGGGCTGGAACGATTTACCGTGGGCGCGACCAACAGGCCGACACCCGCTCTCGACGGCTAACAGTTGTTGAAAAGCACGCGACGTACGCGTTAAATGAGTCCCTCGCGACCCGAGCTCAATCCTTCCTCGAACAGGAGCGCACCATGGTGGACCACCGGAGCCGGCTCGCGGCGATCCTTCGCGAGCACGAGGCACACATCCTCGCCGATTGGACCGCGTCGCTCGCGAAGGCGACCCGCGGCGGACTCGACCGAGCGGACGTCGAGGAGCAGGCCCGCGCGTTCGTCGCACTGCTCGCCGACGCGATGGCGCGTGACGCCTCCGGCGAGATCGAGGGCCCGGCCTGGGCCAAGGTCCGCGAGATGCTCGCGGGCTCTCTCCGGCTCCCGGGCGCGCCAGGGCCGCCCCCCGTCGGAGACCGCGACCTTCATCTTCTCGCTCAAGCAGCCCCTCTTCGCCCGGCTGCGCGAGGAGTACCGCGGCGACGCGGAGGCGCTCGCGCGCGAGCTGTGGACCGCCACCCTGCTGCTCGACAAGCTCGGCCTGCTGACCACCGAGGCGTACCAGAAGACGCGCGAGGACATCATCGCGCGCCAGCAGCGCGAGATGCTCGAGCTGTCCACCCCGGTGGTCGCGCTCTGGGAGAACATCCTGGCGGTGCCGCTCATCGGAACGCTCGACAGCGAGCGCACCCAGGTGGTGATGGAGAACCTGCTCCAGCGCATCGTGGACACCGGCGCCTCCATCGCGATCATCGACATCACCGGCGTGCCGACGGTGGACACGCTGGTCGCCCAGCACCTGCTGAAGACGGTGGGCGCGGCCCGGCTGATGGGCGCCGAGTGCATCATCAGCGGCATCCGGCCCCAGATCGCCCAGACCATCGTCCACCTGGGCGTCGACCTCGGCAACGTCGCCACCAAGGCCACCCTCGCCGACGCGCTGGTGCTGGCCCTCGCGCGCGTCGGCGCCGCGGTGACCCGCACCGCCCCCCGTGCTTGACGGCAAGCCGCCCGCCGAGCGGATCCCCATCCTCAAGATGGGCGAGTTCCTGCTCGTCACCATCCAGGTCGAGATGCACGACCGGCTCGTGATGGTGCTCCAGGACGAGCTGACCCAGCAGATCGTCCAGCACCGGGCCCGCGGAGTGCTGATCGACATCTCCGCGCTCGAGATCGTGGACTCGTTCATCGGCCGCGCCCTCGGCAACATCGCCAAGATGGCCCGCGTCCTCGACGCGGACACGGTGGTGGTGGGCATGCGGCCCGCGGTGGCCATCACCCTCGTCGAGCTCGGTCTCAACCTGGACGGCGTGCGCACCGCCCTCGACGCGGAGAAGGGCATGGCCCTGATCCGCCGGCGGCTCGACGAGCGCGGGAGGCTCGATGCCCGCGGTTCGTGAGGAGAGCTACGACATCCACTCGGACGAGGACGTGGTGCGCATCCGGCAGCTGACCCGCCGGTGGGCGGTGGACCTCGGCTTCACCCTGGTCGACCAGACCAAGATCGTCACCGCGGCCAGCGAGCTGGCCCGCAACACCCTCATCCACGGCGGAGGCGGGGTCACCCGGCTCGAGGCTCTGCAAGAAGGCGAGCGCCGCGGGCTCCGGCTCACCTTCGAGGACAAGGGCCCCGGCATCGCCGACGTGCCGCAGGCCCTGCGCGACGGCTTCACCACCGGCACCGGCCTCGGCCTGGGTCTGGGCGGCGCCCGGCGTCTCTCGAACGAGTTCGACATCACCTCGGCCCCCGGCCAGGGCACGCGCGTGCGCATCACGAGGTGGAAGTGATCGTCACGCGCGCCCCGCTGCCATTCCCGATCACCGAGCCGAGCCAGGTGGGCGAGGCGCGGCGGCAGATCCTGGCCACCGCCGCGGCGGTCGGGCTCGACGCGGACCAGCAGGGCAAGCTCGCCCTCGTGGTGAACGAGCTCGGCACCAACCTGGTCAAGCACGGCGAGCGGAGGCGAGCTGATCGCCCGGGTGCCGGAGGGTCCTCCCGCGGTCGAGCTGCTCGCCCTGGACCGGGGCGCCGGGATGGGGAGCGTGGTGGAGTGCTTCCGGGACGGCTACTCGACCGCGGGCAGCCAGGGGACCGGGCTCGGCGCGATCGGGCGCCTGGCCGCCCGCGTCGACGTGTACTCGACCCAGCCGGGGGGCACCGCCATCGTGGCCCTCGTGGGCGCCGACGCGCGGCTCGGCCGCCTCGAGACCGGCGCGGTGAGCGTGCCCAAGGCGGGCGAGGAGGTCTGCGGCGACGCCTGGGCGGTGGCCGCCGCGCAGGAATGCCCGGCCGTGATGGTGGTGGACGGCCTGGGGCACGGGCTCGGCGCCGCCGACGCGGCGCGGCTCGCGGTGCGGGCCTTCGAGGCGTCCCCGGAGCTCCCGCCGTCGGCCCTGGTCGCGACCATCCACGACGCGCTCCGCGGCAGCCGCGGCGCCGCGGTATCGGTGGCGCGCATCGACCGGGCGCGCGGGACGGTGACCTACGCGGGACTCGGCAACGTGGCGGGGGTGGTGCTGAGCGGCGGCGACGCGCGGCACCTCGTCTCCGGCAACGGCACCGCCGGGCACGACGCGGGCCGGATCAGCGAGTTCTCCTATCCCTGGGCCGAGGACGCGGTGCTCGTCATGCACTCCGACGGGCTCGGCAGCCGCTGGCAGATGGACCGATATCCGGGCCTCCCCCGGCGCCACCCCACGCTCATCGCGGGCGTGCTGTACCGGGACTGGACCCGAGGTCGCGACGACGTGACGGTCGTGGCGGCCCGGCTGCGACGGGCATGAGCCTCCCGCTCATCTCGCTCTTCGTCCGCCACGAGCAGGACGTGGTGGCGGCGCGCCAGCGGGCCCGGCAGATCGCGGCGCGCCTCGGCTTCGAGAGCCAGGATCAGACCCGCATCGCCACCGCGGTCTCCGAGATCGCCCGCAACGCGTTCATGTACGGGGGCGGCGGCAAGGTCGAGATCGCGGTCGAGGGCCGCTACGCGCCGCAGCTCCTGGTGATGCGGGTGAGCGATCGCGGGCCCGGCATCCGCGACCTCGACGCGGTCCTCTCCGGGCGCTACCGCTCCTCCACCGGCATGGGCCTGGGCATGGTGGGCGCCCGGCGCCTCGTCGACCACTTCGAGGTCACGAGCCGACCCGGCGCGGGCGCGACGGTGACCCTCGGCAAGCTCTTCCCACGCCGCGCGCCCGAGATCGGGCCGGCCGGGCTCGCGGCACTCTCCGACGCCCTCGCGCGCGAGGCGCCGCAGGGGGCGCTGGAGGAGGTCCGGCAGCAGAACCAGGAGCTGCTCCGCACCCTCGACGAGCTGCGCGAGCGCCAGGAAGACCTCTCGCGGCTCAACGCGGAGCTGCAGGACACCAACCGCGGCGTCCTCGCGCTCTACGCGGAGCTGGACGAGAAGGCGGATACCCTGCGCCGCGCCGACGAGATGAAGTCGCGCTTCCTCTCCAACATGAGCCACGAGTTCCGCACCCCGCTGAACTCGATGCTGGCCCTCTCGCGCCTCCTGCTGGAGGACGCGGAGCGGCCGCTGACCGCCGAGCAGAGGCGCCAGGTGGGCTACATCCGCCAGGCCGCGGAGGATCTCACCGAGCTGGTGAACGACCTGCTCGACCTCGCCAAGGTCGAGGCGGGCAAGATCGTGATCCGTCCCGCCGAGTTCGACGTGCGCGACCTGTTCGCGGCCCTGCGCGGCATGCTGCGGCCCCTGCTGCTCAACGACCAGGTCAACCTGGTCTTCGAGGAGCCGGAGGGCGTGCCCCCGATGCACACCGACGAGGGCAAGGTCTCCCAGATCCTCCGCAACCTGCTCTCCAACGCGCTCAAGTTCACCGAGCGCGGCGAGATCCGGGTCAGCGCGCGGTCCGCCGGAGAGGGCCCGGGCGGTCCCCTGATCGCCTTCTCGGTGGCGGACACCGGCATCGGCATCGCCCCCGCGGATCAGCAGCGCATCTTCGAGGAGTTCGGCCAGCTCGAGAATCCGGTCCAGCGCCGGGTGCGCGGCACCGGGCTCGGCCTGCCCCTGGTGCGTCGGCTGGCCACGCTCCTGGGCGGCTCGGTGTCGCTCGACAGCACCCCGGGCGAGGGCTCGACCTTCACCACCGTGCTGCCGGCGCGATTCGCGACCGAGCCGGAGCCGCGCGGAGACGGCGGTCTCGGCCGGCGCCGGGCCCGTCCCGCTCGAGCCGGGCCAGGTCCCGGTGCTGGTGGTGGAGGACAGCGCCCAGGACCTGCTGCTCTACGAGCACTACTTCCGCGGCTCCCGCTTCCATCCGGTGATCGCGCGCACCCTGCCGGACGCGCGGCGGCTCATCGACCAGATCCACCCGGTCGCGCTGGTCCTCGACATCCGCCTCGCGGGCGAGGACGCCTGGGCCTTCATCGGCGAGGTGCGGCGGCGCGACGAGACGCGCGGGCTGCCGCTGGTCGTGGTCTCGAGCATCGACGACCAGGCCAAGGGACTCGCGCTGGGCGCCGACGCCTACGCGATCAAGCCGGTGCATCCCGCCTGGCTGCTCGGCACCTTGAGCCGCCTGCTCGACCGGGGCCCGGAGCGGCGGGTGCTCGTCATCGACGACGACGAGATCGCCCGCTATCTCGTGCGCAACCATCTCGCGGGCGGCGCCGTTCGTGGTGACCGAGACCGCCGACCCGGTGCAGGGACTGCGCGACGCCCGCGCGGACCGGCCCGACTTCATCGTGCTCGACCTGGTGATGCCCGAGATGTCCGGCTTCGACGTGCTCGCCCGGCTCAAGGAGGACCCGGTCACGATGGACATCCCGGTCGTGGTCCTGACCTCGAAGACCCTCACCGACGAGGAGCGCCGCCGGCTCGCCCCGCACGCCCGACGGATCCTCTCCAAGCAGGCGCTCGCCGAGGGCCGCGAGATCGACCATCTGCGCGACATTCTCTCCGATGCGGAGCCGAGGGAGGCCGGGCGTGGCTGAGAGCCGGGGGCTCATCCTGAACGTCGACGACTACGAGGCGTCGCGCTACGCGCGCAGCCAGATGCTGCAGCGGTCGGGCTTCCAGGTGCTGGAGGCCGGCACCGGCGCGGAGGCGCTCCGCCTCGCGAGCGACGTGGGACCGGACCTCGTGCTCCTCGACGTCAACTTGCCGGACATGGACGGCTTCGAGGTGTGCCGCCGGCTGCGGGCCCAGCCGCTCACGCTGACCGTGCCCATCGTGCACATCTCGGCCACGTTCCTGAGCGACCGAGCGGAGCAGCTGGCCTACGAGGGTGGCGCGGACAGCTATCTCACCGACCCGGTCGAGCCGGCGGTGCTGCTGGCCACCATCCACTCGCTGCTGCGGCTGCGCCGCGCGGAGGAAGGCCTGCGGGCGGCCAGCCGCGAGTGGCGGGCCACCTTCGACGCCATCGGCGACGGCATCTGCCTGCTCGCCCCGGACGGCACGGTCGCCCGCTGCAATGTGGCCTTCGCGACCCTGCTCGACCGCGCGCCCGCCGATCTGGTCGGGCGGCCGTGGGCGGAGATCTGGCGGCGGCTCGGCGGCGCCGAGGAGCCGTCGCCGACCGCGCGGGTGGAGCGGACCCGGCGCCGCGAGACCTTCGACCTGCACCGCGAGCAGGGCTGGTTCCGCCTGCTGGTGGATCCGGTGCTGGAGGGCGAGTCGGTGACCGGCCTCGTGTGCATCGTGACCGACGTGACGATCGAGCGGCAGGCGGCCGACGTGCGCGCCGCGCTCTTCGCGCGCGAGCAGGAGGCGCGGGAGGAGGCGGAGGCGAGCAACCGGGCCAAGGACGAGTTCCTCGCCATGCTCGGCCACGAGCTGCGCAACCCCCTCGACGTCATCGGGACCGCGGTGCGGGTGCTCGACTCGTCGACCGGCGAGCCCGACCGGGACGCGGGGACCACCCGGCGGGCGCGCGGGGTCCTCGCGCGGCAGGTGCTCCAGCTCGGGCGGCTCGTCGACGACCTCCTCGACGTCGGGCCGCGTCACCACCGGCAAGATCCGGCTGGTGAAGGTGCCGGTGAACCTGGCCGACACGGTGCAGCGCTCGGTCGCGGGCCTGGCGCCCGAGGGCGGAACCCCGGCGCACCGGATCACGGTACGGGCCGAGCCGATCTGGGTCGAGGCCGACCAGGCGCGCGTCGAGCAGATCGTGATGAACCTCCTGTCCAACGCGGTGAAGTACACCGCCCCCGGCGGCGACATCGAGATCTCGGTGACCGGCGACGGGCGCACCGCGCGCCTCGCGGTGCGGGACACCGGCGTCGGGATGACGCCCTACATGCTCGAGCGCGTCTTCGACCTCTTCTTCCAGGGCGAGCGGACCCTCGAGCGGGCCGAGGGTGGGCTCGGCATCGGGCTCACCCTGGTGCGCCGGCTCGCCGAGATGCACGGCGGGCGCGTGGAGGCGGAGAGCCCCGGGCAGGGCCGCGGCACCACGGTCACGGTGGAGCTGCCCCAGATCGCGGCGCCCGCGGAGGCGCCCGGCGCGCCGCCGCCCGCCCGGCCGCAGCCCGAGGCGCATCCTGATCGTCGAGGACAGTCGCGACAGCCGCGACATGCTCCGCTACCTGCTCGAGCACGCGGGCCACGAGGTGCACGAGGCCGCCGACGGGCCGAGCGGGGTGGAGGCCATCCTGAAGGTGCGCCCGGACATCGCGCTGGTCGACGTGGGGCTGCCCGGGCTCGACGGCTACGAGGTCGCCCGCCGCGTCCGGGCCGACGCGGCGGGGGGCAAGGTCCGGCTGGTGGCCCTCACCGGCTACGGCCTGCCCGGACGACCACCGGCGCTCGCAGGAAGCGGGCTTCGACGCCCACCTCGTGAAGCCGGTGGACCCGGCGCGCCTCGCGGCGGTGATCGAGGCGCGGGCTCGCTAGCTAGCGCTCGGAATCCTCCGAGGTGTAGCTCTCGATCAGCCGGGTCAGGGCCCGGACGTTGCGGTCGAAGACGTCGACCGCCCGGTTCACGGTGGCCGCGCTGGTCGCGTCGAGCCTCAGGATGTGGGTCCAGCCCGCGATGGCATTGAGCGGCACCCGCAGGTCGTGCCCCAGCTGGTGACGCTCGTCGCGCTCCACGCCCTCCAGCCGCTCGACCGTCTCCCGCAGGGCCTGCACGGTCTCCACGAGCGACGCGCGCTCGGGCCCTTCGGCCAGCCGCGTCACCCCCTGCTCGAGCCGGTCCAGGCGGGCCCTCACGTCCTGCGTCTGCTCGCTCACGCGCGCTCTCATCTCGCCGATCAAGTCGACCCCCGCGGGATCTGCCGGTGCAGGAGTCCCCAGCGCTGCAGCATGTTGTGGAGCGTCTTGGTGCTGATGCCGAGCCGGTCGGCCGCCCGCGTCTTGTTGTTGCTCTCCGCGGCCAGGGTGCGCAGCACGAACTGCTTCTCGACCTCGCGCAGGGGCAGGCCGATCGGCGCGGTGAGGATGTCGGAATCGCCGCTCCACGACGCCACCGGCGCCACCGGGGACGTGCCGGGCAGGATCTTGGCGGTGATCACGTCGCCCTCGCAGGCGATGAACGCGCGCTCCACCACGTTGCGCAGCTCGCGGACGTTGCCCGGCCACGCGTGCGACATGAGGATCTTGAGCGTGGCGTCGTCGACGCCGGTGATGCGCTTGTCGTACTTGGCGTTGAACTCCTCGATGAAGCCGGTGACGAGGAGGGGGATGTCCTCGACCCGCTGGCGGAGCGGGGGCACCGCGAGGGTGAAGACGTTGAGCCGGTAGTAGAGGTCTTCGCGGAAGGCCCCGTCCTTCACCGCCGCGACCGGGTCCTTGTTGGTGGCGGCGACGACGCGGACGTCGACGGTGATCTCGGTCTTGCCGCCGAGGCGGCGGAAGGCGCCCTCCTCGAGGACGCGGAGGAACTTGGCCTGGGTGCCGGGCTGCATCTCGGCGACCTCGTCGAGGAGGAGGGTGCCGCCGTGGGCGAGCTCGAAGCAGCCCTCGCGGCGGTCGCGGGCGTCGGTGAAGGCGCCGCGCTCGTGGCCGAAGATCTCGCTCTCGAGGAGGGTCTCGGGCATGGCCGCGCAGTTGACGGCGACGAAGGGGCCGCTGGCGCGGGCGGAGAGCTCGTGGAGGGTGCGGGCGACGAGCTCCTTGCCGGTGCCGGTCTCGCCGTGGATGAGGACGGGGGCGGGGGTGGCCGCGGCCTGCTCGATGAGCCGGTGGACCTCCTGCATGGGCGCGCTCCGCCCGATGAGGCGACCGAGGCCCCACACCTCCTTCACGCGCCGCCGCAGGATCGTGATCTCGTCGAGGGTCCGGCCGCGCTCGAGCGCCTTCTCGATCAGCAGCCGCAGCCGGTCGAGATCCACCGGCTTGGTCAGGTAGTCGTAGGCGCCCTGCCGCATCGCGCCCACCGCGGTGTCGACGGTGGCCCGGCCGGTCAGGATGATGACCGGCATGCGGGGCATCTCCTGCTGCAGCGCGGTCAGCAGGCTGAGGCCGTCCATGTCCGGCATCATGAGATCGGTCACCACGAGGGACGGGCGCAGGCCGGCCGCCTTCTGCAGCGCCTCGCGCCCGTCGGAGGCCACGTCGGTGGCGTAGCCCCAGGTCCCGAGAATCGTCTGGAGCGCGGCCCTCGAGTCCTCCTCGTCGTCGACGATCAGGATGGTCGGTTTCGATGACATGGACATCCTATCGAGCAATCACCATGCCCGCTGCGTCTCGAAGTGCAAGGCCGCGACAACACACGCGAACCAGTCGCGTCGCCGCACGCTCGCGCCGCGCGATGCTCCATACGGGCGCGGTAAGAACGACCGGGCATCACGATCGCGGGGCGATGGCGGGCGAGAAATTCCTACCCGGTAAGGATCGCGCGGTACTGGCACCGAACCCGAGACCTCATCGCGACCCGCCCGACAAATCGGCCCCGCAGCGGACCATCGGCGTGGCAGCCCGCTTGCTTTACGCGAGAGGCTCACGTGGCGGCTCACCGAGCATCCGGACGCGGAAAGGAGCGGGCGATGATCGAACGGAACGAGCTGGAAGGGTCGCTGCTGGCCGAGATCAACCGACGCACCAAGGAGATCTCGGAGACGCAGCACGAGCTGGCCCGGCAGCAGCGCATCCTTTCGAAGGCGGCCACGCTCCTGCGGCTCGGCAAGGGGGCACCCACCGTGCTGGCCGAGATCCGGGAACAATGCCCGGATCTGCTGCGGGAATATTGCGACCTCCAGGTGACGTTGACGCCGCCCCCACCGCTGCGTCCCGTCCCGCGCGCGGCGGCCTCGGCCTGACGGCCGGCCGCCGCGACGCGCCGGGCCGCCGTCGCCGGCTCAGGCCGACGGGGCCAGCGAGCGGGCCCACTCCGGACGGATCCGCATCCGGGTGAGGGCCTCCATCACGCGGTGGGGGCTTCCCAGGTCCGACCACACGATGCGGGGGAGCCGCGAGACGCTCAGCGCCTCCGGGCACGCCTCGAGGACCGCGCGCGAGAAGTTCACCTTGGGCATCAGCTCGAAGGCCTGGCGAACCGCGTCGGGCTCCTCCGGCGTTCCCACGAAGGGCTCGATCCGGGCCAGGCGGTCGCTCAGCTCGGGCAGCGCCTGGCAGCCCGTCTGGACCAGCGTCGCGACCTTGCCGACGATGATCGAGGTGTTCCAGAGGTGCCCGGCGGTCATGCACGCGCGCGCCCGCGCGACCGCGGGCTTCTCCCAGAACTGCCGGACCGCGCGGACGGGCCCGCTCGACAGCTCGCCCAGGCCCTCGCCGGGCTCGATCCAGCCGTACTCGACCTCCGGCGACGTCGGCTGCGCGCCCAGCAGCACGAGCCGCTCGGGGTTCTTCTCGACCCACGCCGCCACCTCGGCCACGTGGGCCATGAAGCTCGCCTCACCCAGGAGGAAGTGGTCGGAGGGGAAGATGGCGACGATCGCCTCCGGGTTCCGCCACGCGATCCAGTGGGCCGGGTAGAGCACTCCGGCGGCGGTGCCGCGGTCGACCGGCTGGACCAGGATGGTCGGGCGGGGGGCGGCGGCGAACTCCTCGGCGACGTAGCCGGCGTGATGCCGGACGGTCACGACCAGGGTGCGGCTCTCCGGGATCGCCAGCCCGATGCGATCCAGGGTCTGGCGCAGCAGGGTCCGGGTGCCCAGCAGGCGGACGTATTGCTTGGGACGGTCGTCGCCCAGCACCTGGCGCACCAGCGGACGCAGGCGCAGGCCTTCGCCGCCCGCGAGGACGATGGCCCAGCAGTTCTGCTGCCCGGGCATGCGGATCGTGCTCTCGGTCTCGAGCCCGTCGTCCGGGTGGGTGGCCAGCAACGTCGGCTGCGTCATGGTCTCCTCCTGGCCTCGCAGGCCGCCGGGGCTCGGCGGTCTTGGCGCGCGCGGGAAGTTCAAGCGACGTGCCATCGACGTGACGCGTCGTCCCGCTTCCGCGGCCCGCGATTTGTGCGGGTCCTCCGGACCGGGTCCGATCCGGGTCCGGACGCGACGGTGCGCACTCAGGAAGATCTACCGGGTCGTTTCTTCCTCTCGCGCCCGAGCGGCGATGGTGGGCGATGCGGGCCGCGCGCCGGAGGTCGTCGACGAAGCGATGCTCCTCGGCCTTCGCGGTTCTCCTGCTCCGGGATGCGAAGGATCGCGGAGGGATGGATGGTCACGAAGGTCCGGTAGCCCTCCGGCGAGGTGAGGGGCTCGCCCCGGCTCGCGCTGATGGTGACCCGGCGCTGGAGGACCGACCGGGCCGCGGTCACGCCCAGGCAGACGATGACCTCCGGCCGGATCAGCCACAGCTCCTGCTCGAGCCACGGGCGACAGGCCTCGACCTCGCTCTGGCTCGGGCGCTCGTGGATGCGTCGCTTCCCGCCGCTCCGGTCCTTCTTCCACTTGAAGTGCTTGACCGCGTTGGTGACGTAGAGCCGGGAGCGGTCGAGCCCGGCCCCGGCGAGCGCCCGGTCCAGCAGCCGGCCCGCCGGCCCCACGAACGGCCGGCCGGCCAGGTCCTCCTCGTGACCGGGCTGCTCGCCCACCAGGACGATGCGCGCGCGCGCATCGCCCTCGCCGAAGACGGTCTGCGTCGCGTGCCGGTAGAGCGGGCACGCGGTGCATCCGGCGGCCTTCCCGCGGAGCGTCTCGAGCGGCGTCACGCGGTCCTGCCGGCGCACGCCGCGTGCCAGCCGGATCGGCCGCGCAAGAGGTCGCCCGTCGCCCGCATTCCCGCGGCGGGCGCGGGTCGACGCGGCGCGGGCCGGCGGGATGACTCGGTAAGGCTTACTCCGCTATAATGCGGGCCGTGAAACCACTCATCGTGCTCGGCGGGCCGATTCACCCGGACGGGATGAAGCAGCTGGAGGCGGAGGCCACCGTGGTCGTGACCGACGCCACGAGCGAGGCGGGGATGATCGCGGCGGCCAAGGACGCGGAGGGGATCCTGTTCCGCTCCAAGCCGGATTGCACCCGCAGCCTGATGGCGGCCTGCCCGAAGCTCAAGGTGGTGGGACGGCACGGCGTCGGCCTCGACATCGTGGACCTGCCCGCCGCCACCGACCTGGGCGTGGCGGTGGTGCACGCGCCCGGCTCCAACTCGAACTCGGTGGCCGAGCACGCGATCATGCTGATGCTGGCGTGCGCCAAGCAGGCGGTGGTGGTGGACCAGCGCACCCGCAAGGCCGACTGGGGCAAGGGCCGCTGGCAGGGCCTCTTCGAGATGAACGGCAAGACCCTCGGCATCATCGGGGTCGGCAACATCGGCCGCCGGGTGGCCAAGACCGCGGGGGCGCTCGGCATGCGGGTGATCGGCTACGACAAGTACGTGCCCCCCGACGAGCTGCGCAACCGCGGCGTCGAGCCCATGCCCGACATGGCCTCCGTGCTCCGCCAGGCCGACGTGGTGACGTGCCACACCCCGCACACCAAAGAGACGCACCACATGATCGACGCGGCCGCGGTCGCCCAGATGAAGGACGGGGTGATCTTCATCAACACGTCCCGGGGCAAGACCCAGGACGAGAACGCGCTCGTGGCCGGGCTCGAGAGCGGGAAGATCCGCGCCGCGGGCATCGACGTCTTCGAGGAGGAGCCCGCGTCCTCCGACAACCGCTTCTTCCAGCTCGAGAACGTGATCGTCTCCCCGCACATCGCGGGGGTGACCCGGGAGAGCACGCGGAACACCGCGCTCCAGGTGACCGCGGAGATGCTCCGCGTGCTGCGCGGCGAGAAGCCCCACGTCCTCGGCAACCCCGATCTCTGGCCGAGGCTCGGCCACCTCAAGTAGACCGACCGGAGGCCGATCATGCCCATCGACGCCCGCCTTCCGAAGGAGATCCGCGCCGACATCCGCGCCGGACGCCTGAACGCGGTGACCGCCGGGCTCGCGCCCGGCTATGTCCAGGCCAACCTCGCGGTGCTGCCGAAGGAGCAGGCCTACGACTTCCTGCTCTTCTGCCAGCGCAACCCGCGGCCGTGCCCGCTCATCGAGGTCACCGACGTGGGCTCGCCGGAGCCGGTCGGGGTGGCGCCGGGCGCCGACCTCCGGACCGACCTGCCGCGCTACCGCATCTACAAGGACGGCGTGCTCGCGGACGAGGTGACCGACGTCCGGCCCTTCTGGCGCGACGACCTGGTGGCCTTCCTGCTCGGCTGCTCGTTCACCTTCGAGTGGGCGCTGCTCGACGCGGGCATCCCGATGCGCCACATCGAGCAGGGCAAGAACGTGGCGATGTGGAAGACCTCGGTGCAGTGCCGGCCCGCCGGCCAGTTCCACGGCCCGATGGTGGTCTCGATGCGTCCGATTCCCACCGGGCTCCTCTCCAAGGCGGTGACCGCGTCGGCGCGCTTCCCCGGCGCCCACGGGGCGCCGGTGCACGTGGGCGATCCGGCCGCGCTCGGCATCGCCGACGTGAACAAGCCGGACTGGGGCGACTCGGTGGGCGTGCGCGCGGGCGAGGTGCCGGTGTTCTGGGCGTGCGGGGTCACCCCGCAGGCGGTGGCGCTGGCCTCGAAGCCCGCGTTCATGATCACCCACAGCCCCGGCCACATGTTCATCACCGACCTGCCGAACCACGCGCTGGCCGCGATTTGACGCTTCGCTCGCGGTGACGATCTGGCCCGCGCCGCGCCTCCTGCCGTGCGGGGACCGCGCGGTCTCCGTCGAGCTGGGCGATGAGGTCAACCGGGAGCTGAACGCCCGCGTCCTCGCGCTGGAGTACCTGCTCCAGCAGCGGCGCCTGCCCGGGGTGGGCGAGACCGTCCCCAGCTATCGCGCGCTCCTCGTCTACTACGACCCGCTGGTGGTCGACTACGAGACGCTCGGGGCCACGCTCCGCGAGCTCTGCGAGCGCGCCCGGCCGGAGGTGCTGCCGCCCGCGCGCACCGTGGAGCTGCCGTGCTGCTACGAGGGCGAGCTGGGCTTCGAGCTCGAGGCGGCGGCCGAGAAGCTCGGCCTCGCCCCCGCCGAGGTGGTCCGGCTGCACGCGGCGGCCGACTACTACGTCTACTTCGTGGGATTCACCCCCGGCCTGCCCTACATGACCGGGATGCCCGACCGGCTGACCATCCCGCGCCTGCAGAACCCGCGGACCAAGACGCCGCCCGGCAGCGTCAGCATCGGCGGCATCCAGTGCTGCATCTACTCCGTCGAGAGCCCGGGCGGCTTCTGGGTCCTGGGCCGCACCCCGGTGCGCCTCTACGACCCGGACGCGCCCGATCCGATCCTGCTGCGCGCGGGCGACCACGTGCGCTTCCACGCGATCGACCGCGCCGAGTACGACGCGATCGCGGCCCGGGTCGAGACGGGCCGCTACGCGCCCCGGATCACCGGCGCGGCCTCATGAGCGACCTGCTCGTCCAGGAGCCGGGCCCGCTCACCACCATCCAGGACCTCGGCCGCTTCGGGCACCTGCGGGTCGGCATCCCGACCTCGGGCCCGATGGATCGCGACGCGTTCGTGCTCGCCAACCGGCTCGTCGGCAACCCGGACGGCGCCGCCGCGCTCGAGTGCACCTTGATCGGCGCCCGCGTCGAGCTGACCGACGACCGCCTGGTCGCGGTGACCGGGGCCGACATGTCGCCGACCGTGAACGGCGCGCCGGTGCCGGCCTGGCAGGCGGTGGCGGTGAAGGCGGGCGACGTGCTGCGGCTCGGGCCGGCCCGGAGCGGGGTGCGCGCCTACCTGGCGGTGGCGGGCGGTCTCGAGACCCCGGTGGTGCTCGGCTCGCGCGCGACCTACGTGCGCGGCCGCCTGGGCGGCCTCGGGGGCCGCGCGCTGCGCCGCGGCGACCGGCTGCCCCTGGGCCCCGCCGCGGCGGCGCGCCCTCGCGGCCTGATACCCGGGCGGGTGCCGGTCTACGGCGCCGAGGCCACCGTCTCGGTGATCCTCGGACCGCAGGACGACCGGTTCACCGAGGCGGGCATCGCGGCCTTCCTGAGCGGGCCCTACGAGCTCCTGCCGCAGAGCGACCGCATGGGCGCGCGGCTCAAGGGGCCGTTCATCGAGCACACCCGCGGCCACGACATCGTCTCCGACGGCGTGCCGATGGGCGGGATCCAGGTCATCGGCGAGGGCCAGCCCATCGTGCTGCTCGCCGACCGCCAGTCGGCGGGCGGCTACACCAAGATCGCCACCGTCTGCTCGTTCGACCTGGGCCGCATCGCCCAGCTCAAGCCGGGCGGGCGGCTCACCTTCCGCCGCGTGACAGTGGCCGAGGCTCATGCGATGCTTCGGGACAGCCGCCGGGCGCTGGACGCGGCCATCGAATAGGAGGAGGAGCCCATGACTCTCGAGCGCGCCATCACCGACTACAAGGCCAAGACCCCCCGCTCGCGCCAGCTCTTCGAGGAGGCGCTGCGCGTCATGCCGGGCGGCAACAGCCGCACCACCACCTTCTTCGATCCGTACCCGTTCTACATCACCCGGGGCGAGGGCGCGCGGATCTGGGACGCCGACGGGGTCGAGCGCGTCGACTTCAACGGCAACTACACGAGCCTGATCCTGGGCCACGCCAACCCGGCGGTGGTCAAGGCCATCCAGGACACCGCGGTCCACGGCATGTCCTTCCCGGGCCCGAGCGAGCACGAGATCCGCCTCGCCGAGAGCCTCACCACCCGGATCCCGGGCATGGAGGTGGTGCGCTTCGCCAACTCCGGCACCGAGGCCACCATGCACGCGGTGCGGGTCGCGCGGGCCTTCACCGGCCGCGCCAAGATCGCCAAGTTCGAGGGCGCCTACCACGGCACCCACGACTGGGTGCTGGTGAGCGTCGCGCCCGACCCGGCCTCCGCCGGCTCGCGCAAGCGGCCGAAGTCGGTGGCGTGGTCCGCGGGCGTGCCCCCGATGGTGCTGAAGCACGTGGTGGTGCTGCCGTGGAACGACGCGGACGCCTGCGCGAAGATCCTCGAGAAGCAGGGGAGCGACATCGCGGCGCTGCTGATCGACCCGCTGCTCGCCAACGCGGGGATGATCCCGGTGCGCGAGGGCTTCCTCGAGAAGCTCCGCGAGGTCACCACGCGGCTCGGCATCCTGCTCATCTTCGACGAGGTGATCTCGTTCCGGGTGGGGCGCGGCGGCGCCCAGGAGCGGTTCAGCATCCGGCCCGATCTCACCACCCTCGGCAAGATCATCGGGGGCGGCCTCGCGGTGGGCGCCTTCGGGGGGCGCGCGGAGGTGATGAACTACTACGACCCGCGCGACGGCAAGGGCCGCATCAACCACGGCGGCACCTTCAACGCCAACCCGCTCACCATGGCGGGCGGCGTCGCGACCATGGACCAGCTCACCCCCGAGGCGTATGCGCGTCTCGAGGCGCTCGGCGAGCGGCTGCGCGACGGGGTGCGGCGGCTCCTGCGCAAGAAGGGCTACGCGGGCCAGATCACCGGAGTGGGCTCGCTCTTCTGGCTGCACCACACCAAGAAGAAGCTGAGCGACTACCGCTCGGCCCGGCCCGACGACCCGCAGGCGTCCGCGCGCACCTTCCTCGGCCTGGTCAACGAGGGGGTGCTCCTCTCGCAGCGCGGCCTCGGGGCCTGCTCGCTGGCCATGACCGACGCCGACGTCGACCGCTTCGTGGAAACGCTCGGCCGCGTGCTCGACTAGGGTCGGCCCTGACCTCCCCTAGGGGAGAGGGCAGGGCGAGGGGTGGAGTGGGGTGAGGGTGACATGCCGAAGGTCATCGATCTCAACTGCGACATGGGCGAGTCGTACGGGCGCTGGACGCTCGGCGCCGACGAAGCGATCATGCCGCTCATCAGCTCGGCCAACGTGGCGTGCGGCTTCCACGGCGGCGACCCGCACGTGATGCGCAAGACGGTGGAGCTGGCGCTCGCGCACGGGGTCGCCCTCGGCGCGCACCCGTCGCTCCCGGACCTCATGGGCTTCGGTCGTCGCAAGATGGACGTGAGCCCGCGCGAGCTGCAGGACTACTTCGCCTACCAGACCGGCGCGCTGCGCGAGCTGGCCCGCGCCGCGGGGGCCGAGCTGCAGCACATGAAGCCCCACGGCATCCTCTACGGCATGATGGAGACCGACGAGGCCCTCGCCACCGCGGCGGGCCAGTCCGCGATGGACTCGGGCCTCATCCTGATGACGCTCGCCTCCGGACGCTACGACGCGACCTGCCGCAAGATGGGCGCGCGGGTGGCCTCGGAGGGCTTCGCGGACCGCGCCTACAACGTGGACGGCACTCTCGTCTCGCGCAAGATCGCGGGCTCGCTCATCACCGACCCGGCCCGGGCCGCGGCCCAGGCGGTCCTGATGGCCACCGAGGGCAAGGCGCGCACCATCGACGGGGTCGACATCGACATCTCGGTCCAGACCATCTGCTGCCACGGCGACACCCCGGGCGCCGAGCGCATCGTGCGCGCGGTGCGCGAGGCGCTGGAGAAGGCGGGCTGCCAGGTCAAGCCGCTGCGCGACTGGCTGCCCGCCCACTGATGGCCGGCCCCGCGGCGACCCGGCGGCTCGCGGTCGCCCTGCTGGCGGCGCTGGCGGCCTCCGGCTGCGGCGCCACGAAGCTGCCGCCGACCGCCGCGCTGCGCGACCAGACCGCGACCCAGCAGCGTCTCGACACGATCGACTGCCGGGCCGAGATGGGCTATCGCCTGGACTACAACGGCGACGACTCCGAGGCCCTCAACGTGCTGCGCCACGTGTTCACCCTGGGCGCGGGCGGCGCCGCGCTCGGCGGCCTCGCCACCGGGTTCTCCCCCGCCACCGGGGTGTCGTCGGCCAGCGAAGGGCTCATCGCGGGCTCGGGCGCCGGGGTCATCGCGGGCGGCGTCCTCGGCATCGGCGGCCGCTCGCGCTTCGAGCGCGCGTGGATCGCCTGCATGGAGAGCCGCGGGTACGCGATCGTTGCCCCGTCCGGCCCCATCCAGTAAGATGACGGCGCCGATCTGATGACTGACGCGACCGCCTCGACTCCGCTCAAGCACACCCCGCTCCGCGACGTGCACGTCAAGGCGGGCGCCAAGATGGTCCCCTTCGGCGGCTGGGACATGCCGGTGCAGTACACCGGGATCATCGACGAGCACCGGACGGTCCGCGGCGCGGTCGGGCTCTTCGACATCAGCCACATGGGCGAGTTCGAGGTGCGCGGCGCCGACGCCCTCGCCGCGGTCCAGCGGCTCTGCACCAACGACGCCTCCACCCTCGCGATCGGCCAGGTCCAGTACGCGGCTCTCTGCTACCCGGAGGGCGGCATCGTGGACGACCTGACCGTCTACCGCCTCGCTCCCGATCACTTCATGCTGGTGGTGAACGCCTCCAACATCGAGAAGGACTGGGCGTGGGTCACCTCGCACAGCGAGGGGCGCGCCCAGTGGACGAACGTGAGCGACGAGACCGCGCTCCTCGCGGTGCAGGGCCCGAAGGCGGAAGCGCTGGTGGCCCGGCTCGCCGACCGCGACGTGACCGGCATCGACTACTATCACTTCGCGCGCGGCAAGGTGGCCGGGGTCGACGGCCTCATCTCCCGCACCGGCTACACCGGGGAGGACGGCTTCGAGCTGTACGTGCCGGCCGGCCAGGCCGAGCGGCTCTGGTCCGCGCTGCTCGAGGCGGGGCGCGGCGACGGCATCAAGCCGATCGGGCTCGGGAGCGCGCGACACGCTGCGGCTCGAGATGAAGTACGCGCTCTACGGCAACGACATCGACCAGACCACCAACCCGCTCGAGGCCGGCCTCGGCTGGGTGGTGAAGCCGGCCAAGGGCGAGTTCATCGGGCGCGGCGCGGTCGAGGCGCTGCGCGCGCGCGGGGTCGGGCGCAAGCTGGTGGGCTTCGAGATGGCCGAGCGCGCGGTGCCGCGGCACGGCTACCGCCTGCTCGCGGGCGGCGCGCCGGTCGGCGTGGTCACCTCCGGCTCGTTCGGCCCGTCGGTCGAGCGCTCGATCGGCATGGGCTACGTGGCGTCGCCGCAGACCGCGGTGGGCACCGAGCTGGCGGTGGAGATCCGGGGCGCCCTGCACCCGGCCCGGGTGGTGAAGACCCCGTTCCATCCCTCGCATACCAAGAAGGCCTAGGGAGAAGAGTCGATGGCGAACGTTCCGGCGGAGCTCAGGTACACGCGCGAGCACGAGTGGGCCAAGGTGGAGGGCGACCGGGCCCGCGTCGGCATCACCGCCTTCGCCCAGGAGCAGCTCGGCGACGTGGTCTTCGTGGAGCTGCCGAAGGTGGGCGCGAAGGTCACCGCCATGAAGACCTTCGGGGTGGTGGAGTCGGTGAAGGCGGTCTCGGACCTGTTCGCCCCGGTCACCGGGGAGGTCGTCGAGGTCAACGCCGAGCTGCCCAAGAAGCCGGAGGTGGTGAACACGGATCCCTACGGGCAGGGCTGGATGCTGGTGATCCGGATGAGCAACCCCAAGGAAGCGGACGGTCTCATGAGCGCGGCCGACTACGAGAAGCTCACCGCGGGCGCCGGCCACTAGCGGAGAAGGGGACGGCATGCGCTACATCTCGAACACGCCCGCCCAGCAGAAGGAGATGCTCGCCCTCATCGGGGCCTCCTCGATCGAGGACCTGCTGGTCCGCATCCCGGCCAAGGCGCGCCTCTCGCGCCCGCTCAACCTGCCGGGCGCGATGGCCGAGACCGACCTGGTGCGGCACCTGCAGCGGCTCGCCGCGCGGAACGCGGGCGCCGACGACTACGCGTGCTTCCTCGGCGCCGGCTCCTACGACCACGCGATCCCGAGCCCGATCAACCACCTGATCTCCCGCGGCGAGTTCTTCACCGCCTACACCCCGTACCAGCCGGAGGCGAGCCAGGGCACGCTGCGCTCGATCTTCGAGTACCAGACCATGATGGCGGAGCTGACCGGGATGGACGTGGCCAACGCCTCCATCTACGACGGGGCCTCCTCGCTGGCCGAGGCCGCCCTGATGGCCCACTCGGTGACCGGGCGCGACACCCTCGTGATCTCGCGCGGGGTCAACCCGCTCTACCGGCAGGTGGTGGAGACCTACGCCGAGGGGCCCGGGCTCAAGCTCAAGTCGGCCCCGCTCGGCGACGGGGTGACCGATCTGGACGCGCTGCGGAAGGCGGTGTCCAAGCACACCGCCGCGGTGGTGATCCAGTACCCCAACTTCTTCGGCTGCCTCGAGGACGTCCGCGCCGCGGCGGACTGCGCCCACGAGGCGGGCGCGCTGCTGGTGGTGGTGGCCGATCCGATCAATCTCGGCCTGCTCACTCCCCCCGGGGCCTGCGGCGCCGATATCGTGGTGGGCGAGGGGCAGGGGCTCGGCGTGCCGATGAGCTTCGGCGGCCCCAACCTGGGGGTGTTCGCGGTCAAGCAGGAGCTGGTGCGCCGGATGCCCGGCCGCCTGGTGGGCGCCACCGTGGACGTCGACGGGCAGCGCGGCTTCGTGCTCACGCTGCAGACGCGCGAGCAGCACATCCGGCGCGAGAAGGCCACGTCCAACATCTGCACCAACGTGGCGCTCTGCGCCCTGATGGCCACCATCTACGTCGCGATCCTGGGCAAGCGCGGGCTGCGCAAGGTCGGCGAGCTCTCGACCGCGAAGGCCCACTACGCGGCCCGCGAGCTGGCCAAGGTCCCGGGCGTGCGCCTCCGCTTCGGCGCGCCCTTCTTCAAGGAGTTCGCGCTCCAGCTGCCGAAGTCGCCCGAGCGGGTGATCAAGCGGCTCGCGAAGGACCGCCTCCTGGCGTGGCGTGCCGCTCAAGGGCTTCGACCGCGCCTACAAGGACTGCCTGCTGGTGGCGGTGACCGAGAAGCGCACCAAGGACGAGATCGACGCCTACGCGGCCGCGCTCCGCGCCGCGCTGGCCTGAGGCCCTCATGCACGCCGCCAAGCCCGCCTACGACAAGCTGGTCTTCGAGCTCTCCTCGCCCGGCCGCTTCGCCTACTCGCTGCCCGAGAGCGACGTGCCGGACAGCGATCCCGCCGCGCTGCTGCCGAAGGAGCACCTGCGCGCGAGCGCGGCCGAGCTGCCCGAGGTCTCGGAAGTGGACGTGATCCGCCACTACTCGCGCCTCTCCCAGATGAACTACGGCGTCGACACCCACTTCTACCCGCTCGGCTCGTGCACCATGAAGTACAACCCCAAGATCAACGAGGACATGGCGCGGCTGCAGGGCTTCGCGCGCCTGCACCCGTTGGCGCCGGAGGCGGCGAGCCAGGGCGCGCTCCAGCTCATGCACGAGCTCGCGCGGGACCTCGCCGAGATCTCCGGGATGGACGAGGTGTCGCTCCAGCCCGCGGCGGGCGCGCAGGGCGAGCTGGCCGGGGTGCTGATGATCCGCGCCTACCACCTGGCCCGCGGCGAGCGCCGCCACAAGGTGCTGATCCCCGACTCGGCCCACGGGACCAACCCGGCCTCCACCGCGCTCGCCGGCTTCTCGGTGGTCGAGCTCAAGTCGGAGGCGAACGGCGACGTGGACCTGGTCGATCTGGAGCGGCACCTCGACGAGGACGTGGCCGCGTTCATGATCACCCAGCCCAACACGCTGGGGCTCTTCGAGTCGCGCATCCACCAGATCACCGAGATGTGCCACGCCAAGGGCGTGCAGGTCTACATGGACGGCGCCAACTTCAACGCCATCCTCGGCATCACCCGGCCCGGCGACCTGGGCTTCGACGTGTGCCACTTCAACCTGCACAAGACCTTCACCACCCCGCACGGGGGCGGGGGACCGGGCTCGGGCCCGGTCGGCATCAAGGCGCACCTGGCCCCGTTCCTGCCGACGCCGGTGGTGGTGAAGCGCCCCGATCCGAGCGCGGGGGCCTACGGGCTCGACTGGAATCGCCCGCAGTCGATCGGCAAGCTCCAGGCCTTCTGGGGCAACTTCGGCATGCTGGTGCGGGCCTACACCTACATCCGCACCATGGGTCCCGACGGGCTCCGCTCGGTCTCCGAGAACGCGGTGCTCAACGCCAACTACATCCTGAAGCGGCTCGAGGGCGACTACGACCGCTCCGCCCCGGGGCCGTGCATGCACGAGTGCGTGCTCTCGGCGCGGCGCCAGAAGAAGCTCGGGGTGACCGCGATGGACATCGCCAAGCGGCTGCTCGACCTGGGCTTCTACGCCCCGTCGACGTACTTCCCGCTGATCGTCGAGGAAGCGCTGATGATCGAGCCGACCGAGACCGAGTCCAAGGAGACGCTCGACCAGTTCTGCGACGCGATGATCCAGATCGCCCGGGAAGCCGAGACCGACGCCGCGGTGATCCACCAGGCGCCGCTGACCACGCCGGTGCGCCGGCTCGACCAGACGCTGGCCGCCCGCCAGCCCGTCCTGAGGTGGCGCCAGCCGCAGTAACCCTCTCCCCTCCGGGGAGAGGGCAGGGTGAGGGGGCGTGACGACGCCCTTTCGCCTGCTGGTCACCGAGCCGCTCGACGGGGCGCTCAACATGGCGCTCGACGAGACCCTGCTCGAGGGCCGGCTCGCGGACACCGCGCCGCCCACCCTCCGCTTCTTCGCCTGGGCGCCCGCGACCATCTCGCTCGGCTACGGGCAGCCGCTCGACCACCGCATCGACGTCGCGGCCGCCGCCGCGCTCGGCATCGGCCTGGTGCGCCGGCCGACCGGCGGCAGCGCGATCCTGCACGAGGGGCCGGACCTCGAGCTGACCTACAGCGTGGCCGCGCGCGCGGGGGACTTCGAGGGCGCGGACGATCTGCTCGAGACGTACCGGTGGATCGGCGCCGCCCTCGCGGCGGGCCTGCGCCGCCTCGCCGCGCCGGTCGAGATGGTGCCGGTGCAGCCCTCCGATCCCGCCGCGATGCCGACCTTCTGCTTCGCGCGCACCGGCTCCTACGAGCTCGAGGTGGGCGGGCGCAAGGTGGTGGGCAGCGCGCAGCGGAGGCAGGGGACGGGCTTCCTCCAGCACGGCTCGGTGATGCTGGGGGCCGCGCCCGACCGGCTGCGCCGCGTCTTTCCGGGAGCCGGGGGGCCGGCCGAGCGCGACCCGCTCGCCGGCATGACCACGCTCGAGGCGGTGCTCGGGCGGCGGCCCGGCTTCGACGAGACCATGACCGCGCTGGGCGAGGGCTTCCGCGAGGTCCACGCGCTCGAGCTCTCGCCCGGCGGGCTCTCCGTGTCCGAGATGGAGCGGGCGGAGGCGCTCGTCCGCGAGAAGTACGGCACCGAGCGGTGGACGCGGTCCGGCCGGTCCATCAGCGCCCGGACGATCATGAGCCCGGGCATGAGCCCGGGCGCGGCCCGCGGAAGCGCCCGGTGACGTTCGCCCGCGAGTACCCCGACGCCCCGCGCGTCGGGGTGGGCGCGGTGATCCTCGACCGCGACCGGGTGCTGCTGGTCAAGCGCGGGCAGCCCCCGTCGCAGGGCAAGTGGAGCATCCCGGGCGGGCTGGTCCACCTGGGCGAGCGCATCGAGGACGCGCTGCGCCGCGAGGTGCAGGAGGAGTGCGGGGTCGAGGTGCGGCTCCTCGGGCTGTGCGGGGTCATCGACCGGGTGCGGCACGCGCCGCCGGACGGCGCGGCGGCCCCGCGCGTCCACTACCACTACGTGATCATCGACTACGTGGCCACCGTCGAGTCCGGCGTGCCGCGGGCCGGCAGCGACGCGGCCGAGGTGCGATGGGTGCCGATCCGGGAGCTCGAGGCGTACGATACGACCGACGGGCTGGCCGACATGGTGCACCGCGCGGCTCACATCAAGGGAGGATGAGCGGAATGGATCTGGCGCTGGAGACCCGGAAGCCGTCGGAGGCGAAGGCGGACGTGCTGGTGCTGGGGCGGTACGCCGCCGACGGCCGTCCGCCCGCCGAGTTCGCGGCGGTGGACCGCGCCCTGGGCGGCCTGCTCTCGAAGGTGCTGGCGAGCGAGAAGTTCGAGGGCAAGCCGGGGCAGCTCTCCTACGTGCACACCGGCGGCAAGATCCCCGCGGAGCGGGTGCTGGTGGTGGGCCTGGGCCCGCACCGGCGGAGCGACCGGACGCGCGCGGACGCGGAGCCCATGCGGCGCGCCGTCTCCGCCGCGGTGCGACGGGCGCGCGATCTGGGCGCGGCCACCGTCGCGGTCTTCGTGCCGCCCGACGGCCTGTCGCCGCGGGAGCGCGCCCAGGCCATCGTGGAGGGCGGGCTGCTCGGCACGTATCGCTTCGAGAAGTACCTGAAGGAGAAGAACGGCAAGGCGGTGCGCGCCCTCACCGTGCTCGAGCCGGACCGGCGCAGCGCGGCGGGTGGCGCGCGACGGGGTGCGGCTCGGGCAGATCTGGGCCGAGGCCACGTGCCTCACCCGCGACCTGGTGAACGAGCCGGCCAACGTGGTGACGCCCACCTTTCTCGCCCGCCGCGCGGGCGAGATCGCGCGCGAGGGCGGGCTCAAGCTCAAGGTCATGGACCGCGCGGAGTGCGCCCGCATGGGCATGGGCGCCTACGTCGGCGTCGCCCAGGGCAGCGAGGAGCCGCCCAAGTTCATCCACCTGACCTACACCCCGGCGGGCCGCGCCGCGGCGCCGGGTCGCCATCATCGGCAAGGGCATCACGTTCGACTCGGGCGGGCTCGACCTGAAGAGCGCGGACGGCATGCTGCGCATGAAGGACGACATGGCGGGGGCCGCCGCGGTGCTGGGCCTCTTCCAGGCCCTCGGCCGGCTCAAGCCGCCGGTCGAGGTGCACGGGCTGATCGCGGCCACCGAGAACATGCCCTCGGGCACCGCCCAGCGGCCGGGCGACATCGTGCGGGCCATGAACGGGCTCACCGTCGAGATCGGCAACACCGACGCGGAGGGGCGCCTGACCCTGGCCGACGCGCTCGCCTACGCGGTCAAGCACATCAAGCCGGACGAGATGATCGACATGGCGACGCTGACCGGCGCGGTGGTGATCGCGCTCGGGCAGGGCGTCTCCGGGGTGATGGCGAGCGACGACGGCCTCTGCACCCGGGTGCTCGCCGCCGCGGACGGGGCGGGGGAGCGCATGTGGCGCCTGCCGCTGCACGACGAGTACCGGGAGGGCCTCAAGAGCGACATCGCGGACCTCAACAACATCTCGAGCCAGCGCGGGGCGGGGGCCATCGTGGCCGCGCTCTTCATGCGCGAGTTCACCTCCGGGGTCCCGTGGGCGCACCTCGACATCGCGGGCACCGCCTTCACCGAGCGCGAGCTGCCGCTCGGGCCCAAGGGCGCCACCGGGGTCACGGTGCGCACGCTGCTCGGGTACATCGCGGCGATGGACGGCCGCCGGTAAGGTCGCTCCCACGCGATGGCGGGCGGCGTCGACCTCCACACCCACACCACCAGCTCCGACGGCACCCTGCGCCCGCGCGAGCTGGTGGCGGAGGCCGCCCGGCGCGGGGTGCGCGTGCTCGCGGTGACCGACCACGACTCCACCGACGGCCTCGCGGAGGCGATGGAGACCGCGCGGGAGCATCCGCCGCTCACGATCGTGCCGGGCATCGAGATCAACTGCGACGTGGAGGGCGCGGAGATCCACGTCCTCGGCTACTGCATGGACTACGAGGCCGCGTGGTTCCAGGACTTCTGCCGCGCCCAGCGCGAGGAGCGGCGCGCCCGCGTGGTGCGCACCGCCGAGCGGCTCGCGGCCCTCGGCCTGCCGATCGACGTGGAGCGCGTGTTCGCCCTGGTGCAGGAGGGCTCGGCGGGCCGCCCGCACATCGCCCGGGTGATGCTCGAGCGGGGCTACGTGAAGACGGTGCGGGAGGCCTTCGACAAGTATCTCGCGGCGGGCCGGCCGGCCCACGTGCCGCGCAAGAAGCTCTCGCCGGAGGACGCGGTGCGGCTGCTCCGGCGCGCCGGCGGGGTGCCGGTCTTCGCGCATCCCGGCCTCGCGGACCGGGACGCGCTCATCCCCGCGCTGGTGGAGGCGGGCCTGATGGGCATCGAGTGCTACTACTCCGAGCACTCCCCGGCCCAGCGGGGCGCCTACGTGGACCTCTGCCGCCAGTACGGCCTGGTCGCGACCGGCGGCTCCGACTTCCACGGCCCGTCGGTGCGCGCGGGCGCGCTCGGGCCACCCGACCGTGCCGCTCGCGGTGTGGGAGGCGCTGCAGGCGAAGGCGGCGGAGGCGCGGGCGACCGCGCCCGGTCAGCCCGCGTAGCCCGGGAACATCCGCGCGAAGACCTCCGGATCGGTCCGCGCGCGGAAGAAGGGCATCTGCCGCGCGGAGTACTCGGCGCCGGGGCGAAAGACGATGCTCGCGACCGCGAGCACGGTGCCGTCGGCCGCGAGCACGCCGGCGCGGGTGCGCCAGAAGATGCGGCGGCGGTCGACCGGCGTCACGTCGGCGAAGCGGCCCACCGCGGTGACCGGGCCCGGCGCGGCCGCGTCGGGGCGTAGCAGCGTGACGCTGATCCGGTTGGTGAGGCCGCCCTCCTTCGTCACGAGCGCGCCGAGCCACCACGCGATCTCGTCGAGCAGCACCGGCGCCAGCGCGGGGTCGAGGCGATCGCCCGCCCCGCGCCACGGCGCGCGCGGCAGGAAGCGCGCCCACACCCCGTCCGCGTCGAAGCGCAGGCCGAGCTGGAGGCCGAGCGGGTTGTGGGCCCCGCACGCCAGGCACTGATCGGAGAGCGGCATCGGCCAGCCCTCGCGCCCGGCCGCGGTCCACTCTCGCGGCGCGGGCCCCGCCGGGTCGGCCGCCCGCGCCCGCGTCGACGGTCACTGAAGTGAGGGGCTGCGCGCGCTCCAGGATGGTCACGGTGGCGGCGTCGCGCTCCGCGTGGCCCTCGAGATCGAGCGCGGTCTCGATCGGCACCGACGAGGTGAGGCGGCCCTCGAGGCGGCGCGGCCCGTCGCCCGCGCCGAGCGCGCGCGCGGCCGCGTCCAGCAGGGCCACGAGCCCGCCGCCGTGGACGATGCCGGGCCAGCTCTGCAGCGACGCGGGCGCGAGGAGGCGCCCGCGCCCGTCGGGCTCGAGGCGCGCGGCGGCGGCCATGACCTGCGCGACGGTCTCGGGCGTCCGGCCCGCGCGCGACCGCGTGCTATACTCGCGAGCGTTCATGTCGCCGGTCATTCTACTGTCGCCGTGGATATGGCCGCAACGCGGGTGACCGGTCCCGCCGCCGAATTCCTGAGACATGGTCCGTTCGCGCGGATCATGCTCACCAACTTCTTCTTCTTCGGCGCCCTCAACGGGTTCCTGCTCCTGCCGCTCTACATCCAGCAGCTGGGCGGCGACGAGGCGGACATCGGGCTCGTGCAGGGCTTCTACAGCGCGGCCGGCATCGTGTGCCAGCCGGTGATCGGCGCCCTCATCGACTATCTCGGGCGGCGGTTCTTCATGCGCCTCGGGGTCGGGCTCCTGGTGGTCTCCTGCGCGCTCTTCGTGGTGTCGAGCCCGCTGCCGCTCCTGGGCGCGCTGCGCGTGCTGCAGGGGGTGGCCTTCTCCGCGTTCTTCGTCGCCAACTACATCCACGTGGTGGAGATGGTGCCGGCCGAGCGGAGGGGCTGGGCCCTCGGCATCTTCGGGCTGTCCGGCCTCGTCTCCACCTCGCTGGCCCCGCTCTTCGGCGAGTTCATGATCCGCCGTTTCGGATTCCCGTGGTTCTTCGCGGCGGCCACCGTCATCGCGGGCGGCGCGCTCGCGGTGTGCTGGAACGTGCGGGACGTCCGGCCCGCCGCGCTCGGCGCGCGCCCCGGCCTGCACGTCATCCGGGAGGGCCTGCTCGAGCTGCGGCACATGCACATGGTGCTCGGGTTCTTCTTCGGGCTGGGGACGGGGACCATCTTCACCTTCCTCCCCACCTTCGGGGAGACCCTCGGGGTCACGAGCGTCGGCCTCTTCTACACCGCGTACGCGGTGGCCGCGATGCTGGTGCGGGTGATGGGCGGCACCCTGATCGACGTGCGCGGGCGGCGCGCGGTGATCATCCCGTGCATGTTCGTGCAGGCCGCCGCGACCTGCATCATCGCGATCGTGGCGCTGCTCTTCTGGCCGTCCCTGCGGCTGCCGGTGCTGCCGTTCCTGTTCCTGGCCGGCTTCCTGGCCGGCGCGGCCCACGGCTGGCTGTACCCCGCGATGTCGGCGCTGCTCATGGACGTGACGCTCGAGCGGCGCCGGGGCAGCGCGGTGGGCATCTTCAGCTCGGTCATCCTGCTCGGCAACACCACCGGGGCGGTGATCTTCGGCTACGTCGCGCACGGCCTGGGCTACGCGATCATGTGGAGCGCGCTGACCGTGCTGCTCGTGGTGGGCTCGCTCATGAGCACGCGGCTGCGGGTGGGCTACGCGGTGCCGTCGCCCGCGGTCTCCGGAGCGGCGCGCGGTTGACTTGCCCGGTGGGGGAGGTCGATACTGCGTGCTACCACGCTTCCGGGGAGGTCCGGTCGACCATGGGGCAGATCCGCCGACTCAGCCGCTTCGTCCTGGTGCTCGGCCTGGGCGTGATCCTGTCGGGCGCGCGCAATCCGGCCGAGATCGCGGCGCCGCCACCGGCGGGCGGGCCGCAGGAGGTCTCGGTGGTCGGCGTCTACAGCGACCCGCAGGGGCAGCACGGGGTCATGATCGAGGGCAAGCGCGACAAGCGTCGCGTGCTGATGGTCATCGGCCCGGCCGAGGCCACCGCGATCGCGCTGCCGCTCGAGCGCGTCACCCCCCCGCGGCCGCTGACCCACGACCTGTTCCTGACCCTCTTCGGGCGGCTCAAGGTCTCGGTGAGCCGGGTGGTCATCACCGATCTGCGGAACAACACCTACTACGCGACCCTCCACCTGACGGTGGACGGCGCGCCGATGGAGCTCGACTCGCGGCCGTCCGACGCGATCGCGCTCGCGATCCGGGCGAAGGCCCCGCTGTTCGCGGAGGATCGCGTCTTCGAGAAATCCGACCGGCTGCCCGGGGGCCCCGCGGGCCCCGGCGAGCGGATCTAGGCGCGTGGCCTCCGAGACCCCGCGCGACGGATCCGCGTCCGCGCCCGCGGACGTCGAGGGCCAGCAGTGGGCGATACAGCGTCGCCTCGGCGAGATCTTCGGCAAGCTCGGGGAGAAGCTCGCCGAGCTGACCGGGCGCGTGGACGTGGCGGTCAAGGCCGAGACGTCGTTCGCCGACATCGCGGGCCTGGCCGAGGCCAAGGGCCTGGTGCGGAGCTTCGTGACCGCGCTCACCGACCCCGAGCTCTACGGCAAGTGGGGCATCGCGCCGCCCAAGGGCATGCTGATCTACGGTCCGCCCGGCACCGGCAAGACCCTGCTCGCGCGCGCGCTCGCCACCGAGGCCGGCGCGGTCTTCTACCACCTGCGGCTCGGCACCCTCACCTCCAAGTTCGGCCCCAACACCGGCGAGCTGCTGCAGGAGGTGCTGGGCCTGGCCCGCGAGCAGGGCAAGGGCGTGGTGCTGCTCGACCAGGCCGACGCGCTCGCGCTCGAGCACCTGCTGCCGCCGGCCCAGGCCCGCGAGGCGGGCGCCCGCATCGTGGCCGCGCTGTGCGAGAAGCTCGACACCCTCGACGCCTCCGCGCGCCTGGTGGTGATCGCGGCCACCAGCCGCACCGACGCGGTCGACCCCTCGCTGGTGGCGCCCGGCCGCCTGGACCACCTGGTCGAGGTGCGGCTGCCGGACGCGGCGGCCCAGGAGCAGGTCATCGCGCTGACGCGCGCGCGGGCCGAGCACAACGCGGGCCGGCCGCTGGTGGGCGACCTCGATTACCGCCTCTTGCTCCCGCCGATGGGCGGCATGAGCGGCGGCGAGATCCGGGACATCGTGCGGCGCGCGCTGGAGGAGAAGGTGCACGCGGCGGGGCAGGGACAGGAGGCGGGGCTCGTCACCACCCAGGATCTGCTGCGCCAGGTCGACGTCTATCGGCGGATCCGCGCGGTGGTGGAGAAGATCCGCTACGGGCAGTATCTCTAGCCGGTCAGGAGAGCGAATGCACTCACTCGTGAGGATCGGATGGGGAACGGCGGCCCTGGCGCTCGCGCTGCTCGCGGTGACGAGCCCCGCGCCGGCGCAGTTCGACAAGCTGCTCAAGGGGCTCTCCGGGCAGGGCAGCGGGCTCTCCGACACCAAGATCGCCGACGGGCTCAAGGAGGCGCTGCAGGTCGCCACCGGCAAGACGGTGAGCCTCACCGGCAAGACCGACGGCTACTTCGGCAACCAGGCGATCAAGATCCTGATGCCCGAGAAGCTCAAGACGCTCGAGACGGGGCTGCGCACGGTGGGCTACGGCCCGCAGGTCGACGAGTTCGTGCTGAGCATGAACCGGGCCGCCGAGAGCGCGGCCCCGCAGGCCAAGCAGATCTTCCTCGACGCGATCGGCAAGATGAGCTTCGACGACGCGCGCAAGATCCTGAACGGGGGCGACACCGCCGCGACCGAGTTCTTCCGCTCGAAGACGACCCCGCAGCTCACCACCGCGTTCCGGCCGGCGGTGTCGAAGTCGATGAACGACGTGGGGGTGACCCGCCAGTACAAGGACCTGGTCTCGCGATTCGACGCGATCCCGTTCGCCCGCTCGCAGGCCTTCGACCTGGACGGCTACGTGGTGGACAAGGGCCTCGGCGGCCTCTTCCACGTCCTCGGCGATCAGGAGAAGGACATCCGCACCAATCCGTCGGCGCGCGCGACCGATCTCCTGAAGGAGGTCTTCAAGCGCTGAAGTGGTATCCTGCCGCGCGTGATCGGCCGCCGGGTCTTCATCTCGAACGTGGCGGGCGGTCTCCTCGGCGCCCCCCTCGCCGCCGCCCAGCCGGCCGGCAAGGTCCCTCGAATCGGCTTCCTGGGAGTGTCCTCTCCGGTCGACACCGTGTTCCGGCGGTTCTTCGAGCGGGTCCCGGCCCTCGCCGTCGAGCATTGGTGACAGCGGGGTCGAGATGTGGCGCGCGTCGTCTTCCCGTCGAACAACCGACAGAGATCGAAGGTCAGTGGCCGAGGCTGCGGCAAGAAAGGTGATGGATGACCCATGTGACCCGTATCAGGCAGCATCGCTGGCTGGTCGCCGGTATGACCGCGGCGGTCGTGTTGGCCGGCTGCTCCACGACGGAGACGGTGATGATGCAACACCCTCAGACACACGAGATCGCACGATGTGCCGACGCATACAGTCGGTTCATCGGCGGCCAGGGCTATCAGACACAGGAGGAGTGCATTGCCGACTATCAGCGCAAGGGATATGAGCGGCCGGCGGGGCCAGTGATCGGCAAGTGATCCCCTCGAACAGGCCCAGTCGGGCCGTCAGGAGACTGAGGCGATGACCGTGCGCGAGCAGGAGACGCTGCTCCGAGGGCTCGATCTCTGGCGGGACGCGCTGATTCAGATGACCTGGGAGGCTCGAGGCGAGGCCGCGCTCGCCCTGCTCATCGTCAGGGATGACGAGCTCGACGCGCTCCGGACCCGGATCGAGCGGGGAGAGATCCAGTGATCGCCGCGTACCCGAAATGACCTTCCAGTGGAAGCCGCTCCCGTCCCAATCTCCGCGGGACAACCAGTGAGCTGCGGTCAGATCGGGGCGCTCTCGGAGGGCGGTCCCCGCCGCCTGCGCCCCCAGCGGTCCTCCGCGTTGCCCTGGATCGTGATGGCGTGCTTCGTCCTCGTGGTGGCCTGCCCGGCGTGGACCTCGATCAGCGCGCCGGCTTCGTCGAGCGTCTCGGCGACCGCCACCCACCCGCAGGAGCAGGATACCGCCCACGGCGAAGCCATGACTCCTACGAAGGTAGCACAGTGACCACGGGGGTCTTCTTCGGGTCGCCGGCCGAGGAAAGCAGAACCGAGCGATCGGGCCGGCGAAGGGGCGGGCGTGAATCGCCGGATATTTCTTAGCACGCTGAGTGGCGGCCTCCTCGCCGCGCGGCTCGCCGCCGAGGCGCAGCAGGCCGGGAGGCTCTGGCGAATCGGGTTCCTTGTGGGGGCGCGAAGCCCTGGCAATCGTAGTGGTGGGATCCAGCGATCCCGTCGCCGAGGGCTGGGCCGAGAGTTTGGCGCGTCCGGGCGGCAACGTCACTGGGCTAACCGTGACCATGCCAGGCCTGAACCCGAAGCGGCGGCAGTTGTTGGCCCAGAGTATTTCCGGGCTCTCGCGCCTGGCCCTCCTGCGTGGACCGCTGCGTGAGCCGATGCCGCTCGAACACGCCGCGGCCCGGCTGCTTGGTATTCACCTTCTCGACGCTGCCCACCGTGGAGGGGCCGGACGACGTAGCGTTGGCCATCAACGAGGCCGTACGGCAGAAGGCCCAGGCCATCGACGTTGTCGAGGGCGCGACGGTGTTCGCCCACCGGGCTCGCATCGCCAGGCTCGCTCTCAGCAGACGAATACCTACGCTCGGGTTCTTCCGGTTGTCCGCGGAGGCAGGCTTGCTCATGACGTACGGGGCCGACGTAGCGGACCTGCTTCGACGTGCTGCTATATACGTCGACAAGATCTTCAAGGGAGTGAAGCCGGCGGACATCCCCGATCGAGCAACCCACGAAGTTCGAACTCGCTATCAACCTCAAAACCGCCAAGACGCTCGGCCTGACAATTCCACCCTCCCTCTTGCAGCGGGCGGACCAGGTGATCGAGTGATGAACCGGCGCGCGCTCATCTGTGCCTTGGCGAGCGGTCTCCTCGCCGCGCCGCTCGCCGCCCTGGCCCAGGAGGCGGCCAAGGTCGCTCGCATAGGCTACCTGGCGGTCAACCTGGCCGCTACTCCCCACCGGCCGGAGGCCTTCCGTCAAGCACTGCGTGACCTCGGCTACGTCGAAGGGCGCAACGGGGTGATCGAATACCGAGATGCCGAGGGGAAGATCGAGCGGTTATCCGCTCTCGCGGCCGACCTGGTTGCGCTCAAGGTTGATGTCATCGTGGCCGCCGGCACACCCGCCGCTCTCGCCGCCAAGCACGCGACCAGGACCGTTCCCATCGTCTTCGCTGCGGTGTTCGATCCGGTGACGAGCGGGCTCGTCACCAGCCTTGCGCTTCCGGGCGGCAATGTCACGGGGACGTCCACACTCGCCCCAGAGTCAGTCGGCAAGTGTTTGGAATACCTCAAGCAGGCCGTTCCGGGGGTCAGTCGGGTCGCGGTCCTCTGGCAGCCAGGCGCCTTCGGCGAACGCACGGAAAAGGACATGCTCAAGGCAGCAGACGTCGCGGCGCGGGCGCTGGGGGTGCGGCTTCAATTCGTCGAGGCGCGAGGTCCGGAGGACTTCGACCGGGCCTTCTCGGACATGACCAGGGCGCGCGCGGGCGCCCTGACTGTGCTGCCAAGCAACATGTTCACCAACGAGCGCAGACGCCTCGTGGACCTGGCGGCCAAGAATCGGCTGCCGGCAGTGTACCCATGGAGGGAGGCGGTCGATGCCGGGGGCCTCATGGCCTATGGAGCGGACTTTGCTGTTTTGTATCGGCGCGCCGCGACCTATGTGGACAAGATCCTCAGGGGCGCCAGGCCGGCCGACCTCCCCATCGAGCAGGCGACGAAGTTCGAGCTGCTCATCAACCTCAAGACCGCCAAGGCTCTCCGTCTGACCATCCCGCCGTCGCTCCTGCAGCGGGCGGATCAGGTGATCGAGTAGACCGACCCCCATGCCCTGGTCCGGGCTCGGGCGGAGATGCTCAAGACGGAAGGTTCAGCTCTGGAGCCCTTGACGCGGGCCGCGCCGTCGCCTATAAGTGCCCGTCAGGCTTAACGTGCCCTCCGTCACCCACTTGCGCGTGCGCTACAAGGACACCGACACCATGTCGGTCGTCTACTACGGCAACTATCTCACCTACTTCGAGGTGGGACGGGTGGAGTACCTGCGCGAGTACGGCTGGCCCATGTCGCGGGTCAACGAGCGGGTGCACCTGCCGGTGGTGGAGGCCTTCGTCAAGTACGTCAAGCCGGCCCGCCTCGACGAGCTGCTCGAGATCACCTCGCGGGTGAGCGAGCGGCGGCGCGCCAGCTTCCGCTTCGCCTACGAGATCCACAACGAGGGCCGGGACCTGATCGCCACCGGCCACACGCTCCACGCGTGCTGGAACCCGGCCACCGCCCAGATGATTCCCATTCCCGACTGGCTGAAGGAGATCATGCCCGATGCCGACCTCGACCCCGTCACGGCCCGACGCTGACCGGAAGCCCCGTCCGATCGCCCAGATCGCGCGCGATCTGGGCCTGGGCGACGACGAGTGGATCCCGTACGGCCACGACAAGGCCAAGGTCCGCGTGGGGGCGCTCGCGGCCCGCGCGGGACGGCCCGACGGCAAGCTGGTGGTGGTCTCCTCGATCACGCCCACCCCGGCGGGCGACGGCAAGACCACCATGACCATCGGGCTCGGCCAGGCGCTCTGGCGGGTGGGCGGCCGGCCGGTCATCGCCCTGCGCGAGCCGTCGATCGGGCCGACGCTCGGCATGAAGGGCGGCGGCACCGGCGGCGGCCGGTCGCAGGTGGTCCCGATGGACGAGATCAACCTGCACTTCACCGGCGACTTCCACGCGATCACCTCGGCGCACAACCTGCTCGCGGCGGCGCTCGACAACCACGTGCACCACGGCAACCCGCTCGGCATCGACGTCCGCCAGGTGGCGTGGAAGCGGATCCTCGACGTCAACGACCGCGCGCTTCGCAATGTCATCGTCGGGCTCGGGGGCCGGATGGACGGGGTGCCGCGCGAGGGCGGGTTCCTGATCACCTCGGCGTCCGAGATCATGGCCGCGCTCTGCCTCGCCGAGGACCTGATGGACCTCAAGCAGCGGCTCGGCCGCATGCTGGTGGCGTTGACCGCCGACGGCAAGCCGGTGACCGCCGACGCGCTCGGCGTGACCGGGGCCATGACCGCGCTGCTGCGCGACGCGATCCACCCGAACCTGGTGCAGACCATGGAGGGCACTCCCGCGCTCGTGCACGGCGGCCCGTTCGCCAACATCGCGCACGGGTGCAACTCGGTGCTGGCGACTCGGCTGGCCCTGAAGCTCGGCGACATCTGTCTGACCGAGGCCGGGTTCGCCACCGACCTGGGGGCGGAGAAGTTCTTCGACATCAAGTGCCGCCTGGCCGGTCTCAAGCCCGACGCGGCGATGATCGTGGCCACCGCGCGGGCGCTCAAGTATCACGGGGGCGTGCCGGTGCCGGAGCTGGACCGGGAGAACGTGGCCGCGCTCACCACCGGGCTCGAGAACCTGGAGGCCCACGTGGAGGCGGTGCGGCAGTTCAAGGTGCCGGTGCTGATCGGGCTGAACCGCTATCCGTCGGACACCGAGCGGGAGTACGCGGCGGTGCGGGAGCGCTGCCGGCGGCTCGGGGTCGAGGTGCACGTGGCCGACGTGTTCGGTCGGGGCGGGGAGGGCGGGGAGGAGCTGGCCCGCGGCCTGCAGAAGCTCCTGGCCACCGAGCGCTCGGGCTTCCAGCCGCTCTACGCGCTCGACGACCCCATCACGGTGAAGCTCGACACCATCGCCCGGCGGATCTACGGGGCGGACGGGGTCGAGTACCCGGCGCGGGTGGAGCGCCAGATCGCCCAGGCCGAGAGCCTGGGCTACGGGAAGCTGCCGATCTGCGTGGCGAAGACCCAGCGCTCGCTCTCCGACGACCCGTCGCGGCTCAACCGGCCGCGCGGATTCACCATCACCGTCAACGAGGTGCGCATCTCGGCGGGAGCCGGCTTCCTGGTCGCGATCACCGGCGACATCACCACGATGCCCGGCCTCCCCCGGCGGCCCAACGCGGAGCGCGTCGACGTCACGCCGGACGGCGCCATCACGGGGCTGTTTTGAGGCGCGTGATATACTTTCGGGCGGCGCGGGCGAAAACCGAGCCACTGCCATGATCCAGGTCGACAATCTCACCAAGCGCTACGGGCCGGTCACGGCCATCCAC
Source organism: uncultured Candidatus Rokubacteria bacterium (assembly GCA_963841755.1). Classification (GTDB taxonomy): domain Bacteria; phylum Methylomirabilota; class Methylomirabilia; order Rokubacteriales; family CSP1-6; genus CAMLFJ01. The sequence goes on from CAWJDX010000014.1 coordinate 126,941, forward strand.
GACGTGTCGTTCAACGTGGACAAGGGCCGCATCGTGGGCTTTCTCGGGCCCAACGGGGCGGGCAAGTCCACGACCATGAAGATCCTGTCGTGCTTCATGCCCGCGACCGGCGGCACCGCGCGGGTGGCCGGCTACGACGTGTTCTCGCAGTCCCTCGAGGTCCGCCGGCGCATCGGCTATCTGCCGGAGAGCGCCCCGCTCTATCCCGATCTCTCGGTCGCCTCGTACCTGGACTTCGTGGCCGAGATCAAGGGAGTGGGACGCGCGGAGCGCCGCGGCCGGGTCGCCGACGTGATGGAGCGCTGCTTCATCACCGACATGCAGAACCGGCTGATCGGCAAGCTCTCCAAGGGCTACCGGCAGCGGGTCGGCCTGGCCCAGGCCCTGCTGGGCGACCCGGAGGTGCTGATCCTCGACGAGCCCACCATCGGGCTCGACCCGCGGCAGATCGCGGAGATCCGCGCGCTGATCCGCTCGCTGGCCGGCCAGCACACCGTGATCCTCTCGACGCACATCCTGCCCGAGGTGTCGATGGTGTGCGACGGCATCGTCATCATCAACCACGGCCGCATCGTCGCGCAGGGAACCGAGTCGGAGCTGGTGCAGCAGGTGTTCCCGACCTCGCGCATCGAGGTCCGGGTGACGAACGCGTCGGGCGACGTGGGTGGAGCCCTGCGGGCGGTGCCGGGGGTGGTGGCGGTCGAGCCCCTGGCCGCGCGCGACGGCTCGGTGGGGTTCGTGGTCGAGTCGGAGCGCGACCGGGACGTGCGAAGCGACCTGGTCCGCCTCGTCACCGGCAAGAACTGGACCCTCCAGGAGCTGCACCAGGTGGGCATGAGCCTCGAGGAGGTCTTCATCCGGGTGGTCGCGGGCGAGCAGGTCGCGCCCGACGTGGTGGCCGCCGAGGAGGAGGCCCGCTGATGCGCTGGCTGCCCGTCTTCAAGAAGGAGATGCAGCTGTACTTCGGCTCCCCGGTGGCCTACGTGGTCTTCACGTTCTTCCTGTTCATCACCGGCATCTTCTTCGGCTCGATCTTCTCGTTCTACAGCGACGCGTCGATGCGCTCGTTCATGCAGCCGCAGTTCGGCCAGAACCTCAACGTGATCGAGAACGTGATGCGCCCGCTCTTCAGCAACATGAGCGTGGTGCTGCTCTTCTTCATCCCGATGCTCACGATGCGCCTCTTCGCGGAGGAGCGGAAGTCGGGGACCTTCGAGCTGTTGCTGACCTACCCGGTGCGCGACGGGGAGATCCTCGCCGGCAAGTACCTGGCCGCGCTCGCCCTCTACGTGGTCCTGCTCGCCCTGACCCTGCTCTACCCGGGGCTCGTCGCCTACTTCACCCGCGTCGAGTGGGGCCCGATCCTCACCGGCTACCTCGGCCTGGTCCTGACCGGCGCCGCGTTCCTCGCGGTGGGAGTGCTCGTGTCGTCCCTGACCGAGAACCAGATCGTGGCCGGCTTCGGCACCTTCGGGATCCTGCTCGCGTTCTGGATCGTGGGGTGGGGCGCCGAGTTCGCGGGGGGCGGCCTGCGCGGGGTGCTCCAGTACCTGTCGTTCACCGATCACCTCGACGGCTTCACCCGCGGGCTGATCGACACCAAGGATCTCGTCTACTACGTGACCGGCATCGTGCTCGCGCTGTTCCTCACCCTCCGGTCCCTCGAGTCGAAGCGGTGGAGGGGATAGCGTGACGAGCCTGCTCAAGCGCCAGGCGATCACCGGAGCGGTGGTGTGCTTCCTGATCGCGGCCGCCCTCGCGTTCTTCTTCCCGCTGCCCGCCCAGTGGGTCTTCCTGGGGCTGGGCGTGGTCCTGCTGCTGCTCTCGCTCGTGCTGAACGCGCGCGAGGCCCGCACCGCCATGGGCACCCGCACCGCGCGCTACGGGGCCGGCGCCGCGATCATGGTCCTGCTCGCGCTCGGCATCGTGGTGGCGGCCAACGCGATCTCGGTCCGGCACAACACCCGCTGGGACCTCACCGAGAACCGGCGCAACAGCGTCTCGCCCCAGACCATCCAGGTGCTGCGGACGCTCAAGTCGCCGGTGAGCGCCATCGCGTTCTATCGCTCCGACACCCCCGGGAAGAAGACCGCGGAGGACCTGCTCGCGCAGTACAAGACGTACTCGGGGGGCAAGTTCGAGTGGCGCCTCGAGGACACCGACAAGGCCCCCGCCCTCGCGCGCCAGTACGGGGTCGAGAGCTACGGCACCGTGGTGCTGGAGGGAGGGCCCGCCAGCCAGCTCCGGACCGAGAAGGTGCTCGACGCCGACGAGGAGAAGCTGACCAACGGGATCGTCAAGGTCACCCGCGCGGGCAAGCGGGTGGTCTACGTCGTGAAGGGACACGGCGAGCGGGAGATCGGCACCGCCGATCGGGGCGGCTTCAGCCAGGCCAAGGAGCAGATGGAGAAGGCCAACTACGAGGTCAAGGAGCTGTTCCTGGCCCGCGACCCCAAGATCCCCGACGACGCGGCCATCGTGATGATCCCCGGCCCCAAGACCGATCTCTTCCCGCAGGAGCTGGCCGCGATCGACGCCTACGTCGCGCGGGCGGGCAAGGTCTTCTTCATGGCGGTGCCCTTCCAGGCCACCCCGACCACGAAGTACCTGAGCAAGTACGGCATCACCGTCGACGACGACGTGGTCATCGAGCTGAATCCGATCGGCCAGGTCTTCGGAGTGGGCCCGCTGGTCCCGGTGGTGGGCCAGTACGATCCGCACCCGATCACCAAGGACATGGGCGCGGTGATGACCCTGTTCCCGCTGACCCGCTCGGTCGAGCCGGCCAAGGCGCTGCCCAAGGGCGTCCAGGCCTCGCCGCTCGCCCAGACGAGCCGCCAGTCGTGGGGAGAGACCGACAAGAACGTCTTCCAGACCGGCAAGGCCACTCCGGACCCCGGCGAGAAGACCGGCCCGCTGCCGGTCGCGGTGGTGGCCACGGTGGACGCGGAGGGCCCCGCCAAGGCCGAGGGTGGCGAGGCGCCCAAGAAGGCGGCGAAGGCCCGCATCGTGGTGGTGGGCACCGCCGACTTCGCGTCGAACCAGTTCCTGGGCGCCCAGGGCAACCGGGACTTCTTCCTGAACGTGGTCTCCTGGCTCGCGGAGGAGGAGGACCTCATCTCCATCCGGGCCAAGGATCCCAAGCAGAACCCGGTGGTGCTCACCTCCGCGCAATCCAGGCTGGTATGGGGCCTGCCCCTGGTGGGGCTGCCCGGCGCCGTGCTGATCTGCGGTCTCGTGGTGATCGCCCAGCGCCGCCGCGCGCGCTAGCGCATGTCTCGCGGGCGGACGATCCTCGTCCTGCTGATCCTGGCCGCCGGGCTCGGCGGCTTCTTCTACTACGACACCTACTCTCTCGCGCCCCGGCGGGAGAAGGCGGAGTCGGCCAAGGGCCGCATCTGGACCGTCGAGCCCAAGGACGTCGAGCGCGTCACCGTCGCGCGCAAGGCCGAGACGATACGGCTCCAGCGCACCGCCGACGGGGGCTGGGAGATGCTCGAGCCGATCAAGACGCGGGGTGATCGCGGGGCGGTCGACGACATGGTGACCGGCCTCGCCACCGCGCGCATGGATCGGGAGATCGACGCCAACCCGTCGAAGCCCGCCGACTTCGGCCTCGATCCCCCGGAGGCGGAGGTCAAGCTCGAGGTCAAGGGCCGGACCGAGCCGCTGGTGCTGCGGGTGGGCAGCAAGAACCCGACCGGGGTGTGGGTCTACGCCCGGGAAGGCGGCAAGCCCGCGGTCATCACGCTCTCCGAGAGCATCGCGCGCGACGCGACCCGGCCGCTCGCCGACTTCCGCGACCGCACCGTCATCGCCTTCGACCGGCGCAACGTGAGCGGCATCGACCTCGACGTCAACGGCGACCAGATCGGGGTGGTCGCCGACGAGCCCGGCAAGTGGCGCATCGTCAAGCCGCGCGCGCTGCGGGCCGACACGGACCTGATCTCCGAGTTCCTCGACAAGCTCGAGGGCGCGAAGGCGGTGGAGTTCGTCGACGACGCCCCGAAGTCGCTCCAGCCCTACGGGCTCGACAAGCCCTCGAAGGTCACGGTCTGGGTCGGCAAGGACAAGGATCGCGCGGCCCGCACCCTGCTGGTCGGCCGTCCGGTGCCGGAGAAGAAGGGCGTCTACGTCAAGCGGGAGGGCGAGCCCGGCGTCATCCTGACCGCGGAGGCGGTGTGGACGGTCTTCCCCAAGACGGTGGGCGCGGTCCGCGACAAGACGGTGGTGAGCTACGCCGCCGACAAGCTCGCCAGGATCGAGATCACGCGCGGCCGCGAGACCCTCGGGCTCGCGAAGGAAGGCACGGGCTGGAAGATCACCGCGCCGGAGGCCCTGCGCGCCGACAGCGGCGCGGTCACGCAAATCCTGTGGAAGATCCGGGACCTGCAGGCGCTGGGCTTCCTGTCCGAGGGAGCGGCCGAGGTGCCGCGCTTCCTCTCGAAGCCCGAGGTGATCGTGCGGCTGTGGGAGACGGGGGCGAAGGAGCCGAAGACGCTCCTGCTCCAGTCCTCCAACGAGCGCCGCGGCGGTCAGCCCGCCGCGCTGGCCGCGGTGCAGGGCGAGGGGCCGGTGGTGCTGGTGGAGGGCAAGGCCCTCACCGAGCTGACCCCGAGCGTGGCCCAGCTGCGAGACCGGACCGTGTTCCCCACGTTCGACCTCGGCGACGTGAAGCGCGCGCGGGTGAGCGGCGGCGACAAGCCGCTGGTCGTCGAGAAGAGCGGCGAGACCGACTGGAAGCAGGTCGAGCCGGCGCGCGGCCCGACCAAGGACGGGCGAGTCGCCAACGTGCTGCTCGCGCTCAAGTCGCTCAAGTGGAAGGAGATCGCCTCGAAGGGTGGCGACGACGCCAAGTTCGGCCTGGACCGGCCCGAGCTCGAGGTGAGCGTGTTCAAGGCCGACGGCGCCGAGGTCGGCACGCTGCTCGTCGGCAAGACCGACGGGGCGGTCACCTACGTGAAGGTCAAGACCGAGCCCGGTATCTTCGCGGTGTCCTCCAAAGACCTGGAAGACCTGAGAAAAGCCCGCACCGACATCCCGGTCTGATCGGGGCCTCGTCGGTGGCAGAATGGAGGGGCGAATAGAGGTCTCACGCCCGGCGTCGGAGGGGACATGAAAGCACTGGTGGTCGCCATCGGATTCGTGGTCGCGGTGACCGGCTCCACGGCCGGGATAGCGTCGGCCGGTGAGGTGCTGAAGCCCACCGATTTCCAGCCCAACCCCTTCGCCATGACGCCTCCGCCGACTCCGCTCGCGCCCCGGCCCGCGTCCCAGGTGCCGGTCGGGCCCCCGCCGGGGCACCATCGCCCGCCGCCGGCCGTCTCGTACCCGTGCTGCGCGCCCGCCCCGGCGACCGGCTACTGGGCGTATCAGTGGGTCCCGACGGTGGCCACCACCTACGTGTGGGTCCCGGGATACGTCACCGCGGACGGCACCATGGTCGCGGGGGGCTACCAGCCCCAGCTCGTGAGCAGCGGATACTATCAGCCGGTCTGGGTGCCCGGGTACTGATGCCGACGGGCCTCTACCTCAAGCAGGTCGAGGTGGGCCCGATGCAGAACTTCGTGTACCTGATCGGCGATCGGTCCACGCGCGAGTGCGTGGTGGTGGATCCCGCGTGGGAGATCGACGGCATCGCCGATCTGGTGGCCGCCGACGACATGCGGCTCACCGGCGTGCTGGTGACCCACACCCACCAGGACCACGTGGGCGGGCACCTCTTCGGTCACGACATTCCCGGCATCCCGGAGCTGCTGGGCAAGCACCCCGCGAAGGTCTACGTGCACCGCGCCGAGCGCGAGTTCCTGAAGGGCTTCGGCTCCGACCTGGTGAAGGTGGACGCGGGCGACACGCTGCAGGTGGGCGCGATCCCGCTCACGTTCGTGCACACGCCGGGGCACACCCCGGGCTCGCAGTGCTTCCTGGTGGACGGCTGCCTCATCTCGGGCGACACCCTCTTCATCCGCTCCTGCGGGCGCACCGATCTGCCCGGCAGCGATCCGAAGGAGATGTACACCTCGCTCACCCAGCGGCTCGGCGCGCTCCCCGACGACACGGTGGTGCTGCCCGGCCACAACTACGGGGGATCGCAGACCACCATCGGGGCCGAGAAGCGCGAGAACCCGATGATGCGCTTCGCGTCCATGAGCGAGTTCCTGGGGGCCATGGGCGGCGGCCGGGCCGGCCGCACCTAGCTCCGCTCCGCCTCGCTCAGCGCAGCGACATCCCGCCGTCGACGAAGAGCACCTGCCCGGTCACGTAGTCGGAGCACGTGGCGAAGAATCGCACCGCCTGCGCCACGTCCGCGGGGCGGCCGGAGCGCCCCATCGGGATCCGCGCGGCCAGGCGCCGGCCGCGCTCGCGCGGGAAGCCGGCCGGCAGCAGGACCACGCCCGGGGCCACCGCGTTGACCTGGATGCGCGGAGCCAGCGCGGCGGCGAGCCCGCGCGTGAGCATCACCACTCCCGCCTTGGAGATGCCGTAGGGCACGTAGCCGGGCCAGGCCCGCACCGCGCCCACGTCCGCGATGTTGATGATGCGCCCGCCGCGGCGCCCCATCGCCCGCGCGGCGGCCTGGCTGCAGAAGAACGGGGCGCGCAGGTTCACCGCGAGGAGGCGGTCGAACTGGGCGGGGGTGGTGGTCTCGACCGGGGTGCGGAAGAAGAGCGCCGCGTTGTTGACGAGGATATCGAGGCGGCCAAATCGCTTCACCGCCGCGGCGACGAGGGCCCGCGCCTCGCGGGGGCGGCCCACGTCGGCGCGCAGGGCCACCGCGCGCACCCCGCGCGCCTCCAGCTCGCGCACCGCCGCGCGCGCGGCCGCCGCCGAGCGCAGGTAGCCGATCGCAACGTCGGCGCCCGCGTCGGCGAGCGTGCGCGCGATCTCGAGTCCGACGCGCACCGCGCCGCCGGTCACCAGCGCGACCCGGCCGGTCAGTTCCTTGACTTGTCCGGAGCCGTGTGTTGTCATCGATCCAACATGTCGGGTAGTTTCCGCAACTGGGTGAAGACTCGCTTCATCACCGGGCTGTTCTCCACCGTCCCCGCGATCGCGACCGCTTGGCTGCTGTGGGTCTTCTGGAACGCCATCGACGATTTCTTCTCCCCGGTGTACACCCAGATTCTCGGGCGGCGCATCCCCGGCCTGGGCTTCCTGACCGCGGTGGTCATCATCTTCATCATGGGCACCATCGCCCGCAACGTGTTCGGGCGGCGCGTGCTGGCCCGCATCGAGATGCTCTTCGACCACGTGCCGATCTTCCGGAGCATCTACCCGTCCGTGAAGCAGCTGCTGGAGTCCTTCTCGCCCCAGAAGCTCAACTCCTTCAAGTCGGTGGTGCTCGCCGAGCATCCCCGCAAGGGGGAGTACGTGTTCGGCTTCGTCACCTCCGAGGTCCTGATCGAGGGGCTCGAGGGCAAGCGGGCCATGGTCACCGTGTTCGTGCCCACCAACAACCTGTACCTGGGCGACGTGATCGTGCTGCCCAAGGAAGAGATGCTGCCCACCGGCCTCACCGTCGAGGAGGGCATCCGCATCATCCTCTCGGCCGGGACCGCGACCCCGGCCCGCCTGCCGCGCGAGCGGCTCTGATCACCGGGCGGGCGGCACTCCCGCCACCCACGCCCGGATGGCCTCCCCGAGCGGGTAGAGCTTGCCGAAGAAGAAGTGGTCCGCGCCCTCGATGATCCGCTCCTCCGCCCCGGTGGTCCGGGCGAGCTGGTGGAGGGCGTCGACCGGGCAGTAGGTATCGCGCGTTCCCGCTACCACGAGCATGCGGCCGGCCGGGGAGGTCGGGAGCTGGAAGTCGAACATTCCGAGCGGGGGCGCGATGAGGCCGAGCGGCGCGTCTCCCGGTCGCATGGCGCGGGCGGCGGTCCAGGCCCCGAAGGAATAGCCGATCACCCCGACCGGGCTGCCGGGCGGCAGGTGCCCGGCCAGGGCCGCCACGGCGGCCCGCACGTCGTCCTGCTCGCCGGCGCCCTTGTCGTGGCTCCCGGTCGAGGCGCCCACCCCCCGAAAATTGAAGCGCAGGGTGGCGTGCCCGACCTCCCGGACGACCTCTGCGGCTCGCATGACCACCGGATTGTCCATGTCCCCGCCGTAGAGCGGGTGGGGGTGGCACAGGACGAAGCCCCCCTTCGGGTCGGGGACCAGGGTCAGCCGGCCTTCCAGGCTCGGGCCGCCGGGCACCGGGACGACGACGGGCTCTTCCATGGCGCTCCGACCTTAGGGGGTCGCCGGGGAATATTCAAGGGGCAGCCCGCGTCTCAACCTGCGAGGTTATAATTTCTCTCATGCCGACGCTGGGATGCCTGTGGAGCCGTCCTCGGCTGGAGCGCCTGGTCGACGGCGCCCTCGGGCCACGGATGGGGCGCGTGGCCGCCTCCCACGCCTCCCGCTGCGGGGACTGCCGGACCGAGATGGATCGCCTCCGCCGCCTGCGGGCCCTGGTGCAGAGCGCCGAGGTGCAGGTGGCCGATCCCGACTGGGCGGCCTTCTGGCCCGCCGTCCGTCAGCGCATCGCCGCGGAGCGACCGGCGCCCGTCCGGGACGCGTGGTGGCTCCCCTTCTGGAAGCCGGTGTGGGGGCATCCGCGCGTGGCCCTGGGGGGCCTCGTGGTCTCGAGCCTGGCGGCGGCCCTCGTGCTCTGGCCGAGCCCCGAGACCACCAAGGCGGCGATGGCGGCCCCGGTGCAGGTGCAGGACGTGTCGACCGCCGATCCGGATCGCAGCGTGATGGTGTACTCGAATCCGGACGACGACGTCACCGTGATCTGGGTCTTCAACCCGTCCGAGCAGGACGAGCAGTCCTGACCCGGCGCCGCGCCGGGCGGCCGCTACTCCTTCAGGCTGGCCAGCCGCTCCTTCGCCAGCGGGGCCTCTTCCGACTGCGGGAAGTGCTCCACCAGGTACTGCAGGCGCGCCTGGGCGAGCGCGGTCTGCTTGAGCTCGACGAGCGCGAGCGCTTCCTTGTAGAGCGCGGTCGGCACCTTGCTGCCCCGCGGGTAGGCCACCATCACCTTGCGGAACTCCTGCACCGCCTGCTCGAGGTTCTCGCGGGCCTTGTCCGGCTGGCTCGCGGTGGCGCGCGCCATGCTGAAGTAGGCCTCGCCGATCCAGTACTGGGCGCTGTCCGCGAGCGCGGAGTCCGGGAAGCGGCGGAGGAAATCGCGGAACTCGGTGATCGCCAGCGGGTAGAGCCCCTTGCTGAAATCGAGATACGCGGCCTGGTAGCTCTCCTCCGCGGTGCCGGCGCCGCCGGAGGCCCGGGGGGCCGTCGCGAGCGAGCCCGACGGAGCGGGAATGGGCGCGCCGCCGGAGCGGGCGGGGGGCGGAACGCGCGGAGCCGCCGCCGCTCGGTGCGGAGCGCCCGAGCGCGTCCATGCGCTGGGAGAGCTCGTCGAGCCGGGCGGTCATCCGCGCGACCTCGGCGGAGAGCGCGTCCACGCGCGCGCCGAGGGCCGCGGTCTGCTTGGCGCTCTCCGCGTTCTGCTCGCGGGTGCGCCGGTCGAGCTGGCCCACCACGGTGTCGGTGTCCCCCCGGCCGCGGTGCACCGCGAGGGTCAGCGAGTTGAGATCCTGGCGGAGCTGCGCGACGTCCTGCTGCAGCGCCTGCCCGGAGACGTCGGCGCAGCCCGCCGCGACGATCACGATCGCGGGCAGGAGGGCCCAAAGCACGAAGGGGAGCCGATGGCTCCCCTTCGTGATCTCGCGGCGCACGGGATGCGGCCCCGTGCGGATCAGCGGGCCTTCACCAGGAAGTGCGCCCGACGGTTCTGGGCCCAGCAGGACTCGGAGTGCTCGGTGCAGGTCGGCCGCTCCTTGCCGTAGGAGATGATCGTGATGCGGCTCGCCTGCACGCCCTGGGCGACGAGATAGTTCATGGCCGCCTTCGCGCGCCGCTCGCCGAGGGCCAGGTTGTACTCGTTGGTGCCGCGCTCGTCGCAGTGGCCCTCGATCAGGACCAGGTTGTCGTTCGACTTCAGCCAGGCCGCGTTGGTGTCGAGCATCTTCGCGTCGGTCGGCCGGATGTCGTACTTGTCGAAGTCGAAGAACACGTCCTTGAGGTTGTCGGTGGCCCGGAACTCACTCGGCGCGGGCGGCGTGGTCGGGCTCGCGGTCGACGGCGCCGCCGGTGACGGCGTCATCGACGGCGACGGCGTCGTCGAGGGGGCGGCGGCGGAGGGCGTCGGCGAGCCGGTCGGAGCAGGCGCGGAAGCCGCGGTCGTGGCAGGTCGCTTGGGACAGCCCACCAGGAAGAGAGAGAGGGCGATCACCGGCACGGCGAGCAGCAGCGCGCTTCCCCGTCGTTGCGCCATTAGTCCAATCCTCCTTGAGTTCGTCGAATTCGTCATATCACCGCGAGTTTGCGTTACTGAAGCATCCTATCACGGAAGGCGCGGCGACCAAGCAGCACTTGTCGATTCGCCGGGGGTCCGGGGGATCGCCTGCTGCTCGGATCCGTCCGCGAGCATGGTGAACAGCTGGTATCCGCCGGACCGGCTCGACTGGAAGACGAGGTGCCGGCCGTTGGGCGCCCAGGATGACCCCTCGTTGTTGCCGGGTCCCGCGGTCAGGCGGCGCAGGTTGGAGCCGTCGGGGCTCGACCGCCCACAGGTCAAAATTTCCCTGTCGCGAGGTGAACACGATCGTGTCGCCCTTGGGCGACCAGCGCGGCTGGGTGTTGAAGCCGGCCTGGGTGAGCCGACGCACGTTGGCGCCCTCCGCGTCCATCACGAACACGTGGGCCCCGCCCGCCCGCTCCGACACGAACGCGATCTCCCGGCCGGTGGGCGACCAGGTGGGCTCGGTGTCGATGCCGCTGTAGCTGGTGAGCCGCCGGAACGCCCCGGTGGCGAGGTTCAGGACGTACACCTCCGGGTTGCCGTCCCGCGAGAGCGTCATGGCGAGGAAGCGCCCGTCGGGGCTGAAGGCGGGCGAGCTGTTGATGCCGAGGAATCCGGCCACCACCTGCACCGGCCGGTTCTCGAACGGGAACATCCGGTAGAGGTAGGGATACCCGCGCATGTACGACGTGAAGGCGAGGGACCGCGTGTCCGGGCTCCACATCGGCGACAGGTTGATCGACTTGTTCGACGTCACGTGGGCGGGCCCCGCGCCGTCGTAGTCCATCAAGCTGACCTCCTTGGCGCCCGCGCTCGTGTTCACGTAGGCGATCTTGGTGTCCGCGATGCCGGGCTCGCCGGTGAACTGCATGACCACCTCGTCCGCGATCTTGTGGGACAGGCGCCGGGGCTGGTTGGCGGGCAGCTCGATCTTCTTGGTCGCGATCAGCCGGAACTCCGGCGAGGTGAGATCGTAGAGCCGCATCTCGACCTCGGTCCGGTCGCCGCGCAGGCTGAGCAGCCCCTGCAGCCCCGCGTGGGCCCCCGCGGCCGCGAAGTTGGCGAAGCTGGCGCGGACCGCGGCGGGATCGGCGGTCGGGATCGGCGGCACGTCCGAGACGACGCTGAACAGCGCGGAGAACGTGAGGTCCCGCGCGGTGACCTGCGGGACGCTCCGGCCGAGGCCGGCGGTGTCGGTGCCGGCCACCACCGCGAAGTTCGGGATCACGATGTTGAGCTTCTTGGCCCCGGTGGCCAGCACGTTCACGAAGATGTCGGATTGCGAGCGCACCGGGGGCGGCGAGGCGAGCACGCCGGCGAGGACGAGCACCACGACGGAAGCGACGAGCCAGATGAGCGGCCGACCCGGGCGCATCATCGGCGCGCCAGGTCGAAGCTGATGTGAAGGCGCAGCACGGCTCCGCCCGGTCCACTCGTCCGGCAGCTTCGGGAGCGGGCTCGCCGCCATGACCGCGCGCACCGCGGCCTGGTCGTACACGGTATTGCCGGAGCTCTTCTCGATCATTGGGATCCTCGCTATCGAGCCATCACGCTGAACCTCCACCAGGAGCTGGGGCTTCTGGGGCGGCTCGCTGAATTGGTTTTGTCGTTGCCACTGATCCTGGACCTTGGCGATCGCGGCGCGAACCCACCACGCGTAGGGAAAGTCGGAGACGTCGAGGGTCAGCGCGCCCTGGCCGGCGGCCGAGCCGGTCGGGGCGCCGAGCGCCGCGGTCTCCGGCGCTCGGGGCGACTCCGCGGCCTTCTCGCCCTTCGGGCTCCCCGAGGGCGGTGTGGCCAGAGGCGGCAGCTCCTTCTCGCCGGGGCGCGGCAGCGCGGTGCTGCGCGGCGGGAGCGGCTTGGCCGCGGGGAGCGACGGCGCGGGGAGGCTCGGGGCCTCGCGCCGCGGCGCCTCGCGGGGTGCGGTGGTGGCCTTGGGCTCGGGCTCCGGGATCGGGCACCCGCGGGGCCACCGGCGCCTGCGGGCGGGTCGGCAGGGCCGGGGCCGGGGGGGCGTTGGGCGTGCCGACCGCGGCGACCATCGGGACCAGGTTGACGACCTGGACCTTCTCGGGACGCCAGCCGGTCCACATCACGAAGACGGCCATCCCACCGAAGACCACCACGTGGGCGATCGCGGAGAAGCCGATCGCGGTCAGGGGCAGGCGCGACCGTCGAAGGGCCGGTCCCGGCCGCCTCAGACCGGGGTCGGGGAGCGGGCCCATGGAATAGCGCCGGGCCGCCATCGTGGAGCTCATCGAGCGCGGGTCGGCTCCGTCACCATGCCGAGCTTCTCGATGCCCGAGCGGCGAATCCGATCCATGGTCTCGACCACGAAGCCGTACTGCAGCGCCTGGTCGGCCCGGAGGTAGAGGGTCTTGTCCTGGCGATTCTTGAAGAGATCGCGCAGCGTCTGCTCGAGGGAGCCGAGCGGCACCGGCTTGTCGTTGACGTAGATGGTCTGCTCCTTGGAGAGGGTCAGGACCATCCGCTCCTCGGTCGCGGTGGGCTTGCCCGCGGTCTTGGGCAGGTTCACGTCGATGCCGCGGTACATCAGCGGGGCGGTGAGCATGAAGATCAGCAGCAGCACCAGCGTCACGTCGACGAGCGGGATGATGTTGATCTCGGCGAGGGTGCCCCCGATGCGGTAGCCGCCTCCGCCGCTGTCGGAGCCGTCGACCTTAATCGCCATCTTTCGCCATTCGCGCCAGCTTGTGCACCGGGCGCGCGAACGCGTTCAGCAGGTCGAGCGTGAAGCCCTCCATCTCCATCGCCCAGTGCTTCGTCCGGTTCACGAAGAAGTTGTAGCCCATGACCGCGGGGATCGCGGCGCCGAGGCCCGCCGCGGTGGCGATCAGGGCCTCCGAGATGCCCGGCGCGACCACCGCGAGGTTGGCCGAGCCCTGCTGTCCGATGCCCTGGAACGCGGTCATGATGCCCCACACCGTGCCGAAGAGGCCGATGAACGGCGCCGAGCTGGCCACCGTGGCCAGGAACGGCAGGTAGCGCTCCATGCGCGCCACCTCCGACGACCCGGCGCGGCGAAGCGCCCGGCTCGACGCCTCGAGCCGCTCCGCGGGCAGGCCCTCGTCCGCGTCGTCCAGCACGTGGTCCACGATCTCCGCGTTGCCGTACGCGGTGACCAGCTCCTGGCCCGCCGACACGTAGAGCTGGGCGAGCGGGCTGTCGCGGTGCTTCTTGGCCGCCGCGTAGACCACCGAGAAGCGGCGCGCCTCGCGGAAGATCTGGCGGAAGCGCAGCGACTCGCGGCGGATCTTCCGGAACTCCCACCACTTCTCGACGATCAGCGCCCAGCAGATGACCGAGAAGACGGCGAGAAGGAGCAGGATTAACTTGGCGACGGGGCCGGCGCTGAAGACGAGCTCTGCAACGCCGCCGTTGACGCTTCCTGACCCTGGCACTCGGAGCTCCTTATCGGGTGGATGGTGAACTGGCGACCAGCAGAATTGCTTCATTTGATGATACCGGACGATTTTTGAGAGTGTCAACAAATTCGCCGGCAAAACGCCTGAAAAGTCGCTGAATTATTGACAGTCCCGACCCGTCGCCGTATAAGCCTTCTATGTTCCACTCGCCCGGTGCGATCGCGCTGCACGTGGGGCCGATCGCGATCCGGTGGTACGGCGTGCTCATGGCCAGCGCGATGGCCCTCGGTCTCTGGCTCGGCCACCGGGATGCGCGCCGGCGCGGCATCGATCCCGAGAGCCTGCTCAAGGCCGCGGAGCTGGCCCTGCTCGGCGGCCTCGTCGGCGCGCGCCTCTACTACGTGCTGTTCAACCTCGACTACTACGGCCAGTTCCCCGGTAAAATCTTCGCCCTCTGGGAGGGCGGACTCGCCATTCACGGCGGCGTGCTCGGCGGCATCCTCGTCGGGGGCGGCTACGCCTGGCGACGGGGACTGCCGGTGCGGCAATACCTGGACATCGCGGCGCCGAGCCTGGCCCTCGGGCAGGCCATCGGGCGGTGGGGCAACTTCTTCAACGAGGAAGCGTTCGGCCGTCCGACCGATCTGCCGTGGAAGCTGTTCATCTCCCCGGTGCACCGCCCGCTCCAGTACGCGCAGTCCGAGTACTTCCACCCCACGTTCCTCTACGAGTCGCTCTGGGACCTGATCGTGTTCGCGGTCCTGCTCCTGGGCCTGCGGGATCGGCTCGAGCGAGCGCCGGGGGCGCTCTTCCTGGCCTACCTCGGGCTCTACTCGGCGGGGCGGCTCTTCACCGAGGGGCTCCGCACCGACGCGCTGATGCTGGGCCCGCTCCGCATCGCCCAGGTCGTGAGCCTGCTCGGCATGGCGGTGGCCGCGGTGGGCGTGCCGCTGCTCCTGCGTCACCAGAGCCGCGCCGCCTGAGCCGGCCTCGCGTGAAGCGCTACGCGAGCCGCGACGGCCGGCTCCGTCTGCGGGTCGGCGACAGCCGCCGCCTCCCCGAGATCCCGACCGGCAGCGTCGGCTGCGTGCTCACCTCGCCGCCCTACTGGGTGCGGGGGCGGGGACGCGCGCGCGCCGAGCGGTACGCGCGCGAGCTCGCCACCGGGTTCGGCCCCGAGTGGCGCCGGGTCCTGGCCGACCACGGCGATCTGTGGCTCGTCATCGGCGACCGCCACGACGGGCTCGAGTGGATCGGCATCGACGGTCTCGTGACGAGATGGCTCGGGCGCGTGGGGTTCCGTCTCCAGGCCAAGGGGCTCTGGGCCCAGGTGCGCTCCCGGGAGCGCTGGGACAACCGGGTGAACTACCTGCTGCGGTTCCGGAAGGCGGGGCACCCGGTCCGTCCGGGCGGCGCCACCCTCTGCTGGATGCTGCCGCTGCCGCGCTCGCATCCGGACAGCCTGTGGGACGCCACCCCGGACCCGGTGCTGCGCGCCCTGCTGGAGATCTCCGCGCGGCGCGGGGCCGTGCTCGACCCGTTCGCGGGGGCGGGCACGGTCGGGCGCATCGCGGTCGAGCTCGGTCGCGAGTGGATCGGGGTGGAGCGGGATCCGCACATGGCCGCGGTGGCGGCGCGCCGGCTCCGGCTCCGCCCGGTCACTCCTTCACCGCGTTGAGGGTCACCGGCCGCCCATCGCGCAGGACGAGCACCGAGATCGTGCTCCCGCGCGGCAGGTTCCGCAGCCGCGCCTGCAGCGCCTCGTAGGTCTCGGTGCCGATCTCCCGCTCCTGCACGGCCAGGATGATGTCGCCGCCCAGCAGGAACGACTTGCCCTCGATCGAGGCGGGGATGACCCCGGGCCGGAGATCCATGTGGGCCGCGGGCGAGTTCGCCGCGACCTGCTGCACCATGAGCCCGACCGGCTGGGGCAGGTTGAGCGCGCGGGCGACCTGCCCGCCGACGATCACCCCGCTCATGCCGCTCCAGAACGAGCGCTGCTCGAGCAGGAGGCGTCGGGCCATGTTGATCGTGACCACGAAGCCCAGGCCCTCGGACCCGCCCGACTTGGTGATGTTGTGGCTCGCGATCCCGATGACCTCGCCCGCCATGTTGAACATCGGTCCGCCCGAGTTGCCGGGATTGATGGCGGCGTCGGTCTGGAAGAACTCGGCGAGCGCCATCTCGCTGTAGACGGTGTTGGGCTTGCGGCGCCCGGTGACGTAGCCCACGCTCAGCGTGTGGGCGATGCCGTAGGGCGCGCCGATGATGAAGATCTGGTCTCCGACCTCGGCCCGATCCGAGTTGCCGAACCGGGCCACCAGCGCCTTCGCGGGGACGCGGTCCAGCTGGAGCAGGGAGACGTCGGCCTCCGGCTCGGAGGCGATCACCCGCGCGTTCACCACCTCGCCGCTCAGGAACTCGGCGGTGATCTCGTCCGCGGTCTGCACCACGTGGGCGGCGGTGATCACCTTGCCGTCCGGCGAGATCAGGACGCCCGAGCCGACCTCGTTGACGCCCGCCATCTGACCCGAGCTGCCCACCTCCTTCCAGCGCGCCCGGATGATGACGACCGACGGGTTGACGCGCTTGAAGGTCGCCACCAGGCCCTGGGCCGCGGCCGGCGGGGCGGCGGGGGCGATGACCAGGGCGAGCAGGACGGCGGTGAGCAATCGCTTCATGTCGTAGCCTCCGAGCAGGGAGTGGACGAGCCGGCGGAGCGAGGCCTCGTCGAAGGCGGTGGCCCGACGGGCGGGCGCGCTCGCCTCGGTCTTGAGCCCGGTCTCGCTCAGGATCACGCAGATGGTGGCGTCGGGGTCGAGGGCCCGGGCGACCAGGAGCTTCCGCAGCACCGCGAGGGCCGCCACCCCGGTCGGGCCGGCCCAGATCCCCTCGGTCCGCGCGAGCAGGCCCTGCGTCTCGAGGATCTCCTCGTCCTCCGCGTCGCCGGCCAGCCCGCCCGTCTCCTTCAGGATGCGGAGGACCCACTCGCCCTTGCGCCCCGGGTTGCCGGCCGCGAGCCCCTCGGCCACCGTGTAGCCGATCTTCACCGGCGCGAGCGGCCGGCCCTCGCGCCACGCGCGCGCGATCGCGTCGGCCCGGGTCGCCTGCGCGGCGACCATGCGGGGGCGCCGCGCGATCCAGCCGAGGCGCTCCATCTCCACGAAGCCGCGGTGGGTCGCGATGAACGTCTCGCCCACCGCGACGGGGGCCACCACCACGTCCGGGACCCGCCACCCCGACTGCTCGGCGATCTCGTAGGCGAGCGTCTTCTTGCCCTCGTGCTTGTAGGCGTTGCGGGAGGCGCCGCAGTCGAAGAAGAGCTGGTCCTCGACGAGACGATCCCACAGGACGATCAGGTCGTCGTAGACGCCCTCGTAGAGGATCAGGTCGGTGGCGGTCGCGGCCATGTGCAGGAGCTTGGGCGCCGAGGTGCGGGCGTAGGCGAAGATCAGCGAGCGCAGGCCGGCGCGCGCGGAGTAGGCCGCGATCGACGAGCCCGCGTTGCCGGAGCTGACCACCGAGGTGATGCGGAAGCCGAACTGGAGCGCGGCCGCCACCGCGGTGGGGGAGGAGCGATCCTTCACGGTGCCGGTGGGGTTCGAGCCCTCGAACTTCACCTGGAGCCGCCGCACCCCGAGCGCGCGGCCGAGGGTCGGGCAGTCGAGCAGCGGGCTCTCCCCCTCTCCGAGCGAGACCCGATGGGCCGGATCGGCGATCGGCAGCACCGGCGCGTAGCGCCAGAGCCCGCGGCCCTCGAGGACCGCGGGCCCCGCGCGGCGGAGGGCCTCCCAGTCGTAGTCGAGCTCGAGCAGGCCCCGGCAGGCCGCGCACTCGAGCCGGTAGTCGAGCGCGAACTCCGCGCCGCACTCGATGCACCGCAGCGCGGTCGCGAACGAGGCGGCGGTCACCGCAGGATCGCCAGCATCTCCTCGATGCGGTGGCGCAGGGTGTGCTCGGCGAGGGCCCGCTTGCGCGCGCGCTCGCCGATGTCGCGGGCCTCGTCCGGGTGGGCGAGGTAGTAGTCGAGGTGGCGGCGCAGCTCGCCCAGGTCCTGGTAGACCACCGCCTCCTGGCCGGGCGTGAAGAGGTGGGCGAGCTCCTCCTTCGCGTCCACCAGCTGGCACGCCGCGCTGGCGGCCAGCTCGAAGGCCCGGGTGTTGACGCCCACGATGTCGTTCATCGGATGGTGGTGGTTCAGGGACAGCGTGGAGCCGGAGTACACCGCGAGCTTGGCGCGGCCCCACACCGGGCCTCCCGCGACCATCGCGCGGATCTCGGGCGCCTCCACCCGGTCCCAGCCCGCGCCCCAGAGGCGCAGCGGCGTGCCGGCGAGCTCCCGCACGAAGCGCTCGCGGTAGGCGTAGGCGCTGCCCACGAAGGAGAGCGGCGCCGCGTAGCGCCGCGTCTCCTCCGGCGTGAGCTCGATCGGGTGGTGCATGTCGGGCACGCAGTACATCGGCAGGTAGTGCAGGTTGCGCAGGCCGGCCTGCTCGAGCGCGCGGAGCGCGTAGCGCTCCTTGGTGAAGAAGGCGTCGTAGGCCTCGATGCACTCGAACGGGATCATCCACAGCGGATTGTCGGGGAAGAAGTTGAGGAAGCGGGTGTCGATGCGCGCCTTCACCCGCCGCACGAGCCCGGGGGTGACCGGGCCGCCCTTGATCACCAGCACGAAGTCCGGTCGGTAGGCCACGCACGCCCGCTCGAGCCGGCGCAGGATGAAGAGCTGGTAGGTGGCCTTGGTGCGACCGGTTCTTGTAGAGCGGGTTGTCGCGGCGGTAGGCGAAGGTCCGCGCCTCGTGTCCCATGGCCACGAGCTCGTCGCGGAAGTCCATGCCCATGTGCCCGGGACGGGCGAACGGCAGCACGATCAGCCAGCGCACGGCGGAAAGCGTATCACACCGCGGCCGGCGCTCAGGCGAAGGCGGGGCGGACCTCCTTCGCGATCAGCTCGAGCTCGCGCATGATGTGCCGGTGCGGCATGCCCGGGAAGAAGACGCGGCAGATCAGGTGGGTCACGCCGTACTCGGCCACGAACGGCTTGAGCGCGCGGATGACCTGGTCGGGCCCCCCGATGAGGAAGCGGTTCTTCATCAGCGCGTCCAGATCGGTGGCGATGGAGGCGTCGATGAACGGGTGCCGCCAGCCGCCCGCGTACTCCTTCCGGTAGGAGATCATGATGTGCTTCTCGGCCAGCTCGCGCGCCTCGCGGTCGGTCTCCGCGATGATGACGTCGCGGGTGAGCGGCCACTCGGTCACCGGCTCGACCCGGCCCGCGGCCCGCCGGTTGGCCAGGAACTGCTGCTTGCCGGCCAGGAGCCGGGCCAGGTCCGCGGTGGGCCCGGGCACCCAGTTGTCGGCGAGCGTCGCGGCGCGCCGCAGGGTGATGTCGCCCCAGCCCCCGATCCAGACCGGCGGGTGGGGGCGGGTCACCGGCTTCGGCTCGAGCCGGCCCTCGACGGTGTAGTAGGTGCCGCGGAAGTCGACGCGCTCTCCGGTCCAGAGCGCCTTCATGATCGCGAGCTGCTCCTCGAAGCGCGCCCCCCGCTTCTCGAGCGCCGCGCCGTAGAGGGCGAACTCGTCGGGCTTGTAGCCGATCGCGATCCCGAGCACGAAGCGGCCGCCCGACATCACGTCGAGCATCACCGCGTCCTCCGCGAGCCGCACCGGGTGGTAGAACGGGGCCACCAGGATGTCGGTGCCGAGCCGCACGCGGGCGGTCCGGGTCGCGAAGCCGGCCAGCACCGGCAGGGGCGAGGGCCAGTAGTGGTCGGTGACCGAGTGGTGCTCCTCCATCCACACCGAGTCGAAGCCGAGGTCCTCCGCGCGCACCACCTCCTCGAGGGCGTCGCGGTAGTAGTGGCCGCCCTCGATCGGGATGAAGCCGACCTGGAGGCCCGCCACCCTAGCGGTCGCTCGCGAGCTTGCCGTTCACGCCCCAGTTGGTCTTCTCGACGTCCTGGAACACGACGTGGACCTGGTCGGCGGTGGTCTTGCCGATCTTCACCATGGCGTCGGTGATGGCGGTCACGATCTCGCGCTTCTGCTGGTCGGTGCGGCCGGCGTACCACTGGACGGTGATGTTGGGCATGGAGGTCTCCTCCTCGCTCGGTTGGATGTTATTTGGGTCGCCGCGGGTCGTCGAGCCGCCGCAGGTCGTCGGGGAAGCTCGAGCTGAACGCATACGACTTGACGATGCCGTCGGGGCTGAAGCGCACCGTGAGATCCTTGCTGATCTCCGCGGTGGAGTCGCGCTGGCCGTAGAACCAGCGCCACGTGGGGTCGCCACTGTCGAAGCCGATCTGGACCGGCTCGCCGAACATGCGGACGAGGCCCCACCGGTCGGTCTTGCCCTTCACGATCCAGCTCTCCTCGGGGGACGGGAAGTCCCGGCCGAACTTGACCGAGACGCAGCCGGTCACGACGACGAGTGCGAGCAGACCGACGAGCCATCCGGGCCAACGCATGGCGCGGAATATGGATCCAACCGAACCGAATGTCAACCGATCGCGAGTCCGTGCGTCGAGGGAAACGCGGAGGTCCGCATCTCAGGCCCGTCGCCCCGGCCGCGGTCCTCCGCTCAGAACGTATACTCCGGCCGAGATCGAGACGATGGCCGTCCAGTCCAGGGCGCTCGGCCACTCGCCGAGGACCGGGATGGCCATGACCGCGGTCATCGCCGGGCACAGAGCGGCGAACGCGGCCCCACTCGAGGCGCCCAGAATGCTGACCGCGCGGCCGTAGAAGACGAGCGAAATGACCGCGGTCAGGACCCCCTGCACGAAGGCCTGGAGCGCGATGTCACCCCACGGGGCCTTCGCGAGGCTCGCCCCCGCGACGAGGAGGTAGACCGGTACGTAGAGGAGCAAGGCACCGACCGCCGCGATGGCGGCGGCGTGCAGTCCATCGAGGCGAGCGCGACGCATCGCGACGGTGTAGCAGGCCCAGGCCAGGCCGGAGCCGAGAAAGAGCGCGTGGCCGATATTCTCCCTGGCCCCGCCCGCGCCGGCGGCGCCCCAGGCGATGGCAAAGACCCCGGGGAGGATCAGGGCGAAGCCGATCTTCTTCGTCCCGGTGAAGGCCTCGCGCAGGACGACCGCCGCGAGAATCGCGACCATCAGCGGCATCACCCCGGGGAAGAGGGCTCCCGCGTGCGCGGCGGGAGCGAAGAGCAGGCCCAGGTTCGCGAGCAGGACCGGAGCCCCGCCGCCGAGCACGAGCGCCGCCAGTCCGACCCCGCCGAGCCGCTCGACGTCGAGGCCCTTCCTCAGCACGAACGGCAGCAGGAGCAATCCGGCGACGCCGAAACGAAGCGCCGCGATGTCCCACGGGGTGAGACTCGTCCGGAGGCCGAGGCGAGCCACCACGATCCATCCGGACCAGATGCTGACCGCGGCGAGGCCGTAGAGTGCGCCCCGCGTGTATTCGACGGTATGGACGTAACCCCTTTGCATAGTTTCAGAGGTTATGGTATCAAGAAGGCACGAGCGGGGGCAAGAGCGGGAATGACCGATCGCGCTGATGCGTTCGACTGGAGCGGGGGCCATCCGGCCCTGGACCTCGTCAACACGCTGGACGAGCGACCCTCCGATTCGCCGATCGAGAGGCTGGTCACCTACCGGGACCTGGTTCGGTTCGCCCGGCGGGCGGGGCTCATCACGGCCTCGACGTCGGCGCGACTGCTTCGTCTCGACGGACGCGCTGGCGCGCGCGTCGTGGAGCGTGCCCGGGAGCTGCGCGAGCGTTTCCACGATGTCTTGGCCGCGGCCCACTCGCGCCGGCCGCCCCGGCGGCGGGATCTGGACGCGATATCCACCGCGGTGCGGGCCGCGCATGCGGCGCGGGTGCTGGTCGCATCGCCGGCCCGGGGGCTCGCCCGTCACGCCTGGTCTTCGGCCTCGGGGCCCGACATCCCACTCCATGCCTGTTCGCTCGCCATCGAGCGTCTGGTCCTGGAGGGGGAGCCCGGGAGAGTCCGGAAGTGTGGCGCCTCCGACTGCGACGTCTACTATCTCGACACGAGCAAGAGCCGACTCCGGCAGTGGTGCCGCATGACGAGCTGCGGAAACCGGGAGAAGCAGCGGCGATGGCGCGCCGCGACACGATAGCGGGGTGACGAGGTGAGGCCGCGCGCGCGGCCCGACTACCCGCGAGGCGGGGAGGGGACCGAGGTGGGCGAGCCGGCGGGCGGGAGCGTGAAGGTGAAGGTCGCGCCGTGACCCATCGCGCTCTCCACCCAGATCCGGCCGCCGTGAAGCGCGACGAACTTCCGCGACAGAGCCAGCCCGAGGCCGGTGCCCTCCACGCCGTGGCTCGCGGCGCCCACCTGACGGAACTCCTCGAAGACCGCCTCGTGGTCCTCGGGGGCGATGCCGATCCCGGTGTCGGTCACCGCGATCTCGACCACGCCATCACGGAAACCGGCGCGCACGTCGATCCGTCCGCCCTCCGGAGTGAACTTCAGCGCGTTGGAGAGCAGGTTGAGGAGCACCTGCTTCACCTTGCGCTCGTCGGCGTGGATCGTCCCGAGCCGCTCGTCGACGCTCCGGCCGAGCGTGACGCCGCGCCGGCCGGCCCGCTCCCGCATCAGGATCAAGACGTTCTCGATGGCCCCCGGCAGATCGAACTCGCTGACGGCCAGCTCCATGCGCCCGGCCTCGATCTTCGAGAGGTCCAGGATGTCGTTGATCAGGGACAGCAGGTGCTGGCCGGAGGAGAAGATGTCCTTGAGGTACTCCTCCTGCTTGTCGGTCAGGTCGCCGAACATCCGCTGGATGAGCACCTCGGAGAACCCGATGACCGCGTTGAGGGGAGTCCGGAGCTCGTGCGACATGTTGGCGAGGAACTCGGACTTGTGCCGGCTCGCCGCCTCGAGCTGCCGGCTCTTGTCCTCGATCTCACTGAACAGCCGAGCGTTCTGGATCGCGAGCGCCGACTGGGCGGCGAACGTGCGCAGCAGGTCGATCGTCTCGGCCGGGAACTCGCCGGGACGGTTCCGGGTCACCGTGATGCAGCCGACGAGCCGGTCGTGGTGGGCCATCGGCATGGCGAGGATGGCCCGGATGCCGGAGGCGATCAGGTTGTCCCGCGCCCGGCTCTCGTAGGCGCCCGGCACCGTGATGTCGGGCACCTGCACGGGCTCGCGGGTGACCGCGGTGCGCCCGATCGCGCCCTCGCCCTTCGCGATCCGGATGCTCCGCCGGGCCGCCGCGAGGGCCCCGCCGGTCTCAGCGGCGGCCCGGTGCACGAACTCCTCGGTGGCCTCGTCGTACTCGAACACGACTCCTCCGTCGAGCCCGGAGAGCTCGACCGCGCGGGAGACGATGGTGGTCAGCACGGTGGCCAGGTCGAGGGTCGAGCCGACCGCACGGCCGACCTCGCCCAGCGCGGTCAGCTGCTCGACCGACCGGGTCAGGTCGGCGGTTCGGGCCTCCAGCTCCTTGAACAGGCGGACGTTCTCGATCGCGATGACCGCCTGGTCCGCGAAGGTGTGCAGCAGCTCGATCTGCTTGTCGGTGAACGGTCCGGTCTCACCGCGGCGGAGCTGGAGGGAGCCGATCGCCGCGCCCTCGCGCATGAGGGGCACGGCCACCGACGCGTAGAAGCCGAGCTCCCGGGCGTGGTGAACGGTCCGAGGAAACTCGGCGGCCACGGCTTCGATATCGGGCACGTGGACCACGCGTTGATCGAGCACGCTCCGGGCGGTGATGGTCTCTCGCGTGATCGGCAGGACCCGCCCCCGCGGGGAGGCGAGTGGTCCGTGGTGGGCGACCAGTCGCAGCCCGTCGCCGTCCCGCCGCCAGATCTGGGCGTCGGTGGCGCCGCAGTAGCGGGCCGCGCTCTCCACCACCGTCTCCAGCACCGGCTGGAGGTCGGCCGGCGAGCTGCTGATCACCCGCAGGATCTCGGCGGTGGCGGTCTGCTGGGTGAGGCTGTCGGTCAGCTCCCGGTTGCGGGCCGCCAGCTCGGTGAGGAGGCGCACGTTCTCGATCGCGATCACCGCCTGGTCCGCGAAGGTCTGCAGGAGACCGATCTGCTTGTCGCTGAACGGGCTCACCGCGCTGCGCCGAAGCTGGATGACCCCGATCGCCATCTCGTCTCGCACGAGCGGCACGCTGAGGGTGGTCCGGAAGCCGAACCTCCGCGCGTTCGCGCTGGCCTCGGGGAATTCTTCCGTCTCCGCCTGGAGGTCCGCGACGTGGATGGTCCGGCGCTCGAGCACGGTGCGGCCCCCGAGCGAGCCCCGCGCGATGGGCAGGTCGAAGCCGGCTGGCTGGTGGACCGGGCCGTGGTGCGCGTCGCCGCGCAGGTGATCGCCTTCGACCCGGAACAGCGAGGCGTCGTCCGCCCCGCAGAAGCGGGCCGCGTTCTCGACCACCGCGTCGAGCACCGGCTGCAGGGCGGTGGGGGACCCGCTGATCACCTTCAGGATGTTGGACGTGGCGGCCTGCTGCTCGAGGGCCTCGGCCAGGGATTGCTCCAGCGCCCGCCGGGACGAGGCTCCGCGCCCGCCGGCCGGTCGTGCGGGTGCGCGGCGGCTCGGCGGGGGCGCCGTCTTCCGCTTCGTCTTGCCGGATCTGGTCCGCCCCGCCATCGGTTCACCTCGCTTTTCGCGGAAAGCACAACGTCCCTCGGTCGGCGATAGGCTAGGGGAAGATGTCCACCGGGGCAAGGGCTCGACCCGGTCCGGTGCCCCCGGCCGGCCCCGGGGACTCGAGGCCGCGTGCTAGGATGGCCGCCGTGGAGACCTTCACCGCCGAGGAGCGGGCGGCCCTCGCGCCCTACTTCACCGAGCTCGACGGCCCCGTCTTCGCCCTCGTCAACCTGCCGGAGGTCGTCAAGGGCGCGCTCTTCGCGCGCTACTCCCGCTCCGCCAAGTCCCTACGCCGGCTCTTCCTCGACGAGTTCCTGGAGCCGATCGGGCGGCCGGCGGAGGCAGGCTCCATCGGCACCGCGCGCGCGGATCGGCTCTACGAGCGCGTCTTCAGCGAGTTCGGTGACGATTCGGTGGCCCAACTGGGCGGTGTGCACCTGGCTTGCGAGGGCGCGTCCAACATCCTGACCAAGGTGCTCGAGTGGGGGCGGCTCATGGCCTACCTCGAGCAGTCTACCCGCTACGTGCCGTACACCGATCGGCCGGGCGGGCGGTTCAAGTACCACGTGCCCGCCGAGCTCGACGGCCTCGCCCTGCGCGACCGCTACGTGGAGGTCCTGGATCGGGCGTTCGAGACCTACACCCGCTGGATCGATCCGATGCGCGAGTACTGGATGCGGCGCTTCCCACAGCCCGCGGGGGAGAGCGACGCGGCCTACCGCATGACGATCCGGGCGAAGGCGCTCGACAGTCTCCGCGGTCTCCTGCCCGCGGCGACCCGGTCGAATGTGGGCATCTTCGGGACCGGCCAGAGCTACGAGGCGCTCCTGCTCCGCATGCGGGCCCACCCGCTCCGGGAGGTGCGCGACTACGGCGCGTTGATGCTGGTCGAGCTGCAGAAGGTGATCCCCGCGTTCCTCCTGCGCCTCGAGCGGCCGGAGCGTGGCGGCATCTGGGCGCGGTACCTGGAGGAGACGCGCGAGGCCACCGCCGCGGTGGCGGCGCGCCTGCTCGAGGACGTCGAGCCCGAGTCCCGGCCCGAGGTCACCCTCACCGACTTCGATCCGGACGGGGAGGTGAAGGTGGTGGCCGCCGCGCTCTACGCGGTCTCCGCGCTTCCGGACGACCAGCTCCTGGCCGTCGCGCGCAAGCTCGGCGACGAGGCGCGCCGCGAAGTGCTCGACGCCTACGTCGGCCGTCGTGAGAACCGCCGCCACAAGCCGGGCCGGGCGTTCGAGCGCACCGTCTACCGCTTCGACGTGCTCGGCGACTACGGCGCGTTCCGGGACCTGCAGCGTCACCGGCTGCTGACGCTCGAGTGGCAACCCCTCTCGACCCGTCACGGCTACGTGACGCCCGACGAGCTCGGGGACGCCGGGGTGCTCCCGGAGTGGACCCGTGTGATGGAGGATGCGGCCGCGCTCCACGACGCCCTCGCGGCCGCTGCGCCCGCCGCGGCCGCCTACGCGGTGCCGATGGCCTACCGGGTGCGGTTCTACATGGAGCTGAACGCGCGCGAGGCCATGCACATGATCGAGCTGCGCACCGCGCCCCAGGGGCACCCCGCGTATCGCCGGATCTGCCAGGCCATGCACCGCCTGATCGCCGAGCAGGCTGGGCACCGGGCGCTCGCCGGGGCCATGCGTCATGCTGATCATTCCGGCGCGGAAGGCGGACGGCTCGAAGCGGAGCGGGCCGCGGAGCGTCGGCGTCTCGGACGCTGAGCCGGGCGCAGCGCGTCGGCCAGGGCCTACCCGCTATGGCGCCGTCTCCATGACTCTGGGCTCGCCACAACAGAATGCCCCCGGCCGGGCCCGCTCACACCGAGCCAGCCTCTGCTTGTTAAGTAGCTGATGTTTCTAGCGGTTACCCTGGTATAGGCCGGGCCGCGTCCGGTGGCATCGAGGTTGCCCCGCAAGAGGGTACGAAACCGACTCGCCCCCTCCTCGCGGGCCTCCTGCTGCTCATCCTCGACACAGGGTGCGCGACGCAGGGCGCCTATCTGAACGAAGGGCCCACCGCGCTCGGCAAGGCCCCGTACCAGGTGGGGCCGGTGACGGTGGTCATGCGCCCCCAGGCCGAGGTGGAGCTGATCTGCCGTCTGCGGAGCCCACACGCGGCGCCGGCAGGCCGGATCCACGGCTGCTACGTGCCGGCCGATCGCCTGATCGTGTCGACCGCCGACCCCTACGTCCTGATGCACGAGTTCAAGCACTACTTCGAGGGGCCCTGGCACAAGTAGCTACCCGTCGCTTCCGTTTCCCCCGCTTGACCCGCCCGCGCTTTCCGTCGCATACTCCAGCCGCAACATGATTGGTCGACCAACCAATATAAAGTTGGAGGAACTGGCGTGACCCCCAAGCTCGGGATGGGGCCGCTGCGGCGCGAGCAGATCGTGCGGGCCACCATCCGCTGTCTCGCCCGCGACGGTTACGCGGGCCTCACCATGAAGCGGGTGGCCGCGGAGGCCGCGGTGAGCCAGGGCATCCTCCACTACTACTTCCGCGACAAGGCGGCGATGCTCGCCGCCGCCGCCCTGCGGGTGACCGCCGATCTCGACCGCCGGGTGGCGGTCCAGGCGCGCGGCGCCCGCACCGCCCGGGCGCGGCTGCGTGCGGTGATCCGCGCCTGCCTCGAGACCGCGGTGGAGAGCCGCGACTTCTGGACCGTGTTCATCGAGTTCTGGGGCGAGGCGCTCCACGACCGGCGCCTGGCCGCGGTCAACCGCCAGGCCTACGCGCGCGCCCGCCGGTTGATCGGCGCGGCGCTGGCGCGCGGGCGGGCCCAGGGCGGGGTGCGCCGGGTCGACCTCGAAGAGGCCGCCGCGGTGGTCCTGGGCCTCCTCGACGGCCTCTCGCTGCAGCTCACCTTCGATCGCGGGCTGATGACCCTGCCGCGCGCGGCGCGGCTCGTCGAGACGGTGCTCGCCCGCTACCTCTCACCCGGAGACCCGACATGACCATGCCCCCCGAGCAGGTGAAGGCGAAGACGTACCTCCTGGAGAAAGGCACGCAGGCGCCGGTCGCGCAGATCCGCGAGCGCGTGGCCGAGGCGTTCACCGCGATGGACACTCTTCTGGAGGGCATCACCGAGGCCCAGGCGCAGCGCGCGCCGGGCGGCGGCGAGTGGAGCGTGCACGAGATCCTGGATCACCTGGTGGAGACGCATCCGCGTGCCCTCGAGGAGATGCGCGCGCTGCTCGCGAACCAGCATTCGCCGGTGAGCCCCATTCCGGCGGGCCTGCAATCGGCCGCGCCCATGGCCCGCCGGTGGGACGACCTGCGCGATGAGCTGCGCCGCATCCACGCCGAGGTGCTCGACGTCCTGGGCGCCGCCCCCGATCGGCCGACCGAGGCCCGCGCGCCCGTCATCATGGTGATCAACACCCGGGACGCCGATGGCCGGATGACGCCACTCCACTGGAAGGAGGCGTGCGACTGGAAGGCCTGCGCGGTGATCTTCCGGCTCCACGAGCTGGACCACCTGAGCCAGACCCGCAAGGCACTCCGGGCGACTTGACGCGTCGTGTAAAGTTACAACCATGCGGCTCACGCGGCGGCTCGGGCTGGCGCTCTCACTGCTCGTCCTGACGGCCACGTGGTCGGGAGTGGCTCTCGCCGCTGATGCGCCCGAGTCCCCGGCCGGGACGATACGCGCGATCCCCGATTTGCACCTCTCGATCAATGAGACCCCGGGGGAGACGACCGTGCGCGTGCCTCTGGCCTCGGAGAGCTACCGGCTGTACGGCCTGCTGAGCCCATACCTCTCGCTGGGCTCCACCACGACGCTCGGGGTGCCGTGGAGCGCGAGCCTCGTACCCGGGCTCCAGCGCGACACGGATGGGCTCGACGACGTACGCCTCGGGGCGGGGATGACGCTGCCGCTTTCGGACCGGGCGCAGCTCTACGGGGAGTATCGCTTCCTGCGCGGCCGCGTCGACGGCGGCGCCGGCCGCAGCCTGCTCCAGCGGGAGCCCGATTCCTCGGACTTCCGCGCCGGCTTCTCGATCCGCCTTAACTGAGAGCGCTGGCCGGGCCCCGCCTAGGCCCGCGCGAACTCCCGCTTCGCCTTCTCGAGCTCATCCGGCCGCGCCACCAGGTCGAGCGCGGTCATCGCCAGCGCCTTGGCCGCCGCCACCATGCCGGTGCGCGCGAGCGGGGACTTGGCCCACTCCGCGAACTCGCGCGAATGCCCGGGGATCCCGTCCGGCGAGATGCGGATGTAGGGATGGATCGTCGGGATCGCCTGGCTCACGTTGCCGCAATCGGTCGACCCGTAGCCCGCCTCTCCATCGTCGGGATCCACCGGGAAGTCGATCCGGTCGAGGTTCTTGCCGAACAGCTCCGCCATCGCGAAGTTGGCCTTCAGGGGGTCGTGGATGATCGCGTCCGCGGTCACCTTCACGGTGCAGCCGGTGGCGGTCGCCGCGCCTTCCGCACAGCCCTCGAACCGCCGCAGCAGCTCGCGGCAGTAGTCCTTGGTGGGGGCGCGCAGATAGAACTCGGAGGCGGTGTGCTCGGGAATGATGTTGGCCTGATCGCCGCCCCTGGTGATGATGCCGTGCACGCGGGCGTCCGGACGGAGCTGCTGCCGCATGGCGTCGAGCGAGACGAAGAGCTGGATCATCGCGTTGAGCGCGTTGACCCCGCGCCACGGCCACGACGACGCGTGCGAGGCGCGGCCGAAGAACTCGCACTTGACCTTGATGATGCCGAGGCTCGGGCGCCAGACCTGGGTGCCGCAGCGGCCGTGGATCATCATGGCCGCGTCCACCCCCTGGAAGACGCCCGCCTCCATCAGCCGGACCTTGCCGGCCCCGCCCTCCTCGGCGGGCGTGCCGATGACCTGGATGCGACCCGGGAAGGGCAGGGTCCGCAGCGCCGCCGCGATCGCCGCCCCCGCGCCGGTGCCCGCGGTCGCGATCACGTTGTGCCCGCACGCGTGCCCGATGTTCGGCAGCGCGTCGTACTCGGCCATGATCGCGATGGTGGGCCCGGGGCCCGCGCCCGCGATGGTGGCCCGGAACGCGGTGGGCAGCCCGCCCACGCCGCGCTCGACCGCGGCGCCCTGCCGGTCGAGGAAGTCGGCGAGCCAGCCCGCCGCCTTGTGCTCCTCGAAGCACAGCTCGGGATTGGCATGGATCTGGTGACTGATGCGCTCGAGCTCGTCGGCGAGCCGGTCCACCGTCTCGGCGACGCGAGTCTTGGCCTGCTCGAGCTCGGCGGGCGCGGTCATGGTGTCACTTGCTCTTGGCGAACTCGTCCTTCGCCGCCTTCACGCGGGCCGGCTCGGCGAGCAGGTCGAAGGTGGTGAGGGCCATGGTCTTGGCCGCCGCGACCATGCCTGCGCGCGCCAGCGGCTTCACCGCCGCGTCCGCGAAGTCGCGGGTGTGGATGGCCATGCCGGTGGGGGCGATCGCCACCATCGGCTGGATGGCCGGGATCACCTGGCTCACGTTGCCGATGTCGGAGGAGCCGAGCCGGTCCGGGATCGGGGCGCCCTCGGTGAGCCCCGCCGTCTTCATGTTGGCCGCGAAGAGGTCGAGCATCACGCGGCTCGACTTCATCGGCTCGTAGACGCTGTCGTGCTGGGTGATCTTGAGGGTGCACCCGGTCGCCTTCGCGGCGCCCTCTGCGGCCGCGGTCACCCGCTTGAAGAGCTCCCACATCGTGTCGATGCGCGGGGCGCGCACGTAGAAGATCGCGGACGCGTACTCCGGGATGATGTTGGCCGCCGCGCCTCCGTTGGTGATGATGCCGTGGATCCGGCAGTCGGGGCGCACCTGCTGGCGCAGCATGCTGATCGCGTTGTACGTCTGGATGACCGCGTCGAGGGCGTTCACGCCCTCCCACGGGTCGGCGGAGGCGTGGGAGGCTCGGCCGGTGAACTCGAAGGTGCCACGCACGATGCCGAGCAGGTCCTGGTGGAGCAGGGTGCGGTCGAACCCGTGGATCATCATGGCGCAGTCCACCTCGCGGAAGACGCCGCCCTTGATCAGCTTCACCTTCCCGCCGCCGCCCTCCTCGGCCGGGGTGCCGATGACCTGGATGCGGCCCTTCGGGAGCTGGGCGCGGACCGCGGCGAGCGCGGCGCCCGCGCCGACGCCGGAGGTGGCGATCACGTTGTGCCCGCACGCGTGCCCGATACCGGGCAGGGCGTCGTACTCGCACAGGATCGCGATCGTCGGGCCCTCCCCGGTCTCGATGGTGCCGCGGAACGCGGTCTCCACGCCCCCGACGCCCTTCTCCACCTTGAAGCCCTGCCGGGCCAGGAAGTCGCTGAGCCAGCCGCACGCCTGGACCTCCTCATAGGCCAGCTCCGGGTGGGCGTGGATCTGGCGGGAGAGCGCGTCGAGCTCATCGGCCAGGCGGTCGACGGCCTGCGAGATGGAATCCTTGAGGGTGCTCATGGTTGCCTCCGGGCTCAGGGCGACTGGGCGCAGACGAAGAAGAAAAATGGCCGGGACGAGTCGGATGAATAGCCCCGCCCCGGGTCGTTCAGGCACCGCAGGCTCGGCGACGAGTCCGAGGAGCGTCGCGGGGAGTCCATGGTGCCGCAGGAGGCCAGGACGAGAGCGGTGCCGAGGGCCATCAGGGCACGACCGGCGAACAGGGGGCGCACGAGGGAGCAGGGTACCACGAGCCCGAGCGGTGCAGGGGGGCGGTGAAGCGGGACGACGGATCAGGCGGAGGGGGCGAGTGCGGGGTCGGGGGCCGGGCTACCCACCGGCAGCTCCATCACGAACATCGCGCCGCCGCCGGGTCGGTTCTCGGCCCAGAGGCGTCCCTCGTGCTCGGCCACCACGCTGTGCGCGACGGACAGGCCGAGGCCGCGCCCCTCGCCGGGCCCCTTCGTGGTGAAGAAGGGGTTGAAGACGCGGGCCAGGTCGTCCTGGGGGACGCCGGGGCCGTCGTCGGCGACCTCGATCCGCACCCCGTCGACGGCGGGCCGCACCCGGATGGCGAGGGTGCCCGAGCCGCGCGCCGCGGACATGGCCTGCTCGGCGTTCTGCACGAGGTGGAAGAGGGCCTCCTGGAGCTGGTTGCTGTCGGCCCAGATCTCGGGCACCTCGCCGAAGTCGGTCTGGACCGTGATGCGGGCGCCCTCGAGCCGCGACTGGTGGAGCGAGAGGACCTTGTAGATCTGGTCGCTCACCTTGCAGCGCGCGCGGCGCAGGGGCGAGCGCTCCGCGAAGAGCACGAGCTCGCGCACGATGTTGGCCGCGCGCTTGGTGGCCCCGTCGATGACCTTGAGCCCGTTCAGCACCGACTCGTGGTCCTGGGACTGCAGCAGCAGGTGCACCTGCCCCAGGATGATCATGAGCGGGTTGTTGATCTCGTGCGCGACGCCGCCCGCGAGCTCTCCGACCGCGGCGAGCCGCTCGGCCCGGATCACGTCGGTGTGCGCGCGGCGAAGATCCTCGAGCTGCAGCCGCGTCTCGGAGTACAGCCGCGCGTTGTCGAGGGCCAGGCCGATCTGATCGGCGGTGGACTCGAGCAGCGCGACCTCCTCGTTGGAGAACCGCTCCTCGGTCTGCCGGCCCAGCGAGAGCGTGCCCAGGATGCGATGGCGCGCCCGGATCGGCACGCAGACGAAGCCGCGGATGCCGTCGGCGGAGACCGCGGCGCGCGCGGCGGGCAGGAGATCGGGGGCGCGGCTCGCCTCGTCCACGCGGCGCACCCGGCCCGACGCGGCGACGCGGCCGATCAGGCCCTGGCCCATCGGCAGCATCTGGTTGGTCTCGCGCAGCCGATCCGAGAGCCCGCGCTCCCCGCGCAGCAGGAGCATCTTGCCGTCCACCGAGACGAGATGGAGACTCGCGATCTCGTGCCCGGTCACGTCGGTGAGCGCGCCCAGCGACTTCTGGATGACCTCGTTGAGGTCGAGCGACCGGCTGACCGCCTCGGTGACCGTGCGGAGGATCTGCAGGTGCCGGATGAGCGAGGTGGTGCCGCCCCGGTTACTTACTCGCGCCATTAGATCCTGTGGGCTCCCCATGTCGGTGTGTGCTGGACGGCTGCTCCGTACTTAGCAAGCCAAGTGCCATGGGTAGCTACCGAATAATACCATCTATTCCAGCTAGTTAGATTTGTTGCTTGGAGGGGTGAATCGGGCAGAGCGGTACAGCCCGGACACTCTGTCAGGTCAGACCACCCGGAAACTGCCGCGCGAACGCGATTCGACGGCCGATCGGCGGGTGCGAGTAGAGGAAGAACTCCTCGACCGGATGCGGGTCCCGCTCGGCCAGGTTCAGCGTCGCCAGCCGCTCCATGGCGCCGATGAAGGGCCCGGGGCCGGGGAGCGTCTCGAGCGCGAACCGGTCGGCGGCGTGCTCGACGTGGCGGGACCAGCCGTTCGCCAGGGGGAGCGCGGCCAGCCCCACCACCATCAGGACGAGGCCGAAGAGCGGCAGCCCGCCGATGTCCGCCGGCCCATCGAGGCCGAGCCAGACCCCGCCCGCCCGCAGCGCCCCGGACGCCACCCAGAAGGTCACGAGGGTGAGGGCGCCCTGCACGAGCAGGCCCCGACGGATGTCGCCGTGGAGCTGGTGCGCCAGCTCGTGCGCGAGCACCGCTTCGACCTCGTCGGCGCTGAACGTGTCGAGCAGCGTGTCGAAGAGGAGGATGCGGCGCGTGCGGCCGAGGCCGGTCACCGCGGCGTTGGCGGTGCGGCTCTTGCGGGACTGGTCGACCACCCAGACCCCGGTCACCGGCACGCCCACCCGCGCGGCGAGCGCGAGAAGTCGGCTCTTGAGCGGACCGTCGGCCAGCGGGGTCAGTCGATAGAAGAGCGGCACGAGCCACACCGGTGCGACCAGGGCCAGCAGTGCGTACCCTCCGAGGAACACCACCGCCCCCCACAGCCACCACCACGCGCTCCAGCGCATGAGGCCGTACACGATCTCGACCGCGACCAGGCCCAGGGCGCCACCGATCAGGGCGGTCTTCGCGGCGTCCCAGAGCCAGCGACCGAGCGATTGATGCAGGAGCCCGTAGCGTCGGGGGAGCCAGAAGCCGCCGAGCCAGGCCAGCGGCAGGCTCAGGAGGCGGTAGCCGCCGCCCAGCACCAGGACCGCCACCGCGAGGGCGAGCCACCAGCGCGGCGTCCAGGTCGCGAGCCGCTCGGCCAGGTGTACCGCCGCGCGCGTCTCGACGAGGACGATCAGGTAGCTCGCGGTGAGGGCGAGCTCGGCGAGCGACAGCGCGAGCTGTCGGCGGTGGTAGGCGCGGGCCCGCGCGTCCGCGGGCGCCTCGGTCGGGCTCATGAGTCGAGTGTCCCACCGTTCGGGAGGCCCGCCAACCGGGGTGCCCGTTTGTGCTACACTGTGCGCCAATTCACAACCAGGGAGCCGCCATGTTTCAGTCCGTCGAGGACGTCCAGCAGCAGTTCAAGAACGCCCGCTACATCGCCAATCGCCGGATCTCCACCGTGGTGTTCCTGGCCGAGCGCATGGGCCGGCCGGTGCTCATCGAGGGTCCGGCGGGAGTGGGCAAGACCGAGCTGGCCAAGACGCTGGCCGAGGTCACCTCGCGGCATCTCATCCGCCTGCAGTGCTACGAGGGCCTCGACGAGGGCAAGGCGCTCTACGAGTGGAAGTACGCCAAGCAGCTCCTCTACACCCAGCTGCTGCGCGAGCGCATCGGCGAGCTGATCGCGGACGCCCCGTCGCTGCCCGACGCGGTGGCGCGGATCTCGGGCCAGGACGACGCGTTCTTCTCCCACCGCTTCCTCGCCCCGCGCCCGCTCCTGCAGGCGATCGAGTCCGTGGACCCGGTGGTGCTGCTGGTCGACGAGATCGACAAGGCGGAGCCGGAGTTCGAGGCGTTTCTCCTCGAGGTCCTGTCCGACTTCCAGGTCTCGGTGCCGGAGCTCGGCACGATCCGGGCCACCCAGATCCCGCTGGTGGTGCTCACCTCGAACAACGCGCGCGAGCTCTCCGACGGCCTCAAGCGGCGGTGCCTCCACCTCTTCATCGACTTCCCGCCCGCCGACGAGGAGCTGGCGATCATCCGCCTGAAGGTGCCCGAGGTCTCGGAGCGGCTGGCCCAGACGGTGGTGACCGCGGTGCAGCGCATCCGCGGGCTCGAGCTGCGCAAGGCCCCGTCCATCTCGGAGAGCCTCGACTGGGCGCGCTCGCTCGTCATCCTGAACGCGGAGACCCTCGACCGCGATCTGGTGGAGTCGACTCTCACCATGCTCGTCAAGCACGAGAAGGATCTCGACCGGGTCAAGGGCGCCCTCGACAAGGTGCTGGCCGACCTGGGCTAGTCGCCCATGAGCGGGAGCTGGTCCGCCCTCACCGAGTTCCGCGAGCTGTGGTTCCCGAGCCCGCGTCTCCGGCTGCCCGAGCTCGGCCCCGCGGGGCCCGTCTTCATCGAAGGGGGCCGCTGCATCTCGGGCGAGCTCGGCGAGTACACCAAGCTCTGGATCTCGGCGGCGGGGCGCTGGCACTTCTACTACATCCACCCGTCGCCGCGGGACTTCTACCGCGTGACGATGCCGGAGGCGGTGCCGCATCTGCTGCACCCCGGCGAGATGACGGTGGAGACCTTCCGCCAGGGGCTGTCCTACAAGGTGGTCCTCGGCCTGCGCTGCAGCGAGGGACCGGTGCGGGTGCTGCACCTGGTGGGCGACGTCGCCGACGTCACCCGCGCGGAGGAGCGGCACGAGGACGCCCCCGCGGGTCCGCTCGGCTGGAAGCTCTCGATGACCCACCTGATCGCGCAGGGCTCGTTCCACGGCCTCATCCGGCTGGAGGACGGCCGCCTCTACCCGATCACCCGCGACGGCGGCGAGGACGTCTTCAAGTCCTCCTGGGTCCACTTCGCCCGATGAGCGTGGCCTAATGGACCAGCGCATTCTCGAGTTCATCGGCGACCTGCGGCGGGCGGAGATGCGCATCTCGCCGAGCGAGGCCCTCGACGCGCTCACCGCCTCGACCGAGATCGGCCTCGAGGACCGCGAGACCTTCAAGAGCGCGCTCGCGACCACCCTGGTCAAGGAGTCCCGCGACCTCGTCACCTTCAACCGCATCTTCGACCTCTACTTCCTGGACCTGCAGGCCCTCGGCGAGGGGCTCAAGAAGGCGCTCGGTCCGGAGGACCCGAAGATCCAGGAGATGCTCGACCGGCTCACCTCCGAGGCGGGCATGGAGATGGACGAGCTGACCGAGCTCCTCCTGAGCGGCGAGGGGAGCGACATGGAGATGGCCATCCGCCAGGAGGGCCAGGGCACCGGCCTCGAGCGGCTGATGTACTTCCTCCAGGTCGGCTACTTCTCCCGCCGCATCTACGACAAGTTCGACTGGGAGGCGATCGAGCGCGACCTCGGTCGCATCATGCAGCTCCTGGAGTCGAAGGGGCTCGACCCGGGCATGATCGCGCGCATCCGCAACTACCTCGACCTGCGCCTCGAGGCGTTCCGGCGCATGATCCGCCAGCACGTGGAGCGCGAGCTGGAGCGCCGCGCCTACCGGCAGGGCGAGAAGCTCACCCGCGAGGTCCTCACCGACAAGCCGCTCTTCGCCCTCTCCGCGGACGAGGTGGCCCAGATGAAGGCGGTGGTCGCGCGGCTCGCCCGCAAGATCAAGGACGCGCTCGCCCTCCGCCAGCGCCAGGAGGAGAAGGGCCGCCTCGACTCGCGCCGGACCATCCGCCAGAGCCTGCAGTACGGCGGGGTGCCCATGGAGATCCGCTTCCGCCGCCGGCACCGGGAGAAGCCGAAGCTGGTCACCCTCTGCGACGTGTCGGACTCGGTGCGCAACGCCTCCCGCTTCATGCTGCAGCTGGTGTGGAGCCTGCAGGAGTGCTTCTCGCGCGTGCGCTCCTACGTCTTCGTCTCCGAGATCGCGGAGGTCACCCAGGCCTTCGCCACCTACCCGGTGGACACCGCGATCGACTGGGCGCTGAAGTCCTCGTCGGTCGACTACCACTGCCGCTCCGACTTCGGCTACGCGTTCAGCCGGTTCGTGCGCACCGACCTCGACTCGCTCGACCGCAAGACCACCGTGCTGATCCTGGGCGACGCCCGCAACAACTACAACGATCCCCAGGCGTGGGCGATCCGGCAGATCCGCGAGCGGGTGAAGGGCATCATCTGGCTCAACCCGGAAGGCCAGTGGGGCTGGGGCATCGGCGACAGCGTGATGCCGCTCTACACTCCGTCCTGTGACATCGTGAAGGAGTGCCGCACGGTGGGGCAGCTCGTCCAGGTGGTGGACCAGCTCGTCCATTCATGGTGGCGCCGCGGGCGCTGATCCTGCTGCTGGTGGTGGCCCTGTCGGGCGCCGGCGCGGGCTCCGCGCCGGGCGCGGAGTGCGTGGCCCTCGACGACTTCTCCCGGGGCGCCATCGGCGAGTTCCCTCCCGACTGGAAGCCCCGGAAGGACGCGGGCCGGCCGGTGTACTCGATCCAGGAGGAGGCGGGCCAGCGCTTTCTCCACGCGGCGGCCACCCGGCTCGGCATCCAGGCCGGCCGGGAGGTGGCCTGGAACCTCGACGCCTACCCGATCCTGGCCTGGTCGTGGCGCCCGATCGAGTTCCCGGCCGGCTCCGACGAGCGCAAGTCGGCGACCAACGACAGCGCGGTCTCGGTCTACGCGGTCTTCCCCGGCTCCGCGGTCTCGGTCAAGAGCGTGAAGTACGTGTGGAGCCGGGTGGTGCCGGTCGGCACGCACTTCACGTCGAGCGCGGGTAACACGCAGGCGCGGGTGCTGCGCACCGGCACCGACCGAGTCGGGCAGTGGGTCGAGGAGCAGGTGAACGTCCGCGAGGACTACCGGAAGTACTTCGGCGGGTCGGACGTCCCGCGCCCCGCGGGCATCGCGGTGCTCACCGACTCCGACGACACCAAGAGCACCGCGCGCGGCGACTACGCGAACTTCAGAGTGTGCAAGCCATGAGGCCCCGCCCGGGTGGCTGATCCCGGCGATCCGTTCGAGGCTCTCTACGCGCGCGGGGTCACCGACGGCCTGCCGGTGGTGCCTCCCACCCGCGAGCGGGTGGCCGCCGCGGTGGCGGCGAGTGGACGCCCGGGAGACGCGCTGGTCGCGCTGGTGCCGCCCAACTTCGGCCGCGCCACCGTCGAGAAGATCGCGACCAACGCGGTGATGGCGGGCTGCCGGCCCGAGTACCTGCCGGTGGTGGTGGCAGGGGTGGAGGCGATGTGCGACGAGGGCTTCGACCTCCACGGGGTGTCGGCCACCACCAATTTCCCCTCGCCGCTCTTCATCGTGAACGGGCCCGCGCGCGCGCGCCTCGACATCAACTGCGGGGCCGGGCTGTTCGGGCCCGGCTGGCGGGCCAACGCCACCATCGGGCGGGCGCTCCGGCTGATCGCGGTGAACCTGGGCGGGGCCATCCCGGGCGTGGTGAGCATGTCCACGATGGCCCACCCCGGGCGCTACACCTATTGCATCGGGGAGGCGGAGGAGGAGAACCCGTGGGACTCCCTCGCGGTCGAGCACGGCTTCGCCCCCGGCGAGAGCGTGATCGCCGCCTTCGCGGGGGAGGCGCCGCACGGGGTGTACGACCACATGAGCCGCACCGCACGCGATCTGCTGATCACGATCTCGAAGTCGCTCGAGGTGATCTCGCACCACAAGTCGACCCACCACGGCGACACCCTCGTGGTGCTCTCCCCCGAGCACGCCCGCACCATCGCGGGCGACGGCTGGGGCAAGGCGGAGATGCGCGAGTTCCTGTGGACGCGCCTGCGCAAGCCGGTGCGCGAGCTGGTCCCGGGCGTCGAGGGCGGCGAGGGGCTGCCCGCCCACGTGCTCGCCAAGTTCCCGCACCCCGCGACCGACGAGACGCTGATCGCCAAGTTCCGCGAGCCGGGCAATCTCAAGTTCGTGGTGGCGGGGGGCACCGCGGGGCGCTTCTCGGCGGTCATTCCGGGCTGGACGTTTCCCAAGAGCTCGCGCATGATCTGGAGGAAGATCGACATGCCGGAGGAGGGATCATGAGCGACGAAGAGTTCCTGGATCCGACCGACTCGGTGGCGGTTCCCCGCAAGACCGCGCCCCGCCTCGAGAGCCTCGAGGGTAAGACCATCACCCTCCTCGACATCTCGAAGGCCAAGGGCAACCATCTGCTCGACCGCGTCGAGGAGCTGCTGCGCGAGCGGGCCCATCCCCGGGACGTCCTGCGCCGGAAGAAGCCGACGTTCGCGCGCCCGGCCCCCGAGGACCTGCGCCAGGAGATCTTGAAGAACAGCGACGCGGTGATCGAGGCTCTCGCCGACTGAGGGTCCTGCACAACGTGCAGTGTGCACGACAGCGTGTTCTTCGAGGACCAGGGGATTCCCACCGCCACCGTCATCTCGACCGAGTTCAAGCGGGCGGCGCGGGCCCAGGCCGACGCGCTCGGCGCCCGTGACCACCAGACCGTGATGGTCGCCCACCCGATCCAGCCGCTCACCCGGGACGAGGTGCGCGCCCTGGCGGACAAGGCCTACGACGAGATCGTCGCCCGGCTGACGCGCCCCGATCGATAAGTCGACCCGATAGTTGACCCTCCTCCTCAAGCTGGTCCTGGTGCCGGGGCTCATCGCCCTGGTCACCATGGCCGGCCGTCGCTTCGGCCCTCGCATCGGCGGCTGGCTCAACGCCCTGCCGCTGGTGGCGGGGCCGGTGCTCTTCTTCCTGGCCCTCGAGCAGGGCGATCGATTCGTGGCGCAGGCCGCGCTCTCCACCCTCGCCGGTCTCGCCGCGGTGGCGGCCTTCGCGGTGATCTACTCGTGGACCGCGGTGGCGCGGCCCTGGTGGGTGTGCGTGCTCGTCGGGTGGGTCGCCTTCGCGGGGCTCACGGTGGCGCTGCAGGCGGTGCGCTGGACCGCCGGCGCGGGCCTCGCGCTCGCCCTCGCCGCGTTCGGCATCGCGCCGCTGGTGCTGCCCGCGCTCCCGGATGCGCCGACGCCCGAGGCCGCGCCCGCCTGGGACCTGCCGCTCCGCATGACCGCGGCGGTGGCGCTGGTCCTGCTGGTCACCGGCCTGGCCGGCTGGCTCGGCCCCCGCTGGAGCGGCGCGATCACCCCGTTCCCGATCGCGACCACCATCCTGCTCGCCTTCACCCACGCCCAGCAGGGCGCCCCGGCCGCGGTGGGATTCCTGCGCGCGTTCCTGCCCGCGATGTGGAGCTTCGCGCTCTTCTGCTTCGTGCTCGCCTGCGGGCGTGGTGGGGCTGGGGCGCGATCTCGCGTTCCTGCTCGCGCTCGGCGTGAGCCTGGCGGTGCAGGGCGTGGTGTGGCTCGGCCTCGCGGCGCGGGCTAGCCGGGGAAGCGCCAGACCCGGCCCTCGGCCGGCTCGTCGGTCAGCGTGAACTGAGGCAGCGCGAAGTCGGCCGAGAGGTCCTGGAACACCACCCGCACCCGCTTGCCGATGGCCACGTTCTGCTCCGGCTCCGGACGGAACTCGGGGGTGACCAGGTTGGCGATGACCCGCAGCGCCTCGTCGGGCGTCGGCTGCCCGCGCTGCTCGTCGAGCTCCACCAGCACCACCGCGTACGGGGTCCACTCCTTGAAGCCGGGCTGGATGGCGTGGTGCACCACCTCGTAGGAGTAGATGTGGCCCCGGCCGCTCACCGCCTTCCACTCCCACTCGAGCGACATGCACCACGGGCAGCCGTGGCTCGGCGGGTAGCGCATCAGCTTGCACTGCGTGCAGGCGCGGAGCATCAGCTTGTGGTTGGTGCGGGCGAGCTTGAAGTGCTCGCGCCACTCGGAGTCGTTCTCCGGGATCACCAGGTTCATGCCGCGGTATTCGACGGAGGCCATCGCTAGTTCCTCATGATGAGGGCGGAGCCGGTCGGCGGCATCGCCCAGCCGAGGTTCATGGTGACGCGCGCGTCCTTCACCTGGCGGCACTTGCCCGGCGAGTAGTCGTAGGTGTGCTTGCCGTCCTCCCAGCCCGGGCAGTAGTCGTCGACCTGGCCGCGGAGCTGGCGCACGTTCTCGATCACCATCGAGATGCCGTGGGTGTAGCCCTCGCAGAGGTGGCTGCCCGAGGTGTTGTTGGGCCGCTTGCCCCCGAGCTCGATGATGCCGCTCGAGACGTACTGCCCGCCCTCGCCCTTCT
Source organism: uncultured Candidatus Rokubacteria bacterium (assembly GCA_963841755.1). Taxonomy (GTDB): domain Bacteria; phylum Methylomirabilota; class Methylomirabilia; order Rokubacteriales; family CSP1-6; genus CAMLFJ01. Next base: position 167,343 of record CAWJDX010000014.1, read on the forward strand.
TGCAGAAGCCGTACTCCTCGAGCTGGAGCATGGTGGTGAAGGTGAACGCGTCGTAGGAGCCGGTGACGTTGCACGTCCTCCGGCTTGATGCCGGCCTGGCCGAACACGATGTCCTTGGCGTGATAGCCCGCCACCCGGGTGATCGGCCCGTGGGCCCAGTGGAAGTCGGTGCGCGGCTTGTTGACCCGTCCCGCCACGCCCATGATGTAGACCGGCTTGCGGCGCAGGTCGCGCGCCCGCTCCGCGCTGGTCACGATCAGGGCGGTGGCGTTGTCGGTCTCGAGGCAGCAGTCGAGCAGGTGGAGCGGCTTGCAGATCCAGCGCGAGGCCATCACGTCGGCGACGGTGACCCGCTCCTTGAGGAAGGCCTTCGGGTTCTGCGAGGCGTGCTTGCTGTGGGCCACCCGCACCGCGGCCACCTGCTCCGAGGTGGTGCCGTACTCGTACATGTGGCGCATGAAGGTCGGGGCGAAGTTCTGCCCCGCGCTGCGCATGCCGAACGGCACCTGGGCCAGGTCGAGGCCGCGCACCGGCTGGGCCGCGCGGGCGCCGGTGCCGCCGATGCGGAAGTCGGAGTAGCCGTTCATGGAGCGGAAGATCGCCACCGTGTGGCACATGCCGGCCTCGATGGCGCCCATCGCGAGGCCGACCAGGGCCTCGGTGGAGGAGCCGCCCCCGAAGACGTCCATGTAGAAGTTGAGCCGGATGCCCAGGTCGGGCGCCACGAAGTTGGAGAAGATGGAGTCGCCGCTCTGGTAGGACATCATGCCGTCCACGCCGTCCTTGCCGAGGCCCGCGTCGCGCATGGCGTTGCGGACCGCCTCGACCGCCATCGCGCGGGTGCTGCGCGCGGACTGCCGGCTGTACTCGGTCTCTCCGACTCCCACGATGCAGTACTTGTCCTTGAGAGATGCCATGGAGCGCTCCTCGACGATGACCGCGTGACGATCGACCGGATCAGGCCGCGCCACTGTACGCGAGCGCGGCGGGGGGCGTCAAGCGACCGCTCGATCGTCCGCCACGCGCGCGACCGGGACCCGGAAGGAGGCGAGCAGCAGCAGCGCGAGCCCGTTGCAGCCCGCGCTGAGCCACCAGGCCAGCTGGTAGTCGCCCGCGCGGTCGTAGATGAAGCCGGCGACCACCGGACCGAGCGCGGCCATCGAGCCGGCGAGGGCGAAGAGGAGGCCCGCGAGGGTGCCCGCCTGCTCGCGCCCGAAGGCGTCGGCCACCGTGGCCGGGAAGAGGGTCGAGGCCGCCCCGTAGGAGAAGCCGAACACGAGCGAGCTCGCGTAGAGCGCGGGCAGGGTGTGCGACTGGGCGAAGCCCACGAAGGCGCCGGCCTGCAGGGCGAGCGCGATCGCGAGGGCGCCCCGCCGTCCGATGCGGTCCGACGCCCCGCCCATCACCAGGCGACCGATCAGCGCGGCGGCGCCGACGGCGCTCACCAGCGTGGCCGCGAGCAGGGGCGGGACGCCGAGCCCCCGCGCCATCGGCACCAGGTGCACGAGCGGGATGAAGACCGGGGTCCAGGTGGCGGTGAACACCCCGTAGAGGATCCAGAACTGGCGCGACCGGAGCGCGCGGCCGATCGTCCAGTCCTCGGCCGGCGGTCCGGGGCGCACCGGCCCTCGCGCCGGGCGGTCGCCGTCCGGCGCGAGGCCGACGGTCTCGGGATCCCGCCGCATCATGACCGCGAGCGCGTTCAACGTCAGGAAGATCGCGAGGCCGAACACCACGTAGGACCAGCGCCAGCCGAGCCGGCTCACCAGGAAGTGGGCCACCGGCGGGAGCGCGAGCGTGCCGAGGCTGCCGCCCGCGCTGGCCAGCCCCACCGCGAGCCCGCGCCGGCGCGTGAACCACTTGGCCACGGTGGCGTTGCACGGCACGTAGGCGGTGGACATCCCGAGGGCCGCGACCGTGCCGTAGAGCAGGTAGGGCTGCCAGAGGGCGCCGACCCGGCTCATCGCCACGAGGCCCGCGCCGAGCAGCGCGCCGCCGATCGCGATGACGGTGCGCGGGCCCCACCGATCGGTGAGCCGGCCCGCCACCAGGGCGAAGCCCGAGTAGACCGCCGCGTAGAGCGAGAAGACGCCCGAGAGGCTCGCGCGGCTCCAGCCGAACTCCTCGACGAGCGCCGCGAAGAAGACGCCGAAGGCGTACTGGGTGCCGTAGGCCATGAACAGGACGAGGCCCGCCGCGGTCACCACCGTCCAGCCGTAGAAGACGCGTCCCGGCGGGGCGCCGGGACTAGCGGCCGGCATCGTCGGGGCGCTTGGTGGTGGACCGCTCCATGTCGAGGATCGGGGGGACGGTGCCGGTGGGGTGCGTGCTCTCGACCCGGACGATGCGGCTCAGCCGGCCGACCGCGTCCCGGATGCGCACCGCCGCGTTCTTGCAGGTGTGCGCCCAGCCGCTCTCCTCGCTGCCGGGGGGCAGGCGATCCTCCAGCATCTGCACGTAGCCCATGATGATGGCGAGCGGGTTGTTGATCTCGTGAGCGGCGGCCTGGGCCAGCAGGTTGACCGAGCGGAGCGAGGCCGCCTCCCGGCGGGCCTCTTCCCCGGCCAGGCGCTCGGCCGCGTCGCGGTAGATGATGATCTCGTAGCGACGGCCGCGATACTCGACGACGCGCCGGCTCGAGTCGACCGCGAGCAGTCGCCCGGCGGCGGTCTGGAACGGCACCCCGAGGGCCCGCGCGATCGCGCCGTCCCCCGTCGCGCCGCCGGGCGGGCCACCGGCGGCCGCCGCCGCGGCCGGGCTCGGCCAGAACTCCCGGTTGTCGCGGCCCACCAGCTGCGCCCGCGACAGCCCGGAGAGGTCGCAGTCGGCGCGGTTGCAGTCGATGATCCGCTGGGCGCCCACCTCCACCACCCGGACCGCGTCGGTGGCGTCGTCGAGCACCGCGCGAAAGCGCTCCCGCTCCTGGGCGAGGGCCCGCCGGTCGACGATGCTCGCCATCAGGAGCGCGATGGCCGGGATCCCGACCGCGATCAGGGCCAGATAGGATGGCCAGACGCGCGCGAACATCGTGCGACCGCGCTCCCCGAGGAGGCCGAAGCCGCCGAAGGTGATGAAGAACGTGGCCACCGCCAGCACGAACGCGTGGCGGAAGCGCACCTTCTCGGCGACCGCGGCCCAGCGGTGGACGAGGCCCGCGGCGGCCGCCACCGCGAGCAGGGTGATCACGCCCGCGGCCGCTCCGCTCCCGCCGAGCCAGACCCGGTACGCCGACGCGGTGAGCGCCGCGATGAGGCCCGCCCAGCCGCCCTCGAACAGCCCGATGATCGCCACCGGGACCACGCGGCCGTCCACGAAGACGCCCTCGACGGTCTGGATGCGGGAGATCATGAGGATGATCGCGAGGCCGCCCCACGCCAGGCCCATCACCGCGATCCAGAGCGGGCGCCGGCGCGGATCGTCCGGGGCGAACCAGCCGTAGGCGAGCGAGTAGAACAGGAGGCCCGAGACCACCGTGCCGGTCGCCTCCAGCAGGTGGTGGTAGTCCATCACCCCCGCCCGGACGCGGAGCGGCCGTTCGGCCGGGGCAGGAGATCGCGGAGGAACTTGCCGGTGTAGGAGCCGCTCACCTGCGCGATCTGCTCGGGCGTGCCCTCCGCGACCAGCTCCCCGCCCGCGTCGCCCCCCTCGGGGCCCAGGTCCACCACCCAGTCGGCGGTCTTGATCACGTCGAGGTGGTGCTCGACCACCAGCACCGTGTTGCCCGCGTCGACCAGGCGGTTCAGGACGAGGAGCAGCTTGCGGATGTCGTCGAGGTGCAGCCCGGTGGTCGGCTCGTCGAGGATGAAGAGGTGATCGGTGGTGAGCCGCGCGGACAGCTCGGCCGCGATCTTGAGGCGCTGGGCCTCGCCGCCGGACAGGGTGGTGGCGGGCTGGCCCAGGCGCAGGTAGCCGAGCCCCACCTCGCGCAGGATCTTGAGCCGCCGCTGCAGCACCGGCTCGGACGCGAAGAAGTCGACCGCCTCGTCCACCGTGAGCTGGAGCACCTGGCTGATGTCGCGGTTCTTGTAGGTGACCTGCAGGACGTCGGAGCGATAGCGGCGCCCCTCGCACTCCTGGCAGGTCACGTACACGTCCTCGACGAAGTACATCTCGAGCTTCTGGAACCCGTCGCCCTCGCAGGTGTCGCAGCGCCCGCCCGGCACGTTGAACGAGAAGGCGCCGGGCCCGAGTCCCAGGGTGTGGGCGCGGGGCAGGGCCGCGAAGAGCCGGCGGATCTCGTCGAAGGCCTTCACGTAGGTGACCGGGTTGGAGCGCGGGGTGCGCCCGATCGGCTCCTGGTCGATGAGCCGGATCCCCTTCAGGTGCTGCAGCCCGCGCAGCTCGTCGTGGGCCCCCGGCACCGCGAAGTCGGCCTTGAAGTGGCGCGCCACCGCCCGGTAGAGCGTGTCGTGTACGAGGGTGGACTTCCCGGAGCCCGAGACCCCGGTGACGCAGGTGAGGGTGTTGAGCGGGATCTTCACGGTGATGTTCTTCAGGTTGTTCGCGCGCGCGCCCGCCAGCACGAGGGCGCGCCGGCCCGGGTCGCCGGCTGAGCGGCAGGGCGATCGTGTCGCGGCCGCTCATGTAGCGCGCGGTCAGCGAGCGCGGATCCTTGCGGAACTCGTCCTGGGTTCCCGCGAAGACGACGTGGCCGCCCCGCTCGCCCGAGCCGGGGCCCATCTCGATCAGGTAGTCGGCCACCTCGATGAGGGCGCGATCGTGCTCGACCATCACCACCGTGTTGCCGCCGGAGGCGAGCTCGCGGCAGAGCTCGGCGAGCCGAGCGGTGTCCCGCGGGTGCAGGCCGATCGACGGCTCGTCCAGCACGTAGAGGGTGCCGGTGAGCTGGGCCCCGAGCTGGTTGGCGAGGTTGATGCGCTGCGCTTCGCCGCCCGACAGGGTCCGCGTCTGCCGCGCGAGGGTGAGGTAGCCGAGGCCGACCCGGAGCAGGAACGAGAGCTTGGCGCGCAGCAGCTTGAGCACGTCGCGCGCCACGGTGGCCTCCCACTCGGTGAGGGAGAGGGTCGCGAAGAGCGCGTCGAGCTCCTCCACCGTCTTGAGCCCGAAGTCGGCCACGCTGGCCCCCGCCACCCGCACCGCGAGGGCCTCCGGGCGCAGCCGCCGGCCCTCGCAGCGCGGGCAGGGCGACTGGCTGCGGTAGCGCGAGAGGAAGACCCGCACGTGCAGCTTGTAACGGTAGGACTCGACCTCCTCGAAGAAGCCGCGGATCCCGGTGAGCCCGCCGCCGCCGTCGTAGACCCAGCGGCGATCCTCCTCGGACAGCGCCGCGTACGGCACCGTCGCGTCCACCCCGCGCTTCTTGGCCGCCTTCAGGAGCTGCTTCTGGTACCAGCGGCCCGAGGGGTGCGACCACGGCTCCACCGCGCCGTCGGCCAGGCTCTTGGTCTGATCCGGCACCACCCGGGCCTCGTCGTAGCGCAGCACGTTGCCGAAGCCCTTGCACTCCGGGCAGGCGCCGAGCGGGTGGTTGAACGAGAAGAGCAGCGGCTGGGGGCGGGTCAGGGCGACCCCGCAGGCCGGGCAGTGGAAGTCGCGGCTGACCGGCACCACGCCGCGCTCGAGCAGATCCACCGAGGCGCGGCCCTCGCCCTCGGCCAGCGCGGTCTCGAGCGAGTCGGTGATGCGCCGCCGGCTGTCCGGACCGATCACCACCCGGTCCAGCACCACCGCGAGGCGCGCGGGATCGAGATCGGCGGGAATGCGGTCCGGCCGGCTCTGGACCTCGGCCAGGTCCAGGACCTGGTCGCCCGCCTTCACGCGCGCGAAGCCGCGCTGGAGCAGGGTCGCGAAGAGCGCGCGGGGATCGCGGGTGGGCTCCGCGGGCAGGGGGAAGCAGATCATCCCGCGGGCGCCGGGGTGATCGCGCAGCAGGGCGTCGGCCACCTGGTCGGCGGAGTCGCTCCGCGCCTCGGCCCCGCAGGTCGGGCAGTGGACCCGGCCGATCTTGGCGAAGAGGAGACGGAGGTAGTCGTGCAGCTCGGTCGCGGTGCCCACGGTGGACCGCGCGGTGCGCACCGGGTTCTTCTGCTCGAGCGCGATGGCGGGACGGATGTGCTCGATCCGGTCCACGTCCGGCCGGTCGAGCCGCTCCAGGAACATGCGCGCGTACGTCGACAGCGACTCGATGTAGCGCCACTGGCCTTCCGCGAAGAGGGTGTCGAACGCGAGGGACGACTTGCCCGACCCCGAGACCCCGGTGATCACGGTGAGCCGGTCGTGGGGAATGTCGACGGAGACGTTCTTCAGGTTGTTCTGCCGGGCTCCCTCGATGCGGAGCCACACCGGCTGGGACATTCGAGCGGTCCTCCTGAGATGGAAAGTTTACTCGACGGGCCGAGGGCCTTCAATAGCGAGCGTCCCGAGCACGCGTTCCGCTTGACAGCGGCCCGCCGGGCCCGGTATCCTCCAGAACCGTAATGAGAACCATTCCTAAAGAGCGCGAGCGGGCCCGGCCCGAGGCCGGGGTGGAGGCGACCCTCCGGGCGCGCGGATTGCGCCTCACCGGGCCGCGCCGGCTGGTGCTCGACGTGGTGCGCGCCACCGAGTCGCATCCCACCGCGGAGTGGGTGCACCGGATGGTGCGACGCCGGCGCCCGCGGGTGAGCCTGGGCACGGTCTACCGCAACCTGCGGCTGCTCGTGGCGCAGGGGCTGGTCAAGGAGCTGCCCGGCCCCCACGCGCGGTTCGACGGCAACGTGAGCGAGCACCACCACTTCACCTGCCTCGGCTGCGGCTCCATCAGCGACGTGCAGGGGCCGGCCACCGAGCCCCACTCCCGCGCCCTCTGCGGCCGGGTGGCCGCCCAGAGCGGCTTCAGCGTCACGCACCACCGGATCGAGTTCTACGGTCGCTGTCTCGAGTGCCAGCGCCGCGCGGGACGGAAGAGCGCGCGGAGCCGGCGCCCCGCGCCGTAGCCCGGGGGCCGTCCCCGGCGCCGCCGTCACCACCAACTGCTGCAGAGGAGGACATCACATGGCCGGCAAGTCCCTCAAGGGCTCGAAGAGCGTGGACAACCTCAAGGACGCATTCGCGGGTGAGTCGCAGGCCAACCGCCGCTACCTGTACTTCGCGCGCGTCGCCGACATCGAAGGCTTCCCCGACATCGCGGGCCTGTTCAAGGACACCGCGGACGCGGAGACCGGGCACGCGTTCGGACATCTCGACTTCCTCAAGGAAGTGGGCGATCCGGCCACCGGCGAGCCCATCGGCAAGACCGAGAAGAACCTGAAGGCCTCGGTCGCGGGCGAGACCTACGAGTACACCCAGATGTACCCGGGCATGGCCAAGACCGCGCGCGACGAGGGCTATGCCGAGCTGGCCGAGTGGTTCGAGACCCTCGCCAAGGCCGAGAAGTCGCACGCGGGCCGCTTCACCAAGGGCCTCAACCAGGTCGCGGGCAAGGACCCGGCCGACGCCATCTAGGTCCCGGCCGGGTCGATCGGGCGCCGGCCGGTGGGCCGGCGCCCGGTCCGGGACCTCCATCCGCCGCGCTCGTCAGGCGAGAGGACGATGACACTCGACATTCGCGCACCCGAATTCTGGCGGCTCGACCGCGTGGATACCGAGCTGCGCCGGGTCTACGACATCTGCGCGGGATGCCGCCGCTGTCTGCCTCTCTGCCCCTCGTTCAAGGTCATGTTCGATCGGCTGGACGTGGACGCGGTGGACGGCGATGTCGAGAAGCTGCCCGCCGCCGACGTGAAGGAAGTGGTCGATCTCTGCTACCAGTGCAAGCTCTGTTATAACCACTGCCCGTACACTCCGCCGCACCGGTGGGCGGTGGACTTCCCCCGCCTCATGCTGCGGGCGCGCTCCGCGGAGGCTCGCGACAAGGGCGTCACCCTTCAGGATCGCTTCCTCGGCAACACCGAGCTGGTGGGGCGCCTGGGCAGCCTGACCGCGCCGATCTCGAACTGGATGAACGCGGTGTGGGTCAATCGCAAGTTCATGGAGATGGCGGTCGGTATCCACGCTCGACGCGACCTCCCCGCGTTCCACCGCGAGACGTTCTCCCGCTGGTTCGACGGGCGGAGACCCGTCGAGCGGCGGGAGCCGGCCCGGGACCGGGTGGCCCTCTTCGCCACCTGCTCGGTCGAGTACAACGACCCGCTCACCGGCAAGGCCGCGGTGGCGGTGCTCGAGAAGAACGGGATCGACGTGACCCTGCCCGCGCAGCGCTGCTGCGGCATGCCGTACCTCGACGGCGGCGCGGTGCCGGAAGCCAAGCGCCTCATCGCGGCCAACGTGAAGAGCCTGGCCGAGCAGGTCCGCCAGGGCCGGGAGATCGTGGTCCCCGGGCCGACCTGCTCCTACATGCTCAAGCAGGAGTATCCCTGGCTCGACGGGTCCGAGGACGCCAACCTGGTCGCCTCCCACACCCGCGATCTCTTCGAGTACCTGGCCTCGCTGCACGCGCGGGGACGCCTCGACACCCACTTCCCGAACCCGCCCGGCTTCATCGCCTACCAGCTGCCGTGCCACCTGAAGGCCCAGAACATGGGGACCCGCTCCGCGGAGGTCCTGCGTCTCACCGGGGCGCCGGTCGAGGTGATCGAGCGGTGCTCGGCGGTGGACGGCACGTGGGGGATGAAGAAGGAGTACTTCGAGCTGTCGATGAAGCTGGCCGAGCCGCTCTTCAAGGACATCGAGCGAGCCAGGCCGGACCGCGTCGCGACCGACTGCCCGCTCGCCGCGCTCCAGATCGGCCAGGGCACCGGACGGGCCGCGCGGCACCCGATCCAGATCCTCGCGGAGGCCTACGGGCTCCCGGTGGAGGATGCAAAATGACCGCCGCGATCCGGCTGGGCGACGTCGTCAACTTCTTCGAGTACGAGAAGGTCCGCGAGGACCGCCGCCGGCGGGTGATCGCGCTGAAGGAACGGCGCCGCGTCGAGGTGGGACCCTACCTCTCGTTCGTGTTCGAGAACCGGGAGACGCTGCTCTTCCAGATCCAGGAGATGTGCCGCGCCGAGCGCATCATCGACGACGCCAAGATCCAGGAGGAGATCGACGTCTACAGCGCGCTCCTGCCGGGGCCGGGCGAGCTCTCCGCGACCCTGTTCATCGAGATCGCGGACAAGGACCAGATCAAGCCGGTGCTGGATCGGTTCATGGGCATCGACACCGGCCGACACGTCTGGTTCGAGGTCGGGGCGGGGATGACGGTTCCGGGCTCGTTCGAGGCCGGCCACTCCGACGAGGAGAAGGGCAAGCTCGCCGCGGTCCACTTCGTGCGGTTCGCGTTCTCCCCGGAGGCCGCGCGGGCGTTTCGCGACTCCGAGGTCCACCTGGTGGTGGACCACCCCGCGGCCCGCGCGCGCGCCCGACTCTCCGACGAGGCCAAGGCCGAGCTGCTGACCGACCTGACCCCCTGACGGGCGCGCGCGGCGCCGCGGCTCTTTCCGCCTACTGCATGATCATGAACCAGATGTAGTAGACCAGCGTCAGGACGAAGCCGAACCAGAGGGTCCCCTTGATGGTGGCGAGCGGCTTGGCCCCGCCCTTGCCCGGGGTGCCCACCAGCGCGTTGATCTCCACCAGGATCATGATCGCGAGCGCCACGATCCAGAAGAGGAGCCCCGACTTCCCCACCGTCAGCCCGGCCAGGTGGCTCGCCGACCCCATGAAGAACAGCATCGGGACGGACATCACCACGTTGGTGCGGGAGGCGAGCCCCCCGCGCGCGCCGGCCGCGGCGGCCGCCGGATTGGCCGGCTTCCCGGCCGCGGTGTCGAGCGCGTTCTGGATCACGATCTTGTTCTTGGGCCAGATCACGAACCACACGTTGGCCCACATGATCGACCCGAGGAGGGCGCCCAGCAGGATCTTCCAGGTGCCCGGGTCCTGGATCCCGCGGATCCCGATCCAGTAGTGCAGGAGGTAGAGCCAGCCGGACAGGAACGTGATCATGGCGCCCCACCGGAACCACCAGAGCGCCCGCGGGAGGAGCTTCTGCTGGGCCCCGGAGCGCACGCCGGGCTCGGTCTCGGCGAAGAAGGGAACCTGCACGAGGTTGAAGTAGTAGAGCAGGCCGATCCAGGTGATACCCGCCAGGAAGTGGATCCATCGCAAGAGGAACAGCCATCCTTCGGTGCTCATCAGCGCCATCGTCACCCTCCCGGGAGGCCTGCGGGTCAGGAACTGCGGCTAGCCCTCGTCCTCAGCGTCGTCTTCGACGACTTCCGCCTCGTCGTCGTCATCGTCGTCATCATCGTCTAGGTCGTCGTCCTCGAAGTCGTCGTCGTCGTCGAAGTCGTCGTCCTCGTCGTCGACGTCATCGTCCTCGTCGAGGTCGTCGTCGTCCTCCTTGTCCTCTTCGTCCTCGTCCTTGTCGTCCTCGTCGGCCAGGCCGATCGGCGTCTGCTCGTCTTCTTCGATCCAGGGGCGATTCCCGAGGCGAATCATGCGACATCCTCCCGACGTAAAGCTCGTTACGCTGGGCGGGATTATAACAAAGGGGTCTTGGGTGTCCACGCCAATTTGGCCTCTCGGAGCCACTTATCCACTTATCCCCAGCCGTCCACAACACGAGAATTGCACGTCCTGATGCGGGCCCGCGGGCGCCGCATCACGAACGAGCACGCCTGGCGCGGCGCCGGACGCGTCCGACACGCGCGGTCGCCTGATCCGACGCGGCGATTCGCGCGCGCGCGCGAGTCCTCCCGCATTTCCACGGCTCGCGCGCGTGCTTGACGACGTCGCTCCGCGACGCCTACGATGCGCGGGACGCCGTGTGGCGTCACGAGGAGATCAACGCATGCCGCTGTTCGCCGTCGAGCGTGACCTGAGTCAAATGCCGCCGGAGCGCTTCCGGACGGAGCTGAAGGGCCTCATCAGCGCGTGCGCGCGGCTGAAGGGAGCCGGGAAGCAGGTTCGCTACATCAGCAGCGCGGTGTTCCCGGCCGAGGCCCGGGGGCTGTGTCTGTTCGGCGCGGAGCAGCCGCAGTGGATCCACGAGGCGAACGAGGCGGCCGGCCTGCCCTACTCGCGGATCTTCGCGGTGCTCGACCTCACCCCGAGCGGCGTACGGCGCGACCTCTCGTGCGGTCGCCGACCCGCGGAGGGCTCCGAGCGAGGCACCGCGGCCAGCGGTGGCCGGCCCGGCCCGGCCAGTCCGGTGAGCGAGGAGATCGTCCGCTGGTCCGACGAGGGCCGCCAGCTCTTGCAGACGCTGGGCGGGTGGCTCGAAGCGGCCGGCTCCATCCACGACGAGGCGGAGGCGCTCGAGCGCGAGCGGGCCGCGCTCGCGGACGAGGTGCGACGTCTCGAGGAGGACAACGATGCGCTTCGCACTCAGCGTGACGAGCTCCACGAGGCGGTCCAGACGCTCGCGGGCCAGATGACGCGCACCGCGGACGAGCTCCTCTATCAGTTCGGAGCCCGGCGCGGGTCGCCGGGCGACCTGGCGTCCCGATGAGCCCGGATCCGGCCGGCCGCCGCCGCATCCTGGTGGTCGACGACGACGAGCGGGAGCGCGCCGGCGCGGCCCAGGCGCTCGGGGAGGCCGGGCACGTGGTCGACTCCGCGGCCACCAAGGCGGAGGTGGTCACGCTGCTCGCCAGGCACAACTACGACCTGGTGCTGGCCGATCTGAAGATGCCCGGCATCAACGGCCCCGCGTTCTACCAGATGCTGAAGGAGGCGTGCCGCGGCACCACGCCGCCGGTGATCTTCTCGCTCCAGCGCGGCTACACGCCCGAGTACGCGAACTTCCTCATGCGTCTCGCCGCGCCCGTCCTGATGAAGCCACTGCCCGCCGCCGAGCTACGGCAGGCGGTGGAGCGGCTGCTTCCGACTCCGCGCGCCACGTCCTCGCTGGCGTCCTGACGCCTCTCGCGCCGGGCACAATTCGGCGCGCCCCCGCGACCGGGCGTGTTAGTGTTCCGCTCTGCAACTGCGCGAAGTTCCTACCAAGGCGGCGTAGCTCAGATGGCAGAGCAGGGGTCTCATAAGCCGAGGTGGGGAGGGGGTACTGCCCCGTGTCCTTCCGCCCGCGTCCTGCTACCATCGCGCCGATGCCCGGAGCCGCCCCCTCACGCGCCCCCCGGTTTGCCGCTGCGGTGCCCCGTCGTGTACTCCCGCTGGAATGCCCTGCCGTTGGCCCCTTGACCGGGGACCCTGTTCGCAACACCAGGACACCGATCCGACGAAGCGCTGCAGGCACCGGCTCAGGCCGCCGAGGGGCCGGAAGCGCGGCGATCGCTGCCTCGCGTGCCCGCAGAAGGGCTCCGCACTCGGCCGGACCCACACGCCGCGCCCATCGAGCAACGGCGGGAGCGCGCAAGGAAGCTCGCGGGCCAGCGCCGGGTGGCGGAGGCGCGGGATCGCAAGCTCGTCGCCTTGAAGCCGGTCCGCGAGATGCTCGCGCTCTTCCTCGAGCGGCTCGACGCGGAGCTGGAGCGGCCCGGCGGCGGTGGGCCAGTGCTGGCAACCTACCTGCGGACGGTCCAACCGTGACGGGGGAGGGTATGGACAGACGACGCTTCATCTCCAGCGTGACCCTAGGCCTCCTCGCCACGCCGCTCGCCGCCGAGGCGCAGACGACGGGCAAGCCGCCTCGCATCGGCTGGCTATCCGCAGGATCGGAGCCCGATCCATTCCTGGAGGGATTTCGCGAAGGCCTCAGAAGGCTCGGCTACGTTGAGGGCCAGACCATCGCCTTCGAGACTCGACACGCGAAAGGCAGCCTTGAGGCGCTGGGCGCAGGGGCCGAGGAGCTGGTACGGGCCAACGTCGTCCTCATCATCGCCAGTCTCACGGCGGTCCGGGCCGTTCGGGCACTCAAGGATATTCCTATCCTCTTCACAATCAGCGGCGATCCTCTCGAGGCAGGCCTTGCGAGGAGTCTGGCGCGGCCAGGCGGCAACCTCACCGGGATTACGTTCCTGTCCCTCGAAGTCGCAGGCAAGCGAGTGGAGTTTCTCAAGGAGGCCCTCCCTCGCCTGCGCACGCTCGCGGCGTTGTCGAATACCGATCACCCCGGGGAAAAGGCCGAACTGCATGCCACCGAGACGGCTGCCAAGGCGCTCGGAATCAACCTCATCTACGTTGCCTTTGCCCAGTCTCCATTTGGAGCAAGCCCCGAGCTTGGCAAGGCGCTTGAGACGATCCGACGGGCACAGCCGGACGCGATGGTCGTCTTCCCCGATGGCGCGACGATGGCGAACCGTCTCGACCTTGCCAACTTTGGCATCGCGCAGCGACTGCCGTCGATGTTCGGCTGGAGCGAGTATGCCGACGCTGGCGGGTTGATGAGCTACGGCGCGAGTCAGCGTGACACGCACGCTCGGCTCGCCATCTATGTGGACAAGATCCTGAAGGGCGCCAAGCCCGGCGACCTGCCCATCGAGCAACCTACGAAGTTCGAGCTCGTGATCAACCTCAAGACCGCCAAGGCCCTCGGCCTCACCCTCCCGCCATCCCTCCTGCAGCGAGCGGATCAGGTGATCGAGTGAGTCGGCCACGGAAGCCCCCACCGGCGAAGGGCTCGCGCACGCCGGTCCCCGAGGAGATGGCCCGCGATGCGATCTCCCACGAGGAGGCCCTGGCAGGAGACAAGGTGCGGATGACCTTTCGCGTGGTCCTTGCTCGTGCCCACGCCGAGGCGCTCGCCGCGCGCGCGATCCACGAGGAGAAGAACATCGGCACGTTGGTCGCGGAGATCCTCGAGGCGGCAGCATCCATGAGCCGGCGGTGACCTTTCACAATCCGCTTGACTAGAGTTAGCCTCGCGTCTGCGCGACCGGCTGCGGAAGCTCTGGATCGCTCAGACCCGAGTGGCGGAACGGGCTCGCTGCTCAGAAGCGATGGTCTCGAATGTCCTCGCTGGCAAGCGGACCCGTGGACGTATGGCTGCGGCGGTGATCCGAGCGTCCAAGGAGCTCTTCGCCGAATCGCCGACCCTATGGTGCCCGGATCAGGCGCTAGCGCAATGCGCTCGCAATAGCCAAGGATATGAGCACAATGACCAGCACCAACATCGCCGCCGTGGTGAGTCGCGGTGTCCCGCGCGCCATTGCCTTTTTGGACCCGGTCCTGCCGCTAGAGGCCAAGCTTGCGCAACCGGTCGACGCTCAGCGAGAGGTCGAGGATCTCATGCTCTTGGTCGGTTCGGAGCGCAATGACTGCCTCTTCAATGCGGTTCTCCGGAATGGTGGCTCCCCAGAGAAGTGCCCGGAGCCCATCCTCGGTCGCAATGCGGAATTCGCCATTGCCGGTAGGCCGGAACATGACGTCATAGGTGGAAGTGCCGGCGCGCCGGATCCACAGGCGACCTGGGCGATGGGTTACCCCACGCAGGTTCTCCTGTTGCGCGACCACCGGGGTCATCGTGCCGTCCGGACCGGAGCGTCCCAGGTCCAAATCCAGGATCCCGACAAGTGAAGCTGCCGCTCGCGAGGGATGGTCGACAGCGGCGGAGCGGCCACCGCAGGCCCATCGAAGCGAAACACCACGCCGTTGGGATCGACCCGCCACACGCAGGCATGGATCGCGCCGGGCTGGAGCCGCGGGACCTGGAAATACAGGCGGCCTTTCGACGCCTCGGCGAAAGTACTGCGTTCGGTTTCGCCCACCGCGAACTTGATCCAGCCTTCCCGATATCGCTCTGGCAGTTCCATAGCGATGGATCCCATCGCAGAAAATATGCCAGCCGAGACGTCTTCTTTTCTTGCTCCTTAGGCACCGCGCGGCTTTTGCGCAGGGTAGATGAACTCTCAACGAGGGCTCGCGCGTGCTCTGTTTCTCGCGCTCGGTTCCCAATGGCGGAGGCAGGGATGAGCGCCGAGGAGGCCCGAACCGCAGCGCTGTTCGCCCATCAGGGGTACCGCTATACGGTCGTCACGATCGCGAACGGGGTCAAACGGGACGGGAGGCCGAGCTGCAGGTGGATCTCGAGGCCGGGACGCTTCGCCTCGAGCCCGGCACCACGAAGAACGACGAGGGTCGCAGCCCGGGGATGCTGCGCCACGACTTCCGACGGACGGCGGCCCGGAACATGGTCAACGCGGGGGTGCCGGAGCGGGTGGCGATGCAGGTAACCGGGCACCGGACCCGATCAGTCTTCGATCGCTACCACATCGTCAACCCGGCGGATCTCCAGGACGTCGCGCGACGCATGACGGGCACAATTCCCGGCACAACGGGGTAGGCGTGCTAGAATCCCCCTCTGCAACTGCGCGAAGTTCCTACCAAGGCGGCGTAGCTCAGGTGGCAGAGCAGGGGTCTCATAAGCCCCGTGTCGGAGGTTCGAGTCCTCCCGCCGCCACCACATCTCCCGGCGGGCCCGAACGGTTGCGGCGGCTACGGCTTGCGGTTGAGCGAGCGCTCCCGCGCTTCCCACTGCTCCTGGATGCGGCGCTGTTGCCGGCGCTCGGAGACGGTGTGGACGACGCCCAGCAGGATGCTGAACACCACGGCCGCGACTCCGAAGAGGGCAAGCGTCATGGGCGGGAGCGTCGGGTCGGGGTGATCATGATTCGATCCTACCGCAGGGGGTAAGTCATCGCCAAATAAGCCCGGAGGCGGTTGAAGTCGCCCCGGCCGTCCGCTAGACTACCTCCTCGTGACCCCCCCGCCCGCCGGCCGACCCCTCGCGCGGTTCTCGGTCCTCGACCTGACCACCGTCCGATCCGGGCCGACCTGCACCAAGATCCTGGCCGACTTCGGGGCCGACGTGGTCCGGGTGGAGCGGCCGGGCGGCGAGGGGCGCGAGCGGGTCTTCTTCGACGCCGCCGACCTGCACCGCAACAAGCGCAGCATCGCGGTCAATCTGCAGGAGCCGCGAGGGGTGGCGGTCGTCAAGCGCCTGGCCGCGCGGTCGGACGTGGTGGTCGAGAACTACCGCCCCGACGTCAAGCACCGCCTGGGGGTGGACTACGAGACGCTGTCGCGCGAGAACCCGCGGCTCGTGTACGCCAGCATCTCCGGCTTCGGCCAGGAGGGCCCGTACCGCGACCGCCCCGGCTACGACCAGATCGTCCAGGGCATGTCCGGGCTCATGTGGCTCACCGGCACCGCGGAGAGCGCCCCGCTGCGCGTGGGCATCCCGATCGGCGACCTGCTCGCCGGCTACTTCTGCGCGATCGGCATCCTCACCGCGCTCCTCGAGCGCGAGGTCTCCGGGCGCGGCCAGAAGGTCGAGACCTCGCTGCTCGAGGCGCTCACCGGCAGCCTGTCGTTCCAGGCCGCGAAGTACGTCAACACCGGCGAGGTGCCGCCGCCCGTCGGCAACCATCATCCGCTGACCGCGCCGATGGGCGTCTACCGGGCCCAGGACGGCTTCTTCAACCTGGCCGTCGGCAACGACGACATGTGGCGACGCTTCTGCAAGGCGATCGATCAGCCGGCCCTGGCCGACGATGCGCGCTTCGCGGGCATGCTCGCCCGGGTGAAGAACCGGCAGGCCCTCGACGTGGTGCTCGAGGCCGCCTTCAGCCGCCGGCCGGCCGCGGAGTGGGTCGAGAGCCTCAACGCGGCCGGCGTGGCCTGCGGCCCCATCAACACGGTGGACCGGGTCTTCGCCGACCCGCAGATCCGGCAGGCCGACCTGGTGGCCGAGGTGGCCAACGCGGCCTGGGGGCCGCACAAGGTGCTGGCCCTGCCGGTGCACCTCTCGCGCACGCCCGCGCGCGTCGAGCACGCGGCCCCCATGACCGGGGAGCACACCCGCGAGATCCTCACCACCCTGGGCTACGACGCGGCGACCCTCGACGCCCTGCTGGCCGACGGCGTGATCGAGCAATACAAGGGAGAGACGACATGAGCGACCACATCCTGGTCGAGCAGGACGGTCCGATCGCGACCGTCGTGTTCAACCGGCCCAAGATGCGCAACGCCATCAGCCTCGCGATGTGGTCGGAGATCGCGATGGTGACCGAGCGCCTGTCGAAGGACGACGCGGTGCGCGCGATCGTCTACCGCGGAGCGGGCACCGACGCCTTCGCGTCCGGCGCGGACATCTCCGAGTTCCAGGAGAACCGCAAGGACACCGCCACCGCGCTCAACTACAACAAGCAGACCGAGGCCGCCTACTCCTCGATCCGGCTCTGCCCGAAGCCGACGGTCGCGATGGTGTTCGGCTACTGCATGGGCGGCGCCATGGCGCTGGCGATGGCGGCCGATTTCCGCTTCGCGGCGGCGGGCTCCAAGTTCGGCATCCCGGCCGCGCGGCTCAGCATCATCTACGGCCTCGACCCGGTGCACCAGCTCGTCGACCTGGTCGGGCCCGCCTACGCCAAGGACATCCTCTACTCGGCGCGGACGGTGGACGCGGAGGAGGCCCTGCGCATCGGCTTCATCCAGCGGCTGGTCCCGGCCGCGGAGCTCGAGGCGTACACCTACGACTACCTCAAGAAGGTCGCGGCCAACGCGCCCCTCTCGGTCCGCGGCACGAAGGCTCAGGTCCAGGCGATCTTCGAGGGCATCAGCGACGCGCACCGGGAGCACCTGCGCGACCTGGGCATCGCCACCTTCGACAGCGAGGACTACCGGGAGGGCACGCG
Source organism: uncultured Candidatus Rokubacteria bacterium (assembly GCA_963841755.1). Lineage (GTDB taxonomy): Bacteria > Methylomirabilota > Methylomirabilia > Rokubacteriales > CSP1-6 > CAMLFJ01. Next base: position 184,865 of record CAWJDX010000014.1, read on the forward strand.
GGCCTTCCTCGAGAAGCGGGCGCCCCGGTTCCAGGGGCGATAGCCTCTGCGGGTCACCGTTCTCTCCTCGACTCCCCTCAATCCGCTGGAGGGGAGCGGCACCTTCGTCGGCATCGCGGGGCTGGCCCAGGGGCTGACCCAGCTCGGCCACCAGGTCACGGTGCGCCCGCTCGGCCGGCGGACCGGGTTCCACACCCTCGACCGCTGGCTCTACAACGCGGGCGTGATGCTGCGCCCGCCCCGGGACACCGACCTGGTGCTGGGGGTCGACCTCGACGGCTTCCTGTGGGCGCGGCGGCGCGCGCTGCCGTTCGTGGCGAGCCTCAAGGGCATCATCGCCGACGAGCTCAAGAACGAGCGCGGCCGCGTGCGCGCCCTGCTCGCGGTGCAGGCGCGCTGGGAGCGGCGCAACGTCGAGCGGGCCGACCTCGTCATGGTGACGAGCCGCTACTCCGCGGACGTCGCCCAGCGGGAATACGGCGTGCCGCCGGAGCGGCTCGCGGTGGTGCCGGAGCCCATCGACCTCGAGGTGTGGGACGACCAGTTCTGGCGCGCTCCCGCGGCGGCCGCGCGGGGCCCCGGTGGTGCTCTGCGTGGCCCGCATGTACCCGCGCAAGCGGATCCAGGACCTGATGCGCGCGGCCGGGATCCTCCGCGCGCGCATCCCGGGCGTCCAGGTCCGGGTGGTGGGGCGCGGGCCGGAGTGGCCGATGCTCTCGCGCCTGCACGCCGAGCTGGGCCTCGGGGACGCGGTGGCCCTGCTGGGCGATCTCACCCGCGAGCGGCTCGCCGAGGAGTACGTGAACGCGACCGTGTTCTGCCTGCCGTCGGTGCAGGAGGGATTCGGCATCGTGTTCCTGGAGGCGATGGCGGCCGAGCTGCCGGTGGTGGGCTGCCGCATCGCCGCGGTCCCGGAGGTGGTGCTCGACGGGGTCACCGGCCTGCTGAGCGATCCGCGGGATCCGGGCGCGCTCGCCGGCCTCATCGAGCGGCTGATCGCGGATCCGGCGCTGGCCCGCCGCCTGGGCCGGGAAGGCCGGCGCCGCGCGCTCGGGTTCACCCCGCGGCACGTCGCGGAGCGCTTCCTCCACGCGGTACACTCGTCGAAGGATCGCCTGGGACAGCAGGCGCGAGGAGGCTGAGCCGCATGGTGTACGCGACCCGGAAGTTCACGTTCTCGGCGGGGCACCGCTACTGGCGCCCGGAGTGGAGCGCGGAGGAGAACGCGCGCACCTTCGGCTCGCTCACGGTGGTCCACGGCCACAACTACGCGCTCGAGGTGACGATCCGCGGGGCGGTCGATCCGCGCACCGGCATGGTGATGGACCTGGGCGAGCTGAAGCGTGTGGTGGGCGACGCGGTGATCGGCCGCTTCGACCACGCCGATCTCAACCAGGACCCGCTCTTCCCGCCCGGCACGATTCCCACCACCGAGAACCTGGTGCGGGTGATCTGGGATCTCCTCGGCCCCAAGCTCGGTGCCGATCGGCTGCACCGGCTGCGGCTCTGGGAGGACCCCACCTTCTACGTCGAGTATCTCGGCGAATGAGCGGCTACGCGGTCACCCGCGCCTACCACTTCAGCGCCGCGCACCGCCTCGCCAACGACGCCTTCTCCGACGAGGAGAACGCGGAGCTGTACGGGCAGTGCTTCCGCCAGCACGGCCACAACTACCTGCTCGAGGTCACGGTGTCCGGCGCCCTCGATCCCGTCACCGGCATGTCGGTCGACATCGGAGTGGTCGACCGGGCGGTGAAGGTCGCGGTGCTGGACCGGGTCGATCACTACGATCTCTCCGCCACCGTGCCCGCGCTGGCGGGGGTGATCACCACCGGGGAGAACCTGGCCCGCACCTTCTGGGAGTGGCTCGAGGGCGCGCTGCCGCCGGGGAGTCTCCGGCGCGTGACGCTCGTGGAGACGGCCAACAACGTGTTCGAATACCGCGGCGAGTCCGCCCCCGCGAGGTGACGAGCCATGGGAGATGAGAGCACGGCGATGGAGCGACTCATCCGGGACATGCTGAAGGAGATGGGCGAGGACCCGACCCGGGAGGGGCTCGAGAAGACCCCGACCCGCGTGGCCAAGGCGTGGGAGTACCTGACGTCGGGCTACCGGCAGAACGTGCACGAGGTGCTCAACGAGGCGCTCTTCACCGAAGAGTACGACGAGATGGTGGTGGTGAAGGACATCGACTTCTACTCCCTCTGCGAGCATCACCTGCTGCCCTTCTTCGGCAAGTGCCACATCGCCTACATGCCCTCGCGCAAGATCGTGGGGCTGTCCAAGCTGCCGCGGCTGGTCGAGATGTTCGCGCGGCGCCTGCAGGTGCAGGAGCGCCTCACCACCCAGATCGCGCACACCCTCGAGGAGGTGCTCCAGCCGCGGGGGGTGGCGGTGGTGGTCGAGGCCCTGCACATGTGCATGCTGATGCGCGGGGTCGAGAAGCAGAACTCCAAGGCGGTCACCTCGGCCATGCTCGGGGCCTTCCGCGAGAACGCGGAGACGCGCGCCGAGTTCATGGAGCTGATCCGGGCCCGCGGCGGGCTCGTCATTTGAAGCTCGCGGGCCAGGTCGCGGTCGTCACCGGCGCCGGGCGGGGCATCGGCCGGGCGATCGCGGGCGCGCTCGGGCGGGAGGGCGCCGCGGTGGTGCTGGCCGCGCGCTCCGGCTCCGAGCTGGAGACCGTGGCGCGCGAGATCGAGCAGGCGGGGGGCCGGGCCCTGACCGTGCCGACCGACGTACGGCAGGAGGCTTCCGTGGAGGCGCTGGTCCGCCGGGCGCTCGCCGAGTGGCGACAGGTCGACGTCCTGGTCAACGCGGCCGGCGTCGCCACCTTCGCCCCGGTGACCGACTCCAAGCTCGACGACTGGGACCAGATGCTGGCGGTGAACCTCCGCGGCGCGGTCCTCTGCTGCCGCGCGGTCCTCCCGGCCATGGTGGGCCGACATCGGGGCACCATCATCAACGTGGGCTCGGTGGTCACGAGCCGGTCGCTGGCCGGCAGCGCGGCCTATACCGCCTCCAAGTACGGGTTGCTGGGCTTCTCCCGGGTGCTCGCCGAGGAGATGCGGCCCCACGGGGTCCGGGTGGGCGTGCTCTCGGCCGGGGCCACCGACACCCCGCTCTGGGACTCCATGCCCGCGGCCCCGGCCCGGGACCGCATGCTCCGGGCCGATCAGGTGGCCGAGGCGGCGCTGCTCATGGCCGGACTGGGCCCGAACGCGAGCCTCGAGGAGGTCACGCTGCTGCCCGCCGGAGGCATTCTGTAGACAAGAGGCCGGGATGGGAGCGTGCCCGGCAAGCCCTCGGCCCTTCTGCTATAATGAGCGCGACTCGACATTTCGGCACTCCACCCAAGGAGGCATTGGATGATCACGTTGACTGAGACGGCCGCCAAGAAGATCTCGGACCTGCGGCTCGAAGAGGGCAAGCCCGAGTGGGGGCTGCGGATCCGTATCGTCGGGGGCGGGTGCTCCGGCATGTCCTACGAGCTCGGCTGGGACGACACCGCGACCGACGGCGACAACGTCGTCGAGACCAACGGCGTGAAGGTCTTCGTGGATTCGAACAGCGCCCCGTATCTGCAGGGGAGCGAGATCGACTACGTCGACAACAACATGCTCGGCGCCGGGTTCGCGATCAAGAACCCGAACGTGAAGTCGTCCTGCGGCTGCGGCTCGTCCCACCAGTTCTAAGCCGCGGCGGGATCGAGGCTCGCTCGATGAAGGTGCAGGTCCGGCTCTTCGCCCGCTATCGCGAGGCGGCGGGCCGCGACTCGCTGGATCTCGAGCTTCCCGACGGCGGCACCGTCGAGCGGGCCTGGGAAGCGGTGACCCGCCAGCTTCCCGCGCTGACCCCCTACCGGCCGTTCACCCTCTTCGCGCTCCGCAACGACTACGTCGACGCCGACCGGCTGCTCGCAGACGGTGACGAGCTCTGCCTCTTCCCGCCGGTGAGCGGCGGCTCCGCGCCGGCGGACGCGGACTGGATCGAGGTCACCACCGAGCCCCTCTCGGAGCGCGCGCTCGCCCAGGCGGTGGAGCACCCGGGCGCGGGCGCCCTCGCGCTCTTCTCGGGAGTGGTGCGCGACCAGACCGGCGGTCGGCGGGTCAAGTTCCTCGAGTACGAGGCCCACGGGCCGATGGCGCTCGCCAAGATGCGGGAGATCGCGGCGGCCATCCGCGGCCGCTGGCCCATCATCAACCGCATCGCCCTCGTCCATCGCATCGGCCGCCTCGAGATCGGGGAGTCGAGCGTGATGATCGCGATCTCCTCGCCCCACCGCGGCGAGGCCTTCGAGGCCTGCCGCTTCGCCATCGATACCCTGAAGGAGACGGTGCCGATCTGGAAGAAGGAGCACTTCGAGGACGGCGAGGTGTGGGTGGGTCTGCAGTCCGAGTGTGACCATCGTCACTAGCCTCGTCGCGCGCGTCCAGGACACCATTCGCCGTCACGGGATGCTCCGTGGCGGCGAAGCTGTCTTGGTGGCCGTCTCGGGCGGTCCCGACTCGGTCGCGCTCCTCGACGTGCTCTGCGCGCTCCGCGACCCGCTCGCGCTCTCGCTCTCGGTGGCCCACGTGCACCACGGCCTCCGGCCGGAGGCCGACGCGGAGGCGGAGGCGGTCGCGCGGCTCTGCGCGCGGCTCGGCGTGGCCTGCCGGGTCGAGCGCGTCACGGTCCGGCAGACCCCGCCCTGGGACGGGCTCGAGGCGGAGAGCCGGCGGGCGCGCCACGCCGCGCTGGCCCGCGCCGCGCACGCCGCGGGGGCCGCGCGCATCGCGACCGGCCACACCGCGGACGACCAGGCCGAGACGGTGCTGATGCGGCTCCTCCAGGGCGCGGGCCCGCGCGGCCTCGGCGGCATCGCCCCGGTGCGCGGGCGCCTCGTCAGCCCCCTGATCGAGACCCGGCGGGCCGAGATCGTGGCGCACCTCGCCGCGCGCGGACTCGCCGCGGCCGAGGACGCGAGCAACCGCGATCCGCGCTTCCTGCGCTCGCGCATCCGCCACGACCTGCTGCCGTTCATGGCCGAGCTCACCGGCGGCTCGGTGGTCGAGGCGCTCGGTCGCTCGGCCGCGGCGGCGCGCGCGGTGGTGGCCGACCTCGAGGCGCGGGCCCGCGCCGATCTCGAGCGAATGGCCACCCGGGGCCCGGCCGGATTCGTCCTCGACGTGTCGCCGCTCGAGGCCCAGCCGCTCGAGCTGGCCGCGGAGACGATCCGGCAGGCCGCGGCCCTGCTGGGCGAGACGCGCCCCCTCCGCGGGCCCGCCCAGCGGGCGCTCCGCCGGCTGCTGGGCGAGACGCCGCGGCGCCGGGCGGTGCGGCTCGGTGGACTCGTGGTCGAGCGGAGCGGCCGCCGGCTGCGGGTCGGTCCGCCGGCGCTCTCCGCGGTCACCACGCGCGGGTGGCCGGGGGCGGGAGTGCTCGACATGCCGGAGATCGGCCAGCGGCTCACCGCGCGCGTACTCGCGCGGGACGCCGACTACGTGGTCCCGCGGGAGCCCGCGCGCGCCGCCTTCGACGCGGACCTGCTGCCGGGCGCGCTCACGGTCCGCGCGCGCCGCCGCGGCGACGTCTTCGCTCCCTTCGGCGCGCCGGGCCTGCGCCGCCTGAAGTCGTTCCTGATCGACGCGGGCGTTCCGCGCTGGCAGCGGCCGCGCACGCCGCTGGTCGAGGTGGGCGGCGACATCGTGTGGGTCGCGGGAGTGCGGCGCGGTCGCCGCGCCCCCGTCACCGCCGCGACCACGCGCGTGCTCGAGCTCGCGCTCGAGCCGTCGCGGGAGCCGGCTGGCGGGGCCCCGGACCCGGCGGTAAGATGACTCGCGGAGGCCTTCGCATGACGACGATCCGACACGGTGTGCTCGCAGTCGTGCTCCTGCTCGCGATGGCCTCGCTCCCGGCCGCGCCGACCGCGCACGCCCAGTCTCGCCCCGCCGAGCGCCCGGCCGCGCCGGCCCCCGCGCCCGACTCCAAGGCGCTGCTGCGCGCGCTGGAGGACGCCTTCGTCTCGGTGGCGGATCGCGCCACCCCGTCGGTGGTCAACGTGAGCGTGAAGCTCAAGCCGGAGGCCGCGCAGGAGGAGGGGCCCTCGCCGGAGATGGAGGAGCGGTTCCGCGAGTTCTTCGGGCCGGAGCTCTTCGAGCGCTTCTTCCGCCGCCGCGCGCCGCGCGAGGACGGCCGCGCCGCCGGCTCGGGGGTCATCGTCGACGCGCGCGGCTACATCCTGACCAACAACCACGTGGTCGAGAACGCGTCCGCGATCGAGGTGCGGCTGTCCGACGACCGGAAGTTCAAGGCCACCCTGGTCGGCCGCGACGCCCGCACCGACCTCGCGGTGCTCAAGGTCGAGAGCCCGGCGCCGCTGCCGGTCGCCGAGCTGGGCGACTCCGATCGGCTGCGGGTGGGGCAGTGGGCGATCGCGATCGGCAACCCGTTCGGCCTCGACCGTACCGTGACCGCGGGCATCATCTCGGCCACCGGCCGCACCCACGTCGGCGTCGCCACCTACGAGGCCTTCATCCAGACCGACGCCTCGATCAACCCGGGCAACTCGGGCGGGCCTCTCCTGAACCTGGACGGGCGGGTGATCGGCATCAACACCGCCATCGTCTCGAGCGGGCAGGGCATCGGCTTCGCGATCCCGATCACGATGGCGCGCGACATCATGACCCAGCTGATCGCGCGGGGCCGCGTGGTGCGCGGCTGGCTCGGGGTGGTGATCCAGGACCTCACCCCGGAGCTGGCCGCGAGCTTCGGGGTGAAGGAGGACGCGGGGGTGCTGGTGGCCGAGGTGATGAAGGACGGCCCCGCGGCCGCCGCCGGGCTCAAGCCGGGCGACGTGATCACCGGCTTCGGGGGCAGCCCGATCAAGGACGTGACCGATCTCCAGAAGCGCGTGGCCGCGGTGGAGCCGGGACGTCCGGCGCCGATCACGGTGATGCGCGATCGCAAGCCGCTCGGGCTCAGCGTGAAGCTGGGCGAGCAGCCCACCGACGAGGCGCTGGCCGCCGCGGAGAGCGGCGACGACGTGCTCGGCCTCGTGGTGGAGCCGCTCACGCCGGAGACCGCGCGGCAGAATCGCCTCTCCGCCCGCCGCGGGCTCCTGGTCACCGAGGTGACGCCGGGGAGCCCCGGAGCGGAGGCCGGCATCAAGCCGGGCGACGCGATCGTGGAGGTGAACCGCCGGCCGGTGGCCGACGCGGCCGCCTTCAAGCAGATCGCGGCCACGCTGAAGCCGGGCGAGTCGGTCCCGGTGTATCTCCAGCGTGGCGGGGGACGCAACGAGTACGTGATGCTGACCGCCCCGCGCCCCTGATCCCCGAAGCGACGCAGTAAGCGCAGAAATCCGCTTGACAGGGGAGTCGCCGCTGCCTAACGTGCCGCTCACTTCGTGACGGCCGAGGGGGCAGCGAGTGACATCCGAGCAGCGCGCACGGAAGGATACGGTCGGGGCGGGCGAGGGGGCGGCGGTGTACCGGCCGCGCCCGGTGGTCCTCGCCATCGACGACGAGCCCGGGGTCCGCGAGTCGCTGCGGCTGATCCTCGGCGACGAGTTCGAGGTGCTGGAGGCCGCCGACGGGGCCGCCGCGCTCGCGATTCTGGGCGCCCGGCGGGTGGACGTGGCCCTGCTCGACGTGCGGATGCCCGGCGAGCCCGGCTCCCGCGTGCTGCCGCAGATCCTGGCCATCGACGAGGCGATCCCGGTCATCCTGATCACCGCGGATCCGCATCTGCGCACGGCGGTGGACGCCATGAAGGCGGGCGCCTACGACTACCTGGCCAAGCCCTTCGACGTGGACGAGATCCTCGGCCTGGTCCGCCAGGCCGCCCAGCAGCGCGGCATGGAGCGCGAGCTGCACTACCTGCGGGCCGAGCTCGATCGGGCCCACGGCTTCGACCAGCTCGTGGGACGGCACCCGCGGATGGTCCGGCTCTACGAGGTGATCGCCCAGGTATCGCAGACCCACGCGACCGTGCTGATCACCGCGGAGAGCGGCACCGGCAAGGAGCTCGTCGCCCGCGCCATCCACAACCAGAGCCCGCGGCGCGCCCAGCCCTTCGTGGCGGTCAACCTGGCCGCGATCCCGGACTCCCTGCTCGAGTCCGAGCTGTTCGGCCACGAGAAGGGCGCCTTCACCGGCGCGTACGCGCGCAAGCCGGGCAAGTTCGAGCTGGCCCACGGGGGCACCCTCTTCCTCGACGAGGTCGGCAGCCTGCGCGTCGACCTGCAGGCGAAGCTCCTCCGCGCCCTGCAGCAGCGGGAGATCGAGCGGCTCGGCGGCACCCGCACCATCCAGGTGGACGTGCGGGTGATCGCGGCCACCAACACCGACCTGCGGCAGGCGATCCGGGCGCGCACGTTCCGCGAGGATCTCTACTACCGTCTCCACGTGGTGCCCATCGGGGTGCCCCCGCTGCGGGAGCGCAAGTCGGACCTGCCGGACCTGGCCGCCCACTTCGTGCGCAAATACGCCCGCGAGTTCAAGAAGGACGTTCGCGCGCTCTCCCGCGGGGCCCGCGTGGCGCTCGACGGCTACGACTGGCCGGGCAACGTGCGCGAGCTCGAGAACATCATCGAGCGCAGCGTGGCGCTGGCCACGCGCCCGGTGATCGGGCTCGACGACCTGCCGCTGGAGCTGGCCATGAACGAGGCGGCGCCCGCGTACGGCGAGGCGGAGCCCGGTCCGCTCACCCTGCGCGAGGCGCGCGATCGCTTCGAGCAGGCCTACGTGCTGCGCGCGCTCGAGCGGGAGGGCTGGAACCAGAGCCGGGCCGCGCGCGGGCTCGGCGTGCATCGCAACACGCTTCTCGCGCGCCTCGCCACGTGGGGCTTCCGTCGCGACGAGCCGGCTACCGGATCGCGGCCCGCGGTGGGCGGCGATCCGACCGCTCGCGCCTGACGCGATCTCGCGTTCCGCCGCTCCCACAACTTAGTAGCCACGTAACCGATCTTCGCGTAGCGTGGCTCCATGCCTTCACCGAGCGCGGAGCAGCGGAACGAGCCGACGTGCGCATAGCTTTCATAGTCGGCGGCTTCCCGATGATCAGTGAGACGTTCATACTGAACCAGGTTACCGGGTTGATCGACCTGGGCCACGAGGTCGACATCTTTGCGCGCCGGCCCAGCGCGGATCGGGCGGTGCATCCGGAAGTGGAGCGCTACGGCCTGCTCGCGCGAACCCACTGGTTCGACCTGCCGAGGACCCGCTGGGGACGGGTGAAACGCGCCACCGCCGCGTTCCTGCGGGCGTTCCCCCGGCATCCGGTCGCGCTGTTACGCTGCCTGAACCTCCCCCGCTACGGAAGTTTTTACGCGGTCCTCAACAACGTCATGCACATTTTGCCGTTCCTCGAGGGGCGCTACGATGTCGTCATGTGCCACTACGGGGGCAACGGCGCCGAGTTCATCTTCCTCAAGGATCTCCTGCCCGGACTGAAGTTCGTGACGATGTTCCACAAGGGCGATATCCAGCTGGGCGACGAGCGGACACCCGCCGTCTACCGCCACCTGCCGGCGCAGGGCGACGCATTCCTGGCGATCAGCGAGTCCTGGTCCCGCCGCAAGCTGCTCGAGTTCGGCTTCGACAATCGGCGAATCCGGCGGCACCCGATCGGCGTGGACACCCGTCAGATCGAGTTCCGGACCCGCGAGCCGCGCGGAACCCATCTGGGCATCCTCACGGTGGCCCGCCTGCACACCGAGAAGGGCATCGAGCACGGGCTCCGGGCGGTGGCCGACCTGATCGCCCGCCGCCCGCGCGTCCAGGTCTGCTACCGCATCGTCGGCGATGGAGAAGAGCACGAGCGGCTGATCGCGACGGCGGAGGCACTCGGACTCGGGCGGGCGGTCACGTTCCTGGGCGCGCTGCCCACCCCCGACGTGATCGCCTGGATGCACGCTTCGCAGATCTTCATGCTGCCGAGCCTGGCCGAGGGGACGCCCACCGTGCTCCTGGAGGCGCAGGCCACCGGGCTCCCGGTGCTGGCCACCGACGTGGGCGGCGTGCGCGACATCGTGCCCTCCGGTGCCGGCTTCGTGGTGCCGGCCGCCGATCCCGCCGCTCTCGCCGACAAGCTCGCGCTGCTCGTGGATCATCCGGAGCGCTGGCCCGCGATGGGGCGTGTGGGGCGCCGGTTCGTGGAGGAGCAGCACGACATCGTGGACCTCGACGCCCGGCTGGCCGCGCTCTTCGAGCAGCTCGTGGGCGGCCGCGCGACCTGATCGTTCGCCCGCGCGTTGCGCGATCCGCGGATCGCGTGCTACGGTCGGCTCCGATGCTCCGCCGCGTCGCGCTCCTGCTCGTCGGCCTGCTGCTGGCCCTGGGCAGCGCTCTCGTCGCGTGCACCCGCCAGGAGCCGCCGCTCACGCTGGTCTTCACACCGTCCCGCGATCCGACCGCGCTGAAGGAGGCGGGCGACGCCTTCGCCCAGACCCTCACCCGCGTCTCCGGGGTCCGCATCCGCGCCCTCGTCGCTTCCGACTATGCGGGGGTCATCGAGGCGCTCCGCAGTCGCCGGGTCGATCTGGCGTTCGTCCACCCGGTGGGCTACGTGCTCGCCAACCGCGAGGCCGGCTGCCAGATCCTCGTGCGTGATATCTGGCAGGGCAAGACGGCCTACACCGCCCGCTTCTACGTGCGGAAGGACCGCGGCATCAAGCAGGTGGCGGACCTGCGGGGCAAGACGATCGCCTTCGTGGACCCGGCCTCGTCCTCCGGCTACATCTACCCGATGGTCTTCCTGATGAAGGAAGGGCTGGTGCGGGACCGGGATCCGAAGAGCTTCTTCAAGGAGGCGCTCTTCAGCGGCACCCACGAGGCGGCCCTCCAGGCCGTGCTCCATGGCCGCGTGGACGCGGCGGCGTCGTTCGACAAGGCGCCCGAGCTGCACCTGAAAGATCCCGCGCTCGTGGCACAGCTCGGCTGGGTCGGCGAGACGCCGGAGATTCCGGAAGCGGGCATCTGCGCTCGACCCGGGCTGCCCGCGGAGCCGCTGGCCCGGATCAAGCGCGCGCTGCTCTCGATCAAGGGGCCCGAGCACGCCGCGGTGCTGAAGGAGATCTACGGCATCGACGGATTCATCGAGGCGTCCGACGCTGACTACCGCCCGGTGCGCGACGCCATGCTGCTGATGGACCTGCGCCCGTCCAAGTAACCCGCCACCGTCGTCCGGCGCGCCCGAGTCAGCTCCCCGCGGTTCGCCGGAAGGCGTAGAGGGTCGCCCACAGGCGGACCAGATCCGCGAGGCCACCCGCGTGCGAGCCGGCCTCCACGTGTCCCACCGCGCCCACGATGGCGGCGCGGACCGGCCGGCCGGCTGCCAGCGCCGCGGCCCGCAGGCGGAGGCTCTCGGTGAAGGGGACCGCCGGGTCCTGGCGGCCGTGGACCAGGAAGAGCGGCGCGTGGAGGCCTGCGAGGACCCGCCCGGGCGAGAGCGCGTCGAGCAGCTCGCGAGTGGGCCGCGGCAGGGCGTCAACCAGCCCGTCGAAGGCCACCGGATCCCGGTTGTCGACGAGGCGCCGGCCCGCCCCGTCCACCACCTCGGTGTTGGCCCGGGCGAACTGGGCGATGGCCTCCTCGTGCACCGCCGCGCGGCCCGAGAGCTCCGCGAAGGCGTAGGCGCCGGTCAGGGTGTAACGCAGCAGCTCCACCGCCGAGGCGTAGCCGCCGAGCGCGAGCACCGCCGACACGTTCCCCGCGATGTCGGGCTCCGCCGCCGCGAGCAGCGCGGGCCCCGCGCCCAGGCTGACGCCCAGGATGGCCACGCGCGGGTAGCCGGCGGCCCGGAGCGCCTGAACACTCGCGCTCACCGCGCCGGCGTCGTCGGGGCGCAGGCGCAGCGCGGTGAGGCCGCGCACCGTGGGCACCGCCACCGCCCAGCCCGCGCGCGCGAGCTGGCCCGCGGCCTCGCGCAGGCGCGCGTCGTCCTTGCCCTCGGGCGAGAGCCCGTGTACCAGGACCAGCCCGGGGGCGCGCCGGAGCGCGGGACGCACGTAGAGGTCGATCGGGACCGGACCCGCCGACGAGGGTGGAGTGGCGAGGGGGCGCGTGAGCGGCTCCCGGATCAGCGCGGAGAGGGGTCGCCAGCGCCCCTGGCCGAGGAACTCGATCAGGAACGTGCTCGTGAGGATCAGGGACGACGCCGTCGTCCAGACCGGCACCGCGAGCAGGCAGGCCAGCGCGAGCCGCGCCGCGGCGCTCACCGATCGGCTCTCGGGTCTGGCCGGGCGTTCACGCGCCCCCGATTCACCCGCCCCATTCACCCGCCCCATTCACCCGCCCCATTCACCCGCCCATGATACGTCGGGCAATGTGCCACCCGGCCTTCAGGCAAGGTGCCCACTTCGCCCGCCGCCCGGCAGACCGCATCGCAGAATGTGCGCATCCTTCCAGCACGTTACCGAGTGGCACCCGCGATGCTAACCGTTGCTCCCGGTAGGCTCGAAGAGACCAAACGCGCGGGACAGAGGGAGGACACGAGATGAGCGTGACCTGGGGACGGATCCTGGTCGGTATCGCAGTCGCTATGTGTCTCCTCGGCGTGGGCGTCCTCGAGGTGCTGAGCGAGCGGAGCCAGAGCCGCGTGCTCCCGGAGCCGTCGCGGATCGGCGAGGTGCGGTCCGAGCCATGGGGCGAATTCGGCCGCGTCGCCCCGACCCTGACCGCGGACGCAGACGTGTCGACGCCGGCCGCCTCGCAGGGCGTGACCGGGGCCGTGCCGCAGCGACGTCTGACGATCCTGGAGGTCAACGAGCAGGCCGGCCGGCTCGTCTCCGTGACCGGGGCCGGACGGGTCCTCGTCACCGATCTGAGTCGGGACCCCTTCGTGGTCACCGAGGACAGCGGGGCGGGCTCGCTGGCTCTCTTGAAGCCGGGGGACGTGGTGCGGATCGAGCCGATGAGCGGACGGACTCAGCGCATCGTCGTGCTGCGTCACGGCTGGCAGGAGCTGGAGAGCCCGGAGTAGTGAAGCGAGCTACTTAGGGTTGACGCACCGGATGAGGCGCCAGCCGTTGAACAGGTTGACCTTCGCGGTGATGTCCGGAACGAGGCCGACCTGCTTCAGGAGCGGCTCGAGCGGGAGATTCGACTTCCAGCCGAGCCGCGTGCACACCGGAGCGACGAGGTCCTCGAGGCGCCCGACCGCGGGGCGCTCGCTCCGGAAGTGGTTGAGCACTACGATGTTTCCGCCGGGCTTCACCACGCGCTTCATCTCACGCAGCACCCCGACCGGGTCGGGCACCGCGCTGATGGTGTAGGTGGCGACGGCGGACTCGAACTCGCCCTGACCGAAGTCCATGGTGGTGGCATCCATGGTCTTGAGCGTCACGTTCCCCAGGGCCAGCTCGACGACCTTGTCCTGGGCCTTCTCCAGCATCTCCTCGGAGAGGTCGATGCCGGTGAGGTGACAGTGGGAGGGGTACAGCGGGAGGTTCAGGCCGGTCCCGATGCCCACCTCGAGGACGTGGTCCCCCCGCTTGATGTCGAGCAGACGAATGGCCGCCTCCCGACCGGGGTGGAAGATCCAATCGAAGACGAAGTCATAGGCGGGTGCGTACAGCTTGTACGCCCTCTTGACCTGCCTCTTTTCCAGTGCGGCGTCCAATCCGGCAGCCCTCCGATGTGTACTGACACTTCCTGCCTCCGCACTTTTAGCATAGGGTGACGCAGCTTGCCAAGTGCTTTATGACCCCTTGATCTGCAAAGGGAAAGCTACAGGTCGGCTTCCTGGCAGAGCTGGCCCAGAACCTGGTCCGCGCCGAAGTACTCGAGCGCGATCCGCCGGGCCTCCCGGCTGTGACGCTCGTAGTCGTGGTTGACCTCGTCGATCGCGGCCACGGCTTCCTCGACGCCCTCGAAGGCCAGCAGGCCCACGCCCGCCGGGATGTACTTGCCGAAGCCGGTGTCCTGAGTCACGACCGGCTTGCCGGCGGCCAGATAGCACACGCTCCGGTCGCTGAACCAGCCACTCCGGGTCCGAGCGACGAGGTCCTTCGACACCGTGAACTCCGCGCGCGACTGCTGGATGTAGCGCTGGTAGGTGGTCAGGTCCCGGGAGACCTGGAAGGCGTCCTGGAGGCCCCAGCCGTTGCGGGCCAGGAGATCGCGCATCGCGGGGTCCTCCACCTCCAGCGCCATCTCGAGCGCCTGGCGGGTGCGGCTCGGGAGGTCCATCACCCGGAGGAAGTTGAGGTGCTTGGACCAGACATAGGTCTCTCCCCGGAAGTGGATGTCCTTGCCCGCGTTCTTCCAGGTGGCGATCGTTGTGAAGCGCTCCGCCGCCGGGTCGGTGGGGGTGCTCCAGAGGTCCGGGAGCACCGGAGGTCGGGTCGGGCGCCACGCGAACTTCTCGAGCGGGATGGGGCTATCGGGCTGCCCCAGGTTCTCACCGTACGTGAAGTGATGGGTGTGGTCCTCGAGCGCCAGGATGGCCTGCCGGTCGCCCTCCGCCACCCGGATCTGCTCGAACACCGGGTCGGTCTCCACGTATACCCGGATCGGGCAGCGCAGATGCTCCTCGGTCAGCCGGGCGGCGCCGCACACGTTGAAGATAGCGTCGGCGTCCCGGTAGATGTCGGAGAGCCGCCCGCGCGACAGCCCGTGATGGGCGCCGGTCACCGCGTCCACGTAGCCCCAGCGGTCGGCGAGCCCGAAGCGCCCCATCGCCTCCGCGAGGAAGGCCACGCTGTAGGCGGCGTCACCGACCACGCTCTTGACCCGCGGGTCGTACGGGTGAGCCCCCGAGTCCTCCACGTAGTAGACGTCGTGTCCGAGGCGGGTCAGTCCAAGCACGTAGTGGATGGCCTGCCAGCCGATGCCGCCCAGGGGATAGCGCCCGGCGAGGTGCAGGACGACGATGCGCTTACGGGATGGCAAGCGGGTCTGCCTGCCGATCGGTGGCGCGTGCCCCGTACATCGCGGCGAACGGACCCGGCTGCGCGAGCAGTGTCTCGAGCGAGCCCTGCTCCGCCACCTCGCCGTCCTTGATCACCACGACCACGTCGGCCATTCGCACCGTGGAGAGACGGTGGGCGATGATGAAGGTGGTGCGCCCGACCTGCAGCTGCTCGAGCGCCTCGATGATCAGGCGCTCGGTCTCCGGGTCGAGCGCGGAGGTCGGCTCGTCCAGGATGAGGATGGGCGAGTCGCGCAGGATCGCCCGCGCGATGGTCAGGCGCTGCTTCTCGCCCTCCGAGAGGGTGACGCCGTGCTCGCCCACGACCGTGTCGTAGCCCTGGGGCAGGCGCGTCACCATGTCGTGGATGCGGGCGGCCTTCGCCGCGTCCACGATCTCCTCCAGGCGGGCCCCGGGCCGGCCGAAGGCGATGTTCTCGCGGATGCTCACCGGGAAGAGCAACGGCGGCTGCAGGACCATCGCGACCTGGCGGCGCAGCGACTGCGAGCCGGTACTCGCGCGCGTCCACCCCGTCGACGAGCACGCGCCCGCGGGTAGGATCGTAGAAGCGCGGCAGCAGGCTCAGGAGCGTCGACTTGCCGGCCCCGGTCGGGCCGACCACCGCCACGCGCTGGCCGGGGCTGACGTGGAGATCGACGCCGCGCAGGATGGGGACGCCCGGAGCGTACTGGAAGTCGACTCCTTCCCAGATCACCTCGCCGC
This sequence comes from uncultured Candidatus Rokubacteria bacterium, assembly GCA_963841755.1. Lineage (GTDB taxonomy): Bacteria > Methylomirabilota > Methylomirabilia > Rokubacteriales > CSP1-6 > CAMLFJ01. The sequence goes on from CAWJDX010000014.1 coordinate 200,483, forward strand.
GCGCGCCCTCGGCCGGGAAGCTCCGGCTGCCGTCCGCCACGTCCCGCTCCACGTCCATCGTGTCGAGGACGCGCTGCACGCCCACCCGGGCGCTCTGCGCCAGCCCGTAGACCTGGAACATGTTGTTGATGGGACCGTACAGCGAGGCCAGGTAGGAGATGAACACCACCAGGCTGCCGACGGTCAGGGAGCCGTCGAGCACGTGGCGGGCGCCGACCCACACCACCGCCGCGGTGCCGAGGGCGATCACCAGGTTGACCACGCCCGAGTAGAAGGTCTGGAGCGTGTAGAGACGAAGCCCCGCGTCCAGGCTGCGCTCGCTCGCGCTCATGAAGCGCCGGTGCTCCTCGTCCTCGCGGGTGAAGGCCTGGATGACCCGCATCGCCTGCATCGCCCGCTGGACGACGCCGAAGACCTCGCTCTCGCGCTCGCGCATCTCGCCCGCCGCGACGGTGATGCGCCGGTTGAGCCGACCGATGGCGACCAGGAGCAACGGGCACACGCCGAGGGCCAGGAAGGTGAGCTCCCGGTCGAGATGGAACATGATCGCGGCCATCCCGCCCAGCAGGACGAGCGCGGTGGTGGCGGGGAACAGGCAGTTCATGGTCAGCGCCTGCAGCGCGAAGGTGTCCGCGGTGACCCGGTAGAGGAGGTCCCCGGCCTGGGCCCGGCTGTGGAAGGCCATGGAGAGCCGGTGCAGGTGCGCGTAGAGGTCGCTGCGCAGGTCGCGCACCATCCGCTGCCCGATGCGGATGGTGGTGTAGTTGGTGAGCACGGTCAGGCCGCCGAGGGCGGCGTAGATCAGCACGAGCGCGATGCAGGCGGTCAGGAGCAGGGCCCCGGGGCTCCAGCCCCCGCCGAGGCCGCCCGGCGTGGGCTGGCCGCCGAGGACCGAGTCGATGATGAACTTGATCGGCCAGGGCTTGAGCAGCTCGAGCGCGGTCGTCAGGCACACCTGGGCCAGCGCCCACAGGATGCGCCCGCGGTGCGGCCAGAGGTAACCCGAGACCCGCCCGGCGAAGCTGCTCACTTCACCTCGACCGCGCTGGCATCGAGCGGCGGGGCATAGTGCAGGCGCGCCCGGCGGGCCACGCCCTGGAGCGCGTCGTAGAGCATGCGCCCCAGTGCCACCGAGTCGCGGAATATCGCGACGGCGGCCACGACTCCCGCGGCCGCGCCGGCCGCGGCCAGGGCGGGCACGCCGAGCTGCAGGCCGAGCCCCGCCGCGATCACCCCGCCGGCCAGCATCCCGCGGGCGAGCCGCGAGGTCCGGAGCGCGCACTTCACGCGCAGGACGCGCCGCTCGCCGCCGTGGTTCTCGGCGCACACCTTGATCCGCCCGCGCGACCAGATGCCGCCGTGCACCTCGAGGTCCCACTCGCTCCAGCCCTGGTCCACCAGGACGAAGTACTTGCGGGCGGCGAGGACCTCCATCATGCCGTGGAGGATCGTCTCCTTCTCGAGCGCGGTCTCGGTCCAGAACGCGGCCGAGAAGGCGCGCTCCCGCCACGACCAGGGCAGGGCCTGGACCGGGCGCTCGGCCACCGAGGGCTGCGCCGCGGTGAGACCGCGGACCCACCACTTGTAGCGCTCGAGCGAGCGCAGGAGCGGGCCGAAGTAGGTCAGGACCGAGATGAGCAGCCGCCCCTGGAGGCCGCCCGCGAGGGTGTCCACCCGCGCCCGCATCGCGGCCCAGACGCAGCAGGCCCACGAGAGCGCGATCGGGGCCGCCCCGATCCAGTACCAGCCCGCCCTTCACGGCCCCGTAGGCCAGGAGGAGCGCGCCGACCAGGTTCCACTCGAGGGTGAAGGGCAGGTAGGAGAGCACGGTGGACGGCGGCTGGTAGAGGGTCTGGAAGAGCCCGCGCCCGAACACGCCGCCGTAGATCACCGGGCGGCGCAGCGAGAAGAGGGCGGAGATTCCGCCGTAGATCCGCCCCCGCCAGCGCGAGTAGCCGAGCGCGTTGAAGCGCTGGGGATGACGGAAGTAGAGCAGGGCCTCCGCCTTGCCGTAGCCCTTCTGCTGTCCGATGTAGGCCTTCATGGTGTTGCGGCGGAAGTGCCAGACCATGGCCGCCGGGCTGAAGCCGATGCGGTAGCCGCGATCCTGGAGCCGCCAGCAGACGTCCACGTCGTCGCCCGCGGAGCGGTAGATCGGATCGAAGCCGCCGATCTCCTCCAGCACCTCGCGGCGGAAGGCCATGTTGCAGCCCGGGATGTGCTCGGCCTCCACGTCGTCCAGCAGCACGTGGAGCGGCCCGCCGGGGGACGCGGCCACGCACGCGGCCACCACCGAGTCTTCCGGCGGCGGCAGGTTGGGCCCGCCCACCGCGGGGAGGCCGGTCTGGAGGAACGTGGCGACCAGGTAGTGGAGCCAGTCCGGGTCCACCACGCAGTCGGAGTCGGTGAAGGCGACGATCTCGCCGAGCGAGGCCGCGATGCCCACGTTGCGCGCGGCGCTCAGCCCCTTGTTCTCCTGGTGGATGACGTGGATGCCCTCGAAGCCGTCCGCGATCTTGCCGGTGCGGTCGGTCGATCCGTCGTCCACCACGATCACCTCGAAGGCCGGGTACTTGAGGTTCTGGAGCGAGGTCAGGCAGGCGTGCATGGTCGGCTCGGCATTGTACGCGCAGATCACCACCGAGACCTTGGGATACTCGGCCAGCGCGGGCAGCCCGGCCGCCGCGTACCAGCGCTGCACCGCCTGGAAGGCGGGCTTCCGGCGCCGCTCCCGGTCGACCAGGCCGAAGGCCCAGTTCGCGATGTCGCAGCCGCCGGTGTGCCACTCGTCGGTGAACGAGAACACCACCGTCCCCGCCACGCCCATCTCGAGCGCGGTGCGCACCTGCCACGACAGGGTCGCGGCCTGCACGATCTCCCCCTCGCGGAACGAGTCGATGCCGAACTCGGTCAGGACCAGCGGCCGGTCGCCGGCCAGGCTGTGCAGGCGCGACAGGTACCGGCGGAACTGGGGCTCGGAATGCAGGTAGACGTTGAAGGCCAGGAAGTCGGTGAAGTCGGTCTCGAGGTACTCGGTGGAGGGGAAGTTGGCGTAGCCGACCAGGGCGGTCGGCTCGATGCTCTTGATCATGCCGGCCAGCTCCCGCAGGAACCCGGCGATCCGCTGCGGCCCGTACCAGCGGACGATGTCGGGCGGGATCTCGTTGCCGATCAGGAACGCGCCCACCGCGGGATGGCTGCGGCAGGCCTCCACCACCTCGCGCACCGTCCGCCGGACCACGTCGGTGATCTCCTCGGAATCGAGGAAGCAGACGTGCTCGGCCCAGGGGATCCCCACCATCACCCAGAGGTTGCGCTCCGCCGCCATGTCCAGGAGCCAGCGGGGAGGTGGGGTGAAGAGCCGGAGGCAGTTGGCCCCGAGCTCGGTGATCAGGGCCAGGTCGCGCTCGACGACCTCGGGGGCGGGAAATCTATAGCCTTCAGCATCCGGGGCGAAGGGACCATAGGTCACCCCCCGGAGCGGGACTTTCTCGTCGCCAGCGAAGAAGAACTTCCCTCGAACCTCCAGCCGGGGGCGGGACCCCACCGACTGCGCGCGCCGGATGGCGCGCGACGTGGTATCGAGCTTCACGGTCCAAGCCTCCTCGGCCGCCCACGGGGCGGCCATGGTCAATGTTCTCGGCGAGGCGCTCGGTCAAATGCACCCGTGGCGTAGAGGCCGAGAGGCTTGGGCGACGATCTGTTCCGAGAGCCGGAGGCGCCCCAAACTCCGGCCTTCCTCCGAGCGGCTGATGAGGCAACCCTCATGCCAGCTCGCGTCATGTGCGCGCCCACGAAAGCCGTCAGGAACCTGCGATTTTCTCAGGGTCTGCGACCTCGGAATCTTTTGCATGCCGGATGGGCATGAAAATCGCTACACGTTTTTACACGCTCCAAGGGTAAATCTTACCTTTGCCCGCGGCTAGAGCAGGAATCGGATCAGGAGGGTGGCCAGGCCGAGGAAGGAGAAGAACCCGAAGACGTCGGTGAAGGTCGTGATGATCACGCTCGAGGCGATGGCGGGGTCCACCCGGAAGCTCTTGAGGAGGAGGGGAATGACCACCCCGACCACCGCGGCCACGATCATGTTGAGCGTCATGGCCAGGGCGATGATCCCGGCCAGGAGGGCCTGCCCCTTCCACAGGTAGGCGATGGCGGCCATGACCAGGCCATTGGCCAGCCCGATGGTCAGGGCCAGGGTGGTCTCCTTCCGCAGCACCCGCCAGAGATGGGCGGCCGACATGTCCCCCAGGGCGAGCCCCCGCACCACCACGGTGGCGGTCTGGGTGGTCCCGATGCCGCCCATGGAGGCCACGATCGGCATGAACACGGCCAGGAGGGCCAGCTCCCGGATCGAGTTCTCGAAGAGGCCGATCACCGAGGCGGCCAGGATGGCGGTCGCCAGGTTGATCAGCAGCCAGACCAGGCGCTTCGGGAAGACCACCCGGGCCGGGTCCAGGACGGTCTCGTCGCCGGCCGCCCCACCGAGGCGCTGGATGTCCTCGGTGGCCTCCTCCCGGATGACGTCGATGACGTCGTCGACCGTGATCACCCCCAGCAGGCGATGGCCGCTGTCGACCACCGGGATGGCCACCAGGTTGTACTTGGCGACGAGCCGGGCGACCTCCTCCTGGTCGGTCTCCGGGGTCACGCTCACCGGCTCCTCCTGGCGGAGGAGCCCGACCGGAGCCGTCGGGTCGGCCGTGACCAGCCGCCGCCAGGGCAGGCTGCCCACCAGATGGTCGTGGTCGTCCACCACGTAGAGGACCGGGGCGGTCTCGGCCACCGGTGACTTCCGGACCTGCTCGATCGCCTGGGCCACCGTGACGTACTCGAGGACCGCGAGCATGTCCGGGGTCATGAGCCGGCCCGCGGTCTTCTCGCCGTACTCGAGGAGCCCCTGGACCTCCTCGGACTTCTCCTCCTTCATGAGGTCCAGGACCTTCTCGGCCTGCTCGGCGGGCAGCTCCTCGAGGACCTGGGCGGCGTCGTCGGGCCGCATCCGGTCGAGGATGCTCGAGATCTCGCCCTCGTCGAGGGCCCCCGCCAGCTCGTGCACCGCCTGGTCTCCCAGCTCGGCCAGCACCGCCCCGGCCGATTCGCGGCCGAGCAGGCGGAAGAGCGTCACCTGGTCGGGGAGGGGGAGCTCGCGCAGGGCCGCCGCGATGTCCGCGGCGTGGGCGTCCTCGAGGATCTGGTTGAGGCGCTCGCGGCGTCCCGACTCCAGCAGATCCCGGACGGTGTCGGTGAGCCGGGTGGCCTCGCCCATGACGAGCGGGACTAGGCGGGGGGCGGCGCGGGGCTCTGCGGCAAGCGGGGCGGCGGCGGGGGGACGGGCTGGGCCGCGATGAGCTGGCCCACCTGAGTCTCGAGCTGGCGGATCCGGTACCGCATCTTGAGGACCTTCACCAGGCCGCTCAGCGACGTGAAGACGACCCCGACCAGCAGCGACAACAGGATCACGAGGGCCAGCGGCATCCCCTTCACGCCCCAGGCCAGGAACCAGATCTCGACCGGGTCGCGGTTCTGCAGCGCGAAGATGGTGGCCGCGCTCCCGAGCAGCGCCATGAGCAGGTAGATGACGATCATGACGGAGGGCCCTCCGGCGGCCTGCCCGCTCCGATCGCGCGCAGGAAGCGGTCGATGATGCGCTCCTGGCAGACTCCACCGCCTCCCGGCTCGCTCGCGCCACGCCCGAGCTTCTGCACCGGGAAGATCGCCTTGGCCATCGTGCGATGGCCCCCGCCCACGCCCAGGTCGCCGAAGGCGGCGCGGGTGACGTCGCCCGCGCTCTTCACGTAGCCGACGTTGCGGACCGAGACGTGCACCTCGTCGCCCACCACCCCCGAGACGACCGACCACTGCACGCCCTCGGCCTGCAGCCCGAAGTCGGCGAACTGGGGGATGAGGTCCATCGTCTCGACCCGGCCGAGGTGCGAGAAGAACACGCCCTGCACCACGCGCCGCTTGGCGAGGCCCTCGGCGAGGACGTCGAGCGCCTCGTGGGAGAGCTCGGGCCGCTCGATGCGGCGGAGCGCGTTGTGGTTGGCGAGGAGATACAGATAGGAGAACGCCTCCAGGTCCGCCTTGGTGCCGCCGCGCTCGAGGCCGAGGGTGTCGGACTTGATGCCGTAGAGGAGCGCGGTGGCGAGCCGCTGGGTGATCTTGATGTCGGCCGCGCGGAGGTACTCCACCAGGATCGTGGAGGTCGCCCCGTAGGACGGGCGCACGTCCTTGATGCGCGCGTCGATCGGCTGCTCCATCGGATGGTGGTCGATCACCAGGTCCACCCGCTCGAAGCGCTCCTCGAGGAACGAGGGCTGCACGTCCACCATCGCCACCCGGTCGAACTCCGCGATGTCCTCCGCGCTGATCGCCTCGACCTCGATCTCCAGGATCTTGCACATCGCCACGTTCTCGGGGCGGGTGATGGTGCCGAAGGTGCACATCGGGGCCGAGGTGCGGGTGCGGCCGAGCAGGGTCTTGAGCGCGAGCGCGGAGGCGATCGCGTCGGGATCGGGATCGTCCTGCATGAGGATCAGGACCCGCTCCGCGTCGTAGAAGTGGGCCCGCAGGCGGTCGGCGCGGACCCGCTGGGCCGCGCGGTCCACCGCGGGCTGGATGATGCGCTCGCCGAAGGCGGAGAGCGGCACCACGGTGGCGCCCGACATCGGCCGGTCGTCGTCGCGCAGCACCAGCAGCGGGGCGTCCGGCGCGGCCTCCTTCACCGCCGCGGCCACGCGGCCGAGCTGGCCGGACGGCGCGGCCACCACCACCGGCCCGCGGCCGCCCTTGAGCGCCTCGTGCAGGAAGGCCGGATCGGTGACCCGGCCCGCCACCGCCCGATCGCCGTGCCGGCCGAGCCGCGCGCGCAGGCTCGCCCGCGAGACCAGGTAGAGCGGCCGCTCGCCCGGGAACGCGGCGGCGGCCACCATGTGCTCGAGGAGATCATCCGGACAAACCAGGACCGGTCGCATATGGCCCCATTCTCGGCCCACCCCGCGGGGGGGCCAAGCGAAAATCCGGCTAGCGGCGCCGGCCCTGGTACGCCGCGCGGCCGGCCTTCACGCCGGCCTTGAGGCCACGGGTGAGGAGGGACACCTCCCGGCTCACCTTCTGCTGGGAATCGCCCAGGGTGCGGGCCAGACGGTCGAGCGATTCCTTCACGCTCGCGCGCGCCTGGGCGACCTGCTGCGCCGCCTCGCGCCGCGACTTCGCGCTGAGGAGCCGCCGGCTGAGGCGATTCACCGAGTCCTTCAGGCCCGCCTGGGCGCGCGCCACCTGCCGGGCCATCGCCTTCTCGATGCCGGCGAGCTTGACGCCGGTGAGCCCGCCCCGGGCCGCGGTGGTGCGCACGCGCGCGAGGTCGGCCTCGACCTGGGCCAGCCGCGTCTCGAGCTGCTTGATCTTCGCCTGCGCGCTGGGCGCGGGCGCTCTGCGTCGCTCGGTCATGGCGTCTCCTCCGCCCTGCAGTATACGACGCTCGAGGCTTGGCCCCACCGCGGGTCGATGCGAGACTTGGGCGTGGCCGCCGAATCCATCTTCTTCCGGGACCTGGCGTACGTCTTCATGGCCGCGGTGGCCGGCGGCGCGCTCGCCCGGCTCGCGGGCCAGCCCCTGGTGCTGGGCTACGTGCTGGGGGGCATCCTGATCAGCCCGCTCACCCCCGGGCCCGCGGTCTCGGATCTGCACACCTTCGAGCTGTTCGCCGAGATCGGGGTGATCCTGCTCATGTTCTCGGTCGGCATCGAGTTCTCGCTGCGCGACCTGCTGCGCGTGAAGTGGGTGGCGCTCCTGGGCGGCCCGCTCGGGATCGCGCTCTCGGTCGCGATGGGGCTCGGGGTGGCGAGCCTGCTGGGCTGGACGCCGCTCCAGGGCGCCATCGTCGGCATCGTCCTCTCGGTGGCGAGCACCATGGTGCTCGCGCGCCTGCTCATGGATCGGGGCGAGCTGCACTCGCGCCACGGCCGGGTGATGATCGGCATCACGCTCGTCGAGGACCTCGCGGTGGTGGTCCTCATCGTGGTCATCCCCACGCTGGGCACGCTCGAGCCGGGGCGCCTGCTCACGATCGCGGGCACCCTCGGCAAGGCGCTGCTCGTCCTGATCCCGGCCGGCTACGTGGCGGCCAAGCTCATCCCGCCGCTCATGACGCGGGTGGCCCGCATGCACAGCGACGAGATGTTCCTGCTCGTGGCCCTCGCGGTGGGGCTCGGCACCGCGGCCCTCACCCAGGCCGCCGGCCTCTCGCTCGCGCTGGGCGCGTTCCTGGCCGGCCTCATCATCAACGGCTCGGAGTACGCCCACGAGACGCTGGCCCGGCTCCTGCCGCTGCGCGACGTCTTCGTGGCGCTGTTCTTCGTGACCATCGGAGCGCTGATCGATCCGGGCAGCCTGGTCGCCAACGTCCCGCTGCTCGCCACCATGGTGGCGATGGTGGTGGTGGGCAAGCTGGTGCTGTGGACCCTCGTGGTCTGGCTCTTCCGTCAATCGCTCTGGACCGCGCTGCTGGTCGGGGTGGGGCTCACCCAGATCGGCGAGTTCTCCTTCATCCTGGTCCAGGTCGCGCGGACCGCCGGCCACGTGGGCCCCGAGATCTACAACGCCACGCTCGCCGCCTCGCTGATCACCATCCTGATCAACGCGGCGCTCGTGCGCGCGGCCCCCGGCTGGATCGCCCGCCTCCGCGGGGTCGAGCAGAGCCGCGCTCCCGGCGGGGTCGAGCGGGCGGAGGCGGAGCACGTGGTGCTCTGCGGGTTCGGCCGCGTCGGCAGCGCGGTGGGCGAGGCGCTCGAGACCTTCGGGGTCCGCTTCGTGGTCATCGAGCGCGATCCGGACATCGTGCGCGGGCTGCGCTCCCGCGCGGTGCCGTGTCTCTTCGGGGACGCCGCGCAGGCCCGTCTGCTCGAGGAGGCGGGCGCGGGCCGGGCCTCGCTGGTGGTGGTGGCGCTGCCCGAGATGGATCGGGCCCAGCTCGCGGTGCGCGCGCGTCCGGGCGCTCAACCCGCGCGTGCCGGTCCTGGCGCGGGCCCACAGCGCCTCGGGCCGCGACGCCCTCGCCGAGGCGGGCGCCACCGAGGTCATCGAGCCCGAGCTGGAGGCGGCGGCCACCCTGATCCGCCACGCGCTGCGCCAGCTCGCGCAGCCGCAGGCGCGCGTGCTCGACTACCTCACCCGGTTCCGCGGGGCGATGAACCCGGTCCCGGCCGACGACCGCGGCGGGCCGGGCCCCGCGGAGGCGCTGCCCGAGGTGCACGAGGTGAGGCTCGGCGCCGGCGCGCTCGCCGATCTGTCGCTCGGCGAGGCGCGGGTGCGCGAGCGCTTCGGGGTGACGGTGGTCTCGGTGGAGCGGCCGGACGGCACGGCGGTGGTCAATCCGTCGGCGGAGACGCGGCTGCGCCCGGGCGACCGGCTCCGCGTCTTCGGCCTGCCCGAGCAGGTCGACGCGTTCCGCGCGGAGGCGGATCGCCGCCTCTGAGCCGCGCGGTCAGCGCAGGAAGCCGTTCCAGATCGCGAGCGCGAACGAGAGCACGGTGAGGCCCACCGCGCCGAGCGCGGCGAGCCGGTCGAGCCCGCGCTCGGGCCGGCGCTCGAGGTGGCCGAAGGCGAGCGCGGTGAGGTAGCCGCCCGCGAAGCCGCCCGCGTGGCCCCAGTTGTTCACGCCGGCCAGGAAGAAGCTGGCGATGAAGATGAACAGCGCCCACTGCCCGTACTGCCGGAGCACCGCGACCCCGAAGGCCCCGCCGCGGCTGCGTCCGTAGGCGACCATGGCGCCCAGCAGGCCGAAGACCGCGCCGGAGGCGCCGAGGGTGAAGCGGATGCCGACCAGGTTCGAGAGCGCGAACCCGAGCACGCCCGCCGCGGTGTAGATGACGACGAGGCGCGCGCGGCCGAAGAGCTGCTCGACCGCGGGCGCGAGCTGACGCACCCAGAGCAGGTTGAAGACGATGTGGAGCAGGCTGCCGTGGAGGTAGACGCCGGTGAGGAGGGTCCACCACCAGCCGGCCGCCCACGGGGCCGCGCCCGCCATGCCGAGCCGGACCAGGGCGCGATCGCTGGGCGACAGCATGTCGAAGGGGCTCCGGGCCCGGAAGGCGGCCGCGGGGTCCAGCAGGATCGACGCGACGTAGAGCACGACGCAGGCCGCGATGACCGCTCCCGCGAAGTCCAGGCCGCCCACGAGGCGGCCGACCATCGGAGCGAATCCCCAGAGCCCGGGCCGGCGCGCGCCGCAGTAGAAGCACACCGACGCGTCGACGCGGTTGAGCTTGCCGCAGCGGTAGCAGAGGCTCGAGCCGGTGCGCTGGCGGAACATGAACGGGGCCCTACCGCGGCGGGAGAGCGAGCGGCCCTGGGATCAGGATCGGCCGGGGACGCGCGGCGGGAAGGGGGCCTGGGCGTCGAGCCGCTCGAGCAGCGCCTTCACGTGAACCGTGAAGGCGTCCCGCCGATGGGCGGGCACCGGGGCGCCCGGGATGAACTTCTCGCCGAGCGGATTCACGAAGACGCCGGCCTTGCGCACGCGGTAGTCGAGGTGGGGGCCGGTGGAGAGCCCGGTGGTGCCGACGCGCCCGATGATCTGCCGCTGGCGCACCCGCTCGCCCCGCTTCACGTCGAGCCGGGAGAGGTGGTTGTACATGGTCTCGTAGCCGCGGGCGTGGCGGAGCGAGATCGAGAGCCCGAAGCCGCCGTCCCAGCCCGCCATCGTCACCACCCCGTCGGCGACCGCCCGCACCGGGGTGCCGACCGGCGCCCCGTAGTCGACCGCGAGGTGCGGACGGAGCCCGCCCAGGATCGGATGGTGACGCGCGTGGGAGAAGCCGGAGGTGACGCGCGTGAAGTCGAGCGGGGCGCGCAGGAACATCTTCTTCACCGAGCGGCCGGAGGCGTCGAAGTAGTCCGCGCGGCCCCCCGCCTCCTCGAAGGCCACGCTGGTGAGCACCGGGCGCCCGGCGCTCGCGTACTGGGCGACCAGGATGTCGCCGTAGCCCAGGAGCTCGTCGCCGACGTAGCGTTTCTCCACCAGGAAGCGGAAGCGATCGCCGGGGAGCGAGTCGGCCGCGAAGTCGAAGTCCCACTCGAAGAGGCTGACCAGGCGCGCGGTCAGGCCGGCGGTCTCCCCGAGGCGCTCCACGCTCGCGAAGAGCGAGTCGCGGACCTCGCCCGCGATCGCCACCACGCGGGTCTCGACGTCCGGGCGCACCGCCGCGACCGTCCAGCGGCCGTCGGTCGAGCGGATCTCGTAGCGCTCCGCGGGCGAGCGGGTCCAGGTGATCTCGGGGGCGCCGTCGGGAGCCGCCGGCTTCACGCTGAGCCGCTCGCCGGGGGCGAGCCGCCGCATGTTCACGCTGGCCGCGCAGGCCGGCCACGATGGCGGCGGCCTCCGCGCGCTCGAGCCCGGCGCGGCGCAGCGCGGTCTCGAGCGTCTCGCCGCGCTTGAGGGTGATCTCGACCGGCGGCGCGGCCTCGGGCGCCGCGGCCGGCGCGGGGGCCGGGGCCTCGGTGATCGCGGGAGGGGCGGGCTCCCGGGTGGGGACGGCGAGGCCGACCACGCCCAGGGCGAGCAGGACCGCGGCGGAGAGGAGGCAGTGCGACCGCTTCATGACTCTGCGGTCAGGATACCGCGGGAGGATTGTGCTCCCAACCTAAACCGCCCCGGCGGCGGGGCCCGCCGCGCCTAGGCCCCGTACTTGGTGAAGCGGAGCGCGTTCGCCATCAGCAGGGGCATCAGGTCCTGGGCGGGCATCACCCCGAGCGAGCCGCTCGCGCAATCCCGCTCGGTGAAGCGGCTGACCAGATCGTCGCCGCAGTACGCGCTCGCGACGAGCGCGGGCACCCCCTGCCAGCCGTGGCCCTTCAGGATGGACGGGGTGGCGTGGTCGCCCGAGATGGCGAGCACGTCCGGGCGCAGGGCGAGCACGCGCGGCAGCAGCGCGTCGAAGCGCTCGAGCGCGGCGACCTTGGCCGCGAAGTCGCCGTCCTCGCCGGCCTTGTCGGTGTCCTTGTAGTGCAGGAAGAAGAAGTCGTAGTGCTCCCACTGCTGCTCGAGCGTGTCGATCTCCTCCGAGAACGTCCCGCCGGTCTTGAGCACGTCCATGCCGACCAGGCGCGAGAGGCCGCGGTACATCGGGTACGCCGCGACCGCGGCGGCCCGCAGCCGGAACGTGTCGGGGAAGAGCGGCAGGTGGGGCCGCTGGTCGAAGCCGCGCAGCAGCAGCATGTTCGCGGGGGCCTGGTCGCGGAGGAGCGGCCGCGCCGCCTCCACGAAGGCGTTGACCAGCGCCGCGGTCCGCTCCGCCTCGGGAGCCAGCGCGGAGACGGGCAGGGGCGGCGCCCCGAGCTGCTGCGGATCCGTCTCGGAGAGGCGGCCGGACAGACCCGCGCCCCGCAGGACGAGCACGAAGCGGTGCTCCTTGACCGGCTCCACCAGGAGCTGCACCCCGTCGAGGCGGATCGTCCGCAGCCGCTCGCAGAGTCGCACGCAGACGTCGGTGGCGATGCGTCCCGCCCGCCGGTCGGTGATGGCGCCGCGCGCGTCGACGGTGCAGAAGTTGCCCCGCGCGGCCACGTCCCCGCCCTGCAGCTCGAAGTCGATGCCGAGCGCTTCGAGGACCCCGCGTCCCACCGGGAAGCGGAGGGGATCGTAGCCGAAGAGGCCCAGGTGGCCGGGCCCGCTGCCGGGGGTGATGCCGGGCCCGACGTGGCGCAGCAGGCCGCAGGCCGAGCGCCCGGCGAGGGCGTGCAGCGTCGGGATGCTGCGCGGTCTCGAGCTCGCTCTTGCGGGTGCGCGGCTCGGGCAGGCCGCCGAGGCCGTCGAGGGAGCAGAGGACGATCTTGGTGGTGGCGGGCTGGGCCAGGGAGTGGAGGAACTCTAGGTCCATGCTTCCTTGTTCTCGCCGAAGTCGGCCGGGCACGGCGGGCCCCACACGTAGAGGGAATCCTCGGGCGGGAAGTCCCGCGGCTCCCACGCGCAGCCCTCCGGGATGTAGTCGAGGTCGTAGTAGTACTCGCTGAAGCTGCCCCACGGGTCGCGGAGGTAGTAGAAGAAGTTCGAGCCGATCACGTGACGCCCGAGGCCCCAGCCCGGCTGCCAGCCCCGCTCGGCCATGTGCACCGCGCCCATCGCGATCTCGTCCACGCTGCCCACCTGGAACGAGGCGTGGTGGAAGCCGGGGGCGTGCGAGGAGAGCAGGGCCAGGGTGTGGTGGTCGGTGTTGCAGCGCAGGAACGCGATGATCCCCCGGGAGCGATCGGAGAGCTTCATGCCGAGCGTCCCGGTGTAGAAGCGCATGAGGCGCTCCATGTCGGGGGTGAAGAGCAGCACGTGCCCGAGCTTGCGCGGGGCGATGCGCCGGCCCCGCTCCGGGTAGCCGCGCGCGACCTCGCGCTGCACGTAGCCGGGGCCGTTGAGGGTGAGCGGCGCCTCGGCCGGCACGACCGCGGGCGCCTCGTCGCGGATGTTGACCGCGTTGCCGTCGGGATCGCGGATCCAGACGCCGCCCTCCGGAGCGCCCGCGGGCGGATCCATCTCGCGCACCCCCGCGCGGCGCAGCGACTCGCGCACCCGGATGAAGTCCTCGCCCGGGGCGCCGTAGCAGAGATGGTGGAGGCGCTTGCGCGCGCCCCCGTAGAGCAGCACGGTATCGCGGCCGAGCCGCTCGGGACGCAGGCGGACCGCGTCGCTCCGGCCGGTGCCGTCCACGAGGCCGAAGTCCTCGTAGAAGCGCTGGCCGACGGTCTGGTCGGGCACCTCCAGCGCGTAGTGGAGAAAGGTCCGGACCGCCATGGCGGGCGGCCGGCTAGGCGTCCTTCACCGGGTTCTCGAGCGTGCCGAGGCCGGTGATCTCGAGCTTGACCTTGTCGCCCGGCTGGAGCGTGACCTGCGGCTTGCGCGAGAAGCCCACCCCGGCCGGGGTGCCGGTGGCGATGAGGTCGCCCGGCGAGAGGGTCATGAAGTTGGTCAGGTACTGGATGATGTAGCCCACGTCGAAGATGAAGTTGCGGGTGGAGCCGTTCTGCATGAGCGTGCCGTTCACCCAGGTCTTGAGATCGAGCACGTGCGGGTCCGGGATCTCGGCGCGGTCCGCGATGTAGGGGCCGACCGGGGCCAGGGTGTCGCCCGCCTTGCCCGCGCCCCACTGGCTCGTGTGGAACTGGAAGTCGCGCGCGCTCGCGTCGTTGATGATGGTGTAGCCGTAGACGTAGTCGAGGGCCTGCTCCTTCTTCACGAAGCGGGCGGTGCGGCCGATCACCACGCCCAGCTCCACCTCCCAGTCGAGCGTCTTCTCCCCGCGGGGCCGCAGGATCGGCTCGCCCGGATCCTGGATCGCGTTGGCCCACTTCGGGAAGACCGGCGGCTCCTTCGGCGGCGCGTTGTTGGTCTCGGCCGCGTGGTCCTTGTAGTTGAGGCCGATGCAGATGAACTTGCCCGGGTCCGCGATCGGCGCGTGCAGCCGCACCGCGTTCAGGGGATGGGCCACCGGCTGGAACTTGCCGCCCCGCGCGCTGTCCATCATCGCGGTCAGCATGTCCTGGCTCGCGCTGCCGCCCTCGAGGAAGCCGCGGGTGCTGTCGGCCGGGAACAGAGCCGCCGCGATGGTGGCCGCGCGCACCACGCCCCGACCGGCGAGGTACGCGGTCGCGGTCGCCTCGAGGTCGGCGACGCGATCCTGACCGAGGAAGCAGCCGAGGCGGGGAGCGTGACCATTCTGCGAGAAGCGGACGATCTTCATGGAGAGTCTCCTTGCGGTGAGGGCCGGTCTCGGCTAGGCCCCGTTGGCCAGCACGCAGAGAGTCTACGATCCCGGTCCGGCGATGTCGAGGGGGGTGCCCTGGCGGGCAAGAGAGTGATTCGACTGGAGTTTGGGTGTGACGCATTGCGTTGCCAATGCCCCGGCGGACCCGATCGGGGCGCCGACCGGTGGGTACCGCTCATCTAGGTCAGGATATTCAATTCGTGTACCTTAGATACGTCAGATCAGTTGGGTAACCGCACTCGATCCGGAGAGGAGATACACCATGCGGGTTGCCACGAAGTGGTTGTGCGGCCTGCTCGTCGCGGTGATGGCGCTGACGAGCCCGCTGCTGGCGCGGGTGGCCGTGGTCCAGGGCCGCCGAGCTCGTCGTCCGAGACCTCCCCGGCCGACGCAGACGTGTCCGACGGCGATCGGGTGGGCGCGGGATTCCTCAACGTCGGCTACGTGCCCGGCAAGGCCATCGTCTGCGGACTCGGCACCGTCGCCAGCGTCGGGGTCATGATCATCACGCTCGGCAGCGCCTACCGCGCCGCGGTGGCGACCTTCAAGGAGGGTTGCGGCGGCACCTGGGTCCTGACGCCGGAGCACGTGGCGGGCAAGATCCCTCCCAAGGACGACATCGAATAGCGGCGGTCTCCCCTCCGCCTTCGCGGCGCGAGCTTCCGCGATAGCGCTCCGGCGCATCGCGGTCCCCGCGCTGTTCCTCCTCCTCCTCGTCGGCTTCGCGGCCGGGATCTGGGGGAGCTATCGGGCGGCCTTCCCGGCGCGGGGGGTCTACCGCGTCACCGGAGTCTTCGAGGCGCGCAGCGGCGACACCCTCATGCTGGTGAGACACGACGTGGTTCCGGGCCTCATGGACGAGATGCAGTCGATGGCCATCTTCGCGGACTCGCCGGAGCGGCTCGCGGCGGCGGGGCTCGCGCGCGGGGATCGCGTGCGGCTCACGGTACGCCAGGAGAAGGATCGGCTGGTGGCGATCGAGATCCTAAAGATTCGGTAAATCTCTCACCCTTGCTAAGGTAGGGACATCATGCCGAAGACCCCGCGCCGATCCCGGACCATGAGCCTCCGCGAGGCGGCCTCGGTGGTCTTCGCCCTGGTCGCGCTCCTCCCGATCCTCCTGCTGGTCTACCTGCTCTCGCGCCACGAGCTGATGCACAGCACCGAGGCGCAGGTGGGTCTGCTCGCCGCGATCGGGGTGTCGGTGCTCGGCTTCGTGGTCTTCCGGCGGATGATGGATCAGATCTCGGCGCTCGCCCAGGGCTTCATCGCGCCCACCGAGGCCAAGCCCGAGACCCTCCGACGGGTGGAGCGGGCCTCCGCGGTCCCCGGGCTCGGCGAGGTCACCGAGATCGGGCAGGTCCGCGACGCGTTCTACCACATGCTCGACGACCTCCGCGGCTCGACCCAGCGCCTGGAGGATCTCGTCTTCAAGCTCGGCACGCTCAACGAGATGGTCGAGCTGGCCGCCCGCATCCCGCGCATCCAGGACCTGCTCGGCCTCGTGCTCCAGTCGACGATGCGCGCGGTGCGCGCCACCGTCGGCTCGATCATGATCCTCGACCGGGAGCGCACGGTGCTGAAGCTCGCCGCCTCCCGCGGCATCCCGGACGAGGTGATCCCGGCGGTCGAGGTCAAGGTGGGCGAGGGCGTGGCCGGCAAGGTGGTGGAGATGGGCGAGCCGGTCCTGGTCGACGACATCGCGGCCGATCCTCGCTTCAACCGGACCAACAACCCCCAGTACGGCAACGGCTCGTTCATCTGCATGCCGATCCGGGTGGGCGACCGGGTCATCGGCGTCATCAACATGGCCAAGAAGCGCGACGGGGGAGTCTCCGACGCGCTGCGCCTGCCCCCCTTCGGCTCCACCGACCTCCAGTTCCTCAACGCCCTCATGACCTACATCGGGTACGCGGTCGACAACTCGCGCCTCCTCGAGGAGGCCCAGTCGTCCGCCTCCCAGCTCCAGGGCGTGGTGGACGACCTCAAGTCGACCCAGGCCCAGCTCGTGCGCGGCGAGACGCTGCGGGCGATGGGCCAGCTCTCCTCCGGCATGGCCCACCATCTCAACAACCTCTTCGCGGTGATCCTGGGCCGGGTCGAGCTGCTCATGGGCAAGGTGCAGGAGGCGAGCGTGCGCCGCTCCCTCGAGATCATCCAGCGCACCGCCCAGGACGGCGCCGAGGTGGTGCGGCGGGTGCAGCGCTTCAGCCGGGTGCAGCCGGTCTCGGACGCGGTGGCGGTGGACCTCAACCAGCTGGTGCAGGAAGTGGTCGAGCTCACCCGGCCGCGCTGGCAGGACGAGGCCCAGCTGCGCGGCAGCCGGATCGAGGTCGCGGTCGAGGCGGGCGTCATCGGCGCGGCGGCGGGCGAGCCCGCCCCGCTGCGCGAGGTGCTGATGAACCTGCTGCTCAACGCGGCGGACTCGATCAACCAGACCGGGAGGATCACGCTCAAGACGTGGACCCGCGACGACCGGGTGTACTGCAGCGTCGCCGACACCGGCGGTGGCATGCCCGAGGAGGTCCGGCGCCGGGCGCTGGAGCCGTTCTTCACCACCAAGGGCCCCAAGGCCACCGGGCTCGGGCTCAGCGTGGCCTACGGGACCGTGCAGCGCTACGGCGGCACCCTGACCGTCGAGAGCACCGAGGGGCAGGGCACCACCGTGGAGGTGAGCCTGCCCACCGCTTCCGCGGCCGCGTCGATCGCCCGGACCCCCACCGGTCCGCGGACCGCGCCGGTCGTGCCGCTGCGCATCCTGGTCATCGACGACGAGCTCCAGGTGCGCGCCACCCTGGCCGAGATGCTCGAGGAGCAGGGGCACTCGGTGACCCAGGCGCCCGGCGGCCGCGAGGGCCTCTCCTATCTCGACGCCAACCCGCAGCTGGTCGACGTGGTGGTGAGCGACCTCGGCATGCCCGACATGAACGGCTGGGACGTGGCCAAGGCCATCCAGGGCCGCTGGCCGCAGCTGCCGGTCGGCCTCATCACCGGCTGGGGCGAGACCGAGATCACCCGCGAGGAGCGCAGCCGGGTGAACTTCGTGATCACCAAGCCCTTCGACAAGGCGGTCCTGCGCGAGACGATGTCGGATATTCGCCCGCGCGGCTAGGCGCCCGCGCGGCTAGCGCTTCGGCAGCGTTCGCAGGTACCGCACCACCTCCCGGATCTCCTCGTCCTTCAAGTGGTAGCCGAAGGCGGGCATGCCGGGCTTGCCGATCGTCGCCCCCCCGTTCCGGATCAGCGCGAGGAGGTACTCGTCCGAGAGCGTGTCGATGAGCCGCGCGTCGCCCAGGTCGCCCGGACGCAGGAGGAAGAGCCACGCGCGCCACGCGCCGTGGCCGTTGGCGCCGTGGCAGGAGGCGCAGTAGGTCAGGTATAGCCGCTGGCCGCCGGTGGCCTTCTTGGGGACCGGATGCGGCAGGAAGAGCATCGCCAGGATGCTCCCGATCAGCATGAGCAGGGCGGGACCGAACACCACGACCATCCACTTCGCCTTCACGGCCGTCGAGCATACCACGCGGGGCGGCGCGCGCTCGGAGTCGTGCGATAGTAGTCGCCATGCGTCTCGTCCTCATGCGCCACGGCGAGGCCGGAGAGGCGGATCCGGCCCGCTGGCCCGGCGACCGCGAGCGCCCGCTCACCGACGCCGGCCGCCGCGAGCATGCGCGGGTGGCCGGCGCGCTCCGCCGCATGGGCGTGACCTTCGACCGCATCCTGACGAGCCCGCTCGCCCGCGCGCGCGAGACCGCGGACATCACCGCCCGCGCGTACGGGGGCGTGCCGGTCCCGGAGCCGAGCGAGCTCCTCGGCGATCGGGCCGAGCCGGCCCGCACCCTGGCCGGGCTCGTGGCGGTCGATGCGGAGCGGCTCCTGTGCGTGGGGCACGAGCCCACGCTCTCCCGCCTGGCCGCGCTGCTCATCAGCCGCGATGGGTCGGCGCGGGTCGAGATGTGCAAGAGCGGGATCGCGGTGATCGACTGCGCCGGCCCCGCGGTCTCCGGGCGCGGCACGCTGCGCCTGCACCTGCGACCCGACGAGATCACCCGCCTGGCCGACGGCCTCCCGGCCCCGGACGCGCCCCCCTCTCCCGACCTGTTCATGTCCACCGTGAGCGCGTACCAGCGGAGCGCCGCGCTCCGCGGGGCGCTGGACCTGGATCTGTTCAATGCGATCGGCGCGGGTCACGAGACCGCAGCCGCCGTCGCCGAGCGCTGCCGCGCCTCGGTGCGCGGCACCCGCGTCCTCTGCGACTACCTCACGGTGGCTGGCCTGCTCGCCAAGGACGGCGAGCGCTACGCGCTGACCGCGGACTCGGCCGCCTTCCTCGACCGGCGCTCGCCGTCGTACGTGGCCTCCGCGGCGGACTTCATCTACGCGCCCGAGCTGCGCGCCGCCTTCGCCGACGTGGCCTCCGCGGTGCGCCGGGGCGGGACCACGCTGCCCGAGGCGGGCACGGTGACGGCGGAGCATCCGGTGTGGGTCGGGTTCGCCCGGGCCATGGCGCCGCTGATGCGGGGCGTCGCGCATGCGGTGGTGGAGACGGTCGAGGTGGACGAGGCGCGGCCGCTCCGGGTGCTCGACGTGGCGGCCGGGCACGGAATGTTCGGCATCGCGTTCGCGCGGCGGTACCCGCGCGCGGAGGTGGCCGGGCTCGACTGGGCCAGCGTGCTCGAGGTGGCGCGCGAGAACGCGCGGGCGGCCGGAGTCGAGGCCCGCTATCGGACCATCGAGGGCAGCGCCTTCGACGCGGACCTGGACGGGCCCTACGATCTGATCCTCATCCCCAACTTCCTCCACCACTTCGACCCCCCGACCTGCGAGCGGTTCCTCGCGCGGGCCCGGGCCGCCCTGGCGCCCGACGGCCGCGCGGTGACGGTGGAGTTCGTTCCCGACGAGGGGCGGGTGAGCCCGCCCCCGGCCGCGATGTTCGCCCTCGTGATGCTCTGCACGACGCCGGCGGGCGACGCCTACACCCTCGCCGAGCTCGATTCCATGTTCCGCCGCGCCGGGTTCGCCTCGAGCGAGCTGCGCGTCCCGCGGCCCGGCGGCCCCCAGGTCATCATCTCTCAGCGTTGAGGAGGATTTCATGAGGCATCGGATCGCGGTGATTCCCGGCGACGGCATCGGCAAGGAGGTCCTGCCCGAAGGCATCCGGGTCCTGGAGGCGGCCGGGCGTCGCTTCGGGGTGGAGTTCGAGTGGACCCACTTCGACTGGAGCTGCGAGGTCTACGCCCGAACCGGACGCATGATGCCCGAGGACGGCCTCGCGCAGCTACGGCCCTTCGAGGCGATCTACCTCGGCGCGGTGGGCTTCCCCGGGGTGGCCGACCACGTCTCGCTCTGGGGGCTGCTCATCCCGATCCGCCGCGAGTTCCACCAGTACGTGAACCTGCGGCCGGTGCGCCTGCTGCGCGGGGTGCGCTCGCCCCTGGCCGGACGCGGGCCCGCGGACATCGACATGCTGATCGTGCGGGAGAACAACGAGGGCGAGTACTCCGAGATCGGCGGGCGGCTCTACCGGGACACGCCCCACGAGCTGGCCGTGCAGCAGGCGGTGTTCACCCGGCGCGGCTGCGACCGGGTGATCCGCTACGCGTTCGAGCTGGCCAAGAAGCGGCCCCGGCACCACGTGACCTCGGCCACCAAGTCGAACGGGATCATCCACAGCATGCCCTACTGGGACGAGCGCTTCGCGGCGATGGCGAAGCACTATCCCGACGTCAAGACCAGCCAGTACCACATCGACATCCTCACCGCCCACTTCGTGCAGCACCCCGACTGGTTCGACGTGGTGGTGGCCTCGAACCTGTTCGGGGACATCCTCTCCGACCTGGGGCCGGCCATCGCGGGGTCGATCGGCATCGCCCCGGGCGGCAACATCAACCCCGAGAAGGAGTACCCGTCCATGTTCGAGCCGGTGCACGGCTCGGCCCCCGACATCGCGGGCAAGGGGATCGCCAATCCGATCGCCCAGATCTGGACTGGGGCGATGATGCTCGATCACCTCGGCCACCCGGAGGCGGCCCACGCGGTCGTCGACGCGATCGAGCGCTATGTCGAGGCCGGCAAAGGCCTCACCCGCGACCTCGGCGGCACCGCGACGACCACCGAAGTAGGCAAGGCCCTCGCCTCCATGTTCTGACGCTTGGGCTAGGGCCGGCGCGCATAGGGGCGCGGAGAAGGGTCCAGCTGCGAGGCGGCGCCCGAAGGTCGGGCGCGAGGCGTACTCCCTGTACGTCGAGCGCCCTGACCGAGGGCGCCGCACTCGCAGCAGATGGGCCCTTATCCGCGGCCCGACGGTTCAGCCTTTTACTGCGCCGGCGGTGAGGCCGGAGACGTAGTAGTCGAGGAAGAGGACGTAGACGATGACGATGGGGATGGACGCGATCAGGGCGCCGGCCATCAGCGAGCCCCAGAAGTAGATGTCACCGCGGATGAGGTCGGAGGTGACGCCGACCACCGCGGTCTTGTGGGCGGACTGGGAGATGAAGGTCAGCGCGTAGGTGAACTCGTTCCAGCACAGCGTGAAGCTGAACAGCACCGCGCAGATGATCCCCGGCACCGCCATCGGGAGCACGACCTTCCGGAGGGTCTGCATGCGGGTCGCCCCGTCCACCAGCGCGCACTCCTCGACCTCGCGGGGGATCGTCCGGAAGTAGCCCATCAGGAGCCACGTGCAGAACGGGACCAGGAAGGTGGGATAGGTGACCATCAGCGCGGTGATCGAGTCGGCCAGCCCGAGCCAGACCACCACCTGGGACAGGGGCAGGAAGAGCAGGGTCGGCGGCACCAGGTAGGTGATGAACACCGCGGTCCCGAAGGAGCCGGCCCCGCGAAAGCGCAGCCGGGCCAGGCTGTAGCCGGCCAGGATCGAGATCACCACCGAGACCGAGGTCGCCACCACCGCGACCAGCAGGCTGTTCTTCATCCAGGTGACGAAGTCGGTCTTCTGGAAGAGCAGGGCGTAGTGATCCATGATCGCACCGCTCTGGATCCAGAACGGGATCGACTTGAGATTGTAGAGCTCCGCGTTCGACTTGAAGGACGTCACCACCATGAAGTAGAAGGGGAACAGCACGAAGAACACGTACGGCGCGAGGTTCGCGTAGGCAAAGGCGTTCGACCGAAATCGGGCGCCGCGGCTCCGCACTCCGATCATGGTCACTCCTTCCGCACGTAGCGCAGCTGGAAGAAGACCACCATCGCCAGCAGCGGGAAGATGAACAGCGAGATCGCGGCGCCCTGGCCCAGGTTGCCGCCGGAGAGGCCCACCTGGTACGCGAGGGTGGCGAAGAGGTGGGTGGTGTTGATCGGTCCCCCGCGGGTCAGGACCTGGACGATGTTGAAGTCCCCGAAGGTGAAGATGGTCGAGAAGAGGATGACCACCGCGAGGACCGGCTTGATCAGGGGCAGCGTCACGTGCCAGAAGCGCCCCCACGAGTTGGCCCCGTCCACCTCGGCCGCCTCGAGGAACTCGCGGGGCACCGCCATGAGGCCCGCGAGGACGGTGATGGCGAAGAAGGGGAGTCCGCGCCACACGTTGACCACGATGACCGCGGCCATCGCGTAGGTCGACTGGCCGAGCCAGTTGGGCCCCGGGGCGTCGATCAGGCGCAGGTGGATGGCGGTCCAGTTGACGACGCTGTAGAGCGAGTCGAACATCCACAGCCACGCCAGGGTGGAGAGCGCGGTCGGGATGACGAAGGGCAGGAGCACCACGCCCCGGATCAGGCGCTTGAACCGGAGATTGCGGGCCAGCAGCATCGCGAGCCAGACCCCCAGGACCACCTTGAGGGTGAGCGCGATGCCGGTGAAGACGAACGAGTTCTGGATGGTCTGCCGGAAGGTCTCGTTGCCGAGGATGTCGCGGTAGTTCTGCAGGCCGACCCACCCGCCGGGCGAGCCGACCCAGTAGTCGGAGAGGCTGAAGTAGATCGCCATCCCGAACGGGAAGGCGACGAGGGTGACGAGCAGGACGATCGCGGGCACGATGAGGCCGTAGCCGAAGACGTGCTCCTGCTCCCACCACTCGCGGAGACGCGAGAGCCGGCCGGGGCCCGCGACCCCGGCCGCCTCCAGGACGCCCGGCCCGACCGCCATGGCTAGCCCACCTTCAGCTGTCCCTTCACCGCGAGCGCGACCTGCTCCTGCGCCCAGTCCATGGCCCGCTTGGCCGGCATACCGTTGACCGCCTTGGCGACCATGTCGGCCATGATGTAGTTGTCGTCGATGCGCTGCACCGCCTCGTTCGGCTTGGCCGGCCAGCCGCGCGGGTGACCGTACTCCGCTTCCTTGGGCAGCATGGCGAACTTCGGATTGCGCGCCCAGATCGGGTGATCTGCGAGGTTCTTCAGCGGCGGGTGGTTGAATGCGTTGGACGCCACGATCCAGGCGTCGAAGTTCTGCTTCTGGAACAGGTACGCGATGAACTCCTTGGCCAGCTCCTGGTTCTTCGAGAACTTCCAGATGCCGAGGCTCAGGTTCGGAGGTGCCGAGTGGGTCCCCGCCGGTCCCGCCAGACTGTTGTGGTGATTGAGGTCGTCGGCGATGGGTTGCTTGTTGGCAAGGGCCGCGTTGTAGGGGCTGACCGGATTGTGGATCCAGGCGCCCTTCCCGGAGAGGATGAAGCGATTGTTCCCGGCGTCGTCCCAGGAGAGGACCTCCGGCTCCATCGCGTCCTTGTAGAGCTCCTTGTACCACTCGATGACCTGGACCGTCTTGTCCGAGCTGATCGCGGGGGTCTTGCCGTCCGCCTCGAGGACCTTGGCCCCGAAGGACCACGCCACCGACCAGTAGGTCGAGTGGGCGTCCGAGCAGTGGCTGATCGGGATGCCGACCGGGTTGCCCTGCTTCTTGAGCACCTTGCCCATCTTCTGGAGGTCGTCCCACGTCTTCGGCGGACCTTCGAACCCCGCCTTCTTGAAGTGCGCCATGTTGTAGGTGCCCGGGAACGACACCCAGAACCAGGGGATCGCCTTCCAGCCGGACTTGGTCTGGCAGCTCTCCGCCGCGAACGGATACCAGCCGCCGCCCGCCTTGCCCAGCTTGCCGACCAGGTCGTCCAGGTTGATGAGGAGGTTCTCGTAGAGGAACGGATCGGCGCCCGCGGTCCGGTACATGTCGTGGCCCGACTGCGACTGGGCCTCGGCCGCGATCTTGGCCGGCATCTGCAGGTGCGCCATGGTGTCGACGCGCACCGTGCAGTTGTTCGCCTTGCCGAAGGCCTCCGCCTGCTTGCGGAGCTCGTCGTCGGCGGCGGGGACGAAGTGGTTCCAGCTGAGGAAGGTCAGCTCGCGCTTCTGGGCGTACGCGGGAGCCTTGCGGAGGGCGAGCCAGGAGGCCATCCCGGCGCTGGCGCCGGCGGCGGCGCGGAGGAATCGACGTCGCGGAATACTGCGGGGAGCGGTCTGGTCCATGGAGGGCCTCCAATCGGGATCGGGAGGTCTCGGGCCATTCGCGAGAACCCTAGCGCGTGTGTCTCACCCCCTCGTGAGGTCAGGCTGGGTCGGAAAGTTGCCCACTTCTAGCCGGAGGGTCGACGGTTGTCAACCCCCCGGCCGCAGAAACGCCGCTACTTGACGACCGCTTCGGTCTTGGTGTCGAAGAAGTGGATGCGCTCGGGCACGAAGGCCATGCGGATCTTCTCGTGGGGCCGCGCCTTCACCGACGGCTCGACCCGGCAGACCACCGACTGTCCGCCCACGCTCACGTTGAGCAGGATCTCGGAGCCGAGCGGCTCCACCACCTCGACCACCGCGTCGAAGGCCAGGTCCGACGAGTCGGCGCCCGACCCTACCCGGAGATCCTCCGGCCGGATGCCGAGGGTCAGCGGCTGGCCCTTGTAGGCCTTGAGCGCGCCCGCCTTCTCGGCCGGCACCTTGGTCCGCAGCCCGGTGGTGTCGAGGAAGATCGTGCCGTTGGTCTCGCTGACCGTGACCGGCAGGAAGTTCATCGCGGGCGAGCCGATGAAGCCGGCCACGAACTTGTTGGCCGGCTTGCTGTAGATCTCGAGCGGCTCGCCCACCTGCTGCACCCAGCCGTCCTTCATGACCACCACGCGGCTGCCCAGGGTCATGGCCTCGACCTGGTCGTGGGTCACGTAGATCGCGGTGGTCTCGAGGCGCTCGTGCAGCCGCTTGAGCTCCACCCGCATCTGCACGCGCAGCTTGGCGTCGAGGTTCGACAGCGGCTCGTCGAAGAGGAACACCTGGGGGTGACGGACGATCGCTCGCCCCACCGCCACGCGCTGCCGCTGGCCGCCCGAGAGCTGCCGCGGCTTCCGCTTGAGCAATTCCTGGATGCCGAGGATCTCGGCCGCCTCCTGCACCCGCTTGGCGATCTCGGGCTTGGGGAACTTGCGCATCTTGAGGCCGAAGGCCATGTTGTCGTACACGCTCATGTGCGGATAGAGCGCGTAGTTCTGGAACACCATCGCGATGTCCCGGTCCTTCGGCGGCAGGTCGTTGACGACCCGGTCGCCGATCGAGATCTCCCCGGCGGTGATCTCCTCGAGACCCGCGACCATGCGGAGGGTCGTGGTCTTGCCGCAGCCCGAGGGCCCGACGAAGACCATGAACTCCTTGTCGCGGATCGTGAGGTTCACGTCCTTGACGGCGTGCACCTCGTCGTACTTCTTGTTGAGGTCCTTGAGGACTACCTGTGCCATTGGTCACTCTCCCTCAAATAGGTTCCCCGGGGTCGGGTGCCCCGGGCTCTGTCGTCACCCCTTCACGGAGCCCGTGAGGCCGGTGACGTAGTACTCCACGAAGAACGAATAGACGATCGCCACCGGGATCGAGCCCAGCAGCGCGCCCGCCATGAGCTGCCCCCAGAAGTAGATGTCGCCCCGGATCAGCTCGGAGACGACGCCCACCGGGACCGTCTTCTTCTCGGGCGACGAGAGGAAGACCAGCGCGTAGATGAACTCGTTCCAGGACAGGGTGAACGCGAAGATGCCCGCGGACAGGATGCCGGGCACCGCGATCGGGAAGATGATGCGCACCATGGCCCCGAAGCGGGTGGCGCCGTCGATCCGCGCGCACTCCTCGAGCTCCTTGGGAATGGTCTTGAAGTAGCCCATCAGGAGCCAGGTACAGAACGGGATCAGGAACGTGGGGTAGGTGAGGATCAGGGCCCACGGGGTGTCGCCGAGCTGGAACGTGCGGATGATGTTGGCGAGCGGGATGAAGAGCAGGGTCGGGGGCACCAGGTAGGTGACGAAGATGCTGGTGCCCAGCGTGCCCGCCATCGGGAACTTGAGCCGTCCGAGCGCGTAGCCGGCCAGGAGCCCGCAGAAGAGCGAGATCCCGGTGGACACGCAGGCGATGAAGAACGTGTTCCACAGCCACTTGGGGAACGTGGTCTTGGCCATCAGGTCGCGGAAGTGCTCGATCGTCGGGTGCGTGGTCCAGAAGGGCGCGTTGTTCACCGCCCGCCACGAGCGGTAGAGCTCCGAGTCCGGCCGGATCGAGGTGATCAGCATCCAGTAGAACGGGAACAGCGTACCGATCACGAAGATCGTCATCGGGATGTAGAAGTACACCCACCGCTTCCACTTGCGCTCTATAACCATTGATCTGATTGGGGGGGAGCGCATGCTGCCGCTCCGTCGAATGCGCTCGGCTCGCCTTCGGCTGCGCCTCGCCCGGCAATCCCCAAGCCCGTCTTTCGGAGCACGCTAGGCGCCCTCCAGGCGGCGGAGGTAGCGGAGCTGGAGCCAGACCACGATGAAGAGGACGGGCAGCATGAAGAGCGAGATCGCGGCGCCCTCGCCGAGCAGGCCGGTGGCCACCCCGATCTGGTAGGCGTAGGTCGCGAGCAGGTGGGTGGCGTTGGCGGGGCCGCCGCCGGTCAGCACGTAGATGAGCTGGAAGTCGGAGAAGGTCTGGATGATCGAGAAGACCACCACCACCAGGGTCACCGGCTTGAGCAGGGGCCAGGTCACGTGCCAGAAGCGGTGCCAGCCGTTGGCGCCGTCGAGCGAGGCGGCCTCCTGCAGGTCGGGGCTGATGGTCTGGAGCCCGGCCAGCAGCGAGATCGCGAAGAACGGCATGCCGCGCCAGGTATTCACCACGATCGCGCACCACATGCCGTAGGTGCCGTCGGAGAGGAACGGCAGCTTGGTGGTGATGAAGCCGGTCTGGTAGAGCAGCCAGTTCAGCACGCTGAAGGTGGGATCGAACATCCAGCGCCACGCGAAGGTCGAGAGCACGGTGGGCACGATGAACGGCAGCAGCATCGCCGCGCGCACGATGCGCTGGCCCCGGAAGTGACGGTTCAGCAGGAGGGCCAGCCACATCCCGAGCGCGAGCTTGAAGATCGTGGCCCAGAACGTGTAGAAGAACGTGTTGTAGAAGGCGGTCCGGAAGATCGAGTCGTTCCACGCCTTGATGAAGTTCTTGAGCCCGACGAACTCGCCCGGGTTCCCCACGCTCACGTTGCTGAGCGAGAGCCACACCCCCATCACGAACGGGTAGGCGATGAACATGCCGAGCAGCACCACGGTGGGGGCGAGCAGGATGCCGGCGAGCAGCCGCTCGTTCTCGAGGAAGCGCGTCAGCCCGCTGGGCCGGGAGGTGCCCGGATGGGGCAGCACGGCCTCGAGCCCGGCCGCGCCGCCCGATCCGCCCGCGATGGATTTCTTCATGCGGTTCTCATCCGTAGATCTTCTTGAGCTCCTCGCCGCCCACTTGACGGCGTCCTCCGGCTTCGTGCCCTGGACGCCCTTGGCGAACATGTCCACGATCACGTACTTCGAGTAGGCCTCGGTGGCCTTGGCCGACGGCGGTCCCGCGTACCCGAAGACCCGGGAGTTGTCGGCGGCGGTGCGGAAGCCCTTCATCGGCTCGTCGATCGTGCTCCAGAGCGGATGCTGCTCCCAGAACTTGGTCGAGCCGATCGAGAAGCCCTCCGCCACCTGGAACCACTTCCCGAACTGCTCCTTGCCGTGCAGCCACTTGAGGAAGTCCTTGGCCAGCTTCTGGTTCTTCCCGTACTTCATGACCCCGTGGTGGAAGGAGGCCTGGTAGCTCGACGAGGCCGGCCGGACCCGCGGGCAGGCGCGCGTGCTGGATGTCACGCACCATCGGCTCGCCCTTCTCGTCCTTGATCTTGTCCTGCCCACGCTTGGCCGCGATGTAGATCGAGGCCCCGTTCAGGGTGGCGCAGATCTCGCCGGCCAGGAAGGCGCGGTTGTTGTTGGTGTCGTCCCAGGCCAGGCCGCCCTCGTCGCAGCCGTCCTTCCAGAACGCGGTCATGAACTTCACCGCGTCCACCGTCCCCTTGCTGTCGATCGCGGTCTTGCCGCTCTTGTCGACCTCCATCCCGCCGAAGTTCCACATCAGGGGGTACGCCCAGCCCGGGGCGTCGCCGAAGGTGTGGCCGAGCGTCTGGCCGTAGGGCTTGCCCTTCTTCTTGAGCTTCGCGGAGACCTGGCGCAGCTCCTCGTAGGTCTTGGGGAACGTGTTGGCTCCGATCTCGTCGAACCACGACTTCCGGTAGGCGATGAGGCCGGGAACGATGCCGTGCGGCAGGGCCAGGAACTTGCCGCCCACCTTGACGTTGGCCTCGGACAGGGGGTAGAGCGCGCCCTGCTCCTTCACCTGCCACGCGACGAGGTCGCTCACGTCGACGAGCCCGTTCGCGTAGAGGTGCGGCCAGTTGTGGAGCATCTGGATGATGTCCGGACCCGCGCCCGACTGCATGGCCGCGGTGATCCGCGCCTGCAGGTCGTTGGCGTTGATGAACTCGAACACCACCTCGGCGCCGAGCGCCTTGCTCGCGTCGACCGCCTGACGCTTCAGCTCCACGTCGCACGCGGGGATGAAGTCCACCCAGCGAACGATGTTGAGCCGCGTGCCCTGGGCGAAGGCCGGGGCGCGCCGCGCGGCCAGGATGCCCTCCAGGCCCGCCGCCGCGACGCCCGCGGCGACGGACCCGGCCAGGAACGTGCGGCGGCTGACGCCCGCGAGCGCGGGCGATGCGGCGATGCTCACGTCGCGATCCGGAGTCGTCATCGACCCCTCCTTGGGCCCCGCGATGGGGCCCTTCCGATCAGGCCTCGTAGATCTTCTTGAGCTCGCCTTCCGCCCACTTGACCGCGTCCTCGGCCTTCATGCCCTGGACGGCCTTGGCGTACATGTCGGTGACGATGTACTTGGTGAAGGCCTCGGTGGCCTTCGCGGTGGACGGGCCGGCGAACCCGAACAGGCGGGTGTTTCGCGCGGCGGTCCGGAACATCTTGAGGGGCTCGTCGAGCTTGCCCCACATGGGCTCGTTCTCCCACGCCTTGGTGCCGCCCACGCTGTAGCCCTCCTGGCTGGCGAACCACTTGCCGTAGTTCTCCTTCTTGTGGACCCAGCGCAGGAGGTCCTTGGCCAGCTTGGGGTTCTTCGAGTACTTCATGATCGCGTTGGACTGATTGAGGAAGAGGAGGTACGCGCCCGCGGGGCCGGCCGGCAGCGGAGCGTGGTCGATGTCCTGGAACAGGGGCTCGCCCTTGTCGTCCTTGATCTTGTCCTTCTGCCGCTTGGCCACGATGTAGATGCTCGGCTCCGTTGAGCGTGGCCGAGATCTCGCCGGCGTGGAAGGCCCGGTTGTTGTTGGTGTCGTCCCACGCGAGCCCGCCCTCGTCGCAGGCGTCCTTCCAGAAGCTCTGCATGAACTTGACCGACTCGAGCGCGCCCTTGCTGTTGAGGACGACCTTCTTGCCGCTCTGGTCGGTCTCGGCGCCCCCGAAGGCCCAGAGCATGCAGTACGTGAAGGTCGGCGCGTCGCCGAAGGTGTGGCCGAGGGTCTGCCCGTAGGGCTTGCCCTTCTTCTTGAGCGCGGTGAAGAGCTTGTGGGCCTCTTCCCAGGTCTTGGGATACTGGCTGGCGCCCGCTTCCTTGAGCCACGACTTCCGGTAGGACACCGCGTTGCCGACGATCGAGTGGGGAACCGCGAGCCACTTGCCGCCGACCTGGCAGGAGGGCGGATAGATCTCGTAGAAGCCGCCTTCGGCCTTTCCGATGTCGCCCGCCACATCGCTCACGTCCACCACCGCGTTCTGATAGAGG
The DNA here is from genome assembly GCA_963841755.1 of uncultured Candidatus Rokubacteria bacterium. Classification (GTDB taxonomy): domain Bacteria; phylum Methylomirabilota; class Methylomirabilia; order Rokubacteriales; family CSP1-6; genus CAMLFJ01. The sequence continues at coordinate 230,298 of CAWJDX010000014.1, forward strand.
TGGGCCCAGTTGTACTGGAAGTTGAAGATGTCGGCGCCCGCGCCGGACTGGATGGCCGCGGTGATGCGCGGCTGCAGGTCGTTGGCGTTGATGGTCTCGAGCGTCACCTCGGCCCCGAGCGCCTTGGACGCCTCCGGCATCTGCCGCTTCAGCTCCACGTCGGACTCGGGGATGAAGTCCACCCAGCGGACCCAGTGGAGCTTGGTCCCCTGCGCGAAGGCGGGCGCGCGGCGCGCCGCGAGGATGCCCTCGATGCCCCCCATCGCGGCCGCGGCGACACCCGCGGTCTTGATGAACGTGCGGCGGTCGAGCTGCGAGAGCGTGGTGTCCTTGGTGTCCGGATTCGTCATGAGCGAGTGGTCCTCCTTGACCGGGTCAACCGGCGGTACCGGGCTGTCGTTCCGCGGCGGCTCGCGCCGCGCGTGCTTTCCCCATCGGGGTAGGAGCCCCGGCCGCGAGGCTGGGACCTCGAGAACGTCGTCACTGAGATGCGAGTCGAGTGGTGAGATAGGCCCTAAATGGTGGCCGATTCTTAACAAAGAACCATGGGCCTGTCAACGGGAAACCGGGGGAAACGGCCGGTCAGCCCCCATCGCGGGGCTCGCCGGGGCATCGGGCACCGGCGGCCCTCAGTGTCACCCCCAGAACAACCGCCATCAATGCCACCCGCAGGATCCGGAAGGGCGCTGCCGCCATCGGGTCACGCGGCTTGGCCGCCCGGTCATGAGGTCGGCGCCAGGACCCGCTCGCGCACCGGGACGAGCAGCAGCGAGCGCGAGCACCATGCCGACCGCCAGCGTGACCCACCCCGCGCCGAAGCCGCCCAGGCGCTCCACCACCAGCCCGAACACCGGCGGGCACACCGCGACACCCAGCGAGGAGATCGCGAGGCCGAGTCCCACCGCGGTCCCGGCCGCGCGGGGCCCGGCCAGCTCGGCCATGAGGGTGTGCTGCACGCCGTTCCAGCCGACGCCGAAGAACGCCGATGCCCACCGCGAGCGGCGCGAGCAGCCAGGGCCCCGTGCCCGGCGCGGTGGCCGACAGGGCGAGGGCGCAGCCGATCGATCCCAGGCCCGCGATGGCCAGCACGATGCGGCGGCGGCCACCGAAGAGCCGGTCGGAGAGCAGCCCGAACCCGATACGCCCGATCGCGCCGCTGACCTGGGCGGCCACCAGGTACTTGGCGGCCACCACGAGGGCGATGTGCACGACGTCGCGGAGGTAGAGGACGAGGAAGGCCAGGAAGACGGTCTGCACGCCCGCGAAGATGAGGGTGCTCACGCCGACCAGCCACAGATCGCGATTGGCCATGACGGTCCAGAAGCGCGGGGGCGCCGGGGCGGGTCCCTTCGTCTCCGGCTCCGGCAGGTCCCGGTAGAGCGCCCAGGTCAGGACGGCGAGCGCGCCCGACCGCCGCGGCCGCGCACCCCACCGCGGCCCGCCATCCGAAGGCGAGCGCCACCGGAGGCATGATCAGGGCGCCCAGCGCGCCGCCGAACGGCAGGCCGACCTGCTTGAGGCCGACCACGGTCGCCCGCTGCCGCGGGGGGAACCAGGCCATGCCCGCCTTGGTGGTGGTGGGGTTCAGCACGCCGTAGCCGGCGCCGGCGACCACCAGGATGGCGACGATGAACGGAAACGAGGGCGCCACCGCGACCGCGCCGAGCCCGATCGCGATCAGGGCCTGGCCCAGGATCATCGCCCCGCGCACGCCCCATCGGTCCGCGAGCCAGCCCGCCGGCAGCGACATCAGCACCGGGCCGATGTAGTACGCGGAGAGAAAGGAGCCGGCCTGCGTCATCGACAGCCCGAGGCCCTCCCGGATCAGGGGCGCGATCGACGGGATGCCGAGCGGGCCCACGTTGGCCATGGTCTGCGCGGCCATGATGAGGGCCAGGACGGCCCAGCGATTGCTCACCGCGGGCGGGCTGACAACAGGGCCTCGACGGCCCGGAGGTCCTCCTCGGTGTCCACTCCGATCGTGGGCTGGTCGGTCTCGAGGACGCGGATGGGAATGCCGGCCTCCAGGAGGCGAAGCTGCTCGAGCTGCTCGGCGCGCTCGAGCGACGACGGCGGCAGCGTGTGGTAGATGTCGAGGACGGCGCGCCGGTAGGCGTAGAGGCCGATGTGCTTCCAGTAGACGACGTCACCGCGCCCGTCGCGGTCGAAGGGGATCGGCAGGCGGGAGAAGTAGAGCGCGTCGCCGTGCACGTTGGTGACCACCTTGTTGGCGGTGCGGGTCGGCACCTCGGCCGCGGTGGCCCGGATCTTGAGGGTCGTTACCTGGACCTCGGGCTCGGCCAGGAAGGGCCGGACCAGACACTCGATGTGGCGGGCGGTGATCAGGGGCTCGTCGCCCTGGATGTTGACGTAGACGTCGGCGTTCCGGGCCCGCGACACCTCCCACAGGCGGTCGGTTCCCGAGGCGTGGTCGGCCCGGGTCATGACCGCGGGCACGTGGTGGGCGTGGCAGGTCTCCACCACCTCCTCGCTGTCGGTGGCCACCAGCAGGTCGGAGAGCAGGGGGGAGGTGCGGGCCTGCCGGAAGACGTGGACCACCATCGGGACGCCGCGAATCTCCCGCAGCACCTTGCGCGGCAGCCGCGAGGAATACAGGCGCGCCGGGATCACGCCGAGGATGATCACCGCGTTACCCTATCAGAAAACAACGGCCCGGCGAGGTTGACACTCCTCGGGGGCCGGTGGTATAACGCGTGAACCTCGCATCGACATCGCTCGCTTCCTCATCGACCCATCTCGAAGGAGAGACACGGGATCGTGCAACTGAGAATGAGCCGCAGTGCGTCAGCGGCCCGGCCCGGGTCGGAAACCGCTCCGGCGGTGACTGATCGATGAGCAACGGCGGCAAGGAGCTGGTCGGCGCCCGGGCGACCGCGGTCCCCGCGGCGCGGGCGGCCGCCTCGAGCGGCTGGAGCCATCGGGAGGCGTTCCAGGGCTTCCTGTGGATCGCGCCCGCCTTTCTCTACCTCGCGTTCTTCATCGCCTACCCGTTCATCATGTCGATCTACCTGTCGGTCTCGAGCGCCCGCGTCGGCTCGCCCGACAGCCACTTCGTGGGGCTGCTGAACTACCAGCGTCTCTTCGCCGACCCGGTCTTCTGGCAGACGGTGCGCAATTCCTTCGTCTTCACGATCGGGTCCGAGCTGATCCGGCTGGTGATCGGGCTGCCGCTGGCCTTCGCGCTCAACCGGTCCTTCAAGGGCAAGCGCGCGGTGCAGGGGATCATCCTGATCCCGTTCGTCATCCCGATCGCGCTCTCCTCGCTGGCCTGGAAGTGGATGTTCGACTCGCTCTACAGCGTCATCAACTGGATGCTGATGCACGCCCACATCATCGACTATCCGTGGCAGTGGCTCGGCGAGCCGGGCCTCGCGATGTGGTCGGTCATCATCATGAACGTGTGGCGCGGCTTCCCGTTCTCGGCCGTGATCCTGCTCGCCGGGCTCACCGCGGTGCCCCAGGAGGTCATCGAGGCGGCCAAGATCGACGGGGCCGGCCCCCTCCGGCGGTTCCACTACGTGATCGTGCCGATCGTGCGACCCATCCTGCTGGTCGGGCTTGCTCTACTCGGTGGTGTTCTCGTTCACCGACTTCTCGTCGGTCTGGCTGCTGACCCAGGGCGGGCCCTACAACACCACCCACGTCTTCGGGACGTATGCCTACAACATCGGCATCAACGCGGGCGACCTCGGCATGGGCGCGGCCATCACCCTGTTCATCTTCCCGTTTCTGGCCCTGATCGTGATCTTCATGCTACGGTTTCTGCGGAGGGAATAGGGCATGGACGCCCGGCGGCTCTGGCGACGGATCAAGCGCGACTACGGCCCGTACCTTCCGCTCTCGCCGTACCTCTTCGTGGTGCTGTTCCCGTTCTACTGGATGGTCATCACCGCCTTCAAGCGCGACCGCGATCTCTACAACCTGGAGACCGCCCCGTTCTGGTTCAAGGAGGCGCCCACGCTCGATCACGTGAAGCTCCTGCTCGAGGGGACGCTGTTCCCGACGTGGCTCGCGAACAGCCTCATGATCGGGGTCCTGGTGGTCGCGATCACCCTCCTGCTCGCGCTGCCCGGCGGCCTACGCGCTGGCCCGGATGCGCTTCCCGGGGGCGCAGCCGCTCTCCACCGCGATGTTTCTCTCCTATCTGATCCCGTCGACGCTGCTGTTCATCCCGCTCTCCCAGGTGGTGCGCGGTCTCGGCTTCATCGACTCGGTGTGGGCGCTGGTCATCGTGTACCCGTCCTTCACCTTGCCGTTCTGCACCTGGCTCCTGATGGGCTTCGTGCGGACGGTCCCGAAGGAGATCGAGGAGAGCGCCCAGATCGACGGGTGCACGCGCTTCCAGGCCTTTCGCATGATCATCATCCCGGTCATCGTGCCCGGCATCATCACCGCGGGGATCTTCGCGTTCACGCTCACCTACCAGGAGTTCATCTACGCGCTGACCTTCATCTCGGCCTCGGCCAACAAGACCATCTCCTACGGGGTCACCAGCGATCTCATCCGCGGCGACGTCTTCTACTGGGGCTCGCTCATGTCGGGCGCGCTCATCGGCGCGGTCCCGGTGGCGATCGTGTACGCGTTCAGCCTCGACCACTTCATCCACGGTCTCACCGCAGGCGCCCTGAAGTGATGCACGAACTCACGACCAAGGAGGTCAACCGCATGAGCAAGATCTCGCGACGGAAGTTCCTCGGCACCGCGGCGGGCGCCACCGCCGTCTCCGCGTTCCCGCACGTGTGGATCCGCCCGGCGTGGGCACAGACGAAGGAAGTCCGGGTCCTGGCCTGGACCCACTTCGTGCCCGCCTACGACAAGTGGTTCGACGCGTTCGCGGAGCAGTGGTCCACCAAGAGCGGGGTGAAGGTCACCATCGACCACATCCCGCACCTGCAGATCCCGGCCAAGATCGCGGCCGAGGTCGCCACCCAGTCCGGACACGACATCGTGCAGCTGGTGGGCACCGGCACCGAGAAGTGGTCGACCGCGCTGCTGGACGTGCAGGACGCGGCGGACCGGATCGGCAAGAAGTACGGCGGCTTCACCCCGCTCGCCGACAACTACTGCAAGGTGGCGAGCGACGGGCACTATCCACTCGATCCCCGACTTCTTCATCGACTTCCCCGGGCTCTACCGCAAGGACCTGTGGACCGAGGTCGGCTATCCCAACGGCCCCGACACCTGGGAAGAGCTGCACAAGGGCGGCATGAAGCTCAAGGCCAAGGGCTTCCCGATCGGCATCGGGCTGGCCCACCACGACGACTCCCGCGCCTCCTGGCGGGCCATCATGTGGTGCTACGGCGGCTCCGAGGTGGCCAAGGACGGCAAGACCCTCACCTACAACTCCAAGGAAGTCCGCGAGGCGCTCAAGTTCAACAAGGCGCTCTACAAGGACTGCATGACCCCCGAGGTGTTCGCCTGGGACGACGCGTCCAACAACCGGTTGCTCGCGTCGGGGCGTGGCTCCTGGATCCACAACCCGATCAGCGCCTACCGGACCATCGAGGGCTCCAACAAGGAGCTGGCCGACAAGATCTACGTGTCGCTCTCGCCCAAGGGGCCGGCGACCCGCCGCTCGTTCGCCAACTGCCGCGCCTACGGCGTCACCAAGTTCAGCAAGAACGCGGACGGCGCCAAGGCGTTCCTCGAGGCGCTGGCCGACAACTACCGTGACGCGGCCAAGGCCAGCACCGGCTACAACATGCCGTTCCTCAAGAACTACGCGAAGCCGCCGTTCCCGATCATCAGCGAGGATCCGAAGCTCAAGCCGCTCGAGCAGGACGCCGAGTACCACTTCACGACCGGCTACCCGGGCCCGCTCACCCCGGCCGCGGACGAGGTCTACCAGCAGTTCGTCATGGTGGACGCGCTCGCCCAGTTCGCGACCGACAAGATGGATCTCGAGCAGACGATCAAGTGGGGCGAGGAGAAGATCAAGGCCATCTACGCCAAGTTCGTCTAACCTCTCTCCTCCCTCTCCCCTCCGGGCAGAGGGCAGGGGTGAGGGGTTTTTACCGGGGCAGCGGCAATCGCCGCTGCCCCTTTTCTTTCCGTCCTCACGGCACACGTCTTGCTCCCTCCGGGTCGGGGAGATCACCGAGAGGAGGTGACCACGATGGCGGACCAGTACAAGTGCTCCAAGTGCGGACATACCTCGTCCACGCCGGGTACCTGCTGTGGTGAGCCGATGAAGAAGGCGAGCTGAGCGGCTCCGGAGCGGGAGCGGCCCCGGCCGGCGCAGTGTCCGATCCCTCGAAGTTACCGGGTCGGACGTTCCCGGCCGGGCGCTTTCGCCCGCGCCGGCCGCTAGCTGACCGGCCGGCCGCCTCCGCCGCGGAGGCGCGGGTCGAGCACGTCGCGCAGCGCGTCGCCCAGCATGTTGAAGCCGAAGACGGCCAGCGAGATGGCGGCCCCCGGCCAGATCGCCATCCACGGCGCGCGGTACATGAACGAGCGCCCCGAGCCCGAGAGCATCGCGCCCCACGACGGATAGGGCGGCGGCACCCCGAAGCCCAGGAACGAGAGCGCGGACTCCGCGAGGATCGCGGCGCCCAGGCCGATGGTGGCCAGGATGATGATGGTGGCGGCCACGTTGGGCAGCAGGTAGCGCAGCATGATGCGCAGGTGGCCGGCGCCGAGCGCGCGCGCCGCCTCCACGTAGGCGTTCTGCATCACGCTGATGGTCGCTCCGCGGATCACCCGCGAGCCCGCCGCGGCGCCGAGGACGCCGAGGGCGAGGATCAGGTTGAGCATCCCGGGGCCGAGGACCGCCATCATCGAGAGGATGACCACCAGGAACGGAAACGATTGCCACGCGTCCACCACCCGCTGCACGCAGATGTCGTAGGCGCCGCCGAAGTAGCCGCTGGTGATGCCGATCAGGGCGGCCGCCACGTTGGCGAGCAGCACCGCGCCGAAGCCCACCGTGACCGAGACGCTCGCCCCGTAGACCACGCGGCTGTACACGTCGCGCCCGAGGTTGTCGGTGCCCATCCAGAACTGGGCGCCGGGCGCCTTCATGCGCCCCCCCGGGATCGTCTCGTCGTACTTGTAGGGCGCGATCCATGGCGCGAAGAGGGCCATGGTGAGCAGCACCAGCACGATGAAGGCGCCGAGGGCGCCGAGGGGCTTGTTCTTCGCGAACTGCCAGAGAGTGTTCAGGGCGGGCGCGCGGGGGGGCTAGTAGCGGATCCGGGGGTCGAGGAAGGCGTAGAACGCGTCGACGATCAGGTTCATCAGCACGACCACGCTCACGATCAATAGATTGACGCCCTGGATGACCGGGTAGTCGCGCTGGTTGATCGCGTCGAAGAGGAAGCGGCCCATGCCGGGCAGGCCGAAGATGCTCTCGAAGATCACGGTCCCGCCCAGGATCTGCGCGACCTGGATGCCCAGCACCGTGATGACCGGGATCATCGCGTTCTTCAGGCTGTGCTTGATCACCACCACGCGCTCGCGGAGGCCCTTGGCCCACGCGGTGCGCACGTAGTCCTGGCGCAGGACCTCGAGCAGGGTGCCGCGGGTGAGGCGCATGATGGCCGCGGCGGAGGCGATGCCGAGGATGAATGCGGGCAGCAGGAACTGGGCGAAGTGGGCCCAGGGGTTGACGGTGAACGCGGTGAACTGGATGGGCGGGCTCCATCCCCACCAGATCGCGGGCAGGAGCACGCAGAGGGTGGCGATCCAGAAGCCGGGCACCGAGAGCCCGAGGATGGCCAGGCTCCGCATCGCGTAGTCCGCGAGGGTGTCCTGGCGGATGGCGGCGAGCACGCCGATCGGCACCGCGATGACGATCGCGAACGCCAGCGCGAGCACCCCCAGCTCGAGGCTGATGGGCAGCCGCCGGGTCAGCTCCTCGAGAACCGGTCGCCGGGTCCAGAGCGACTCGCCCAGATCGCCGCGGACCACCTGACCGAGCCACTCCACGTACTGGATGTACATCGGGCGATTCAGCCCGAGCTTGGCCCGCAGGTCCTCGAGGTCCTTCCCGTAGGCCTTCTCCTCGAGCATGAGCTGCACCACGTCGCCCGGGAGCAGGCGCGGCAGGCTGAAGACGATCAGCGACGCGATGAGCAGCGACGGGATCGCCACCAGCAGGCGACGGAAGACATAGCGCTTCACGGGGTGCGACGCGCGATCGGGCGGCCGGGCGTGGGGGCGACGCGCGAGATTGTGCGACCGGGCGTGGGGGCGGCGCGCGCGATTGGGCGACCCGCTTTTATTTGATTGTACGGTCGTCGCGAGCGACGACCTCTGTAAGGTGGCTGCGCATTGTTTTGAGGGCTTTTGGTTATTTGTCGAGCCAGGCGACCATCAGGCGGCCGCCGTAGTCGTGGCCGATGTTGGGGCCGAAGTTCTTGACGTAGGGCATCCAGGCGCCGACCGCGCTCACCGACGCGCCGAAGCCGTAGTAGACCTGCTGGGAAGCGTAGCGCTGGATGTCCCAGACGATGTCCTTGCGCTTCTTCTCGTCGAAGGTGCGGCGCTGTAGCTTGATCATCTCGGTGAGCTTGGGGTCGTTGACCCCGGAGGAGTTGAGCGGCTCGCCCGGCATGAACGGTACGAAGTAGTTGTCGGGGTCGGTGGTGACGCCGCGGAGGGTGAGCATCATCTTCTCGAACTTGCCGAAGATGGCGCTCGACACGAAAGCCCCGTACTCCTTGAGCTTGAGGTCGCCCTCGATCCCGGCGAGCTTCCAGTTCCGCAGCGCGACCTGCACCGCGTCCATCCAGTCGGGCCCGTAGCCGGGGGTCGTCTCGATCGGGACCTTGAGCCCATTCGGATAGCCCGCGTCGGCGAGCAGCTTCCTTGCCGCCTTGGGGTCGAACTCGTAGAGGGCACGTCCCTCCGGGGGAAGCTGACCGATCGGGATCGTCCACTCCTTGAGCGTGGTCGGGATGAGCGGGTTCGGCGCACCCTTGCCCATCGACCACGCGTTCGTCTCGAGGGTCTCGTGCCAGTTGTCGGACATCGCGAAGGCCCGGCGCACCCGCACGTCCTTGAACGGCTCCTGGTCGATCTTCATCGCGGTGATGCCGCCGAACAGCACGATGTAGTCGCGGGTGCCGAGGCCCTTGATGCGGCTCTGGGCCACGTCCAGATCGCTGCGGCGGATCACCATCCCGTACTCGGGGCCGAAGTCGTACTCCCCGGCCAGGAAGGCCGCGAAGCCGGCGGCCGGGTCGGAGGAGAGGATGATCTCCACTCCGTCGGCGTGGGGCAGGCCGGGCACGAAGTAGCTCGGGTGCCGGGTGAACGAGATGCGCACGTTGGGCTCGTACCGCTGGAGCATCCACGGCCCGGTACCGATCACGCTCTCCGGCTTGCGGAGGTCACCGTGCTGCTCGACCGACTCGCGGGCGACGATCCAGGTGGTCGTCGACGCCAGCCGGTCGATGAACCACGCGTTGGGCTCGCTGAGAGTGAACTTCACGGTGTACTTGTCGACCGCCTCCACCTTGTCCACCATCCCGAGCACCGTCTTGTTCGGGTTGCCCTTGATGGTGAGGAAGCGCTCGTAGGTGTACTTGATGTCCTCCGCGGTCAGCTCGCGCCCGTTGACCGGCGGCTTGTTGTGCCAGCGTACGCCCTTCTTGAGCTTGAACACGTAGACGGTGTCGCCCTGGCGCTCCCAGGACTCCGCGAGGTCGTTCTCCACCGGCTGGGTGCCGGGGACGACCGAGGATCCGCCCTTGACCTTGACCAGCCGGCTGTAGGCGAAGGACAGCGGGATCATGGTGGAGAACGCGATGGTCTGGTGCGGGTCGAAGTGCACCGGCGCCACGTGGGAGCGCAGCCGGAAGGTGCCGCCGCGCTTCGGGGTCTGGGCCTGCGCGGCTCCCGGGGCGGAGACGGCCGCGGTGGCTCCGACCGCGAGGGCGGTGCCGCCGAGCTTGAGCAGGTCGCGACGGGTGAGAGAGGAAGTCGGCTGGTCCATGATCGCTCTCCTGAGAAACGGGCTACCGGTCGAGCCAGGCCGCGGTGACGCGCCCGCCCCAGTCGTACCCGAGGTTCGGTCCGAAGTTCTTGAGGGCGCCGTCCCACACGCCGATGTAGACGCCGGACGGCATGTACACGTACCACTGCTGCTTGGCGAGGTGCCGCTGGATATCGAAGAGGACTTCGCGCCGCTTGCCCGCGTCCATGGTGCGGCGCTGGCGCACGAGCAGATCGGTCACCACCGGGTCCTCGACGTGGCTCTGATTCTTGAGCTCGTTGGCCACGTGAGGTCCGTACAGGAAGTTGTCCGGATCGAGGAACGGAGTCTGGGGGCCGAAGGCCATCGACTCGTACTTGCCGTAGAACGTGGTGGAGATGTAGGCCCCGTACTCCTGCTGGTTCGCCTTGGCGTCGATGCCCACGTCCTTGAGATGTTTCAGAATGAGCTGGAGCTGGTCCACCACGATGGTGGAGCCGTAGGTCGCGTAGCTGATGGTGGCCGGGAAGCCGTTCGGGAAGCCCGCTTCCGCGAGCAGGCGCTTGGCCCGCGCGGGGTCGAACTTGTAGTACTGGGCACCCTCGCCGAGCTGGTCGATGGGCAGCGCCCACTCCTTGAGCCCGGTCGGCACCGCCGGGTTCAGGGTGCCGACACCCTCGTAGGTCGCGTCGATCATGCCCTGGCGGTCGAGCGCCATCGAGATGGCGCGCCGCACCCGCACGTCGCTGAACGGGGGCTTGTCCGCCCGCATGTAGATGTGGCTCATCTGGTTGGCCGCGTACTCCATCGTCTGCAGGCGCGGGCGCTTCTGCTTCATCACGTCCTTCAGCTGCACCCAGTCGGTCCGGTTGATGGTGCCCGGGTTCTCCCAGCCGATGTCGTACTTGCCGGAGATGAAGGCGGCCATGCGCGAGGCGTTGTCCTCGTCCACCGTGACCTCGACCCGGTCGATGTAGGGGAGCCCGCTCTGGAAGTAGGTGGGATTGCGCACGTAGGTCACTCCCACGTTGGGGCGGTAGCTGTCGAGCATCCACGGCCCGGTCCCGACCACCGCCTCCCACTTCTTGAGATCGCCGAACTTCTCGACGCACTCGCGGGCCACGATGCAGACCGCCATCGGGTTGGCGATCATGTCGAGGAACCAGGCGAAGGGCTCCTTCAGGATCACGCGCACCGTGTACTTGTCGGGCGCCTCCACCCGGTCCACCGACGCGAGCATGTACCGGTTGGCGTTGCCCTTCTCGTTGATGAACCGCTCGAGGCTGTACTTGACGTCGTCGGAGGTGAGCTCGCGGCCGTTCAGCGGCGGCCTGTTCTGCCATCGCACGCCGCGGCGCAGCTTGAAGACGTAGGTCGTCTCGTTGGGCTGGCTCCACGACTCGGCCAGGTCGCCCTCGAGGGTGAAGATGCCCGGCGCCACCGACGGCCCCACCCGGTGCTTGAGCAGCCGGCTGTGGCTGAAGGTGTGAAGGATGTGGGTCTTGTAGGAGACGGTCAGGTGCGGGTCCCAGTGGGGCGGGTCCCACAGGCGCAGGCTGAGCGTTCCGCCCCGCTTCGGGGTCTGGGCGTGGGCGGCGGCGGGAGCGGCCAGGAGGGCGCTCGCCCCCGCTCCGAGCTTCAGCAGGTCACGGCGGCTTAGCGGGGAGCGGGTAAGGTCCGGCGTCATCCGTGTTCCTCCCAGTCGTCGTTGACGTCGAGCTACGGACAGCGGGGGACTGAATGCGCCAATCTCGCCGCAAAGCGGCCGAATGTCAAGATTTCAGATGTTTGTCGAAGAAGGCCAGGCAGCGCTTCCAGCCGTCTTCCGCCGCCGCCTTCTGGTAGGCCTGCGGCCGGTCGTCGGAGAAGAAGGCGTGCTGCGCACCCGGATAGAGGACGAACTCGACGTTCGGATTGGTCTTCTTGAGCAGAGCCTCGAAGCTGCTTCACGTCCTCGGCCGGGATGCCCGGGTCCGCCTCGCCGTAGAGGCCGAGCACCGGCGCGGTGATCCGCGGCGCGAGGCTGAACGCGTCCACCCCGGGCGCGTCCGGATACGTGCGCTTGACCTGGCCGTACCACGGGACCGCCGCGGTCACTCCCGGATACTCGGCGGTGGTGTGCAGGGTGAGCGCGCCGCCGCCGCAGAAGCCGGTGACCCCGAGGCGATCGGCGCGGGCCCACGACTGCTGCTTGGCGTAGTCGGCCCCCGCGCGGACGTCGCTCAGGTACTGGGCCCGCGTCACCTTGGCCGCGATCTGGCCCATCTCCTGGAAGTTCTTCCCCTGCATGCCTCCCTCGCGGGAGTAGAGCTCGGGGGCGATCGCGTAGTAGCCGGCCTGGGCGAAGCGGCGCACCACGTCCTTGTGCTGCTCGGAGTTGCCGGTGAAGCCCGCGATCACCACCACGATCGGGTAGCGGCCCGCCGCCTCCGGCCGGGCGTCGTAGGCCGGGATCGCGACTCCGCTCGACTGGAGCTGGATGTCGCGGGCGACCAGGCCCTTGCCTTCGGTGGTGATGGCCTGGGCGAGCGAGATGCCCGGGGTGAGCACGCCTCCGACGGTGGTGAAGGCGCCGTACTTGAGCACTTCCCGACGACTGAGTGGATTGGGCATGGCGAGGTCTCCTCCTTGACCGGACGTAACTGCCGGCGGCCGCGCCGGGTTCCCTCCCGCGCGGGCGCGCCCCCGCGAATCGGCTTGACACCCTCCGCGCTTGTCGCTTTACTCAGGCGCAACACCACCCACGAGGAGGTTTCCGCATGCGCGCACCACGTCTCCTGTTCCTCTCGGCGGCCGCCCTGGTCTTCACGCTGGGCGCGGGTCCCGCCGCGGCCCAGGCGCCGATCAAGATCGGCGACATCAACAGCTACAGCGGCATCGGCGCCCCCTTCACGGGCCCGTACCGCGCCGGCGTCGAGATGGCCGTCGAGGAGATCAACGCCAAGGGGGGCGTCCTCGGTCGCAAGATCGAGGTGCTGTTCCGCGACGACAAGGGTCAGCCCGCGGAGGCGGTCAAGCACGCCCAGGAGCTGGTGGAGTCCGACAAGGTCACGATGATCACCGGGAGCTTCCTCTCCAACGTGGGCCTCGCGGTCTCGGACTGGGCCAAGCAGAACAAGACCATGTTCCTCGCCGCGGAGGCGCTCACCGAGGCGCTCACGTGGTCCAAGGGGCACGATTACGCGGTGCGGCTGCGTCCCAACACCTACGAGCAGGGGCACATGCTGGCCGACAAGGCCGGCAAGATGAAGTACGTCAAGTGGGCCACCATCGGGCCCAACTACGAGTACGGCAAGCGCGCGTGGGAGACCTTCCGGGACCGGCTCAAGGAGCTGAAGCCGGACGTGCAGGTGGTGGGCGAGCACTGGCCGACCCTCGGCAAGATCGAGCCGGGCCCGCTCGTGACCGCGATCCTGAACCAGAACCCCGACGCGCTCTACGTCTCGCTCTTCGGCAGCGACTGGCTCGCCTTCGTGCGCGAGGCGGGCAAGCGCGGGCTCTTCCAGAAGATGTTCGTGGTGGGCATCCTGCTCGGGGAGCCCGAGTACATCGATCCCCTCAAGCTCGAGGCGCCGGAGGGCATGCTGGTCACCGGCTATCCGTGGTACGACGTGAAGATCGCCGGTCACCAGGAGTGGGTCGCCCGCTACGTCAAGCGCGGGGACAAGAACCCGGTGCTGGGCTCGCTGATCGGCTACGTGACCTATCTCTCGGTGGCGGAGGCGCTCAAGAAGGCGGGCGGCACCGAGACCCCGAAGCTGGTGGCCGCCTTCAAGGGCCTCAAGGTCGAGACCCCGATGGGGCCGGTCACCTTCCGCGCCTCCGACGGCCAGTCGACGATGGGCGCGTGGGTGGGCACGACCAAGCTCGACGCGCAGCGGGGCGTCGGCATCATGGTCAACCACGAGCTGATTCCGGGTGAGAAGGTGCTGCCGTCCGACGACGAAGTGAAGAAGCTCCGCCCGGCCAACTGAGCGCCCCACCCCTCGTGATCACCCTCTCCCCCGCCACGGGGGAGAGGGCAGGGTGAGGGGACCTTCGATCGCATGTCCCTCCTCCTCGTGCAGCTCCTCAGCGGGCTCGCGAACGCGATGTTCCTGTTCCTCATCGCGTCGGGCCTCTCGCTCATCTTCGGCGTCACTCGCATCGTCAACTTCGCGCACGGCTCCTTCTACATGCTGGCCGCGTACCTGACCTATTCCCTCGCCGCGACGCTGCCGGGCGGCCCGGCCGCCTTCTACCTGGCCGCGCTCCTCGCCGCGCTGGCGGTGGCCGCGATCGGCGGGCTGGTGGAGGTGCTGCTCCTCCGCCGCGTCTACCGCGCGCCCGAGCTCTACCAGCTCCTGCTCACCTTCGCGCTCGTCCTGGTGACCGCCGACCTCGTGCGCTACCTCTGGGGCGCCGACAACAAGACCGGTCCCGCCGCGCCCGGGCTGGCCGGCTCGGTGCCGATCGCGGGCCAGCTCTTCCCCTCCTACGACCTGGCGATCATCCTCTTCGGGCCGCTGGTGGCCCTCGGCCTCTGGCTGCTCTTCCACCGCACCCGCTGGGGCGTGCTGATCCGGGCGGCCACCCAGGACCGCGAGATGGTGGCCGCGCTCGGCGTCGACCAGTCGCGGCTCTTCACGTCCGTCTTCGTGCTCGGCTCGTTCCTGGCCGGGCTCGGCGGCGCGCTCCAGGTGCCGCGGCTGGCGCTGACCACCGTGATGGACACCTCGGTCATCGTGGAGGCCTTCGTGGTGGTGGTGATCGGGGGCATGGGCTCGGTGTGGGGCGCGCTGCTGGCCTCGCTGCTGATCGGGGTGCTCAACGCCTACGGGGTGCTGCTGCTGCCGAAGGCCGCCATCGTGCTCATCTTCGTGGTGATGGCGGTGGTGCTGGTGGTGCGGCCGTGGGGTCTCCTCGGCCGACCCGAGATCCAGCTCCGGCCACCGGGCAGCGGGGTGGTGGCCGACCGCCCGGCGCTGAGCCTCCACCCCGGCTGGACCGTCGCGGCCCTCGTGATCCTGGCCACCCTGCCGCTCGCCCTGCCGACGTTCTGGATCTCGATCGCGGTGGAGATCTTCGCGTTCGCGCTCTTCGCGGCGAGCCTGCACCTGCTGATGGCGGTGGGCGGCATGGTGTCGTTCGGGCACGCGGCCTACTTCGGCCTCGGCGCCTACGGGGCCGCGCTCCTCCTCAAGCTCGCGGGTCTGCCCATGCCGGCCGCCTTCGTGGTGGCCCCGCTGGTGGCCGCGCTCGCCGCCGCCGTGTTCGGCTACTTCTGCGTGCGGCTCACCAGCATCTACTTCGCGATGCTCACCCTGGCCTTCGCCCAGATCGTCTACGCGATCGTCCACCAGTGGGACGACGTCACCGGCGGGGACAACGGGGTGCTGAGCGTCTGGCCCGCGTCCTGGCTCGCGACTCCCGGCCGCTACTACTACTGGGCCCTGCTGGCCACCGTGGCCGGCATCGTGCTGCTGCGCCGGGTCGCGGCCTCGCCCTTCGGGCTCACCCTGCGCGCGGCCCGCGATCACGCCCGGCGCGCCGAGGCGCTGGGGGTGAACATCCGGGCGCTGCAGTGGACCGCGTTCGTGGTGGCGGGCTTCGTGGCCGGGATCGGCGGGGCGGTCTTCGCGTTCCTCAAGGGCAGTGTGTTCCCGGTCTACACCGAGTCGCCGATGTCGGTGCAGCCGCTGGTGATGGTGCTCCTGGGCGGCATCGCGTCGCCCTCGGGTCCGCTCATCGGCGCGGCGGTCTACAAGCTGCTCGATACCGTGATCACGCGCTACACCGACTACTGGCAGCTCGTGCTGGGCGCGATCCTGGTGGTGCTGGTGCTCGCGTTCCCGCGGGGCATCGCGGGCGTGCTCGACGGCCGGCGATCGTGAGCGGGCCCGGGACGGGGCCGGTGCTGGAGACGCGCGGGCTCTCCAAGTCCTTCGGCGGGGTCCGGGCGGTCGGACTCGGTCGACCTCGCGATGCCGAAGGGAGAGATCCGCGCCCTGATCGGTCCCAACGGGGCCGGCAAGACCACGTTCTTCAACATGCTCACCGGCCAGCTCCGGGCCGACGCGGGATCGGTGCTCTTCAAGGGCGAGCGGCTCAGCGGGCTGCCGCCGTACGCGGTCTGGCGTCGCGGGGTGAGCCGGACGTTCCAGATCACCGCCACCTTCGCCACGCTCTCTGCGCTCGACAACGTGCGGGTCGCCCGCCTTTCGCACGCGGGCAAGACCTATTCGCTCCTGGAGGCGGCCGCCCGTCTGCAGGCCGACGAGGCGCGCGCGCTGCTCGACCAGGTGGGCCTGGTCGACCAGGCGGACCGGGTCGCCGCGGTCCTGGCGTACGGCGATCTCAAGAAGCTCGAGCTGGCGGTGGCGCTCGCCAACGACCCCGAGGTGCTGCTGCTCGACGAGCCCACCGCGGGCATGGCGCCCGCCGAGCGCGGGGCGCTCATGGCCCTCACCGAGCGCATCGCGCGGGCGCGCGGGCTCACCGTGCTCTTCACCGAGCACGACATGGACGTGGTCTTCGCGGTCGCCGACCGCATCATGGTGCTCCACCAGGGCCGGGTGATCGCGGAGGGGCGCCCCGCCGAGGTGCGCGCGGACGCGCAGGTGCAGCGCGTGTACCTGGGCGAGGAGGCGTGATGCTCGAGCTTCAGGCGGTGCAGGGCGGCTACGGCCTCTCCCGGTGCTGCACGGGGTGAGCCTGCGGGCGGAGGCGGGGGAGGTGGTCTCGCTCCTCGGCCGGAACGGGGCCGGGAAGTCGACCACGCTCAAGTCGATCGTGGGGCTGGTCGAGGTCACCGGCGGCCGCATTCGCTTCGACGGCCGCGAGATCACGCGGCGCCCGACCCACGAGATCAGCCGCCTCGGGGTGGGCTACGTGCCCGAGGAGCGGCGCATCTTCAGCGACCTGACCGTGGCGGAGAACCTCGTGGTGGGTCAGAAGGGCGGGGGAGCGTGGGGCACGGCCCGGGTCTACGAGTTCTTCCCCAAGCTCCGGGAGATGGCGGGCCGCCGGGCCGGCAGCCTCTCGGGCGGCGAGCAGCAGATGCTCACGGTGGCCCGCACCCTGATGGGCAACCCGCGGGTGCTGCTGCTCGACGAGCCGTCGGAGGGCCTGGCCCCGGTGATCGTGCGCGCGCTCGGGGACCAGATCGCGGCGCTCAAGCGGGAGGGCTTGACGATCCTGCTCTCCGAGCAGAATCTCAAGTTCGCGGCGCGCCTGGCCGACCGGGCCTACATCATCGAGAAGGGGGAGATCCGCTTCGAAGGGCCGATGGCGACGCTGATGGGGGACGAGGGACTGAGGCGGAAGTATCTGACGGTCTGAAGACCACCCCTCACCCTGCCCTCTCCCCTGAGGGGAGAGGGATGAGGAGCCGGAGGCACCATTGAAAATGCTGATCAGGAACATCGGGCAGATCGTGTCGGGGGACATCGCGAAGCCGCTGCTCGACGGCGACTCGATCGTGGCCGCCGACGGCAAGATCGTGGCGGTCGGGGCGGGGCCTCGACGACGACGCGGACACCGTCATCGACGCCCGGGGCAGCACGGTGGTGCCGGGCCTCATCGACTCGCACTGCCATCCGGTGTTCGGCGACTTCACGCCGCGCCAGCGCACGATCGACTTCATCGAGTCCGGCCTCAACGGCGGCATCACCACGATGATCTCGGCCGGCGAGGTGCACCTGCCCGGGCGGCCCAAGGACATCGTGGGGCTCAAGGCCCTGGCGATCGTGGCCGCGAAGTCCTACGCCAACCAGCGGCCGGCCGGGGTGAAGATGCACGCGGGCGCGCCGATCCTCGAGCTCGGCATGGTGGAGGAGGACTTCGCGGAGATGGCGCGCGCCGGGGTCAAGCTGGTGGGCGAGATCGGCCTCGGCTCAGTGCGGACCGGCAAGGACGCGGCGCCGATGGTGAAGTGGGCCAAGAAGCACGGCATGACCGTGACCATCCACACCGGCGGGCCGTCGATCGCGGGCTCGAACGCGATCAGCGGGGAGGTGGTGCTGGAGGCCGACCCCGACGTGGTCGGGCACATCAACGGCGGCACCACCTCGATGAGCGAGCGCGAGATCGACGCGCTGGTGGCCACCCGCATGGCGCTCGAGATCGTCCACTGCGGCAACGGCAAGGCCGCGCTCCACACCCTCGCGCCGCGCCCGCGAGGCGAGCGCGACCGACCGCATCATCATCGGGCTCGACGCGCCGTCCGGCACCGGGGTGGTGCCGCTCGGCATCCTGCGCGTGCTCGCCCACCTGGTCTCGCTGGGCGGGCTCGCGCCCGAGGAGGCGATCTGCATGGCCACCGGCAACACCGCGCGGGTCTACAAGCTGTCGGCCGGCGTGATCGCGCCCGGGCGCGACGCGGATCTCTGCATCGTGGACGCCCCGATCGGCTCGCAGGGGCGGACCGCGCTCGAGGCGCTCGAGGTGGGCGACCTCTTCGGCGTCTCCATGATCCTCATCGACGGGCAGATCAAGATCGGGCGGAGCCGCAACACCCCGCCCGCCACGCGCGCGGCGGAAGTGGTCAAGGGCCAGGGCCCCGCCGCAGGAGGGCACTGATGAAGATCCGCAAGCTGGTGACGGTGATCGAGGAGATCCAGGAGGACGGCGGCCGGCGTCTCGAGAAGCCGCTCCGCAAGGTGGCCGCGGTGGCGGTGATCGAGAACCCGTTCGCGGGCCGCTTCGTCGACGACCTGCAGGAGCTGATCAAGACCGGCGAGGAGCTGGGCGACCTGCTCGGCCGCCGCGCGGTGATGGCGCTCGGGGAGCGCGGTGCACTCCTACGGCAAGGCGGCCATCGTGGGCGTGGACGGCGAGTACGAGCACGCCGCGGCCATCCTGCACCCCACCCTCGGCACGCCGTTCCGGGCCCTCGTGCACGGGGGCAAGGCGATCATTCCCTCCGCCAAGAAGCTGGGCGGACCCGGCACGACCATCGACGTCCCGCTCCACTTCAAGGACGCGGCCTTCGTGCGCACCCACTTCGACGCGATGGAGGTGCGGCTCAACGACGCGCCCCGCGCCGACCGAGATCCTGGTCGCCCTCGTCGTCACCGACGGCGGCCGCCCCCACCCCCGCGTCGGCGGCCTGACCGTCGCCGACGCCAAGAAAGAAGACGGTCTCCGATGAGCGCCAAAGGCGCGAAGAGGCCCAATCGCGGCGCGAGGAAGATCGCCACAAAGCGCTCAAAAAAGGGAAGTCCCGGTGGCAACACGACAGCGCGCTCAAAAAAGAGCCTCGGGGAAGTCGCGCAAACGCCTTCAAGAAAGCGCGGAGGCCCACTCTCCCACGTCAAGCACATCAAGTTCGGCCTCCGCCTCCCGAGCTTCGCCCTCGGCCCCCGCACCGCGACGCTCGCCGAGATGGGCGCGTACCTGCGCCGCGCGGAGGACCTGGGCTTCGACTCTGCGGTGTCGATCGACCACCTCCTGCTCACGCCACCCGCCTACGCGTGCACCTGGCTCGAGCCGGTGGCGCTGCTCGCGGCCCTGGCCGGGGTGACCCGCACCATCAAGCTCGGCACCATGGTGCTGGTGCTGCCGCTCCGCAACCCGGCCTACTTCGCGAAGGAGTGGGCCACGCTCGACCTGCTGTCGGGGGGGCGCAGCATCCTCGGAGTGGGAGTGGGCTGGCACGAGGAGGAGTTCGCGCTCATGGGCGTGCCGCACCGGGAGCGCGGCCGGCGCATGGACGAGATGCTGGAGGCGGTCACCGCGCTCTGGGCGGGCGACGACGTGAGCTACGACGGCAAGTACTACAAGTTCCGCAATCTCACGATCGATCCCAAGCCGCTCCAGACGCCGCACCCGCCGATCTGGATCGGTGGAGGCAGCCAGCCCTTCGAGAAGGTCTACGGCCAGACCGTCACCAACATCGATCCGGTGCTGCGGCGGATCGCCAAGTACGCGAGGACCTGGGTGCCGCACTCCTCGGCCACCGCGGACATGGTCAAGGGCGACTGGGAGAAGATCCAGCGCTTCATGGGCGACTTCGGCCGCCGGCCCGGCGACATGAGCAAGGTGTACTCGAACTTCGTCTGGGTGCTCGAGAAGGGGCAGAAGCCGGAGAGCGCGATCCCGCACTTCAAGACCTTCTCGGGAATGGACCTGCCGTACTGGCGGGAGTTCTACCTGCTGGGCGAGGCCGAGGAGCTGGCCGAGAAGATCCGGGCCAAGGTGGCCAACCTGGGCGGCTGCGAGCACATCGTGCTCAATCCGCTCGACTGGAGCATGGAGCAGCTCGAGCTGCTGGCGAGCGAGGTGCTGCCCCGCGTGGCCAGGCCGTGACCGGCGAGTGAGCGCGCCGCCCCCGCCGCGTTACCTGGGCGCCCACGTCAAGCGCCTCGAGGACCCCCGTCTCCTGGCCGGCCGGGGGCGCTTCCTCGACGACGTCACGCTCCCCGGCCTGCTACACGCGGCCTTCGTCCGCAGCGCCCACGCCCACGCGCTGGTGCGCGCGGTGGACGCGGAGCCGGCGCGCCGCGTCGCGGGCGTGAGCCTGGTGCTGACCGGTCGCGACCTCGAGGGAGAGGTGGCGCCGCTCGCTCCGCGGCTCGCCACGCCCGGCTTCACGCCGACCGCGTGGCCCGCGCTCGCGGCGGAGCGCGTGCGGTTCGTGGGCGAGCCGGTGGCGGTGGTCGCGGCGGAGAGCGCCTACGCGGCGGTCGACGGCGCCACGGCGGTCGCGATCGACTACGATCCGTTGCCCGCGGTGGCGGACACGACCGCCGCGCTCGCTCCGGGCGCCGCGCGCCTGCATCCGGATCAGCCCTCCAACGTGCTGTTCGAGCGGCGCGACCGCCGGGGCGACGTCGATGCCGCCTTCGCGGCTGCCGCGGTGATCGTGCGCGAGACCTTCGTCCACGCGCGGTGCTCCGCCTCGCCGCTCGAGGGCCGCGGCCTGGTCGCCCGCTGGGAGGACGGCGGGGTCACGCTCTGGACCGGGACGCAGGTGCCCCACGTATTCCGCACCGGGATGGCCCGCGCCCTCGGGGTGGCCGAGGCCCGCGTGCGGGTGATCGTGCCCGACACCGGCGGCGGATTCGGCCAGAAGATGCACCTGATGCCCGAGGACCTCGCGGTCGCCGCGCTGGCCCGGCGCGCGGGCCGGCCGGTGAAGTGGATCGAGACCCGGCGCGAGAACCTGGCCGCCGCGACCCAGGCCCGCGAGCAGCGCGTGGAGATCGAGGCCGCGGCGGATGCGGACGGGACCCTGCGCGCGCTGCGGGCGCGGCTCGTCTCCGACGTGGGCGCCTACCACGTCTATCCACTGACCGGCGCGCTGGAGGCGCTCGGATCCGCGTCGATCCTGCCGGGCCCCTACCGCACCCCGGCCTACGCCTTCGAGATCACCGCGCTCGCGACCAACAAGCCGCCGCTCGGTGCTTATCGCGGGGTGGGCATGACCATGGGTGCGTTCGTGATGGAGCGCACCATCGATCTGCTCGCGGACCGGCTCGGGCTCGATCCCGCCGTCGTGCGCCAGCGCAACCTGATCCCGCGCGACGCCTATCCGTTCACCTCCGCCACCGGCTTCGTCTACGACAGCGGCGACTACCCCAAGGCGCTCGAGGCCGCGCTCACCCTGTCCGGCTACGAGCGGCTCGTGCGCGAGCGCGAGGCCGGGCGCGCGCGCGGGCGGCTGCTCGGGGTCGGGATCGCGTGCTACACCGAGTACACCGGCATCGGGTCCGAGACCTATCGCCGGCGCGGCATGGTCGACGTGCCGGGGCTGGAGGCCGCGACGGTGCGCCTGGAGGCCGACGGCGGCGTGACCTGCCTGGTGTCGTTTCCCTCGCAGGGGCAGGGGCACGCCACCACCACCGCGCAGCTCGTCGCCGACCAGCTCGGCGTGCCGCTCGAGGCGGTGACGGTGCGGCAGCCCGACACCGACGAGGCGCCGCCCGGCACCGGCACGTTCGCGAGCCGCGGCGCGATCGCCCAGAGCGGCGCGGCCGGCGCGGCGGCGGCCACCGTGCGCGGGGCGCTGCTGACCGCGGCGGGCGGGCTGCTCGAGGCGAGCCCGGCGGACCTGGTGCTGGCCGACGGCGCGGTGCGGGTGCGCGGCGTGCCCGACCGCGGGGTGACGGTGGCGGAGGTGGCGCGCCGGACGCATGCCGTCGACGGAGGCGGCGCGCGGCTCGAGGCGACCCAGCGCTTCGATCCGCCGGGGCCCACGTTCTCCGGCGCGGTGCACGTCGCGTCCGTGGAGGTCGAGCCGGAGACCGGGCGGGTCACGGTGCGCGACTACGTGGTGGTCGAGGACTGCGGGCCGGTGATCAACCCGATGATCGTCGAGGGGCAGATCCACGGCGCGGTCGCCCAGGGGATCGGCGAGGCGCTGGGCGAGCGGCTGGTCTACGACGAGGGCGGCCAGCTCCTGACCGGTACCCTGATGGACTACGCGTTGCCGACCGCGGGCTCGCTGCCCCTGCTCACGATCGGCCACCTCGAGACGCCGTCGCCGCTCACCCCGGGCGGCTTCAAGGGCATGGGCGAGGGCGGCACCATCGGCGCGCCCGCCGCCATCGCCAATGCGGTGGCCGACGCGGTCAAGCCGCTCGGGGTGGCGGTGACCGCGCTGCCGATCCGGCCCGAGGACCTGATGCGACGCGATGTCTCCTAGCTTCCTCGCCCAGGTCGCGGTGCTGGCCCTCGCGGCGGGGCTGCGCCTCTGGCGCCTCGACCAGAACGGGTTCGACAACGAGTACTACGCCGCCGCGGTGCGCAGCATGACGGTCGGCTGGCACACGTTCTTCTACAACTCCTTCGACCCGGCCGGCTTCGTCTCGGTCGACAAGCCGCCGCTCGCGCTCTGGATCCAGGTGGCGAGCGTGAAGCTCTTCGGCTTCCGCCCCCTGGCGGTGCTGCTCCCCCAGGTGCTCGAGGGGGTGGCCGCGGTGGCGGTGCTCTCGCACCTGGTGCGGCGTCACTGGGGCGCGACCGCGGGCGCGCTGGCCGGGCTCTTCCTGGCCCTCACCCCGATCGCGGTGGCGGTGGACCGCTCCGGCAACACCGACACCGGCCTCGTGCTGGTGGTGCTGCTGGCAGCCTGGGCGCTGCTGCTGGCCGCCGAGCGCGGGCACCGCGGCTTCCTGCTGCTCGCGATGGCCCTGATCGGACTCGGCTTCAACGTGAAGATGCTGGCCGCCTTCGTGGCGCTCCCGACGTTCGCGGCGGTCTACTGGCTGGGCGCCGCGCGGCCGTGGCGGAGGCGCCTGATCGACCTGGCGCTCGGCGGGCTCGTCCTCGCCGCGGTGTCGCTGCCGTGGATGATTGCCTACAATCTCACACCCGCCGCGCGGCGGCCGTTCGTGGGCAGCAGCCCGCAGAACTCCATGGTCGACCTCGCGGTGGGACACAACGGCGTCGGCCGCTTCGTGCGCCTCTGGCCGACCGGGCGCACCGCGCGTGCGGACGAGGCCGCGGCGCGGCGACGTGCGTCCGCGACCCCGGCCGCCGGTGCGTCCACCGGACCGGCGGAAGCCTATGCGCGGCTCTTCGTGCGCGCGCCGGTCGGCCCGCTGCGCCTCGGCGACGGCCTGCTCGCGGCCCAGGCCGAGTGGCTCCTGCCGCTCAGCCTGGTGGGCGTGATCGGGCTGCGGCGCGGTCGCGCGCGGCCGCCGCTCGAGCCTCCGCAGCTGGGCCTGCTGCTCTGGATCGGCTGGGCGGTCACGTACGCGGTCGTCTACAGCGGGGCGGGCGGGATCTTCCACTTCTACTACATGTCCACCCTCGGGCCGCCGCTCGCCGCGCTGGCCGCGGCCGGCGTGCGGGAGCTGTGGCAGCGGTATCGCGACGGCCGCGCCTCCGCGGTGGCCCTCGCCGGCGCGCTCCTCGTCACCGCGATGTGGCAGGCCTACGTGCACACCGCGGGGCTGCCCGCGGCCTCCGACGAGTGGCAGCGCCGCCTGCCGATCTGGACCCTGCTCGCGGTGGTGCTCGCGGCCGGCGCGCTCCTGGCGCGACTGCTCCGCCGCGGCGAGCGACCGGGCGTGGGCATGTCGGAGCGCATCGCGGTCACCATCGGGCTCGGCGCGCTGCTGGTGATGCCGGCGGGCTGGGCGCTCAGCAG
The DNA here is from genome assembly GCA_963841755.1 of uncultured Candidatus Rokubacteria bacterium. Lineage (GTDB taxonomy): Bacteria > Methylomirabilota > Methylomirabilia > Rokubacteriales > CSP1-6 > CAMLFJ01. The sequence goes on from CAWJDX010000014.1 coordinate 254,309, forward strand.
CGTGCTGGTGCGTGGGGTGGCCGTGATCCCGTCCGCCGACATCGGGCGGCTCCGCTCGCCGGCTCCGACCCCGACCCTCCGGGCCCGCGCCCGCGTGGGCGACGTCGCGGATCGCCGCCAGCTGATCGCGTTCCTCGAGGCCAACCGCCACGGCGAGCGCTTCCTGCTGGCCACCCCGAGCGCGCAGCTGGCCTCTCCGCTCATCATCGCCACCGGCCTGCCGGTGATGGCGATGGGCGGCTTCCACGGTCTCGATCCCATCTTGACCCCGGAGCGCCTCGCGGGGCTCGTGGCCGACGGGCAGGTGCGCTTCGTGATGCTGGGCGAGCTGTCCATCGCGAGCCGTCTGATGGGCGCGGAGGCGGTCGGGCGTCCGCTCGCGGACTGGGTCCGCACCAACGGCGCGGCGGTGGATCCCGCGCTCTGGAGCGATGTGTCCGGCGCGTCGGGGCGATACTGGCGGCGGGAGCTCTACGATCTGAAACCGGGCACGGGACTGGTCCCGGCCTCCTGAGAGGAGACGACACGATGGACATCGGGAAGACGCGCGTTCGAGGCAGGTGGCGGTGGCCCGCGATGGGGCTGGCGGTGGCCGGGCTCGGCCTGCTGGCGGCCACGCCGGCCGTGGCCGACGAGGTGAAGGTGTTCTGCGCGGGGGCGGTCCGCGCGATCGTGACCGACCTCTCGGAGGGCTTCCGCAAGGAGACGGGCCACACGGTGACGCTGTCGTTCGGCACCGTCGGGGTCACGCGGGGCAGGCTCGCGAGCGGAGACCCGGTCGACGTCGTCGTCATGACCGACGTGGCGGTGGACGACGTGAGCCGCGAGGGCGCGGTGGTGGCGGGCAGCCGCGCCGATCTCGCCCGGACCGGGATGGGAGTCGGGGTCCGCGAGGGCGCGCCGCGCCCGGACATCTCCACGCCGGAGGCCTTCAAGGCGACGCTGCTCGCCGCGAAGTCGCTGGTCTACGTCGATCCCGCGCAGGGCGCCACGAGCGGCATCCACTTCAAGGGCGTGCTCGAGCGGCTCGGCATCGCGGACGCGGTGCGGGCCAAGACCCAGCTGGTGGCGGGCGGCTATCCGGCCGAGAAGGTGGCGAGCGGCGAGGCCGAGCTGGTGGTGCACCAGATCAGCGAGATCGTCCCGGTGAAGGGCGTGGTCATGATCGGGCCGCTGCCCGCGGATCTGCAGAAGGTGACCGTGTACTCGGCGGGCCTGGCCGCGCGCAGCACGCACCCCGCCGCCGCGCGCGCGTTCATGGCCTACCTGACGCGGCCGGATTTCAAGGCGAAGTTCGCGGCGGCCGGGCTCGACTACCGGCCCTGACCTGAGCCCGGCCGCGGCCGTCGCGGGCGGCCGGCCGCTGTCGCCGTGGTATCGTGCTGTTCGTGTTCGCCTCGCCCGGCGCCATCGCGTTTCACGTCGGACCGCTCACGGTCCGCTGGTACGGCATCCTCATGGCCACCGCGATCCTGGTGGGCTTCTGGCTCGCCCAGCGCCGCGCGGTGGAAGAGGGGCTCCCCGCGGACGACATCCTGCGCGCGGCCCAGTGGGCGGTGGTCGCGGGGCTGATCGGCGCGCGCCTGTACGAGGTGATCTTCAACTGGGACTACTACGGTCGCTTCCCGGAGAAGATCGTCGCGGTGTGGAGGGGGGCCTCGCGATGCACGGCGGGCTCATCGTGGGCCCGCTGGTCGGGATCCTCCTCGCGCGCCGGTGGAAGGTGCCGATCCGGCGCGCCCTCGACGTCATCGCGCCGAGCATGGTGCTGGGGCAGGCCATCGGACGCTGGGGCAACTTCTTCAACGAGGAGGCCTTCGGGGAGCCCACCAGCCTGCCGTGGAAGCTCTACATCTCCCCGGCCCACCGTCCGCCCGAGCTTCGCTCGTTCGACTACTTCCACCCCACCTTCCTCTACGAGTCGCTCTGGACCTGCTCGTGTTCGCGCTGCTCGTGTGGTGGGTGCGGCCGCGGGTCGCGCAGCGGCCGGGCGCGGTGTTCTTCGCCTACATCGGGCTCTACTCGGTGGGACGCTTCTTCATCGAGGCGCTGCGCCTCGACAGCTTCTGGGTGGGCTCGCTGCGGGTGCCGCAGCTCGCGAGCGTGGCCGGCGTGCTGGTCGCGGTGGCCGGCCTGCTCTGGGTGCTGCGGGGGACCCCGGCCGAGCCGCCGCCGGCGTCTGCGGCGCCTACGGGTACAGCCCCCGCGACACGTGGGCGTCGGCGACGCGGCTGACGCCTTCCATCAGCGCCCCGGTGCGCAGGTCCACCCCGCTCTTCTGAGAGGTCTGCCACACCCGGGTGAAGGAGCGCGCCATGATCTCCTGCAGGCGCGAGATGATCTCGCTCTCCTTCCAGAAGAAGCTCTGCAGGTCCTGCACCCACTCGAAGTAGGAGACGACGACGCCGCCGGCGTTGCACAGGATGTCGGGGATGACGAAGATCTCCGGCCGCTGTCTCCAGGATGGCGTCGGCCTCGGGAGTGGTGGGGCCGTTGGCGGCTTCGGCCAGGATGCGGCATTGGATCTGGCCGGCGTTGCGCTCGGTGATCTCGCGGTCGAGGGCGGCCGGGACCAGGATGTCGCAGGGCATGCACGAGGAGTCTGGTCGTTGGTGATCGGCTCGCCGCCCGGGAAAGCCGGCGACGGTCTTCTGGTCGGCGGCATGTGGCCTCGAGCTTGCCAGACGTCGAGGCCGTTCGGATTGTAGACCCCGCCCGAAGCATCGCTGACGGCGATGATCTTGACGCCGTGTTCGGCGAGAGCAGCGGCGCCGCGGTCCCGCCCACGTTGCCGAAGCCCTGCACGACGGCGGTGGCTTGCCGCGAGCTCCAGGCCGATGGTGTCGTGGCGCGATTGAGCAGATAGACGACGCCGCGGCCGGTGGCTTCGCGGCGGCCGAGCGAGCCGCCGACGATCACCGGCTTGCCGGTGACGATGCTCGGGCACGGTATAGCCCATGCGTCACCGAGTAGGTGTCCATCATCCAGGCCATCATCTGTTCGTTGGTGCCGAGGTCGGGCGCCATGACGTCCACCTGCGGGCCGATGAACGGAATCATTTCCTGGGTGTAAGCGGCGGGTGAGGCGTTCCAGTTCGCTGCGGGGACAGTCGCCCGGGATCGCAGGCGATGCCGCCCTTGGCGCCGCCGTAGGGCAGGCCGGTGAGCGCGCATTTCCAACTCATCCACATGGCCAGCGCGGCCACTTCGCCGAGGGTGACGTCGGGGTGATAGCGCAGGCCGCCCTTGGTGGGGCCGAGCGCGGTGTGTGGTGCACGCGATAGAC
>CAWJDX010000015.1:0-35473 GCA_963841755.1 uncultured Candidatus Rokubacteria bacterium
GGCGAGCTACCGGGTCACGATCCAGACCTTCGCGTGGCGCGCCTACGGGGCGGGAGGAGGCTAGCGCATGCGGCTTCGATCGATGTTCCGGCTCGTCGTGCTGTTCCTCGTCGCGCCATCGCTCGTCACCATCGGATGGCCCGGTCCCGCGACCGGCGCCGCGCCGGCGCCCGATGACCCCTACGTCGCCGGCTACGCCGGGGCCGTGCTCGAGCGTGAGTTCAAGGTGAGCCGCCGCGCGGTGACCGTCCAGAACGGAGTGCTGACGCTCGACGCCGCGCAGCTCGCGGGCGCCGACCGCGCCCGCATCCTCACCGTGCTCGCCGCGCTGCCCGGGGTGAGCCGGGTGGAGGTGCGCGAGCCGGCCACGCCCGTCCCGCCGGGCCGCGACCCGGCCGCGCCCGCCGACCTCTCCGCGCTGCCCACCGGACTGCTCCCGGTCGGCCACATCTTCCAGCCGCTGCTCGCCGACCCCCGCTGGCCGCACTTCTCCGCCGCCTACCGCTACTACTTCGGCGATCGAGATCTCCAGCACGTGGGCGCGGTCAGCTTCGGCGAGACCATCCCCATCTTCCGCGGCGGCGGTCTCGGGACGAGCCAGTGGGAGGCGGGCATCCAGGCCGGCGTGTTCGCGGTCTTCCAGATGGATCAGCCGTCCAAGGACCTGTTCAACGCCGACTACTTCGCCGCGCTGTACGGCGCCTGGCGTAGCGGCCCGGTCTCGACGATGGGCCGGTTGTTCCACCAGAGCTCGCACCTGGGCGACGAGTTCTTGCTGCGCTCGCGGATCGAGCGCGTCAACCTGACCTACGAGAGCGTGGACCTCAAGGTCTCGTACGACCTGCCGTGGGGGTTCCGTGCCTACGGCGGCGGCGGCTACCTCTTCGACCAGGAGCCGGACCTCCTGCCATGGTCGGTGCAGGGCGGCGTCGAGTTCCGGAGCCCGTGGACGGTGGCCTCCGGCCACATCCGCCCGGTGGCCGCGCTCGATCTACAGAGCCGCGAGCAGAACGGCTGGAACGTGGACGTTTCGCTGCGGGGCGGCATCCAGTTCGAGAACGTCCGCGTGCTCGACCGCAACCTGCAGCTCCTGGTCGAGTACTTCCACGGCAACTCCCCGGACGGCCAGTTCTTAAAGCGCCGCGTCGAGTACCTGGGGCTCGGGGCGCACTTCCACTTCTAGCCGGTCGTGGCCGGGCGGGTCAGGGCGGTCACGAGGTCGCGGGCGCCCGGATGGCTCGCCTCGAGGGCGGCGCGGTCGCCGATCTCGTAGTCGGCGTAGTCGAAGCCGGGCGCGACGGTGGTGCCGAGGAGGGCGAGCCGGCCGCCGCGGCGGAGGCGCGCGCCCTGCCACACGCCCCGCGGCACCACGACCTGCGGCCGCTCGCCGGCCGCCAGGTCCGTCCCGATCACCACCCCCCGGTGGGAGCCGTCGGGCCAGAGCTGCAGCATCTCCACCGGATCGCCCAGGTAGAAGTGGAACACCTCGTCCGAGGCCAGGCGGTGCATGGCGGAGAAGGTGTCCGGGGTGAGCAGGTAGTAGATCGCGGTGCCGAGCGCGCGCGGTCCCCGGTAGCGCGGCGGCAGGCCGTCGGCTCGCTCGACGCTCCGGTAGGTTTCCGCGAAGAAGCCGCCCTCGATCGGATGGGGGACGAGGCCGAGCATCCGGCAGAGCGCCTCGATGGTCGGCATGCGGCATTGTAACAAGGAGGTGTAGTAAGCTACCGCCATGCGCCGCATCCGTCGGATCCTCCACGCGACCGATTTCTCCCGCGCCTCCACCCCCGCGCTCCGGTGGGCGATCGCCATGGCCAAGGCCAATCGCGCCCGCCTCACGGTGGTGCACGTGATGGCGCCGCCGGCGCTGGCTCTGCCCGGCGAGGGCTACGTGTCCCCCACGCTCTACGAGAGCCTCGAGAGCTCGGCCCGCGCCGCCGCCCAGAAGCGGCTCAAGGTGGTGGTGGCCCGGGCCAAGACGGCGGGCGTGCGCGCGAGCGTGCTCCTGCTCGAAGGCGTGCCCCACGAGCTGATCACGCGGGCCGCGAGGAAGGCGGACCTGCTCGTGATCGGCACCCACGGCCGCAGCGGCCTCGCGAAGCTGTTCCTCGGCAGCGTGGCCAGCCGCCTGGTGGCGGTGGCGCCCTGCCCGGTGCTGACGGTGCGGGGCCGGTAGGCGGTGGACGGCGCGACGCCGGCGCGGATCACCGCCGAGAGCCAGCTCAACGACGTGCTCGCCCGGTACCCCGCCACCGCGCCCGTCTTCACCCAGGGCCGGCGGCTCTACGTGGATCAGCTGAACGATCTCTACGCGCGCTTCCCCGGCCTCACCGTCGGCGACTTCGCGGGCCGGAACGACCTGGACCTGGGCGCGGTGCTGCTCCAGGTCAACGCCCTCGCGGAGTCCGAGGACGCCGCGCGGCAGCCCGCGACGCGTGCGCAGCCCTCCGACGAGGCCCGCGCCGGGCAGTTCTCGCTGACCCTCGGGTACACCGCCAGCTACCGTCCCCGGGAGGACTCGGTTCCCGACAGCGTCTCCGTCGTCGCGGTCCAGTCGTCCCGCGGCCCCGAGTAGCGCCTGACGAGCCCCGATCGGCCGGGGCCGGCGAGGCCGGCCGCGCCACCGGCGTCCGACCGCTCCCAGTGGGGCAAGGAAGGAGCCGCCCCCGAGGAGATCCGGTTCCTGGAGGGACCGCAGACCCGCACCTTCGAGCTCGGCCGCGCGGTGCGCATCTTCTTCGAGTTCATGCGCGGTTTCCGCGCGCTGCACTTCGTGGGGCCCTGCGTGAGCGTGTTCGGCTCGGCCCGCTTCAAGGCCGACCACCCGTACTACGCGCTCGGTCGCGACCTGGGGGCGCGGCTGGCCCGCGTGGGCTTCACGGTCATGACCGGCGGCGGCCCCGGCCTCATGGAGGCGGTCAACCGCGGGGCGAAGGAGGCGGGCGGCCGCTCGGTGGGCTGCAACATCGAGCTGCCGAAGGAGCAGCAGCCGAATCCGTACCTCGACCACTGGGTCACCTTCCGTCACTTCTACGTGCGCAAGGTGATGCTCGTGAAGTATTCCTACGCCTTCATCGCGCTCCCGGGGGGCTTCGGGACCCTCGACGAGACCTTCGAGATCGCCACCCTCGTGCAGACCGGCAAGGTCAGGGAGTTCCCCATCGTGCTCATGGGGAGCGACTACTGGCGGCCGCTCACCGACTTCGTCCGCAACCGCCTGCTGGTGGAGGGCACGATCGATCCGGGCGACGAGCAGCTCCTGATGACCACCGACTCCGCCGAGGAGGCGGTCGCGCTGGTCGCCGCGGTGGGCATGCGTCGCTTCGGCCTCGGCTACCGTCCGCGGCCCCGCCGCCGCTGGTACCTGGGCGAGCAACCTTGACCCCTCGGCGGCCGCTTGCTAGCGTAGCCGCGCGACCATCGAAATCGAACGGGAGACCATCCATGCAGATGCCCGCCTTGCTTCGCCGCACCGCCGTCCTCGCCCTGGCCCTCACCGCGGTGACCGGCCCCACCGCCGCCTTCGCCCAGGCCCCGATCAAGATCGGCCTGGTGCAGGGGTTCACCGGACCGTTCGAGGTCTACGCCAAGCAGGCCAAGCGCGGCTTCGAGCTGGGCCTCGAGTACGCGACGGCGGGCAAGAAGGAGCTGCTGGGGCGCAAGATCGAGATCATCGAGGAGGACGATCAGCTCAAGCCGGACGTGGCCAAGCAGAAGGTCACCAAGCTCTACGCCGACGACAAGGTCGACCTCGTGGTGGGCACGACCTCGAGCGCGGCGGCGCTGGCGGTGCTGCCGGTGGCGGCCGAGTTCAAGAAGGTCCTGATCGTGGAGCCGGCGGTGGCCGACAGCATCACCGGCGAGAACTGGAACCGCTACGTCTTCCGCACCGGCCGCAACTCGACCCAGGACGCCATCGCCAACGCGCTGGCGGTGGCCCGGCCCGGCGTCTCGATCGCCACCATCGCCCAGGACTACGCGTTCGGGCGCGACGGGGTGGCCGCCTACAAGACCGCGGTGGAGAAGGCGGGGGCGCAGGTCGTCCACGAGGAGTACGCGCCCGCCACCGCCACCGACTTCACCGCGCCCATCCAGAAGATCATCGGCGCGCTCAAGGACCGGTCCGGCCCCAAGTACGTCTTCGTGATCTGGGCCGGCAAGGGCGGGCCGTTCCCGCAGCTGGTCGACAACCGGCTCGACAAGTACGGCATCACGCTCACCAGCGGCAGCAACGTGCTCGACGTGCTGAAGGCGATGAAGAGCATGAAGCTCGAGGGCATGGTGGGCGGGGCCTACTACTACTACGAGATCCCCAAGAACCCGGTGAACGACTGGCTCGTCCGCGAGCACACCAAGCGCTTCAACGAGCCCCCCGACTTCTTCACCTGCGGCGGCTTCGCGGCCGCGATGGCGGTGGTGGCCGGCATCCAGAAGGCGGGCGGGACCGACACCGAGAAGCTGATCGCGGCGATGGAAGGGCTCGAGTTCCAGACCCCGAAGGGCAAGATGGTCTTCCGCAAGGAGGACCACCAGGCGCTCCAGGCGATGTACGCGTTCAAGATGACGTCCAAGCCCGACGTGGCCTGGCTGGTGCCGACCCTGACCCGCGAGCTCTCGCTCCAGGAGACGGCGCCCGCGATCACCAACAAGCGCTGACCGCGATGGTGCGCGTGGCGGTCGGCGCCGTCTCGCTCGCGGTCGCGGAGTGGCCGGGACCCGCGACGGGGCCGGCCATCGTGTGCATCCACGGCCTCACCGCCAATCACACCTGCTGGGCGAGCATGGCCGACGTGCTCTCCCCGGCCCATCGCCTGATCGCCTACGACCTGCGCGGGCGGGGCGACAGCGACAAGCCCGACAAGGGCTACGACCTCGCGCTCCACGGCGACGACCTGGAGGGGCTGCTCGATCACTTCGGCCTCGAGAAGGCGGTGCTGATCGGCCACTCGCTGGGAGCCCACATCGCGGTGCGCTTCGCGGCGACGCGACCCGCGCGGGTGGCCAAGCTGGTCCTGGTCGACGGCGGCCTCGACGTGCGCCCCGAGGTGCTCGAGTCGCTGCGGCCCGCGATCGATCGCCTGGGGGTCGAGTTCCCGTCGCTCGACTTGTTCATGGGCTTCGTACGCCTCCTGCCCATGTTCGAGGGGCGCTGGAACGACTACCTCGAGCGCTACTTCCGCTACGACGTGGAGGAGCTGCCCGCGGGCACGGTGCGGGCGAAGGCGGCGCGGCCGGCCATCGAGGAGGAGATCGCCAACCTCGAGCGGCAACGCCTCTGGGTCTACCATCACCAGATCGAGGCGCCCACCCTCATCTTCCGGGCGCCCGAGGGGCTGCTGACCCCGACCGACTGCCTGATGACGCAGGAGGAGGCGGAGGCGATGGCCCACGCCATCCCGCGCTCGAAGCTGGTGGTGGTGCCGGGGACCAACCACTACACGGTGCTGCTCGGGCAGCACCCGACGGTCGAGACCGCGCTGCGCGCGTTCCTCGAGGGGGCCTAGCGACGGCCTCGGCCCCGGTCATCTCCACCCGCGACCTCACGATCCGCTTCGGCGGCCACGTCGCGGTCGACCACGTCAGCCTCGACGTGGCCCCGTTCACGCTCAAGTCCATCATCGGGCCCAACGGGGCGGGCAAGACCACCTTCTTCAACCTGCTGAGCGGGCAGTACCGGCCAACCGCGGGCCGCATCCTGTTCAAGGGGCGCGACATCACTCGGCGGGGGGCGGCGGCCCGCACCCGGCTCGGGATCGGCCGCTCCTTCCAGCTCACCAACATCTTCCCGACGCTCAGCGTGCTCGAGAACGTGCGCCTCGCGGTGCAGGCGCGGCGCGGGCTCGGCTTCACCGCGTGGCGGGACTACCGCCGCTTCTCCGACCTCGAGGACACCGCGTACGGCCTGCTCGAGACGGTGCTGCTCGAGGGCAAGTGGCGCGCGGCGGCCGGGGCCCTGGCCCACGGCGAGAAGCGCAAGCTCGAGCTGGGCATCCTGCTCGCGCTCGAGCCGGAGGTGCTGCTGCTCGACGAGCCGACCGCGGGGATGTCGCTCGAGGAGGTGCCCGCGATCATCGAGCTCATCGAGCGGATCCGGGCGCGCCGGGACCGCACCATCCTGCTCGTCGAGCACAAGATCGACATGGTCATGGCGCTGTCGGACTCCATCGCGGTGCTGCAGGACGGCCGCCTCATCGCCGACGGTCCACCCGCCGCGGTCAGCGCGAGCGCGGAGGTGCAGGCCGCCTACTTCGGGACCGCGCGTGCCTGACGTGCTCGAGCTGGAGGGGGTGCACACCGACATCGGGCAGCACCACATCCTCCAGGGCGTCTCCCTGCGGGTGCGGCCGGACGCGGTCACGGTGCTCCTCGGGCGGAACGGGGCCGGCAAGACCACCACCATGCGCACCGTGATGGGCGTGCTGCCGCCGAAGCGCGGCGCGGTGCGCTTCGAGGGGCGCGCGATCCAGGGCCTGCCGCCCCACGCGATCGCGCGGCTCGGCATCGGCTACGTGCCGGAAGGGCAGGGGATCTTCGCCACCCTCACGGTGGAGGAGAATCTGCGGGTGGCCATGCGGGCCGAGACCGCGGAGTGTCGCGAGCGGATGCGCCGCGTGCTCACCCTCTTTCCCGACCTCGAGCGCTTCCGGCCCGCGCGGGCCGGCACCCTCTCGGGTGGCCAGAAGCAGATGCTCGCCATCGGGCGGGCGCTCGTCAACCCGACCCGGCTGCTCCTGATCGACGAGCCGTCCAAGGGCCTCGCGCCCATCGTGATCGAGCACCTGATCGCGGCGCTCGAGGCCATGAAGCGGGAGACCACCGTGGTGCTGGTGGAGCAGAACTTCGCGATGGCGAGCCGGCTCGGCGACGACTGCTACGTGATGGACGACGGCCGCACCGTCTACGCGGGATCGATGGCCGCGCTGGCCGCGGATCGCGCCCTCAAGCAGAAGTACCTCGGGGTATGAGGCCGGGGGTATGAGGCCCGGGGTATGAGGCGCGTCCTTCCCCTCGCGGTCGGCGCGGCGCTGCTCCTGCTGCTGCCGCTCGGGGCCATCGAGCCGCGGGCGTGGCTCACCCTCACGGTGGCCGGGCTCGCGATGGGCATGCTGATCTTCCTGGTGGCCTCCGGACTCACCCTGATCTTCGGCCTCATGGACGTGCTCAACTTCGCCCACGGCGCGCTCTTCTCCTGGGGCGCCTACGCCGGCTTCACGGTGGCGGTGGCGATCAACGGGCGCTGGGGCTGGGCCGCCTCCCCGTCGATCTGGCTGAACGCGGGCCTGCTCCTGCTCGCGGTGGCCGCCGCGGTGGCGGTGGCCTTCATCCTCGGCGTCGCGCTGGAGCGGGTGATCGTGCGGCCGGTCTACGGGCAGCACCTCTTCCAGATCCTGATCACGCTGGGGGCCACCATCGTGCTCGAGGAGCTGATCCGCGTCGCGTGGGGACCGAACGACCAGGTGATGCCGGTGCCCGCCACCTTCCAGGGCTCGTGGGACGTGGCCGACGTGGTGGTGCTCCGCTTCCCCGCGATCGCGATCGGGCTCGGCCTGCTCGTCTACGGCTCCATGCAGTGGGTGCTCACCCGCACCCGGGTGGGACTGATCGTGCGCGCCGGGGTCGAGAACCGGGAGATGGTGCAGGTGATGGGCCACGACATCCACCGCTACTTCACCGCGGTGTTCGCGGCCGGCTCCGGGCTCGCGGGGCTGGGCGGGCTCATGTGGGGCATGTTCAGCCAGTCGATCCGCCCCTCGATGGGCGGCGAGCAGCTCATCTTCGCGTTCATCGTGGTGATCATCGGCGGCCTCGGCAGCGTCACCGGCTCGCTGGTCGGCGCGCTGCTGGTGGGCCTCGCCTACAACTACGTCGCGTTCCTGGTGCCCAAGGCCGCCATCGGCGTGACGATGGGTATCATGGTGCTGGTGCTGCTCGTGCGCCCCACCGGGCTCTACGGAGCCGGCAAGTGAGCGCGGACGCGCTCACCCCGGTGCAGGCCGCCCGCGCGGCGGCGCGCCGCGAGCGCTGGCGCGCGCCCACGCTCTACCTGCGCCTGGCGGTGGTCCTGGTGTGGGTGCTGCTCCCGGCCGCGGGCCCGTCCTTCCAGGTGCTCGACCTGGCGGTGAAGATCGCGCTCTTCGGCGCGCTCGCCGCGAGCTACGACGTGGTGATCGGCTACACCGGCATCGTTTCCTTCGGCCACGCGATGTTCTTCGGCTTCGGAGCCTACGCGGTGGCGCTCGCGGTGGGCCGCCTGGGCGCGCCCACCTACGGCCATCTCCTGCTCGGGTTCCTGGCCGGCGTCGCGGTGTCCGCGGTGGTGGCGGCCGCGGTGGGGGCCTTCTCCCTCCGGGTCAAGGCGCTCTTCTTCGCGATGATCACCCTGGCCTTCGCCGAGTTCGCGCTCATCCTCGCGGTCCAGTGGGGCGCGCTCACCGGCGGGGAGGACGGACTCTCCCCGAAGCTGCCCGGCGTCTTCGCGGCGGGCGCGCCGGGCGCGCTCGGGCTGTCCGGCCGCCTCGTCACCTACTACACGCTGCTCGCGATGTGTCTCGGGCTCTTCCTGCTGATGAGCCGCTTCGTGCACTCTCCGCTCGGCCGCACGCTCCAGGCGATCCGCGACAACGAGCTGCGCGCGGAGGCCCTCGGCTACCGCACCTTCGTCTTCCAGCTCGTGGCCACGTCGTTCGGCAGCGTGGTCGCGACCGTGCTCGGAGGCGGCTACGTGATGTGGGTGCGCTACGTGAATCCGGAGTCGGCGCTCGGCATCCCGATCATGCTCGACGTGCTCCTGATGGTGATCATCGGGGGCATCGGGACGCTTTACGGCGGCGTCGTGGGCGCCGCGATCCTCTTGACCGCGCGCACCTTGCTGCCGAACCTGCGCGGGCTGGGCGGCTCGCTGTTCGCGGGCTCGGAGATCCTGCAGCGTCTGTCCGAGCGCTGGCTCCTCTACTTCGGCATCCTGTTCGTGCTGGTGGTGTTCTTCTTCCCGCGCGGCGTGCTGGGCACGCTGCGCGAAGCGGCGGCCCGACGGCGCGGGCCGGCGTCGCCGGGGACGTGACCCGTTCATTTGCTCCGCCTTTCGGGTATGCTGTGCCTGAAAATGCCCGCCCGAGATTACGACGCCATCGTGGTGGGGGCCAGCTTCGGGGGCCTCGCCGTCGCCCGCCAGCTCCGGGGTGAAGTGCTCCTCCTGGATCGGAACGAGGTCGGCACGGTGCAGACGTCCGCCTGCGGCACCCCTCTCTGGGTGCCCGAGACGCTCGGGGTCTCCGAGAGCGTCCTCCAGGTCCACGACCGGCTCCTGATCCGGACCCCGACCCGCACCGTCCGGTACGATCTCTCGTCGGTGCCCTTCTGCACCTTCGACTACCGCGCCTTCTGCCAGGGACTGCTCGCCCAGTGCCGCGTGCGATTTTTGCGCACCTCGGTGTCGGGGATTCAGGACGGGGCGGTGATGACCGGGGAAGGCCGCTTCACCGCGCGGGTGATCGTCGACTGCTCGGGCTGGCGCCGCGCGATCACCGGCGGCGGTGAGACGGAGCCCCGCTCGCGCCACCACTCCTTCGGTCTCGAGACCCACACCCCCTTGCAGGACGAGGGGCTGACCTTCCTGCTGGACCGCCGGCTCATCCCCCAGGGACTCGGCTGGATCTTTCCGGTGGGGAGCGGGAGCCTGATCGGCCTGGGGTCGTACGTGGGCCGCTCCAAGCTCAAGCCCGCGCTCGAGCGCTTACTGCGTGACCACGGAATGTCGGCGGGCTCGTACCACGGCACCTACTTTCCCAACCGGCTGCTCCGCCCCACCGTCGACCAGGTGTTCGCGGTCGGCGACGCGGCCGGCCAGTGCCTGCCGCTGACCGCGGAGGGCATCCGGCCCGCGCTCTACTTCGGCGGCGAGTGCGGCCGCATCGTGCAGCAGGTCCTCGACGGCGCGCTGCCGCTCGAGGCGGGGCTCGAGCGCTATCGCCGGCTGGTCGCCCGCTACCGCCGCCCGTATCGCGTGCTCCGGTTCGCGCAGGCGATGGCCGCCCACACTCCGACTCGCTGGTTCGCGATGGTCACCCAGATCGCCGCGACGTGGCCCTTCCTGTCCGGCTGGTGGCCCCGCTACGGATGGTTCGGGCGACCGGATCCTTCCGGGGTGGCCGCGGCCAGCTGAGGCTCATGCGGTGACGAGCGAGGCGTCAGGGCCGATGCCGCGTCACGGGGGCCGGGTGGGATGAGCACCCGCACCCGGTGGGCGATCGTGGCCGGGGTGACCGGGCTCATCGTGGCCTACTGCGTGTGGCTGGTCTGGACGAACGCGCCCGTCTACCAGTTCCTCGTCCGGCTCTACGTCGACAAGCTCTTTCTCAAGCGCACCCTGCGGGAGTGGGGCGTCCTCGCCCCTGTCATCTTCATCCTGCTCCAGGCACTGCAGGTCGTCATCTCGCCCATCCCCGGCGAGGCCACCGGCATCCTCGGCGGCTACCTCTTCGGCCAGTGGTTGGGACTCTTCTACTCGACCATCGGTCTCACGCTGGGCTCGGTGGCGGCCTTCTGGATCGGACGGTGGCTCGGGGCGCACTACGTGAAGAATCTGGTGAGCGCCGAGACGTGGAACCGGCTCGGGTTCATCGTGGAGGCCGAGGGGGCGGTGCTCTGCTTCATCGTCTACCTGATCCCCGGCCTGCCGAAGGACATCGTCTGCTACCTCTTCGGGATCAGCCCGATGCCCCTCTGGGTCTTCGCCGTCGTCTCGGGTCTCGGCCGGATCCCGGGCACCTGGGTGCTCTCCGCCCAGGGGGCGCATACCGCGGCCGGCGACTACATGCAGGTGATCCTGGTCTCGGCCGTCGCGGTGGCGGCGGCCTTGCCGCTCTACTACTACCGTCACCGCATCGTGACCTGGTTCCACGGGCGGAACGCGGCCCGGGCGAACGGGGCGAACGGGGCCAACGGGGGGCTTGACAGGGACAAGCCGGGCCCGTAGACTCGCCCCACTTTGATCCTGGAGGGAATCGAGCCGGTGAGCACGATGGGAACGACGACCAGCAGCCACGGAGCGTGGCGGTCGTATTTTTACTTTCCCAACGTCGCCGCCTGGCTCCCATGAGCTGATCGCAAGGAGCCACGGGCGACGAACCAGCCCGTGGCCAAGCACGATAGACGCCGCGGGCAACCAACCCGCGGCGTTTTTGTTTTTGCGCGCCGCGCCCACACCAACGGGTGTCCGCGGCCGGGGGGAGTGCGGGGGCCATTTCGGGGCCCCCGCAGCTGAAAAGCTTGAAGAACTAGACGGGGGCCATGTCGGGGCCCCCGCAGCTGAAAAGCTTGAAGAACTAAACGGCAGCAACAAGCACCACAAACGGACGACGAGAGGCAAAAGGGGGCGCACACATGATCATCGTGCTGAAGCCGGGATCGAGCGAGGCCGACATCGAGGACGTCTCACGTCGGGTGCGGGAGCTCGGGTTCAAGACCCACCTCTCCCGCGGGGAAGTGCGCACCATCATCGGGATCGTCGGCGACGACCGGGCCAAGGAGCAGCTCCTCGCGCTGCAGTCGCTCGACTCGGTGGAGAACGTGGTGCGGATCCTCCAGCCCTTCAAGCTCGCGAGCCGGGAGGCCCATCCCGACAACACCCAGTTCAAGGTCCACGGGGTCCCGGTTGGCGGCGACCAGATCGTGGTGATGGCCGGGCCGTGCTCCGTGGAGTCTCAGCCCCAGCTCAACGCGGTGGCGGAGAGCGTCAAGACCGCCGGCGCGCACGTGCTCCGGGGCGGTGCCTTCAAGCCGCGCACGTCGCCCTACGCCTTCCAGGGGCTCGAGGAGGACGGCCTCACCCTGCTGCGGGAGGCGAGCAAGCGCACCGGCCTGCCGGTGGTGACCGAGGTCATGGAGCCGGACAAGGTCGAGGTGGTGGCCGAGCACGCGGACATCCTCCAGATCGGGGCCCGCAACGTGCAGAACTTCTCCCTGCTCAAGCGGGTGGCCGAGTGCGGCAAGCCGGTGCTGCTCAAGCGGGGCATGTCGACCTCGATCCAGGAGTGGCTGCTCTCCGCCGAGTACGTGCTGGCGGGCGGGAACCCGAACGTGATCCTCTGCGAGCGGGGCATCCGCACCTTCGAGACCTCCACCCGCTACACCCTCGACCTCAACGCGATCCCGGTGGTGAAGAAGCTCTCCCACCTGCCGATCTTCGTGGACCCGAGCCACGGCACCGGGCACTGGGAGTACGTCTCGGCCATGGCCAAGGCCGGCCTCGCGGCGGGAGCCGACGGCCTCATCATCGAGGTGCACAACAACCCGGCCGAGGCGCTGTCCGACGGCCCGCAGTCGCTCAAGCCGAACAAGTTCGCGCAGCTCATGGCCGAGCTCCGGCCGCTGGCCCAGGTGCTGGGGAGGACCCTATGATCATCGTGCTCAAGTCCGGGATCAACGACGCCGACGTGGACGAGGTGTGTCGCCGCATCACCGAGATGGGCTACGGCCCGCACGTGATCCGCGGCGAGTTCAAGACCATCGTCGCCGCGGTGGGCGAGGAGCGGGGCCGGCCCGACCTGCGCCTCCTCGAAGCGATGGAGACGGTCGAGTCGGTCATGCCGGTGCAGCAGCCGTTCAAGCTGGCCAGCCGCGAGGTGCGCCGGGACTCGACCGAGGTGCGCATCAACGGGGTCACGGTGGGCGGCCGCGACGTGGTGGTGATGGCGGGGCCCTGCTCGGTGGAGTCGCAGGCGCAGGTGCTCGAGGTGGCCGACGCGGTCAAGGGATCCGGCGCCAAGGTCCTGCGGGGCGGCGCCTACAAGCCGCGCACCTCGCCCTACGCCTTCCAGGGCCTGAAGGAGGAGGGGCTGCGCTACCTCGCGGAGGCGCGCAAGCGCACCGGGCTGCCGGTGGTCACCGAGGTCCTCGAGACGGAGAGCGTGGAGGTGGTGGCGGAGTACAGCGACATCCTCCAGATCGGGGCGCGGAACATCCAGAACTTCACCCTGCTGCGCCGGGTGGGGGAGATCGGCAAGCCGGTGCTGCTCAAGCGCGGCATGGCCACCAGCATCCAGGAGTTCCTGCTCTCCGCCGAGTACATCCTCTCCGCCGGCAATCCGAACGTGATCCTCTGCGAGCGCGGCATCCGCACCTTCGAGACCGCCACCCGCTTCACGCTCGACCTCAACGCGGTGCCGGTGCTGAAGAAGCTCTGCCACCTCCCGGTCGTGGTGGATCCCTCGCACGGGACCGGGCACTGGGACCTGGTCGCCCCGATGGCCAAGGGGGCGGTGGCGTGCGGGGCGGACGGGCTGATCATCGAGGTGCACCCGCGGCCGGAGGAGGCGCTGTCGGACGGGCCCCAGTCGCTCAAGCCCTCGAAGTTCGCCCAGCTCATGCGCGAGCTGCGGCCGGTGGCGGAAGCGGTGGGGCGCGGGCTCTAGACGGTCAGGCGACGGGGGCCGGCTCGCGCCGGGCCAGGTCGAGCGTCTCGCGGACGCGCTGGACCAGGGCCACCGGCGTGAACGGCTTCTGCAGAAACGCGGTGTCGGCGCCGAGGACGCCGTGGCGGATGACCGCGTCGTCGGTGTAGCCCGACATGTACAGCACGCTCAGGTCGGGGCGCAGCGGGCCCAGGCGCTCGGCGAGCTCGCGCCCGCTCATGCGGGGCATGACCACGTCGGTGAGCAGGAGATCGAGCGGGCCCTGGTGGCGCTCGCAGAGGAGCAGGGCCTCGGCCCCGTTGCGCGCCTCGATCACGGTGTAGCCGCTGGATCGCAGGATGTCGCGGGCGAGCTCCCGCACACCCTCCTCGTCCTCGACGAGCAGGATGGTCTCGGTGCCGCCGGCCGGCGCGTCGGAGCGGATCGACCGGTCCGCGGCCGGCGCCGCCGCGTCGACGCGCGGCAGGTAGATGCGGAACGTGGTGCCGCGGCCGGGCTCGCTGTCGACCTCGATGTAGCCCCCGCTCTGCTTGACGATGCCGTAGACGGTGGCCAGCCCGAGCCCGGTGCCCTTGCCCTGCTCCTTGGTGGTGAAGAACGGCTCGAAGATGTGGCGCTGGTGCTCGCGGGAGATGCCCACTCCGCTGTCGGTCACCGCGAGCATCACGTGCGGGCCCGGGCGCGCGCCCATGTTGCGGCGCACGTACTCCGCGTCGAGGTCGACGTTCTCGGTCTCCACGATGAGGTGGCCGCCCTTGGGCATGGCGTCGCGCGCGTTGATCGCCAGGTTCATCACCACCTGCTCGATCTGCCCGCGGTCGGCCTTCACGTGGCCGAGGCCGGCCGCGTTGTTGGTCACGAGCGCGATGTCCTCGCCGATGAGGCGCGCGAGCATCTCCTTCATGTCGACGGTCACCGTGCCGAGGTCGAGGACGACCGCCTCGAGCACCTGCTTGCGGCTGAACGCGAGGAGCTGCTTGGTCAGCTCGGCGGCGCGGCCGGCGGTGCGCTGGATCAGCTGGATGCCGCGCCGCAGGGGATCCTCCGCCTTCAGCTGGTGGAGCAGGATGTCGGTGCGCCCGAGGATGACGGTCAGGAGGTTGTTGAAGTCGTGCGCGACCCCGCCCGCGAGCCGGCCGATCGCGTCCATCTTCTGGGCCTGCTCGAGCTGGCCCTGGGTGTGCTCCAGCTCCTCGTACGCCCGCCGGGACTCGTGGAGCAGGCGGCTGTTCTCGAGCGCGATCGCCGCGTGCGACGCGAAGGCGCTCGCGATGGCGAGGTCCTCGGTGGTGAAGCCCTCCTCCCGGCGGGTCAGGAAGCTGAGCACGCCGACGACCCGATCCCCGATCCGGGCCGGGACGGTGAGGAGTCCCTGGTAGCCCAGCCGCCGCATCGCCGCCGAGTGCTCGGGCAGCATGCTGGGATGGCTGGCCGGGTCGCGCAGGAGCAGCGGGCGGCCGGTGGCCGCGACCTGCCCGGCCAGGCTCTCGCCGATCTTCAGGCGGGGTCGCACCGGCATGTCCGAGCCCACGTCGAGCGTGCCCGCCACCACGAGCTCGTCGCCGTCCACGAGCCGGAAGCCCACCCAGTCGGTCTTCACGATGCGCCCGCACGCCTCCGCGATCCGCCCCAGGAGGGAGTCGAGCGGCTGCATCCGGGACAGCTCGCCGCTGATCTCGACCAGGCTCTCGAGTCGCGTCTGGCGAGTGCGGGCCTCGTGCAGCGCCTGCTCGAGGCTGGCCGCCATCGAGTTGAAGGCGCGGACGGTGGGCCGCATCTCGCTCAGCTTGGTCTCCGGCATCCGCGCGGTCAGGTCGCCGTGCCCGAGACGCGTCGCGCTCACGGCGAGGGCCCGTACCGGACGCAGGCCCACCACCAGGATCACGTGGGTGAGGCCGAGGAGGGTCACCAGGAGCACCCCGGTCACCGCGATCATGGTGCGGACCTCGGTCCACAGCTCGTTCTCGAGGCTCTCCACCGAGGGGGTCACCGCCAGCACCCCGTAGGTCACCGGGGGCGCGACGATGCCGACCCGGTGCTCCGCGAGCGTCACCGGCACGAGCTGCTTCAGCCAGCGCGGGGCGTGGGACCGACGGACCTTCTGGGGGGACGCGTCGAAGATGACCCGTCGCCCGTCGCTCTCGTAGAGGCGGACCTGGCTCCACACCAGATCGGTGTTGAGATTGCGCACGGTCTGCTCGGCGCGCGCGAGATCGCCCAGCACCAGCGAATCGAGCAGCAGCGGGGCCGCGGCGACGGCGAGCCGCTCGGTCTGCTCGGCGAGGCGCACCTGGGCCGCGGTGCTGCGCTCACGCAGGTTGACCGCGAGGCCGCCCAGGGTGACGCTGACGATGGCCACCGAGCTGAGTCCGAGGAGCAGGGTCCGGAGGCTGTTCCTCACTGCCCGATCAAGCGGTAGATGCGGCGCACGCCCTCGTAGTCGCGATCGGTCGCCGGCTCGAAGCCCTTGGACTTGGTCTGGGTCAGGATCGGCGCCGCGGCGGGGTCGGCGGCCATGCCGAGCAGCGCGCGCCGCACCCGCTCGACGGTGGCGGCGGGCACCCGGGGATGGGCGATGACCGCGAGGTCCGGGAAGCCCTCCGAGACGTAGATCTCGCGGAACTCCACGTGCTCGCGCTCGGCGTACTGGGCGAGGAAGCGCGAGTTGACCGCGGCCGCCTCGACCCGCTTGGCCTTGAGCTGCGCGAGCGTGCCTTCCTGATTGCCGCCGAAGACCTCCTCGACCTGGACCCCCGCGCGCTTGAGCGCGACGAGCGGCACCGCGTAGGCCGCGAACGCGTCGGAGGAGGGGAAGGACACGCGCTTGCCGCCGAGCTCGTTCAGGTGGTGGATGGGGCTGTCGGCGGGCACCGCGATCACCGCGCGGATGGGCTCGCCCGCCCAGCGAGCCAGGACCTTGAACGGCACCGCGTCGAAGTCGGACTGGAAGTTGTGGTTGGTGAACACGAAGTCGAAGTCGCCCCGTCCCATCATCGCGTCCGTCTCCTGGACGGTGCGGCCCATCCGGAGCTGGAGCGGGATGCCGGCGGCCGTGCTCACGTAGTGCAGGATCGGATTCCACCGCTCCGCGGTGAGCGCCGGGCTCTGCTGATTGAGCACGCCGAAGGCGAGCGGGGCCGACTGCCCGTGGGCGGGCCCGGCCGCGAGGAGCAGGCCGGCGAAGGCGACGAGAACTTTCGCCAGGGTTCGCATGATGTTGGGCGCCAAGTGCCTTCCAGTGCCGTGCCAAGTGCCTCCAGGCTACAAGATATTGAAATGGTTGATAAATACGGCGTGACACGCCAAGCGTAAGCGGCCGGGGGCCGCTGGGTGTCACCAGACGGACACATTTCGTCAGAAGGTGCGTGAGACCGGGGAGTTCGGGGCCACCCGGCGATGGCTGGGACGGCGTGCCATAATTGCTCCCGTGAAGCGCCTGCTACGGTGGATCCGGACCAGGCTTCCGCGGGATCGTGCGAAGCGCACCCTGATCCTCGCCATCGTCACGTCGGCCCTCTTTCACCTGCTCTTCTTCCTGCCGTTCATCACGATCCCGGGTTTCTTGCAGTCCCCCACCTACGTCAAGCGCGGCGAGCCCCTGCTCGTCGACATCGCGCCCGAGAGGCCGGAAGAGAGAGCGCCGCGGGGCAATCCATCGCAGCCGGTGTCCCCACCCGAGTCGCGGGAGCAACCCTCGCCCCCCGCCGCCAAGGCCGCCCCGGCCCCGCGCGTTCGCGAGGCTCCGCGCGCGCCCGCGCCGCGCCCGACGCCGCCGTCGCCGCCGCGGGTCGCGCGCACCGAGCCGCCCGCGCCGGAGGCGATGGTGAAGACGACGGAGCCCAGCCGCCCGGCGCCCGAAACGCCGCCAGTCGCAAGCGACGCCCAGCGAGTCCGCGCCGGCCCCGAGCCAGTCGCCGCAGGTCGCGGTCGCCCGGCCGCCGACCAGCATCTGGCGCCAGCCGGGCGGGGGAGGCGGCGTGCAGGGCGGCGGGCGCGGTGGGGTCGAAGGGCAGCCGATCCCGCTCGACACACCGGAGCCGAAGTACCAGGACTACTTCAACAAGGTCCGCGAGCGGATCAAGGCGAACTGGGTGTACCCGCGCCAGGCCGGCGAGCGGAACATCGAGGGCGAGCTGGTCATCGAGTTCCACATCGCCAAGGACGGGCGGCTCGAGTTCATCGAGCTGCGGGACTCCTCCGGCACCCGGATCCTCGACGACGCGGCGCTGACCGCGGTGAAGCTGGCGCAGCCGTTCCCGCCGGTGCCCGACGACATCGCCAAGCACACGCTCGCGATCAACGGCCAGTTCCGGTACCAGATCGTGAGCGGTCTCGTGAACCAGTTCCTCCGGTAGACGATCCTGCCCTTTCGCTCGCTCGCGGGATGGCTTCTCCTGCTGCCGATCGTCGCGGGGTGCGCCGAGACGCGCTGCGCGGACCGGCCGCCGGTGCGCGTCCAGCTCCTCTCGGTGAACGACGTCTACGTGCTCGAGCCGGTCGCGGGCCGGGGCGGCCTCGCGCGCGTGGCCACGCTCGTGCGGGCCCTCGAGCGCGAGACGCCGAACACGCTCTTCGCGCTGGCGGGTGACACCCTGTCGCCGTCGCTGCTCTCGACCCTGCGCCGCGGGGCGCAGATGATCGAGGGCTGGAACGCGCTCGGGCTCGGCGTCGCCGCCTTCGGCAACCACGAGTTCGATTTCGGCCCCGCGGTGCTGGCCGAGCGCATCGGCGAGTCGCGCTTCCCGTGGCTCGCCACCAACGTCCTCGACCGCGCGACCGGCCGGCCGCTCGGGGGCGCCCGCCCGTGGCTGCGTCGCGACTTCGACGGAGCGCGGGTGGGAGTGATCGGCCTCACCACGCCCGACGCGGCCCGGACCTCCAACGGCGGGCCCGGGGTGCGCTTCGACGATCCGCTCGAGGCGGCGCGCGGCGCGCTCGCCGCCCTCGGCGCGGTCGACCTGGCGGTGGCGGTGACCCACCTGCCGGTCGCGCAGGACCGCGCGCTGGTCGCGGCGCTCCCGATCGACGCGATCCTGGGCGGGCACGATCACGATCCGATGCTCCTCGAGGAGGGCCGCGCGGTCATCGTCAAGGCCGGCTCGGACGCGGTCAACGTCGGCCAGGTCGAGTACGAGCTGCGCTGCGGCGCGGTGCTCAGCCGGCGCCAGCGCCTGATCCCGGTCGACGAGCGGCTCGCCGAGGCCCCGGACGTGGCCGACCTCGTGCGCCGCCAGGCCGCGCTGCTCGCCCGGGAGCTCGACACGACGGTGGGCCGCACCCCCGTCGCGCTCGACGCGCGGGAGAGCCTCGTCCGCCGGGAGGAGACGCCGCTCGGGCGATTCTTCGCGGAGCTGATGCGGGAGCGGGTCGGGGCCCAGGTGGGGCTGCTCAACAGCGGCGCCATCCGGGGCAACCGGGTGATTCCGCCCGGGCCGATCACCAAGCGCGACATCCGGGGGCTGCTGCCCTTCACCAACACCGTGGTCCTGCTGGAGCTGACGGGTGAGGCCCTCCGGGCCGCGCTCGAGCGCTCGGTCGACCAGCTGCCGCGGCCCACCGGCCATTTCCTCCAGACCGCCGGGCTGGCGTTCCCGGTCGACCCGGCCCAGCCCGCCGGCCGCCGGGTCGGCCCGATCACGGTGGGCGGCCGGCCGCTCGATCCGGGCGGGCTGTACCGGGTCGCCACCCTCGATTACCTGGCCCGCGGCCAGGACGGCTACCCGATGCTGGCCGCCGGCCGGGTGCTCCTGGGCCCGGAGGACGGCCCCGGTCTCATCGAGACGATCCTGGACGGGCTCGTCGCGGGCCGCTCCCCTTGACGGGGATTGGGGGCTCCGGTAGTGTATTCAATGCTTTCGGGAACCTAGGCTCGTAGCTCAGTGGGAGAGCGCTACCTTGACACGGTAGAGGTCGGCGGTTCGAAACCGCCCGAGCCTACCAATTCCTGATGTGGAGTGAGTCGGCTACCTGGGGGTGCGCATCGTTTGCCGGTCGAGCGTGAGTTGAGCGAGGGAGTTGCGAGCATCACCGGGCGCAGCCCTGTGATGCTTTGTTGTTTTCTGAGACAGGGAGAACATGGCGGACGCTGAAGAGGCCCGGCACCTGAACCTGGCGGGGGAGTTCGACTGCGACCCCGAGCCCTTGCCCACGCTCCGCCACTCCACCTCGCACGTGATGGCGCAGGCGGTGAAGCGGCTCTTTCCCCAGGTGAAGGTCGCCATCGGACCCGCGATCGAGGACGGCTTCTACTACGACTTCCTGAAGGCGGAGCCGTTCACGCCCGAGGATCTCGCGCGCATCGAGGACACCATGCGCGAGATCGTCAAGGCCGACTACCCGTTCACGCGCGAGGAGATGCCGCGAGACCGGGCCATCGCGTTCTTCGAGGAGCGGGGCGAGCCGTTCAAGGTGGAGATCCTGCGAGGGCTCTCGGTGCCCACCGTCTCGATCTATCGCCAGGGCGACTTCCTCGACCTCTGCCGCGGCCCGCACGTGGCGTCGACCGGCCAGCTCAAGGCCTTCAAGCTCCTCTCGGCCTCCGGCGCCTACTGGCGCGGGGACGAGAAGAACCCGATGCTGCAGCGGATCTACGGGACCGCCTGGCTCACCCAGGAGGAGCTCGACAAGCACCTCTGGCGCCTCGAGGAGGCGAAGAAGCGCGACCACCGCAAGCTCGGGCGCGAGCTCGACCTGTTCGACTTCTTCGACATCGCGCCCGGGGCGCCGTTCTGGCTGCCGGGCGGCATGGTCCTGGTGCGCGAGCTCGAGAAGTTCGCGCGCGAGTCGCTCGACGCGCGCGGCTACCAGGAGATCGCCACCCCGCTGCTGGTGAACAAGAAGCTGTGGGAGCAGTCCGGGCACTGGGACCTCTACCAGGACAACATGTTCAAGTTCGAGGTCGAGGACGAGGTCTTCAGCCTCAAGCCCATGAACTGCCCGGAGTCGGCCCTCGTCTACAAGCGGGCGCTCCGCTCCTACCGGGACCTCCCCATCCGCTACTCGGAGATGGGGCGCGACCACCGCAACGAGCGCTCCGGCGCGCTGTCCGGGCTGGTGCGGGTGCGCCAGTTCACCCAGGACGACGCGCACCTCTACTGCCGGCCGGAACAGGTCCAGTCCGAGATCACGGACCTCCTCCAGCTGGTGCGCGAGTGGTACGCCACCTTCAACCTGCAGCCCTCGTACCGGCTCGCCACGCGGCCGCCCGACAAGCTCGGGACCGAGCAGCAGTGGGACCAGGCGGAGGACGCGCTCCACCAGGCTCTGCGCGCGAACAACCTCGTCTCCGATCTGGACAAGGGCGGCGGCGCCTTCTACGGGCCCAAGATCGACATCGACGTGGAGGACGCGCTGGGCCGCCAGTGGCAGCTCGCCACCATCCAGGTCGATCTCACGATGCTGCCCGAGCGCATGCAGTGCGAGTACATCGACACCGACGGCCAGGCCAAGCGCCCGGTGGTGATCCACCGCGCGATCTTCGGCTCCTACGAGCGGTTCGTGGCGATCCTCACCGAGCACTTTGCCGGCGCTTTCCCGACATGGCTGGCTCCCATTCAGGCGCGGGTGCTCCCGATCAGCGAGAAGCACGGCGAGTACGGCCGCAAGGTGTTCGCGGCGCTGCGGGCCGCGCGCATCCGCGCCGAGCTCGACGACCGCAACGAGAAGCTGGGCTATCGCATCCGCGACGCCCAGGTTCGCAAGGTGCCCTACATGCTGGTCGTGGGGGAGCGGGAGGCCCAGAGCGGCGCCGCGAGCCTGCGCCGACGGACGGGCGAGGACGTGGGCGCGGTGCCGGTGGAGCGCATCGTGGCCGAGCTCACCGCCGAGATCTCTAGCCGTTCCGCCACCCTCACCGTGGGCCGCGCCGGCTGAGCCGGCCCCAGAACCGAAGGAGCGCGCGCCATCCAGTCAAAAGACATCCGGATCAATGAAGGCATTCGGGTGAGGGAAGTGCGAGTGGTGAGCGCCGACGGCGAGCAGCTCGGGATCCTGCCGATCCAGCAGGCCCTGGATCTCGCGCGCCAGCGGGACATGGACCTGGTCGAGGTGGCGGCGGAGGCCCAGCCTCCGGTCTGCCGGATCATGGACTTCGGCAAGTTCAAGTACATGCAGGCGCGGCGGCAGAAGGACGCGCGCAAGAAGCAGACGATCATCCAGGTGAAAGAGGTCAAGCTGGGGCCCAAGACCGACACCCACGACTTCGACTTCAAGGCCAAGCACGTGCGGCGCTTCCTGGAAGAGGGCAACAAGGCCAAGGTCACGGTACGCTTCAAGGGGCGCGAGATGGCGCACACCGAGCTCGGCTGGAAGATGCTCAACAAGATGGTGGAGGGCATGCAGGACATCGCGGTCATCGAGAACCACCCCCGGATGGAGGGCCGCATGCTCAGCATGATCCTCTCGCCGAAACCCCACTAGAAGGGACGACGTATGCCGAAGATGAAGACCAAGCGGGCGGCGGCCAAGCGGCTGAAGGCGACCGCCTCCGGCAAGCTCAAGCGGGCCAGCGGATGGAAGCAGCATCACGCTCGAGCTCAAGAGCCCGAAGCGGAAGCGCCACCTCCGGAAGCCCCAGATGATCTCCGCGGCGGACCAGCCCCGCCTGAAGAGACTGGTTCCGTACCTCTAACAACAGGGAGTCAGTCATGCCACGGGCAAAAGGTGGGGCCAAGACCCGCCAGCGCAGGAAGAAGATTCTCAAGCAGGCGAAGGGGTACTTCGGCGGGCGGCGCAAGCTCTACCGCCCGGCCGCGGAGACGGTGCTCCGCGCGGGCGCCTTCGCGTATCGGGGGCGCAAGCAGAAGAAGCGCCGCGCGCGCTCGCTGTGGATCATCCGGGTGAACGCGGCCTGCCGTCAGATGGGGCTCTCGTACTCCACCTTCATCGCCGGGCTCAAGAAGGCGGGCATCGCGCTCGATCGCAAGATCCTCGCCGAGCTCGCGGTGTCCGATCCGACGGCCTTCGCCAAGCTGGCCGAGACGGCTCGCGCCCCGCGCGCCTGAGCGTGGCGGGGGACCCGCGGGTCCAGGAGGTCCTCGAGCGGGCCCTGGCGGAGGTCGCCGGGGCCCGCTCCACGTCCGACCTCGAGCAGGTGCGCGTCCGCATGCTGGGGCGCGCCGGCCAGCTCACCACTCTGCTCCGCTCCCTCGGGGCCATCCCGGCCGCGGAGCGGCCCCGGGTGGGCGAGGAGACCAACCGGGCCAAGGCCAGCGTCGAGGCCGCGATCGCGGCCCGCCTCGAGGGCCTGAAGGCGGAGGAGCACCGCCGCACCCTCGCGGCGGATCGCCCCGACCTCACCCTGCCCGGGCGCCGTCCGCTGCCCGGCCCGGTCCATCCGCTCACCCGGGTGACCGAGGAGATCATCGAGGTGTTCGAGGGGCTCGGCTTCTCGGTCGCGGAGGGCCCCGAGGTCGAGTCGGACTACTACAACTTCGCGGCGCTGAACTTCCCGGCCGACCATCCCGCGCGTGACATGCAGGACACGTTTCACCTCTCGGCGGACACGCTGCTGCGCACCCACACCTCGCCGGTGCAGATCCGCACCATGAAGGCGCAGCGGCCGCCGGTGCGGATCATCTGCCTCGGCAAGGTCTACCGGCGCGACATCCTCGACGCGACCCACTCGCCGATGTTCCACCAGGTGGAGGGGCTCGCGGTCGACAAGCACATCACGATGGCCGATCTCAAGGCCACGCTCCAGCTCTTCGCGCGCGAGATGTTCGGGCCGAAGTCCACCGTGCGCTTCCGCCCGTCGTTCTTCCCGTTCACCGAGCCGTCCGCCGAGGTCGACGTGCGCTGCTTCAAGTGCGGCGGCGACGGGTGCCGGTTCTGCAAGGAGTCGGGCTGGCTCGAGATCCTGGGCTCGGGCATGGTCCACCCGAACGTGCTGCGCAACGTGGGCTACGACCCGGAAGAGGTCACCGGCTGGGCCTTCGGGATGGGGATCGATCGCGTCGCCCTGCTCAAGTACGAGATCGACGACATCCGGCTCTTCTTCGACAACGATCTCCGCTTCCTCCAGCAGTTCGGCGGCCTGCCCGGGCGATGAAGATCTCCTACCGCTGGCTCAAGGAGTTCGTCGAGACCGATCTCGACGCGCGCGCGGTCGCCGACCGGCTCACCAACGCGGGGATCGGGGTGGAGCAGATCACCCCGGTGGTCGAGGGCCTCGCGGGCGTGGTGGTGGGCGAGATCGAGGCCATCGAGCGCGAGCTCGGAACGAGCGCGGCGGGCCACCAGAATCGCCTCGTGCGCGTCGCGCTGCCCGAGCGGCGCTTCGAGGTCGTCTGCGGCGCCCCCAACGCGGCCCCCGGCCTGCGCGCCGCCTTCGCGCCGCCCGGCGCGCGGCTGCCGGGCCTCGGCGAGGTGAAGGCGGCCAAGATTCGCGGCGTGGTCTCGGAAGGCATCCTGTGCTCGGAGAAGGAGCTGGGCCTGAGCGAGGACCACAGCGGCATCCTCGTGCTGCCCGCCGAGGCCCCGCTGGGCGCGGACCTCGCGACCTACCTGGGCCTCGACGACTGGATCCTCGACGTCGAGATCACCCCCAACCGCCCCGACGCCCTCTCGGTGGTGGGGGTGGCCCGCGAGGTCGCGGCGCTCACCGGCGCGCCGTTCCGCTTCCCGCGCGTGGTCGCGGCCGAGAGCGAGCCGGAGGCCTCCACGCTCGCCGCGGTCGACGTGCAGGCCCCCGACCTGTGCCCGCGCTTCTGCGCCCGCGTGATCACCGGGCTCACCGTGAAGCCGTCGCCGCCCTGGCTCGCCCAGCGGCTGCGCGCGGTGGGCCTGCGCCCGATCAACAACCTGGTCGACGTGACCAACTACATCATGTGGGAGCTGGGCCAGCCGCTCCACGCCTTCGACCTCGACACCCTCGCCCAGCACACGGTGGTGGTGCGCCGGGCGCGGCCGGGCGAGCGCGTCAAGACCCTCGACGGCCAGGAGCGCGCGCTCGGCCCCGACATGGCGCTGGTGTGCGATCCCGAGCACGCGGTGGGCATCGGGGGCGTGATGGGCGGCGCCGACAGCGAGGTGACCGCGGCCACCACGCGGGTGCTCCTCGAGGCGGCCTACTGGGACCCGGGATCGATCCGGCGCACCGCGCGCGCCCTGTCGCTGTCCACCGACGCGGCCTACCGCTTCGAGCGCGGCGGCGACATCGAGGCGCCGCCCGACGTGCTGGGCCGCGCGGCGCAGCTCATGGCCGAGCTGGGCGGGGGCGCGGTCGCGCGCGGGGTGCTCGACGCCTATCCGGAGCCGCGGCCGCACCGGCGGCTCGGCCTCCGCCTGGCCCGCGTCGAGCGCGTCATCGGGGCGAGCCCGTCGCGCGAGGAGGCGGTGCGCATCCTCCAGGCGCTCGGCTTCGCGGTGGACGACTCGGGCGACGAGCTGCAGGTGGTGGTGCCGAGCTTCCGGCGCGACATCCACCAGGAGGACGACCTGGTCGAGGAGATCGTCCGCATCTGGGGCTACGACAAGATCCCCCTGATCCTGGCCGGGGGCGGGGAGATCATCCCGGTCAAGCGCCCCGCCGGGCTCCGGGTCGCCCGCGTGATGAGCCGGGCGCTGAACGCGGCGGGCCTCTACGAGTGCGTGACGTGGGCCTTTCTCGATCCGGATCGGCTCAAGCGGATGGGCTGGAGCGATCGGGACGCGCTCATCGCGCTCCAGAACCCGCTCTCGGTGGAGCGCTCGATCCTGCGGCCCTCGCTGCTGCCCGGCCTGCTCGAGATCCTGGCCATCAACGCCAATCGCCAGATGCCGGACGTCGCGGTGCTTCGAGGTCGGCAACGTCTTCGCGCCGCACCGGCCCGAGGACGGTGATCGGCCCGCGCACGAGGATCTGCGGCTCGGCCTCGTGCTCACCGGGCTCCGGGCCCCGCGGGCCTGGTTCACCGGCGGCCGCGACCGGGTCGACGTCTACGACGCGAAGGGCATGGCCGAGGCGGCCCTCGCCGCGGCCGGCGTCACCGACGCGGAGGCCGTGCTCTGGCCCGACGACCAGGCGCCCGCCTACCTCGAGCCGGGGCGCGCCGCGCGCCTCGTGCGGGGCGGTACCGAGCTCGGCTGGTTCGGCGAGGTGGCGCTCGCCGCCCGCGAGACGTTCGACCTGCCGGGCGCGGTCTTCGCGGCCGAGCTGTCGGTGACCGCGCTGGCCGCGCAGCCACCCGCCGGCGTCGAGGTACGAGCCGCTCCCGCGCTTCCCCGCGGTCCAGCGCGATCTCGCGATCGTGGTCAGCGCCGAGGTGACCGCGGGTCAGGTCGAGGCCGCGATCCGCGCGATGAACGCGCCCCTGCTCACCCGCGTGACCCTGTTCGACGTGTACACTGGCGGCCAGGTCGGCGCGGGTCGCCGCAGTCTCGCCTGGAGCCTCACGTTCCAGGCGCCCGACCGCACCCTCACCGACGCCGAGGTGAACCAGGTACATTCGCTGATCGTGGCCGAGGTCGCCCAGCGGTTCCGGGCCGAGGTCCGCGGCGCATGACGGAGGAGCGGATGGCGGAAGGGCTCACGGAGCGTCTGGAGCAGCTCGAGAAGTCGGTCCGGCGCGCGGCCGAGACCATCACGCGCCTGCGCAAGGAGCGCGATTCGCTGCAGGCCAAGGTGGTGGGCCTCGAGGCCAAGCTGGGGGCCGCGGAGGGGGATCGGGCCGAGCTGGCGAGCCTGCGCCAGGAGCGGAAGGAAGTGCTGTCCCAGGTGGACGGCATCCTGAAAGAGCTGGACCGGCTCGACATCCAATAGGCAACAGGGCAGCAGGCAAAAGGGGACGCCATGGCAGAGAAGCAGCGGGTCGACATCGAGATCCTGGGGCAGAAGTACCCGATCCGCAGCGAGGCCGGCCCCGACTACGTGCGCCAGCTGGCCTCCTTCGTCGACCGGCGGGCTCGCGAGATCCGGGGCGACGCGGCCGGGCAGGACGCGGTCCGGGTCCTGGCCCTGACCGCGCTCGACATCACCGACGAGCTGTTCCGCCTGCGCGACGAGCGCAAGGAGCAGGACGTCGACCACAAGGACGTGACCGCCCGCCTCGGCGCACTGCGGCAACTCCTCGACGCGGTGGTGCCCGAGAAGTAACGATTCGCTTGACCCACCCATGGGGCCGGGGGTACACAGGAGAGGCCCTGCACTGTTCGTGATGCCGGGGGGAAGTTTCAACCTCGTTTAAAGATTGGGAGCCGCTCACGAGGGTGGTGCGCATGCCCCTCCAAGAGGGGAAGCCTGAAGCCCTCCATTTTGGCGCCCACCTGGTGCATACCAGGTTCGAAACACCGTCGGCACACGGCAGAGGTGGGGCATCTTCCTTCCGCCGTCCCTCCATCGCGTAGCACTTCCGTAGCACTCCCGCGTTCGTTGACATTCCGCTTTCGAGCGGCCTATAATTCGTCAACTTTAGCGGCTATTTGCCGCACGCAACCCCGAGTGCACACGATCCGGACCGGGCCTCGTCCCGGGATGGAGTGATCGATGATTTCTATGCCGTGGCTGGTGCTACTTCCGCTGGTGGCGGTTCTCGCCTTACTGGTCGGATACTTCGGCTCCCGCGCGGCCACCGCGCGAACGCTCGGCGACGCCGAGACGCGCGCCTCCCGCATCCTCGAGGACGCCAAGCGCCTGGTCGACCAGGCGCGCGCCGACGCCGACGGCAAGGTGCGTGAGGCCGACACCAAGGTCCGCGAGGCCGAGGCCAAGATCCGCAGCGCCGACCTCGAGGCCAAGGAGCTGGTCCTCAAGGTCCGGGGCGAGCTCGATCAGGAATCCCGGGCCCGCCAGCGGGAGATCCAGGAAGTGGAGCGCCGCGTCGTCCAGCAGGAGGAGCAGCTCGGGCGCCGGCTCGATCAGCTCGACCGGCGGGAGACCGACGTCCAGAGCCGCGACCGCGCGCTCGGCGAGCGCGAGCGGGGCCTGGCCGACAAGGAAGCCCGGCTCGGCTCCGCGGTCGAGGAGCAGCGCCGCAAGCTCGAGTCCATCGCCGGGCTCACCGCGGAGGAGGCCCGGCGGCAGGTCCTGGCGCAGGCCGAGGTCGAGTCCCGGCGCGAGGCGCAGCTCCTCGGCATGCGGCTCGAGGAGGAAGCGCGCGAGACCGCGCACATGAAGGCCAAGGAGGTCCTGGCCACCACGATCCAGCGGCTCGCCCCCGACTACACGGTGGAGACCGCGGTGTCCATCGTGGACCTGCCCTCCGACGACATGAAGGGCCGCATCATCGGCCGCGAGGGGCGCAACATCCGGGCGCTGGAGGGCTTCACCGGCGTGGACCTGATCGTGGACGACACGCCGGAGGCGGTGCTGATCTCGGCCTACGATCCCTATCGCCGGGAGATCGCGCGCCTCGCGCTCCAGCGCTTGATCGCGGACGGGCGCATCCATCCCGCCCGCATCGAGGAAGTGGTGGAGAAGGTCAAGAAGGAGATGGAGCAGCACCTGCGCGAGGAAGGCGACAAGGCCTGCTTCGAGGTCGGCGTGCACGGGCTCCATCCCGAGCTGATCAAGCTGGTGGGCCGCATGAAGTTCCGCACCTCCTACGGCCAGAACTGCCTCCAGCACTCGAAGGAAGTGGCGTGGCTCGCCGGCATGATGGCGGCCGAGATCGGCGCCGACGTGCAGCTGGCCAAGCGCATGGGCCTGCTCCACGACATCGGCAAGGCGCTCACCCACGAGCAGGAGGGGAGCCACCCGGAGCTGTCGCTGCAGGTGCTCACCAAGTACAACGAGTCGCCGCAGGTCATCAACGCGGCGCTGTGCGGTCACGAGAACGTCGAGGCCGAGACCATCGAGGCGGTGCTGACCGAGGCCGCCGACGGCATATCCGCCGCGCGGCCGGGCGCCCGGCGCGACGTCCTGGAGAGCTACATCAAGCGTCTGGCCAAGCTGGAAGAGATCGCGCTCTCCTACAAGGGCGTCGACCTCTGCTACGCGATCCAGGCCGGCCGCGAGCTGCGGGTGATGACGCGGGCCGAGCAGATCTCGGATCTGGACGCGCACCAGCTCGCCAAGGACATCTCCAAGCGCATCGAGGCCGAGATGCAGTACCCCGGCCACATCAAGGTGGTGGTGATCCGCGAGACCCGCGCGGTGGAGGTGGCGCGGTGACCAAGCCCCTCACCGTCATCTGCGTGGGCGACGTCTTCGGGGAGCCGGGGCGGCGGGCGGTCCAGATGCTGCTGCCCAAGCTCAAGAAGCAGCACGACGCGGATCTCGCGGTGGTCAACGTGGAGAACTCCGCCTCCGGCTTCGGGGTCACCCCGCTCATCGCGCGGACCTTCCTCGAGCAGGGCGTGGACGTGATGACCTCCGGCAACCACATCTGGGACAAGAAGGAGATCATCGAGTACATCAACAAGGAGAACCTGCTCCTGCGCCCGGCCAACTATCCGCCCGGCACGCCGGGGGCGGGGTCGATCGTGGTGAAGGCCGGGCCCCACAAGGTCGCGGTGCTCAACCTGATGGGCCGCGTGTTCCTCCCCCAGCTCGATTGCCCCTTCCGCAAGGCGGACGAGGAGCTGGAGAAGCTGCGGGCGGAGACGCCGTTCATCATCGTCGACATGCACGCCGAGGCCACCTCCGAGTCGCAGGCCATGGGCTGGCATCTCGACGGGCGGGTGAGCGCGGTGGTCGGCACCCATCGCCACGTGCAGACCGCGGACGAGCGGCTCCTCCCGAAGGGCACCGCCTACATCACCGACCTCGGGCTGACCGGCCCGGTGGACTCGGTCATCGGCGTCGAGCCGGAGCTGGCCCTGGGCCGCTTCCTCTCCCAGATGCCGAACCGCTTCGAGCCCGCCAAGGGGCCCGCCATGCTCCAGGGCGCGGTGATCCGCATCGATCCCGAGACCGGTCGCGGGCTGTCCATCGAGCGTCTGCGCGTCCCCCTCGCCGGCTGATCGTGTCGGCGCTGATCCTGAGCGGCAAGGAGGTCGCGGCCAAGGTTCTGGCCGACGTCAAGGCTGCGGTCGCGGCGCTCGGCGAGAAGACGGGCGTGCATCCGACTCTCGCGGTCATCCTGGTCGGCGAGGACCCCGCCTCGCAGATCTACGTCCGCAACAAGAAGCGCGCGGCCGACGAGGTCGGCATCACCACCCGCGACTATCTCTTCCCCCAGGGCTGCACGCAGGCGGAGCTGCTCGCGACGATCGCGGGGATCAATCGCGACCCGGCCATCCACGGGATCCTGCTGCAGCTGCCGCTCCCCAAGGGCATGGACGAGGACGCGGCGGTGGCCGCGATCGCGCCCGAGAAGGACGCGGACGGCCTGCACCCGGTCAACCTGGGCAACCTGCTCGGCGGCAAGCCGGGGGCGGTGCCCTGCACGCCGGCCGGGTGCATGGAGATTCTCGACCACTACGGCATCCCGATCGAGGGCGCGGAGGCGGTGGTGGTGGGCCGCTCGCGCCTGGTCGGCAAGCCGCTCGCCCAGCTGCTCCTGGCGCGCAACGCCACCGTGACCATGTGCCACACCCGCACGCGCGACCTGGCCGCGCACTGCCGGCGCGCCGACATCCTGTGCGTGGCGGCGGGGAAGGCGGGCGTGGTCACCGGCGACATGGTCCGCGAGGGCGTGGTGGTGATCGACGTCGGCGTCAACCGACTGCCCACCGGCAAGGTCACCGGCGACGTGCACTTCGACTCGGTGGCCGCGAAGGCCCGCGCCATCACCCCGGTCCCGGGCGGCGTCGGCCCCATGACCATCGCGATGCTCATGCGCAACACCTACCGCGCCGCCTCCCGCCTCCTCCCCCCTCTCCCCTCCGGGGAGAGGGCAGGGTGAGGGGCTTGATGGTGAGGGCTTGATGGTGAGGGGCGCAATGGTGACACGCGCGATGGAGGTGCTCACCTCCTCCTCCCCCTCTCCCCTCTGGGGAGAGGGCAGGGTGAGGGGCGGGCGTAGTCTGCGAATCGCCCCGCGACTACGCCCGCGGCCTCCGCCGTCGCCAGACCGACGCGGAGCGCCGCCTGTGGGCACGGCTCCGCGATCGACGCCTCCAGGGCGCGAAGTTCGCGCGCCAGGTGCCGATCGGCCCGTACGTCGTCGACTTCTGCTGCCGGGAGCTGAAGGTGATCGTGGAGCTCGACGGTGGGCAGCACGCGGTGCAGGCTCGGTCTGACACGGCGCGAGCCGTCTTTCTCGAAGCGCTCGGCTATCGCGTGCTGCGGTTCTGGAACAACGAGGCGCTGGGCAATACCGAGGGTGTGCTCCAGCGTATTGCGCAGGCGCTGGCGGCGCGCCCCTCACCCCGGCCCTCTCCCCAGAGGGGAGAGGGGGAAGGTCGGGGATGAGCGAGCGGGTTGTCTGCACGGTCGGGGAGCTGGCGATGCGCATCAAGGCGCAGCTCGAGGACCAGTTCCCCGCGGTGTGGGTGGAGGGCGAGATCAGCAACCTGCGCACCCCGTCGTCGGGGCACGCCTACTTCACGCTGAAGGACGACACCGCCCAGCTCCGCTGCGTGCTGTTCCGCGGGCGCGGGCGCCGGGTGGCCTTCCAGCCGGAGGACGGCATGCAGGTGCTGGCCTTCGGCGGCCTCGACGTCTACCTCGCGCGCGGGGAATACCAGTTGGTGGTCGAGCTGCTCGAGCCCAAGGGGGTGGGCGCGCTCCAGCTCGCCTTCGAGCAGCTCAAGCGCCGGCTCGAGGCGGAGGGGCTCTTCGACGCGGCCCGCAAGCGCCCGCTGCCCCCGTTCCCGCGCACCATCGGCATCGTGACCTCGCCGACCGGGGCCGCGATCCGCGACATGCTGCACGTCATCGACCGCCGCTTCGCCGACCTGCGCATCCTGATCACCCCGGTGCGCGTGCAGGGGGAGGAGGCGCCGGGCGAGATCGTCGCCGCCCTCCGCGATCTGCAGGCGGTCGAGGACCTCGACGTGATCATCGTCGGGCGCGGGGGCGGCTCCATCGAGGATCTGTGGGCCTTCAACGACGAGCGGGTCGCGCGCGCGATCGCGGGCTGCCGCGTGCCGGTCATCTCGGGGGTCGGCCACGAGACCGACTTCACGATCGCCGACTTCGTGGCCGACCTGCGCGCGCCGACCCCGTCGGCGGCCGCGGAGGTGGTGGTGCAGGAGAAGCTCCAGGTGGCGCGCGCGCTCGTGAGCCTCTACGAGGCGCTCAAGCAGGCGATGGCGAGCCGTCTCGAGCGCGAGCGCGAGCGGGTGGAGGTGCTCGGCAAGCGCCGCGTGCTCACCGACGCCGCGCGCGCCCTCCGCGATCTCTACCGCCGGGTGGACGAGCTGACCTCGCGCCTCACGCGGGCGATGCGGGGGAGCGAGCGGCAGGTCACGCATCGCCTCTCGCTGGCCAGAAACGCCTTGCGCTCTCTCAATCCGGTGGCTAGGATTGCCAACGGCACGGTGCTGCTCGCCCAGCTGCGCGGTCGGCTCGCCTCCGCGGCCGTCCACAGCGTGAAGGTGTCGCAGCATCGGTTCGACGCCGCGGTGGGCCGGCTCGACAGCCTCTCGCCGCTGGCCGTGCTCGGACGGGGTTATAGCCTGACCCGGCTGCTGCCTTCCGGCGTGATCGTCCGCAGCGCCGCGCAGACACGCCCCGGGGACGCCATCGAGATCCTGCTGCACCAGGGCGCGGTCGAGGCCCGGGTGGAGCGCCTCAAGGAACGGGATGACCGACATCAAGTTTGAAGCGGCGCTGCAGCGCCTCGAGCAGATCGTGGATCAGCTCGAGGCGGGTAATCTCTCCCTGGAAGAATCCCTGCAGGTGTTCGAGGAAGGCGTCGGGCTCGCCCGGCGCGCCGGCAAGTACCTCGACGAGGCCGAGAAGCGCATCGAGCTGCTCACCCGGGACGAGAGCGGGGTGCTGAAGACGACCCCCTTCGACCTGGCCGACGAGGAGCGCGCGTGAGCTTCGACCTGGGCGCGTACATGAAGGAGCGGGCCGCCGCGGTGGACGTGGCCCTCGACCGCTTCCTCCCGCCCGAGACCGAGCGCCCCGAGAGCCTGCACAAGGCGATGCGCTACAGCGTGTTCGCGGGGGGCAAGCGCCTGCGCCCGGTGCTGGTCATCGCGGGGGCGGAGGCGGTGGGCGGGACCGCGGAGCGGGTCATGCCGACCGCGTGCGCGCTCGAGCTGATCCACACCTACTCGCTCGTGCACGACGACCTGCCCGCGATGGACAACGACGACTTCCGCCGCGGCGTCCCCACCAACCACAAGGTCTTCGGCGAGGCCACCGCGATCCTGGCCGGCGACGCGCTGCTGACCCTGGCCTTCCGGCTGGTGGCCGACAACGCGCGCGCCACCAGCCTCGACGCGCTGCAGGCCGTCGTGGTGGACATCGCGGACGCGGCGGGCCACGGCGGCATGGTGGCCGGGCAGGTGGCCGATCTGGAGGCCGAGGGCCGGCAGGTGGGCGCGGACACGGTGGACTACATCCACGCCCACAAGACCGGCGCGCTCATCCGCACCTCGCTCCGCGTCGGCGCGATGCTCTGCGGGGCGACGCCCGAGCAGGTGCGCGCGCTCAGCGTGGCCGGGGCGGACCTGGGCCTGGCGTTCCAGATCGTCGACGACATCCTGGACGTGGTCGCCAGCTCGGAGGAGCTGGGCAAGACCGCGGGCAAGGATCAGATCCAGCAGAAGGCGACCTACCCGGCGATCCACGGCATCGAGCCTTCGCGCGCCCGCGCCCGCTTCCTGGTCGGCGAGGCCGAGGAAGCTCTCGCCTCGTTCGGCCCGCGGGCCGAGCCCATTCGCGCCCTCGGGCGCTTCATCCTCGAGCGGAAGGCCTGAGCCATGTCCGAGATCCGCGCCACCCACGCCCGTGAAGTGCTCGACTCCCGCGGCAACCCCACCGTGGAGGTCGAGATGTGGCTCGAGTCCGGCGCCTTCGGCCGGGCCATCGTGCCGTCGGGCGCCTCCACCGGCAAGCGCGAGGCGGTCGAGCTGCGCGACGACGACGACAACCGCTACGGCGGCAAGGGCGTCCGCCGCGCGGTGCAGAACGTCAACGAGGTGATCGCGCCCGAGATCGAGGGCCTCGAGGCGGGCGAGCAGGCCGCGCTCGACCGGGCGCTGCTCGAGCTGGACGGCACCCCCAACAAGTCGGGCCTCGGGGCCAACGCGCTGCTCGGCATCTCGCTGGCCGCCGCGCGCGCCTCCGCCGACGACGCGGGCCTGCCGCTCTACCAGTACCTGGGCGGGCCCGGCGCGCGCATCCTGCCGGTGCCGCTCATGAACGTGCTGAACGGCGGCGCGCACGCCGACAACGGCCTCGACATCCAGGAGTTCATGCTGGTGCCGGCCGGCGCCGGCTCCTTCAGCGAGGCGCTCCGGATGGGCGTGGAGATCTTCCACATGCTCAAGCGCCTGCTGAAGGACAAGGGCCTCTCGACCGGCGTCGGCGACGAGGGCGGCTTCGCCCCCGCGCTCGGCGGCAACGAGCCCGCGCTCGACTTCCTGCTCCGCGCGGTGGAGCGCAGCGGCTACCGCCCCGGCGAGGACGTGTGGCTCGCGCTCGACACCGCGGCGAGCGAGTTCGGCGAGCACGGCCGCTACCGGCTGCGCGCGGACAAGACCGAGAAGTCGAGCCAGGAGATGATCGCCTTCTACGAGGGCCTGATGGGGCGCTACCCGATCTGCTCCATCGAGGACGGCCTGGGCGAGGACGACTGGGAGGGCTGGAACGCGCTCACCCGCCGCCTGGGCGACCGCTGCCAGCTGGTGGGCGACGACGTCTTCGTCACCAACCCGGCCATCCTGCAGGAGGGCATCCGCAAGGGCATCGCCAACGCCATCCTCCTCAAGGTGAACCAGATCGGCACGCTGACCGAGACGCTCGAGGCGGTGGAGCTGGCCAAGCGCGCGGGCTACGGCACCGTGATCTCGCACCGCTCGGGCGAGACCGAGGACGCCTTCGTGGCGGACCTGGCGGTGGGCGTGAACGCGGGCCAGATCAAGACCGGGTCGCTCGCGCGCGGGGAGCGCACCGCGAAGTACAACCAGCTCCTGCGGATCGAGGAGGAGCTGGGCACCGCCGCGGTCTGGGCCGGGCGCGCCGTGTTCCGGAGCCTCGCCCAGTGAGGCACCGCGCGCTG
This sequence comes from uncultured Candidatus Rokubacteria bacterium, assembly GCA_963841755.1. Taxonomy (GTDB): domain Bacteria; phylum Methylomirabilota; class Methylomirabilia; order Rokubacteriales; family CSP1-6; genus CAMLFJ01. Next base: position 34,448 of record CAWJDX010000015.1, read on the forward strand.
ATCCTGACCGCCTTCGCGGCGGCCACCGTGATCGTGCTGGGCTACGGCGGGCAGAGCCTCGCGCGGGTCTGGCACATGAAGCGCGAGGTCGAGAGCATGGAGCGCGAGATCACCACCCTCCGCGCCGAGACCGGCCGCCTCACCGCGCTGGTCACGCGCCTGCGCACCGATCCCGACCTGATCGAGCAGGTGGCGCGCGAGGACCTGGGACTCGTCAAGCCGGGCGAGCGCATCCTCAAGCTGCCCCCGTCGCCTCAGCAGAGAGGGCGCTAGCTCGGGTGGACCTCATCCCGCTCCTCTTCTTCATCGCGCTGTTCTTCAACATCCGGGCCTCCTTCAAGCTGGCGCTGGATTGGCGCGGGATGCTCGTGACCACCCGCTTCGTCCGCGACGCCTACGCCCGCCTGGGCGAGCTGCCCACCGAGGACCAGCTCGAGCGGGAGCCGGCCGCCCCGGTGTTCCTGCACCTCGTGCCCGCGTTCCAGGAGCCCGACATCGCGGTGACGGTGGGCGCGCTGGTCGCCTCCCGCTATCCGCACGGACGCCTCCACGTGGTGGTGGTCACGAAGGAGGAGGAGGAGCGCGACCCGCACCCGGTGATGGGGGTGAGCACCGGCGAGCTGGTGCGCCGCCTGCGCGAGACCCTGCCGCCCTACCAGCAGAAGCGCCTCTCCCACGTGGTGATGCCGGGCCCGGGCCGCAAGGCGCACCAGCTGAACTGGGGGCTGCGCCCCGAGGTGCTCCGCGAGGTCCTGGCCGAGGAGACCGATCCGAGCCGCGTCTTCGTGGGCGTGAGCGACGCCGACTCGATCCCGGATCCGGACACCTACCGGTGGATCGCCCACCGCGAGCTGGGCGGGCAGGGGAGCCTCGCCTACCAGGGCATCCCGCTCTCGCTCGCCAACTACGACCGGCTGACGATCCGCGGGAAGATCTGCGCGATCCAGCAGTCGTCGATCTTCATCCGGGTCTCGATCGCCCGCCTGCTGAACGAGGTGAAGCGGGTGCGCCTGCTCGCCCGGCTGA
>CAWJDX010000016.1:0-20764 GCA_963841755.1 uncultured Candidatus Rokubacteria bacterium
CTAGCGCGCGTCCCGGGACATCCGGTTGTAGTCGCGGTAGCTGATCAGACGGATCCCTTCCTCGCTGATCGTCTTCTTGACCTGCTCGTCGGTCAGCGTCCGCAGCTCCACCTCCCGCTCGCGGTCGTAGATCGCGTCGGGGCGGCTCTCCGCGTAGCCGGGATGGCAGGAGATCTCGGTGACGCCGGGCTTCACCGCCCGGAGCATCGCCACCAGGACCTCCACGCTGATCTTGGACAGGTCGGTCTTGCCGAACTCGGGCTGGCCGTAGAAGCGGCCCACGAAGACCACGTCCGAGAAGCCGCGCACCGGGACGTTGTAGCGCCGGCCCGCGACGAGGAAGAGGCGCGCCACGTTGAAGAGGCGGTGCATGTGGTGGTGCGAGTCGATGTGGTCGGGCGGGCTGCCCACCATCCGGATGAACGCGGCGAGCTGCCGGTCGATCTGCTGCTGGACCGCGGCGAGGTCCTGCATGTCGGTGAACAGCTTCCCCCGGTCGTCGAAGGAGACGTGGATGCCGATCCCGAGCTTCGGGCGCTGCCGCGCCTGCTGGATCGCGGCCTCCGCGTCCGGGCCGTCCACCAGGAGGCTGGCGCTGGTCACGATGCCCGCGTCGTGGGCCTCGAAGAGGCCGCGGTCGACCTCGGCGGACAGGCCGAGATCGTCCGCGTTGACGATGAGGAATCGGTCCGAGGCCGCGCCCGCCGATCGGCGCGGGGCGAGGAGGGCGCCGGCGGCGGCTCCGAGGCCGGAAGCGAGGAAGCCGCGTCTCGACAGGGTCGAGTCCATGGTTCTTTCAAGATAGCCCGACCGGGTAAAAAATGCCCTGGATAGTGTCGGTTGCCAGTCGTGCGATGATCTCCCCTATGAGGCTCGTCGCGGTCGCCCTGGCCCTCGTCCTGGCCGTCGTTTTGAGCCTCGGGGCGCCGGGCGTCCGGGCCCAGGCTCCGCGGGTCTACGAGCCCGAGCAGTCCCGCCCCTGGGCGGTCTACTTCTCGCCGGGTGGCGGCGCGGCCCAGGCGGTGGTGGAGGCGATCGGGCGCGCCGGCCACACCGTGCTCGTGCAGGCCTCCTCGCTCAGCTCGCCCCAGATCACCAAGTCGCTCGCGGACGCCCAGCACCGCGGCGTCAAGGTCGAGGTCATCCTGGACCGCAAGCACGCCAAGGGGCGCCCGTCATCGGCCGACGCGCTCATGCGGGACGGGGTCGCGGTGCTGATCGACCGCGCGCATCCCGCCAACAGCAACGTGATGGTGATCGACGCGGAGGTCGTGCTGACCGGGAGCTTCGGCTTCACGGTCGCGGCGGACCGCGAGAGCGTGGAGAATCTCCTGATCATCCACGCGCCCACGCTGGCCGCGCGCTACGGCGAGAACTGGCAGGCCCACGCGGCCCACTCCGTCCGCTACACCGCCAGCACCTACCCCCTGAACCAGCGACGCGCCCGGCGGCCACGGCCACCGGGCGCGCGATTGCTAGCGGCGGATCGCTGGGTCGCTAGCTTCCACCCAGGGCGTCCAGAGCTGGAACCACTCCTCGGGCGGGTTGACGAAGCCCTTCACCTTCGGGCTCAGCACCACCAGGTTGAGGTCGTTGCAGATGGGGAAGAACGCGGCGTCCTCCTCCATGATGATCCGGTCGATCTGCTTGTAGACCGCGGCGCGCTTCTTCTCGTCGAGCTCGGCGCGGGCGGTGTCGAGGAGGCCGTCGACCTTCGGGTTCGCGTACCAGCCCACGTTGACGCCCTTGTCGGGCTGGCGCGTGGAGCGGGCCACGATGTCGATCCAGAAGTTGCTGGTCATGCCCCAGGAGAGCTGGTACGCGCCGTGGCCCGGCCGTAGCCCCTGGAACATCTTCGACAGATAGGTGATCCAGTCGAAGGTCTCGAGCTTGACCTGGATGCCCACCTTGGCGAGGTCGCGCTGGATCCACTCCGCCATCGCCACCGGGATCATCTGCCCCGAGCCCGAGGTCGACGTCCAGAAGGTGGTCTCGAAGCCCGTTCGCCGACGCCCGCGTCCTTGAGCAGCGCCTTGGCCTTCTCGGGGTCGTAGGAGTAGGGCTTGTACTTGGGGTCGTAGGCGCGGTGGCCGGCGAGATCATGCTCCACGCCGGCTTCGCGGTGCCGCGCAGCAGCTCCTTGCACATCTTGTCCTTGTCGACCGACATCTGGAGCGCCTTGCGCACCCGCACGTCCTTGAACTTCTCGTCCTTCATGTTCAGGTGCCAGTACCAGATGTGCGGCGCGTTGCGACTGCAGCACCTGGAACTTGTCCTTCCGGAGCGCCTCCACCTCGTCGGGCGGCGGGGCCAGGATGAAGTCCACCTCGCCGGTGCGCAGCGCGGCCACCCGCGCGGCGGGGTCGTCGAGGCGGCGGAACACCAGCTTGTCCACGTTGGCCTGCGGGCCCCAGTAGTCCTTGAAGCGCTCGAGCACGATGCGGTCGCCGGGCACGTTCTCCACGAACTTGAAGGGCCCGGTGCCGACCGGGGCGTCGGCGAACTTCTCGTTGCCGGTCTTCTTGACCTGGGTCGGGCTCACCATCATCGGCTCGCCCCAGCTCTGGAGCGTCATGCGCTCCCACTCCGCGTACGGCTTGCTGAACGTGAGCTTCAGCGTGTACTCGTCGACCGCCTCCGCCCCCGTGATGTACTCGACCACGTAGGAGGTGTAGCTGTTGGCCCGCGGCGTAGAAGTGGGGCGCGTCCTTCTTGTACATGCGCTCCCAGGAGAAGACCGCGGCGGCCGCGTTGAACGGGGTGCCGTCGTGGAACTTGACGCCCTTGCGCAGCTTGAAGGTGCGGGAGAGGCCGTCCTTGGCGGTGGTGTAGGACTCGGCGAGCTTCGGGACCACCGGCGGGATCGCCACGTTGGACTGGGTCAGGTCCTCCGCGAGCAGGCCCTCGAACATCTGGAAGGTCACCCGGTAGGTGAGCCAGCAGCCGGTGGCCTGCGGGTCCAGGATGTCGGACGGCCCCTCCATGCCGTAGACGAGCGTGCCGCCCTTCTTGGGGGTCTGCGCCCGCCCGCGCTTGGGCAGGGCCAGCGTGCCCGCCGCTCCCGCCGCGCCGGCGGCGGCGGTGCGGAGGAAGTCCCGCCGGCTCACGCCGTCGGGCAGCATGCGCATCATCAGGTCGATCTTCTCGGCGTCCATGATCCTTCTCCTTGGGCTCGACCCGGGGGTCTACCGGCGCGCGCGAGGGTCGAGGGCCTCGCGCAGTCCGTCTCCGACGAAGTTGAACGCGAGCGCGGCGACGACGATGACGATGCCGGGGATGGTGGCCACGTGGGCGGCGCGGTAGAGCACGAGCCGGCCGTTGCCCACCATGACGCCCCAGTCCGGGGTGGGGGGCTGCACGCCCAGGCCCAGGAAGCTCAACCCGGCCGAGGCCACGATCATCATGCCCACCAGGGTGCTGGTGTAGACCAGGAGCGGCGGCAGCACGTTGGGCAGCAGGTGGCGCCCGACGAGGCGCCCGCCGCTGGCGCCCAGCGCGCGGGCGGCCTCCACGAACTCGAGCGGCTTGACCGAGAGCGTCGCGGTGCGCACCACGCGGGTACTGTACGGCACCAGGACCACGGTGAGGGCGAACATCTGGTTGTCCATGCCGGGGCCGATCACGCCCACGATCGCGATGGCGAGCAGCACCAGCGGGAACGCGAAGAAGACGTCGAGCGCGCGCATGATGACGTGGTCGAGCGCGCCCCCGAGATAGCCGGCCAGGAGCCCCAGGCCGAGGGCGATCAGGCCCGCGGTCACGGTGGGCAGGATGCCCACCAGCAGCGAGGCGCGCCCGCCCCAGATGAGGCGGCTCAGGATGTCGCGCCCCTGCTCGTCGGTGCCGAGGAGATGCCCCGGGGTGCCGATGGGCGAGAGCCGCTCGACGGCGGCCGAGGTGAGCGGATCCCACGGGCTGACGAGCGGCGCGGCCAGCGCGGCCCCGCCGAGGATCGCGATGATCAGGAGCCCCACCATCGCCTGGCGGTCGCGCGCGAACGCGCGCGCGGACTGCGCGAGGGCGCCGCGGGGGCGGCGGGCGCGCGAGGCGGCCGGGGTCACGGTGAGCGCGGTCGAGGTGGTGGCCACGGTCAGGCCGGCCGCGAGCGCGGGTCGAGGTAGAGGTTCAGCAGGTCCACCACCAGGTTCACCATCACGAACGAGAGCGCGATGAACAGCGCGGCGCCCTGGACCGCCTGCACGTCGCGCGCGAGCACCGAGGAGACGAGCTGGCGCCCGAGCCCCGGCCAGCCGAAGACCTCCTCGGTGAAGACCGCGCCGCCCAGCAGGTAGCCGAGCTGCAGGCCCGAGATGGTCAGGATGGGCGGCCAGGCCACCCGCAGCGCGTGCAGGCCCAGCACCGCGCGCTCGGAGAGCCCCTTGGAGCGCGCGACCTTGATGTAGTCCTGCCCGAGGATCTCGAGCACCGAGGCGCGCGTCATGCGCGCGATGATGGCGGCGGGCGCGGCCGCGGTGGCGATCGCGGGCATGACCAGGTGGGCGAGCAGGTCGGAGAAACCGCCATCTCCGCGGGAGGAGTACATGCCGAGGCTCGGCAGCCAGCGCAGGTTGATCGCGAAGAACACGATCAGCACCAGGCCGAGCCAGAAGGGCGGCATGTTGCCGATCACCAGCGAGGCGCCCATCGTCGCGCGGTCGACCACCGTCTGCTGCCGCGAGGCCGCGAGCACTCCGACCGCGACGCCGCCCACCACCGCCAGCGCGAAGCTCGCGCCGGCCAGGATGAGGGTGTTGCCGAACTTGGGGAGGAGCAGCTCGACCACCGGCTTGTGCACGATGGGGGAGAGCCCGAGGTCGCCGTGCAGGGCGCGCCAGAGCCACTTCACGTACTGCACGTAGATGGCCTCGTCGAGCCCGAGCGCGTGCCGGAGCTGGGCGAGGGACTGGTCGGTGGCCATCGGGCCCAGCAGCGCGCGCGCCACGTCGCCCGGGATCAGCTTCATGGTGAGGAAGATCACCACCGTGATGCCGAAGAGCACCGGCACCAGGCCGAGCAGGCGCTGGAGCACGTAGACGATCATGCGGGCTGACCGCTCAGGCGCTCGCGCACCTGCTCGCAGTAGGCGGCGGCCTGCTCGGCGAAGCGCGTCTCGAAGAACTCGTCGACCGCCCGGCTCAGGATCGCGTCGGCGTCGGTGCGGATCGGGAGCGGGCTCCGGCTGCGCAGGGTGTTCACCGCGAGCGTCTTGAGGTCGGGGGCGATCTCGTAGTCGAGGGTCAGGCGCACGCGCACCGCCGCGTCGCCCGGCTCGAGCTGCCAGCGCCCCGCGACCGTGACCAGCGCGCCGCGCAGGGTGAAGCGGCGCTCGCGCCGGCCGCTCCGTCCCGCCCGCCCCACCGACAGCGTGGCGGTCTGCTCCTGCCGGTCCACGATGGGCAGGTCGAGCGCGTGGGCCAGCGGGCCGCCGCCCTTGCCGGGCGCGGGAGCGATGCCGGGGAAGTAGAAGTACGTACTCCGACGGCCGAGCGCCGTCCAGGTCTCGTCCAGCGAGGACGATATGGACGTCTCAGCGCTCACGGTGACCATCGTTCTCCAGAAAGTCCACTGGCCACACGACACACCGCGGGCCCGGCCCACTATAGTCCATGGCATCATGCAGTCGCAACGCCCTATCCCGATCGGAGGATGAAGCCATGCTGAGGCGACCCGACGTCGACGAGGTGATGGAGTACGGCCGCGCCCTGGGATTCGACCTGACCCCGATGGAGGCGCGCATGATCCAGGCGCGCATGATGGACACCATCGCGGCGCTCGAGACCTTCGACGAGATGCGGGTGGAGGAGCGGCGCCCGCCGCTCCGCTTCACCGACCGCGACCCGGGCCGCCGCCCCTCCGCCGCCGAGGATCCGCTCGGCGCCTTCATCACGCGCTGCCGGGTGCCGGGCGCGACGAGCGGACCGCTCCACGGCAAGACCGTCGCGCTCAAGGACCACATCGCGCTCGCCGGCGTGCCGATGACGTTCAGCTCGCACATGATGGACGGCTACGTGCCGGACTTCGACGCCACCGTGGTCACGCGCCTGCTCGACGCGGGCGCCACCATCACCGGCAAGCTCAAGATGGAGGAGTTCTCGTGGGGCGGCCCCGGGCTCTCCGGGGTGGGGGACTACGGTCGCCCGCACAACCCGCACAACCGCGAGCACGTCACCGGCGGCTCGTCGTCGGGCTCGGGCGCCGCGGTGGCGGGCGGGATGGTCGACATCGCGCTGGGCGGCGATCAGGGCGGATCGATCCGCCTGCCCGCCGCGTGGTGCGGCATCGTCGGGCTCATGCCGACCCACGGCCTGGTCCCGCACTCCGGCGTGTTCGGACTCGAGCCCACCATCGATTACGTGGGGCCGATGGCCCGCACCGTGGAGGACATCGCGGTGTCGCTCCAGGTGATGGCCGGACGCGACGGCCTCGATCCGCGCCAGGCCGACGTGCCCGCGACCCTGCCGCCCTATCCCGCCGCGCTCGCGCGCGGAGTGAAGGGGCTGCGCATCGGCCTGCTCGACGAGGGCTTCGGGGTGCCGGGCGGGGACCGCGCGGTGGACGAGGCGGTCATGGAGGCGGTGCGCACCCTCGAGCGCGCGGGCGCCCGGGTGGAGCGGGTGTCGGTGCCGCTCCACACCCAGGCGCTCCCCGCGCTGCTGCCGATCTACCTCGAGGGCGGCAAGCGGATGTACGACACCCACTTCGGCGGCACCGGCGCCAAGACCCACTACCCGTCCTCGCTCATCTCGATCTTCGGGCGGCTCAAGCAGAGCCACGCGCGCGAGTTCTCGCCGAACCTCAAGCTGAACCTGCTCCAGGGCTACTACCTGCAGCGCAACTACGGCGGGCGCCTCTACGCCAAGGCCCAGAACGTGCGGCCGACCTTCGTGGCCCAGTACGATCGCGTCTTCGCGGGAGTGGACGTGCTCGCGATGCCGACGATCCCGATGACCGCGCCGCGCTGGCAGGAGCCGCGCGACCACGAGGACGCGATGGAGCTGACCATGCTGGGCGGCAAGCGCAGCCTCGACCTCGGCCCGGTGATCGCCAACACGTGCCCGTTCAACTACACCGGCCACCCGGCCATCAGCGTGCCGTGCGCCAAGATCGGCGGGCTGCCGGTCGGGCTGATGCTGGTGGCGCCCTACTTCCGCGAGGACACGCTGATCCAGGCCGCGGCGGCGTACCAGCAGTCGGTGGACTGGGCCGCGCTCATCGCCACGCCCGGCGCGAGCCGCGCCTGAGCCCGGCCTCGCGGGCGGCTCATGCGGGCCGCTCGCGCGCCGCGGACGTCGAGTCCGGCCCGGCCCGCGCTGGCCTGGCAGACCGCGACGTAGGACCGCCACGGCCGCCAGCGCTCGCGATCCGGCTCTCGCGCGAGCTCGCGCGAGACTCGCGCCGGCGAGGACGGGAGGTCGAAGGGCGCGGCGTCCGGCTCCCCGAGGCTGCGCATCGCGATCCAGTTCGCGGTGGGCGCGTCGAAGCCGGCCTCGCGGGTGAGCTGGCCGACCAGGTCATCGAAGGTCGCGCTCTGGAACTGGATCGCGCCCGCGGCGACGCCCTCGGCGAGGCGCCGCAGGCTCGCGGGCTCGCCGCGCGCGACAGGCCGAGCACGCGCGGCGCCGACCGGGCGAGCGCCGCGGGCTCCGGAAAGAGAAGGGCCGGGCCGCGCGCGCGGGCGGGGCGCCAGCGGCCGGCCGAGGGCGCGCGCGAGCCGCGCGACGACGGTGGCGGCCGCGGCCGGGTCGCCGACGTGACGCCGGCGGACCATCCGGTGGACGGCGACCTCGAACCCGTCCCAGGCGCCGGGGAGGCGCACCGCGCGCAGCCGGCCGAGCCACGGCGCGAGGCGCGCCGTCGACGGCGAGCTGCCGGGCGATGCCCTCCGGGTCGGCGCTCAGGTCGAACAGTCGCGACACCCGCTCGATCACCACGCGGAGCGGCTGGTAGTCCGGGAGCCAGAGGCGAAGCTCGATCTGGCTCTGGCCCGGCACCGGCCGCACCGAGAACCAGCCGGCCCGGCCGTCGACGACGATCGTCCGGCGATAGCCCTGCGGGCCGACCTCCTCGACGCCGGACGTGCACTCGCCGGCGAAGAGGCGCGCGCTGGTGCGCCAGCCCAGCGGCGGGCAGAACGCGAGACGCAGGGTGAGTCGCGTCACCCTGGATCGCGGCGCCGGGGCGGAGCCGCCGGATCGACGAGGGCGCCCGGCGGTAGACCTCGCGGAAGACGGTGTTGAACCGGCGGATGCTCTGGAAGCCGGCCGCGAACGCGACGTCGGTGATCGCGAGCCGGGTGTCGCTCAGGAGCGTCTTGGCGAGCTGGACCCGCCGCGTGCGGGCCGCCGCGCTCGGGGAGGCGCCCACGTGCTCGAGGAAGAGCCGGGTCAGGTGGCGCGGACCGACGCCGAGCGCGGCGGCGAGCTCCGACGACGCGTCCCTCGTCGAGCGCGCCCGGTCGATGAGGCGCAGGGCTCGCGACACGGTGGCCGCGGTGCCGCGCCACGCCGGACTGCCGGGCGCGGCCTCGGGGCGGCATCGGAGACAGGGCCGGAATCCGGCGCCCTCGGCGGCGGCGGCGCTGGGGAAGAAGACCACGTTCGCGACCGGGCGGGCCGTACCGGACAGACCGGCCGGCAGTAGATCCGGGTGGTCAGGACGCCACTGACGAATCGCCCGTCGAAGCGGACGTCCCGGGCGATCCGGGCGCGATCACAGGCGGCGCGATCGAGCATCGGCTCCCAGTGTGCCTCGACCGGGGCGGCGTCCGCCACGCCGTCCCGACGACCGGTCCGAAAGCGGCCAGCCCGGGACCGGTTCCGGCCCGACCACACTCGGATCATGTTCGCGGGCTGGAAGATCGTCGCGGTCGCGTTCCTGGTCGCGACCTTCGCGTGGGGCATCGGCTTCTACGGTCGTGGGCGTCTACCTGGTGGTCCTCCACGACCGGTTCGGATGGCCGGTCTCGCTGATCTCGATCGCGATCACCGGGTACTACGTGCTGAGCGCGGCGATGATCACGTGGTCGGAGACGCGTTCGACCGCTTCGGCCCGCGGAAGGTGCTGACTCGTGGCGATCGGCGCGCTCGCGGTCGGGGTGCTCGGTCATCGCGCTCGGCCGGTCGTCCGTGGCAGCTCGGCCTGGGCCTGGCGGTGATGGCGGTCGGATGGGCCGGCATGAGCGGGGCCGCGATCAACGCGATCGTCGCGCCGTGGTTCGAGAGGAAGCGCGGGCTCGCGGTCAGCATGGCCATGAACGGGGCGACGTGCGGCGGCGTGCTCCTCGTGCCGCTCTGGGCCGCGCTGATCCCCGCGGCTCGGACTTCCCGTGGCCGCGCTCGTGGTGGCGGAGCTCATGATCGCGATCCTGGCGCCGCTGGTCGCGGTGTACATGCACCGCGGCCCGGAGGCGCTCGGGCTCGGTCCCGACGGAGACACCCGGCCGGCCCCCGGTGCCGGCGGATCGTCTCGCCCGGCGGATCGCGGCGCCGCGGCGCGTCGAGCGGGATCGCGAGAAATCGCCGCCCGTGCGGCGCGCCGTGCTCGTCCGCTCGCGGCGCTTCTGGACCGTCTCGGCCGCGTTCGCGCTCGGCCTGCTGGCGCAGGTCGGCTTCATGACGCACCAGGTGGCCTTTCTGAGCCCGCGGCATCGGGCGCGAGGGCGCGGCGCTGGCGGTGAGCCTCACGACGCTCGCCGCGATCGTCGGCCGGCTCGTCACCGGGGCGTTCATCGACCGGGTGGACCGGCGGGTCGCCTCCTCGTGCAACTTTGCCGTCCAGGCGCTCGCGGTCTTTGCGATGATCCAGTGGCCGTCGGTGCCGGTGCTCTATCTCGGCTGCGTGGTCTTCGGCCTCGGGGTCGGCAACATGACGACGTTTCCCAGCCTGATCGTGCAGGTCGAGTACCCGAAGGAGCACTTCCGGCGGGTGGTGAGCCTGATGGTGGCCATCAACCAGTTCACGTTCGCGTTCGGGCCGGCGCTGCTCGGGCTGGGCGCGGGACCGGTGGGGCTCCTACTCGGTCGCGCTCGGCTTGTGCATCGTGTGCGAGGCGATGGCCGCGCGTGATCGTGCGTGCTCCAAGGGGAAGCGAGAGCGGATCGAGTGGAGGAGCCGCGGATCCTACGTCGAGCGGATCGAGTCGGCCGGCGCGCGGATGGTCACCCCGGTGGCGTGCGGCGCCATGGTGTGGCGCGCGTGGGGCGCGGGTCCGCCGCTGGTGCTGCTCCACGGCGCGAGCGGCTCCTGGACGCACTGGATCCGCAACGTGCTCCCGCTCGCCGAGGCATCATCGCGTGCTGGCCCCCGACATGCCGGGCTACGGCGAGTCGGACGCGCCCCCCGAGCCGCACACCGCCGACGCGCCTCGCCGACCTGGTGGTCGGCCGGCCTCGAGCAGATGCTGCCCGCCGCCGGCCGTCTTCGATCTGGCCGGCTTCTCGATCGGCGCCATCATCGGCGGCCTCGTGGCCGCCAGGCTCGGGGCGCGAGTACGGACGCTCGTGCTGTTGGGGCCGGGCGGGCTCGGGCTGGTGCCCGCGCCGGTCCGCGCGCGCTGCTGAGGCTCGAGCCCGGAATGGCCCCCGAGGCGATCCGGCACGTCCACCGCGAGAACCTGCGCACGCTGATGCTGGCCCGCCCGGAGAGCGCCGACGAGCTCGCGGTGACGCTCCAGATCGACAACGTGCGGCGCGCGCGCTTCAAGTCGGGCACGATCCCGGTGTCGGACGTCCTGCTCCGCGCGCTGCCCGCGGTGCGCGCGCACCTGGGCGGGATCTGGGGCGGGCGCGACGCGTTCACCGGCCATCACCTGGAGGAGAGCCGGGCGGTGCTGGCGACCGTGGACCCGAGATCGAGACGCGCGTGATCGAGCCCGCCGGCCACTGGGTCAACTACGAGGCCGCCGAGCCGGTGAACGCGCTGCTGCTCGACTGGCTGGCGCGCCGGACGCGGTGAGCGCCGGCGCGACGTGGCGGGCCGGGCCTAGCGCCCCTGGAACTGGGGCCGGCGCTTCTCCGAGAAGGCCTTCACGCCTTCCTGGTAGTCCTGGCTGTCGAAGCAGTCCTTGATGAGCTTGTCGAGCAGCGCGTAGTCGCGCTGGGCCTCCGGCTTCAGGAGCTGCTCCACGCTGGCCTTGGCCGAGCGCTGGGTCAGCGGCGCGTTGCGCGACATGGTGAGCGCGTAGTCGCGGGTGAAGCGCTCGAGGTCCGCCTTCGGCACCACCTGGTTCACGAGCCCCATGCGGAGCGCGTCCTGCGCGGTGAAGTCGGTGCGCGCGGTGAAGAAGAGCTCCTTGGTGTAGGAGGGGCCGATGAGCGACATCAGCTTCTCCATCCCCTTGTAGTGGTAGCCGAGCCCCAGGCGGGCCGCCGGGATGCCGAAGCGCGCGTCGTCGGCCGCGATGCGCAGGTCGCAGGTGATCGCGATGGAGACGCCGCCGCCGATGCAGAAGCCGTGGATCATCGCCACCAGCGGCTTGCCGAGGCGGGCCAGCGAGTCCGAGCCCGCGCCCGAGATGCGGCGGTACTCCTCCTCGTCCGCCGCGTTGCGCCGCCGGTCCTTGAACTGGGAGATGTCGGCGCCGGCCACGAACGCGGTCTCGCCCGCGCCGCGCAGGATCACCACCCGGATCGCGGGATCGGCCGCGAGGTCGGCCACGTACTCCGGCATGGCCTGCCACATCTCCTGGCTCACCGCGTTGCGCTTCTCCGGCTGGTTGAAGGTGATCCAGCCGATGGGGCCGTCCTTCTGAAGGAGCAGCTTCTCGGTCTTCGCGGTCTCGGTCATGCTCGCTCTCCTGGCGGTGGGGATGCCGACGGAGTCTGGTGTATCCCGGCGCCGGGCCTTCCGCAAGGGGGGCGGACATGAGGGTATGCCGGGCGGGTATACTCGGCCCCGCGATGACGAGCCGGCCGACCTATCGCGATGCCTGCCGGGCCTTCCGCTGGGAGGAAAGTGCTCGCGCCCTCGGCTGGGCCCCCGGCGAGCCGGTGAATCTCGGCCACACCATCGTCGACCGTCACGCGGGCGGCGGGCGCCCCGCGCTGCGATGGCTCGGCAAGCGCGGCGAGGACCGGACCTACTCGTTCGACGAGCTCGGCGAGCTGACCGCCCGCTTCGCGGCCGTGCTCCGCGCGCAGGGGGTGGAGCCGGGCGACCGGGTCGCGGGCTTCCTGCCCCGCGTGCCCGAGATGCTGATCGCGATGATCGGCACGTGGAAGGCGGGGGCGGTGTACGTGCCGATCTTCACCGGATTCGGCCCGGACGCGGTGGAGTACCGGGTACGCCACAGCGGGGCCCGCGTCCTGGTCACGCACCGCGAGCACCGCGCGCGGCTGCCGGAGCCCGTGCCGCCCGGCGTGACCGTCGTCACGGTCGCCGGCGGCGACGCCGGCGGCGCCCGGCGACACCGACTTCTGGCGCGCGATGGATCGCCACCGGGAAGGGGCCGACCCGGTCGTCTGCCGGCGCGACGAGCCGGCGGTGCTCCTCTACACCTCGGGCTCGACCGGGCCGCCGAAAGGCGTGAAGATCGCGGCCAACTTCCTGATGGCGATCCACCCGCACCTCGTCCACGGCGCCGATCTGCGGCCGGACGACGTGTTCTGGCCGACCGGCGATCCGGGCTGGGGCTACGGCCTCGTGTGCTACATGGGCGCGCTCGCCCTCGGGGTGCCGGTGCTCTCGCTCGAGGCGGCTCCGACCCCGGAGCTCTGCGTGGCCCAGCTCCGGGACCGGCGCGTCAGCAATCTCGCGACGACCCCGACGCTGCTGCGCGGCGTGATGGCGCTCGGCGCCCGACGCGGTGGGCGGCGTCCGCCTGCGCGCGGCGAGCAGCTGCGGGGAGCCCCTGAACGCGGAGGTGGTGCGCTTCTTCCGCGAGCACTGGGACGTGACCGTGATGGACCAGTACGGCTCGAGCGAGTTCGGCCTGCCGGTCGGCAACTTCGGCACCGTGGACATGGTGGTGAAGCCCGGCTCGATGGGGCTGCCGCTGCCGGGCTCCACGGTGGCGGTGGTGGACGACGAGGGCCACGAGGTCGGGCCGGACGTGGTCGGCCACGTGGGGATGAAGCCGCACCCGGAGGGCTACTACTCGCTCGGCTACTGGAACGACGCGGAGCGGGATCGCGAGGCGTACCGGGGCCAGTGGCTGACCTGCGGCGATCTGGCGCGGCGCGACGCCGACGGCTACTTCTGGTTCGAGGGCCGCGCCGACGACGTGATCAAGAGCGCGGGCTACCGGATCGGCCCCTTCGAGGTCGAGAGCGCGATCCTGAAGCACGAGGCGGTGGCCGAGGCCGCGGTGGTGGGCAAGCCGGATCCGCTGCGGGGGCACATCGTGAAGGCGTACGTGGTGCTCAAGCCGGGCCGCACGGCCAGACCGGGCTCGCCGACGAGATCGCCGAGGTGGTGAAGACGCACGTCGGCCGTCACCAGTACCCTCGTGAAGTCGAGTTCCTCGACCGGCTGCCGAAGACCGAGACCGGCAAGATCCAGCGGTTCCTGCTGCGGGCGCGATAGGCGTCCTCCGAGCTCGAGGAGACGAGACGATGGCCGCGTACGAGGTGATCACCGGCGGGTCCGCCTGGCCGGCCCGCTACACGTTCTCGCCGGCGGTGCGCGCGGGCAACCTCCTCTTCATCTCGGGCACGACCGCGGGAGACGAGCAGGGGCAGCTCGTCGGGCCGGGCGACATCGTGGCCCAGACCCGCTACATCTTCGAGAAGTTCGGCCGGCTGCTCCGGGCCGCGGGCGGCGGCTTCGAGCACATCGTGGAGACCACCGACTACGTCACGACCACCGAGAACTACGCCCGCACCGCCGCGCGTCCGCCGGGAGTTCTTCGGGGAGCGCTTCCCGACCGCCACCGGCGTGATCGTGGCCGGGCTCCTGCGCGAGGGCGCCCTGATCGAGATCTCGGCGGTCGCGGTGCTGCCCGACCCGTCCTGACCGGCCCACCGAAGGAGGACACCATGGCCGACCCGCAGCTGATGGATCGAGCGTTCCAGCGCATCATGCGGAGCCTCGTCGAGACGGGCCGCGCGCCGCACTACGCGGAGCTCGGGCGGGCCCTGGGCCTGCCCGCCGAGGAGGGGCGCGCGCTCCTGCGCGACGTCATGGCCGCCTACCCGATCGGCTGGCTCCACCCCGAGACCGACTACATCGCGTCGTTCCCGCCGCTCAACAACCTGCCCACCCAGTACCGGATCACGGTCGGCGGCGAGCAGCGGTGGTTCGCGCAGTGCGGGTTCGAGGCCACCTCCGCGACGTGGCTCTTCCCGGGCCAGACGGTGCGGGTCGACGCGGCCTGCCTCGACTGCGGCGACCCGGTGACGGTCGAGATGCGCGACGGGCGCATCACCTGGGCCGACCCGCCCGACCTGGTCGGCCACCTCGCCTTCGGCTTCGGCGCCTCGCGCGGCCGGTCGTACTACCTCTGAACCGGGATGAACCTCTTCCGGTCGGAAGACCACGCGCGCCGCTGGAGCCAGTTCACCCCGAGAGCCGAGGAGGGCTTCATCACGCTCACCGACCTGGCCGGCTTCTTCGGCACCGAGAGCCGCCGGCACATGCTGGACCCGGACTACCTGTCGGTGTGGTACCCGCGCCGCGCGGTCGAGCGCCGCGCCTATCTGGAGTCGATCGGCAAGACCTCGCCGTTCTGGATGGGAACTCCCGATCCCCCCACGTCCTGAGCCCACGTCCTGAGCCCACATCATTGAGGAGGACACCCGCATGAAAGCGATCCGCGTCTCGGAATACGGTGGCCCGTCGGTCCTGAAGCTCGAGGAGATCCCCACGCCCCAGCCGGGGCCGGGGCAGGTCCTCGTGCGCCACCACGCCGTCGGCATCAACCCGGTGGACACCTACCTGCGCTCGAACACCGACAACCGCGGGCCGAAGCTGCCCTACACGCCCGGGCGGCGACGCGGGCGGCGTCATCGAGGCGGTGGGCGCGGGCGTGACCGCCGTGAAGCCGGGCGATCGCGTCTACGTGGGCGGCACCGTGACCGGCGCCTACGCCGAGCAGGCGGTCTGCGAGCAGGGGCAGGTGCACCCGCTGGCGGCCAACGCGAGCTACGCGCAGGGCGCGGCCATGAACGTCCCGTACGCCACCGCCTATCACGCGCTCTTCAACCGCGCCCGCGGCGTGGCGGGGGAGACGGTGCTGGTGCACGGGGCGAGCGGCGGGGTGGGCATCGGGGCGGTGCAGCTGGCGCGGGCGCGCGGGCTCACCGTGATCGGCACCGCCGGCACCGAGAAGGGCCGGCGCATGGTGCTGGAGCAGGGGGCGCACCACGCGCTCGACCACGGCGCGGCCGGCTACCTCGAGGAGTGCGTGAAGCTCACCGGCGGCCGCGGGCCCGACATCATCATGGAGATGCTCGCCAACGCGAACCTCCAGAAGGACCTGGGCGCCATCGCCACCCGCGGCCGCATCGTGGTGATCGGCAACCGCGGCACGGTGGAGATCAACGCGCGCCTCGCCATGAACAAGGACGCGGACATCCTCGGCATGGCGCTCAACCACGCGACGCCCGCCCAGCTCGCGGGCATCCACGCCGCGCTGGTGGAGGGGCTGCGCAACGGCTCGCTGCGCCCGGTCATCGCGCAGGAGTTCCCGCTCGCCCAGGCGGCCCGGAGCCACGAGGCGGTGATGGAAGCCGGCCACCACGGCAAGGTCGTCCTGATCCCCTGAGGCGGCTGAAAAGGGCCCATCTGCTTCGTTGGGACCCGCCGCCGTCCGCTCGACGTACAGAGAGTACGCCTCGCGGACGGCGGCGGAGCCCGCCTCGCATCTGGACCCTTTTGAGCCGCCTCGAGATGCTAGATGAACTCGGCGCGGACGGGGCCGACCGGGGTGAACTTGGCGTCGATGCGGTCGCCCGCGTTGAGGAGGTACTGGCGGGTGAAGGAGCCCGACATGACCTTCATGCCGGCCTCGAGGGCCAGGCCAATCTCGGCGAGCTTGTTGGCGAGCCAGGCGATCGAGGCGGCCGGCGTGCCGAGCACCTCGCTGCCGAGCGCGCGCTCGGTCGCCGCGCCGTTCACGGAGAGCTCCACCACCACCGTCGCGAGGTCGAAGCCGGGCGGCACCGGGACCGGCGCGCCGGTCACGTAGGCGCGCTGCTGGGCGTTGTCGGCGAGGCTCACGTTGAGATCGGCCGCGAAGTCGCCGCGCCGCTCGACGATCTCGAAGGCGGGCGCCATCGCGGCGAGCGCGGCGGCGGCCCGCTCGGTGGTCACCCCGGGGCCGCGCAGGGTGGTGCCGACGGTGAGGCAGAGCTCGTTCTCGAAGCCGGGGCGGATCAGGTCCGCGTAGCGGAAGCGCGTGCCGCTCGGCTGCTCGCCGCTCTGCAGGAGGAAGCCCAGCACCGGCTCGTGCACGCCCTGCTGGGCCTGCATCGCCTTCGAGGTGAGGCCCACCTTCCAGCCCGCCTGGCGCTCGCCCGCGGCGACGTACCGGGCGAGGACGCCCAGCTGCACGCGGTACGCCTCCTCGCGGCTCAGGCGCTTCATCCACTCGGGACCGGGGGCGGTCCGCTGCCGGGCGCACTGCCAGAACGCGTCGATCGCTTGGTCGATGCTCACGGGTCTCCTCGGCGTACCTCGCAGAGGTACGAGCGGAGCGCCACCGTCCCGCTGATCGGGTCGGTGGCCTCCGGATCGATGAGGGCATTGTAGTTGGCGCTTCCGGGTCCGTCGGCGTCGTAGCCGGGCAGGCCGAGCGGCGGGCACGCCTGCCACCAGCCGAACTGCGCGCACACCACCTCGGGATCGAGGCTGCTGTTGAGCCCGGCTCGCGCGCGCATGGTGCCGTGCGGGGTCTCGACCACCACCCAGTCGTCGGCCGCGATGCCGCGGGCCTTCGCGGCCTCGGGGTGCATCTCGGCCTGCGGATCGGGACTGTGCCGCCGCAGGCGCGGCAGGCTTCGGTGCTGGCTGTGGCAGAACTGCACGACCTTGGCCGAGGTGAGACGGAGGGGGAAGCGCGCGGCCAGGTCGGGCCGGCTCACCGGGCTCGCGGCGGGCTCGACGTAGTCGGGCAGCGGGCTCTGGCCGTGCTGGGCGAGCTGCGCCGAGAAGATCTCCACGCGGCGGCTCGGGGTCGCGAAGCCGGCCGAGCGGCCGTCGGGGCCCGGCGCGGTGTAGCGCTTGAAGCGCGCCTCGACCGGCACCCGCACCCCGCCGGGCTGCGCGCGGAGCTGCTCGAGCGTGACCCCCGACGGCTCGAGCGCGAAGCGATGCCCGGCGTCCTCGCTGCCGTCGAAGAAGCTCTTGCCGAGGCCGAGGCGCCGGGCCAGCTCGCAGACGATCCAGGTATCCGAGCGCGCCTCGCCGACCGGCGCGATGACCGGCCCGCGCAGCTGCGCGAAGCTCTCGCCCGCCTGGGTGGGGCCGAAGCCGACGCGCAGTCCCTCGCGCTCCCACGCCGAGGAGACCGGCAGCACCACGTCCGCCATCGCCGCGGTCGGGGTGAGGAAGAGATCGGCGTAGACGAGGAAGTCGAGGCGGTCGACCGCGGCGCGGGCCACCGTCGCGCCCGGCTGCGAGAGGAGCATGTTCGCGCCGAAGCCGACCACGCCGCGCACCGGGTAGGGCGTGCCGTGGAGGATGGCGCGGTAGAGGTCGCCCGCGGTCACCCAGCCCTGCCGCGCGGGCCCGAGCGGCCGCTCGGCCAGGCCGATGGCCTTCGCGCGCTGCTTGTCGGAGAGCAGCGAGAGCGGGCCCAGGTCGTTGATCGCCGGGCGCGCGGGACGGACGTTGCCGCCGGGGGCGTCCCAGCAGCCGGTCAGCGCGTAGAGCAGCGAGAGCGCGCGCACGGTCTGGGTCGCGTTGGTGTGCTGCTCGAGGCCGGTCCAGTGGAAGTAGGCCACCGGCCGGCGCTCCCAGAGCAGCCGCGCGGTTGCGACGATCTGCGCGGCGGGGACCCCGGTGATCCGCTCGACGCGCTCCGGCGGGTAGCGCCGGCAGAGGGCGGCGTACGCCTCGAACGCGGGCACGCAGGCGATGGCGCCTCCGCCGCGCGTCGGGCAGGCGACCGGGCCGGTGAGCGCGGGCTCGACGACGCGCTCCACGTACCGGCCGGCCACGGGATCGTACGCGACCGGCCGGGCGGTGCCGCGGTCCCACGCCACGTGGTCGCCGGGTCGGCCGTCGGGCGAGAGGTCGGCGGCCGAGAGCAGGCGGCCGGTGTCCTCGCGCACCAGCAGCGGGCCGTTGGTCCAGTCGCGGACGAAGTCGCGATCGTACCAGCCCTCCGCGATCATCACCGACGCCAGGCCGAGGGCCAGCGCCCCGTCGGTGCCGGGCCGCACGCGCAGCCACTGGTCGGCGCGCGCGGCGGGTCCCGCGCGCCGCGGATCCACCACGATCAGGGCCGTGCCCCGCGCGACCGCCTCCGTGACCGCGGTGGCCTGGGCCAGGTACGTGCTCGACGGGTTGTGGCCCCAGAGGAGCAGGCAGCCGGTGCGCTCGAAGTCCGGCGTGCCGATGTCGGCGCCGAAGGTGAACATGGTGGCGTAGTCGCGGTGCCACGCGCACAGCTCCTCGCCCCACACCATGTTGGGGCTGCCGAAGGCGCGGATGAGCCGGTTGATCCACGGGAAGCCGTCGGAGATCGCGGTGCCCGCGGGGGTGGTGACCGTGAAGGCCACCGCCTCGGGGCCCTCCCGATCGGCGATCGCGCGCATGCGCTCCGCGGTCCAGTCGAGCGCCTCGTCCCACGTGATGCGCACCCAGCCCGGGTCCGGATCGTTGCGGGGCCGCGTGCGGCGCATCGGGTGGAGCAGCCGGTCGGGAGCGTAGACCAGCTCCGGCGCCGCGCGGCCCTTCACGCACAGGTGCTGCCCGGTGGGATGCGACGGGTCCGGCTCCACCGCGACCAGCCGGCCGTCCTCCACCACCGAGACGCAGCCGCAGCGCGAGCGGCACAGCGCGCAGAAGCCCGCGATTCGCTCCGTGGTCATGGGCGCCTACGGTAGCAGACTCGGCGGCACCGGGCGAGCGGGCGACCACCGCGGCCGCGGGCCGGCGCGCGGCCGGCCCCGGGTCAGGGCAGCAGGTCGGCGATCGGGATGCGGGAGAGCGGCGCCCCGACCGGAAACACCACGTCGGCGCCGGTCAGGATGCGGGTGCGGGCGTAGCGCCAGCCGTAGGGCGCGGTGGGGTCGGCGACCGGATCGCGGAGGACCTCGAGCACGCGCGAGACCAGGTTGACGATCCAGTAGTCCTCCACGCCGGCCCGGGCGTAGAGGCTCGCCTTCTCGCGGCGATCGAAGGTGAGGCTCGACTCCGCGACCTCCACCACCAGGTCCGGCCGCGAGGGCAGGGTGCGGTCGGCCTGCGCGAGGCTGCCGCGCACCACCGAGACGTCGGGCTCGGGCTCGGAGTCGTCGTCGAGCGCCAGCGGGAGCTGCACCCGCACCCGGTACCCGAAGCCGAAGGCCTTCTGCAGCGCGGCGGCGGCCAGGTCGGCGCTGGTGCCGTGGGTGTCGCGCTGCGGGGCGCGCGGGATCAGATGGCCGCCGATCAGCTCGAACCGCTCCTCCGGCCCCAGGGTGCCGCCGTCGAGCAGCCGCTCGTATTCCAGTCGGCTGAAGTGGCGGGTCCGGACCTCCGTCTCGTTCATGGCGGCAGCCTAGCGGAGGTCCGGCGGCTTGACAAGCCTCACGCGTGCGCTTACACCTTGGCCCATGAAAACCCTCAGCGCCGAGGCCGTGGCCCAGTTCCGCCGTGACGGGTTCTACTTCCCGATCCGCGTGCTCTCGCCGGAGGAGGCGGCCGCGTATCGCGCGCGCCTCGAGGCGGTCGAGCGCGCGCACGGCGGACCGCTCGGCGGCGAGCTGCGGCACAAGAGCCACCTGCTGTTCACGTGGCTCAACGAGCTGATCCGTCACCCGCGCATCGTCGACGCGGCGGAGGACGTGCTCGGGCCGAACCTCTTCTGCTGGAGCTCGAGCTTCTTCATCAAGGAGGCGCGCGATCCGGCCTTCGTGTCCTGGCACCAGGACTCGACCTACTGGGGCCTCAGCGAGCCCGACGTGGTGACCGCGTGGGTGGCCTTCTCGGAGAGCTCGATCGAGAGCGGGGCGATGCGGATGGTGCCGGGCACCCACCGGGAGCAGGTGCCCCACCGCGACACCTTCGCGCCCGAGAACCTGCTCTCGCGCGGCCAGGAGATCATGGTGGAGGTGGACGAGGCGCGCGCGGTGGACATCGTGATCCACCCGGGCGAGATGTCGCTGCACCACGTGCGCATGTTCCACGGCTCGCCGCCCAACCGCTCCGCCGATCGGCGTATCGGCTACGCGATCCGCTACATCCCGACCCACGTCCGGCAGCTCTCGGACGTGCGGGACACCGCGACCCTCGTGCGCGGAGTGGACGACTACCACTACTTCGACCACGAGGAGGCGCCCGCCGCCGATCTCGATCCCGCCGCGCGGGAGCGCCACGCCGCGATCATGAAGCGCCAGGGCGAGATCCTCTACCGGGGTACCACGACCGAGCGGTTCAGATAGCCCGGCCGCCCGCGTGGACTTCCGCGCCGCGGTCCTGCACGAGGTCGGCCGACCGCTCGTCGTCGAGCGCGTGACGCTCGGGCCCCTCGGCCCCCACGACGTGCTGGTCCGCCTGCACGCGAGCGGGCTCTGCCACACCGATCTGGAGGTGATCGAGGGCGCGCTCGCCTATCCGCGGCCGATCGTGCTGGGCCACGAGGGCGCCGGCGTGGTCGAGGCGGTGGGCGCCGAGGTGACGC
>CAWJDX010000017.1:0-536493 GCA_963841755.1 uncultured Candidatus Rokubacteria bacterium
GCGCATGCCCTCGCGGGGCGCCAAGGAGGCGGCGGCGTAGCCGCTGCGATCCATCGTCTCCGCGAAGATCGTGTACGCCTCCTCCCGCGGCGGCTGGACGATCATGTCGTAGGTCTCGGCGGGAGCGATCCGGAACTCGTCGACCGTGACTGGGTGTACGTTCTGACCGTCGGCCTGCACGAGCGTCATCTCGAGACCCGGGATGCGGACGTCGAAGTGGGTCATCGCCCCCGCGTTGATGAAGCGTAGCCGGACCCGCTCGCCCGCCTGGAACAGCCCCGTCCAGTTGAGCGCCGGCGCCCGCCCGTTGATCAGATACGTGTAGGTGTAGCCGGTGACGTCGGCGTTGTCCGTGGGATCCATGCGAGCGCGCCCCCACGCCAGCCGGTCGGAGAGGGTGGCGCCCCAGCCGTCGCGAGCCCCGTCGCGGAAGAAGTCGACGACGGTGCGCTGCTGGAAGTTGTAGTACGACGACAGCTTCTTGAGCTTGGCCAGGACCCGCTTCGGGTCCTCGAACGTCCAGTCGGAGAGCAGGACCACGCTGCTGCCGGTCGAAGGCGACGGGCTCGGGGTCGACCGGATCGATGACGAGCGGTCCGTAGACGCCCGACTGCTCCTGGCTCCCGGAGTGGCTGTGGTACCAGTACGTGCCGCTCTGGCGCACGGTGTAGCGGTAGGTAAAGGTCTCGCCGGGCTCGATCCCGGGGAAGCTGACACCCAGCACGCCGTCCATGCCGTACGGCACCAGGAGCCCGTGCCAGTGGATGGACGCCGCCTCATCCAGTCCGTTGGTCACGCGGAGGGTCACGGTCTCGCCCTCCCGGAAGCGCAGCAGGGGCCCCGGGAGTACCCCATTGATCACCATCGCGGTCGCCTCGCGGCCAGCGATGCTGATGGCCTGCCTTCGGATTGCCAGGTCGACAACTCGGCCGGAGACACTCGGCGCCTCGGCCGCGCTGGTGCGCGGCGCAGCCCAGCCGCGAGCTGGCGCGAGCCTGTGCGCGGCGGCCCCCACGCCCGCAGTCGCGGCGGTCTTGAGCAGGGTCCGACGCGTCAGCACTTCAGTCCGCATGCGTAGTCCACGTTCCATCTTCCTCCGTGTGCCGATTCAATCAGCCGCGTGGTGACTCGCCGCGCATCGGCCAGCCCTCCGCCGCAAAGCCCACTGCTTGGCTACGCCACCCGTCGAGATCATGACACCCACTGCGCCGGCCCCCGAAGGACGACCGGAGATCGCCCATCGCGGGCCGTCGCGATCGGTCTCAGGCGAGTTACTCCATCTGCATCTTGCCTTTCATGGCATCTGCATGTGGTCGTTCATCATCTTCATTTGGTCAGGCGCCATCTGGCCGTCCTTCATCCGATCGGCCATCATTTGCATGTGCTCGGCCATCATCTTCATCTGATCGGCGGTCATCTTTCCGCTCTTCATCTGGTCGCTCATCATCTTCATCTGGTCGCTCATCGTCTTAGTCTGCTCAGGAGTCATTGCGCAGCACTGCGCATAACCCATCGTCGGCACGGTGCCCACGAGCACTACCACCACCGCCAGGATCCTCATCATCCGCATCATTGCCTGCCTCCAGTCGCCTGAATTGGGTCACAGCAGAACCATTTGTCACGCCACGAGATCGTCACCACCCCTCCTTCCCCCATATTGATCAACGACGCCCGCCATTCGTGAGAACCACCTTGAGTGCGTCCTTCTTCGCCGCGTTTCCAAACGTGTCGTACGCCTTCATGATGTCGTTCATCGCGAAGCGATGCGTCACGAGCTTGCCCGGCTGCAGCTTGCCCGAGCGCACGACCTTCAGCAGCATCGCTGTTTGTGACCGTGTCCACCAGCCGTGTGGTGAGCGAAATGTTACGGTCCCAGAGTTTCTGAAAACACCGGCGCCATCGCGCCATCTCCTCGCCACACTGTCCTGGTTTCACTTTGTGGGCGCGTCGCCTACTCGGGCCGCGGCTTGACTACGATGATCATGTGGTAGACGTCATTCGTCGCGTGACCCCCTACGACGGTGAACGCCCCCCGGTACGTCCCCGACTTGGCGAACGTGGCCCTGAACTCACCGGCCACGCGCTTGACCTTTGGATTCTCTGCGCCCGCCGGAAGCCACACACGCTCGAAGTGGGGGTCAGCCCACACCACTTCCGTCCCGACCGGCACCTCCAGCCGGTGGCGCTGATCGAAGAGCTGGCGTACGGTGACCAATACGCGCTCTTGCGCTTCCGCCAGCCCGCCTCCGAGCAACGTCAGCAGGGTGAATACCAGCGCAGTTGCTCTCAGCCATCTCGACATCTCGCTCCTTCCCTGTCGCGTCAGCAGACGCGGCCACACCTCCTAGTCTGGCCGCGCCGCGCAGACCGAGCTACTTGACGATGACGCTCCCCGTGTGGGCGTGACCCTTCACCGCACTCACGTGCACGGTGGACTCGTACGTGCCGGGCTTCTCGAACTTGATCCGGCTTTCGCTCTTGCCCACGTAGAGTAGGCATCATTCCCGGCGAACATCACGTGGGCGGTCCCGCCGGTGTTGTTGATGAACTGCACCGTTTCGCCCGCCTTGGTTGCCACAGGGTTCGGCTTGCTCTCCTCGCGGGTAATGTTGACCTTGGCCTGAGCCCAGACCCCCTCCACACCGACGCCGACGGTCCCGATGGCTGCCAGCAGCACACCCAGCACGAGTGCCCTCGTCCTGGTTCTCCTCGTTCGGTAGAACATGTTCACCGCAATATCCCCCAGTAAGGAGACGCAACACCCCCGTCGTTCTTACAGCACCTCCTCATCCATGGGCGGTGGACGAGCATTGCCAGATCCCTCGGCTCGGGCGGACCGGCAGAAGCAGTCCAGGCAGCCGTGCTCGAAGCACGCACCGCATGTGGCGCGCAACCGTTCGAGCAGGGCCCGGCGCGCGCGAAGAAGGCGCACCGAGGCGTTATTCGGGCTAATGCTGAGCTCGCGCGCCGCCTCGCCAACGGCCTGCTCGTCCAACTCCACGCGTCTCAGGATCTCTGCGTACTCCGGTCGCAGGGTGACGAGGATCCTCGAGATACAGGTGCACACCTCTCTCAGCACCTCGTCATGGTCCTGCGTTGCGCTCTCGGCGGCCACGAGCCGCCTCAAAGCCCGGCCTGCCGCGGCCCGCCGGCGATGCCAGTCGACGACCAGGTTCTGGAGCACGCGGTAGAACCAAGGAATGATCCGATCTCCGCTCCGCACGGCGTGCCCCTTCGTGACCACGCGCAGCATCGCGGTTTGGAGCAGATCTTCGGCATCGGCGCGGCTGCCAACACGCTCCTCGAGGAACGCGAGCAGCCGCCCCTTCTCCGCCAGCAGCACGCGGACGGCCCCCTCCGAGAGCGACTCGCACCCAGGGGTCATGTCCTAACCTCGTTCATGACTCCTTCCCCCTCGCCGTTGCCATAGCGATCCTCAGGACCCTGCTCCAAAAGATGGCCACAAGAGGCCGCACACAATCCCGTACACAACTCCATAGGCTTTATCGCCAGAGAGTTAACTTCCA
Organism: uncultured Candidatus Rokubacteria bacterium; assembly: GCA_963841755.1. GTDB lineage: Bacteria > Methylomirabilota > Methylomirabilia > Rokubacteriales > CSP1-6 > CAMLFJ01. The sequence goes on from CAWJDX010000017.1 coordinate 3,528, forward strand.
GAGAGACCTCGGCCTTCACGTGAACGCCGAGCCCGATCTGCCGCACGTGGCAAGACAGGCCGGTCATGCGCAGCCCGGGCCACGAATTAGCGAGACGAGGTCAGACGCTCAGAAATTAAAGTGAACGGGCACGACGAGGAGGGGGCTTGGGAACAGGGAGAGGAATTGCCGGGAAAATCGGAACCCGCAGGTCCGGGGCGAGACCGGCATGAAACAGCCCGACCAGAAGAAGCACCACGGGAGGCACCTGGAGCGCCAAGAAGCAGAGATCCTGAAGCATCGCGTGATCATCCACTCCGTCTTGATCCTGGTCAAAGAAGCAAAGGCCAGCGGCCAGGATGAGCAGGGTGAAGGCAGTGATCGCTGCTCTGCCCCGCCATCCCCTCAAGAGGTCGCGATGTCCCATGAATTGCCTCGGGGAAACCTTACCGCAAGCTCGATGCCACGGCAACTAGCACCGGCTCCGCTTCGCAAGTTTCCGAAAGGCTGTGACAGAGTTACGGCGGCCGGCGGCTGGCTGCCCACACACTGGGCAGGTGTGTTGCAGCCTGGGGCGCCGATACCACACATTGGGGCGCCATTGTCCCGATCCGGGCTGGCCCAACGTTCGTTGCTCCCGCGAGGGCTGCCCTAAGGCTCCGGCAGTCAGACATGAAGAAGGTAAATCGGATCGGGAGCTCTCGTCGTCTCGCCCCGCGTCCGCCATGCTGCGAACCCGGCGACTGAGTCCTTTCTGCGACCAGCGCTCACCGGCTGGCCGCCCGCATCATTTCCGATTGGCGTTACATCCCCTGGAAGCGAGCTTCCCGCTTCGCGAAGAAGGCATCGAGCCCCTCGGCGAAGTCCCGCCCGTCGGCGATGCGCGCCAGTTGCTCGAGCTCCTGGTCGAGGTGGTAGTCGAGTCGGTCCCCCCCTGCCGCCTGGTTGAGCAGCCCTTTGGCGACGCCGTAGGCACGCGTCGGCCCCGCGGCAAGCTTTGTCGCCAGGGAACGCGCCTCGTCGTCGAAGCGCTCGGCCGGGTAGACGGCGGTGATCAGGCCAAGATCGAGCGCCGCGCGGGCGTCGAGGCGCGGGTTGAGGAGGACCAGCTCCATCGAGCGGCGGAACCCGATGAGCCGCGGGAGGAAGAAGGTGGAGCTCTCGGCGCCGGTCAGGCCCATCTTGTGATAAGCCCACTCGAATGTGGCGCGGTCGCTGGCCAGCACGAGATCGCAGGCCATCGCGATCCCGAAGTCGCCCGCCGCCGCCATGCCGTCCACGGCGGCGATGAACGGCTTCGGGGCCCGCTTGATCTCGGAGATCGTGCTGTGGATGTACTCGAGGATCTGCTTGAAGATCTCGCCGTAGCCGCCCGGAATCTCCCGGGCGTCGGGCGAGAGGTAGCCGAGCTCGGCCTGCTCGCCGTGGGCCCGGATGTGCTTGAGATCGGCCCCGCTGCAGAAGACCCCGCCCGCGCCCCGGATCACCACGGCGCGGATCTCGTCGTCGCGGGCGTACTGGAGACCCGCCTTGCGGAAGTCCTGGGCGGTCTCCACGTCGAGCGAGTTGAAGCGCTCTCGCCGGTCGATGGTGATGATCCCCACCGCGCCGTCGCGCTGCATCCGGATGTGCTTCTTGCCCAGCTCCACGGTCATGGACGTCTCCTCAGCAGATCCGGGGCAGCGGCTCCCCCTCCGGCTCGGAGAGCAGCCGCCCCGCCCGAAGCCCGTGTCCAGGATCACCGCGCCCGGGTGCTCGGCGATGCAGGTGCCGACGACGGCTGCGTTCTCCCCGAGTGGGTGGGCGCAAAGCGCCGCCAGCACCCGCTCCGCCGCCTCCGGCCGGACGCCCAGGACCGCCTTGCCTTCGTTGGCGATGTGGAGCGGGTCGATGCCCAGCAGATCGGCGGCCGCTCCCACCACCGGCGACACGGGCACGGACCGTTCGTCCAGCACGATACCGACGCCGCTCTTGTCGGCCATCTCGTGGAACGCGCTCGACAGCCCCCGCGGGTCGGGTCCCGACCGTGAGGTCCATGAGCCGAGCGCCTCATTCTTCTGAGGCATCGACCTCAGCACAGTATCAACATCTCGCCACGATGCTTGACTCGTCCGTACGTTGTGGTCTGATGCGACATGATTGACCGCGCATCAGGCCAGGCAGGAGGTTGCGATGTCATTTACTTCTATCCGGGACGCCGTCCACCGCACGATCAAGTACCTCTCTGAGCAGCCCGACAAGGCCCATTCCACCGATCGACCGGCCACCGCCGTAATCGAGGAAGGACTGCGCTGCCGGGTCGAAGGACCAAGTGGCTGGACGATCGTAACTGACATGCCGAAAGCACTCGGCGGCGGAGCAGCGGCACCCACGCCAGGCTGGCTCTCACGGGCGTCCCAAGCAAGCTGCTTGGCCACCATGATTGCCCTGCGTGCTGCACAGGAAGGCATAGCCCTGAGCCAACTCGAAGTGGTAGTGGATAGCGAATCGGATAGCCGTGGCTTGCTGGGTATTGACGATTCCGTGCCGGCTGGGCCACTCTCCTCGCGCGCCCGCGTCCGCATCGCGGCGGCCGGCGTTGCGCCCGAGCACTTGCGGGAGATCGTTCGGTGGGCTGATGGCCACTCTCCCGTCTCCGATGCCATCGGCCGGGCAACTCCGAGAACGATTGACATAGAAACCTCTTAAGTCAGACGCTGACCAGCGGAGCCGTGGTCTATTTGATTCACTACCTGGTATTACCCGTTTGACACTACTGGAGGCACGCGATGAAAACTGGAACACCCTTCGGACTGGTGGCTGTCTTCGGTCTATTAGTTTCCTGCGCAATAGGCCCTCATCCGATGGACATGACGGCAGCTGTTCAGAGCGCCAACAGCCCTAGCGATCATGAAGCCTTGGCGCGGCACTATGAAGACGCAGCCAAAGACATGCAGGCAAAGGCGGAGGAACATACAAAATCGCTTGCCGAATATAAGGCAAGAAGGAGTGTCTACGGCAAGCAAGGTGAAAGTCTGATAAGCCATTGTCAAAATCTAGTTCGCATCTATGAGCAGGCCGCAGCGGAGAACAGGAGTATGGCTGAATCTCATCGCCAAATGGCGGCGGAATCAAAGTAAACCCTCCGGTTTAACAGAACTTCTGCGGAACACCGCTCGATCCCGTCCCGCTGATGCGTCGCCAGCACGACCAGATCCGTCGGATGTGCCCCGACGTAGTCGATAACCGAGCGAACGGGATCCGTGTCGACTCCGACAATCTTGCCCACGCGAAGGCCGGCGCGGCCCGGCGGCGCATTGGCCCCGTCCGGCTGCGGGATCCTCCAGCGCTCCAGCACGGCGCGCGCCCCGGGGAATGCGTCCCAGCCGATCCGATTCCTCTGGCGGCTCACGTGCAGGAGATCGAGCTCGGCACCGGTGACGAGTGCCAGCTTCAAGGCATGACCGAACGCCACGTCACTCGCAGCCGAGAAATCGGTCGGATGCACGATCCGGAGGACCGGCCGGCTCCCCGTCGCCTCCGTGGTGTCCATCGCCCCTCGTCCTTCCTGGCCAGAACCGCCTGTTCTTGCAACCTGCCGGGGCCGTTGACGTCCCGCTGGGCGAGATGGCCGCACCCCGTTGTCCGGCTTGCCATTCATCGCTCCACCTCCTTTAAACAGGACGCGCGTGTGGTCGTGCGCTTACACGCCTATTTCTTGTCCTTCATGTGCGAGGGTTCTTGCGACCGTGTCACCAGGTGCCTCCAATTGGCGGATACAGGCTCCGTCCCTGCCTCACCGCACCCGGCCGGTCGCCCTGATCCATGTGGCCAGGGCGCTGTTGTAGTCGGCGAGCGCAGCCACGGCGTTGAACCGGGCCCGCGTAAGGCTCACCTGGGCGTCCAGGACCTCCACCTGGATCCCCCGCCCGCTCGCGAACCGCTCCTTGACGATGCGGTACTCTTCCGCTGCCTGGTCGAGGCCCTTTCCGCTCGCCTCCACGCTCTTCTCGGCGGCCGCCAGCGTCAGCACCGCCTGGTTGACCTCCTTGGCGATCTGCTGGCGGACCAGCCCTTCGGCCTGGATGGCACGGTCGAGCCTCGCCTTGGCCGTGTTCAGCGCGTTCTCTCGGAGAAACCCATCGAACAGCGGCAGGGTGACCACGACCCCCACGGAGTAGCCCTGGTTGGAGTTGCTCGGATCGTTCCGGCTCTGCGTCCGCGCCCAGTCGTACATGTAGCCCACGGAGACCTGGGGAAAGTAGTTACCGTAGGCCGCCCGCACCTCGGCTTGAGTCGCTTCCCGCTGCTTCGCCGCGGCCTTGAGATCCGGATGGGTCTCGCTGGCCTGCCGGATTCCGTCCTCGATGGAGAGAGTTACCGGCGTGAGCTCGAGTCGATCGGCCAGCGTGACCGGCGAGGATAAGTCCACCCCCATCGTGGTCTTGAGCGCCACCAGCGCCAGCTCGACGCGGCTGCGGGCGATGGCGTCCAGCTGAACTGCGTTCGCCAGCTCCGCCTCGTCGCGCAGCAGGTAGTAGCGCGGAATGCGGCCGGCATCGAACATCTCGCGGCTGATCCGGAGTCGCTCCTGGACATCCGTCACGAGGTCGCCGGTCACTCGGGCGTTCTCCGCTTCCCGCAGCGCCCCGATGTAGTCCAGCCGCGCCTGCATGGCCACGTCCACCTCGGTCCCGCGGAGCATCTGCCGGCCCGCGTCCGCCCGGGCCGCCGCCGCCTTGTACCCGTAGTAGTCGCGCCCGCCGGAGAAGAGCGGGTACATCAGGGTCAGGTTGCCGTCCCGGGTCCGGTCGGAGTTGAAGACCTGGTAGTTCCGGGCCATGGTATTGCCTGCCGAGGTGTAGACGTTCGGTGCCATGCTCTGGTCGTTGAAGTAGCCGTTGGCGGACGCCTGGGGCCAGAAAGGTGCCAGGGCCTCGCGCCGCATAGATTCCCCCGTGCGGGCGTCCGCATCGCTCGCCTTGACGCGGAGGCTCTTCTGGCGCGCGAGATCCACCGCCTCCTCCATCGTCAAGGCCCCCTCGACCCGCGGCAGCGGCTGCGCGCCAGCGGCCGTCGCCGAGATCGACAGGACGGCAACGAGAAAGACCATCACGCGTGCGAGGTGATACCGGAGTCCAGGTTTAGTGGTCGCCATGGGGTCCCCCCTTGGGCGTGCTGGGTTTCTCTGTCGGTTGCTTCATCCCGGGCATGCCGGGCATATCCTTCTGCTCATCCGGAGCCGGCGACGACGCGGGTGCCGGGCCCGACCCGTCGGTGACCCGCGCGCCGGCATACAGCCCCTCGCGCCCGCTGGCGATGACGCGCTCGTCACCCGTGAGCCCCTCGCGGATCTCGACGCGGTCGGGGCCCTCCAGGCCCGTCGTCACGGCCCGGGACTCCGCCCGCCCCTCCTTCGCGAGCCACACCGTCGCCTTTCCGCCCATACGCACCACGGCGGGGGCGGGGACCGTGAGTGCGTCGGCGCGCTCGCCCGTCACGAACCGCATGGTGACGTATTGGCCGGGCAGGAGCCGCCGGGCCGTGTTGTCCACCAGGGCCTCGACGACCCCGGTCCGCGGCCCCTGGTCCACGAACGGAAACACCGCCGTGACCTTGACCGTCAGCGGAACCTGGGCCGCCGAGATCGTCATCACCTGCACCGGCGAGCCCACCCGGATGGACGCGAGATCCTTCTCACCCACGTTGGCCTGCAGGCGGACCCTGTCGATCTGCGCGACCTTGAGGATCGCCGTCCCCGGCTGTACCAGCACGCCCGGCGCGACAAGCCGCTTGACCACGTAGCCAGGGCTCGAGGCGACGATCGTCACGTAGTCGCGCACGGTGGTGGCCGTTCGCAGCACCGCCTCGCTCTGGGCCAGCATGGAGATTGCCGCCTCGATCCTGGCCCGAGCGGCCTCCACCTTCGCCTCGGCCGCCACCGCCGCGGCGCCATCATTCTCGAACTCCTGCCGAGACACGGCGCCGGTGGTGAAGAGCTTCGCCGTCCGGTCGGCCACCGCCCGCGCATACCCCGCCTCGGCGACCACCACGGCGAGCTCCTTCTCCGCCTGCACCCGGTTGGCGCGCGCGGCCGCGAGCCCGGCGTCGGCTTCCCCGACCCTCGAGGAGAGCTCAACGCTGTCGAGGCGCGCCAGGACTTGCCCGGGGCGCACCGGGTCGCCCGGATAGACGAGCATCTCCACGATGCGACCCGTCACCCGCGGGTAGATGTCCTCCTCGTTGAAGGGCAGCACGCTGCCCGTGTAGGTCACGGTCCCGGTGATCGTGCCGCGCTCCACCGGGACGATCAGCACCGGGAACGGCGTGTTGCCCGAGGTCACCCGCATGCTCATGTCCATCGCCGGCCCGCCGGATTTCACGTTGGCGTAAAAGGCCCAGGCCCCGGCGGCAACCAGGATCGCGAGCATCAGCAGCGTAAGGATCCAGGACTTGCCCCGCCGGAGGGCGATGCGGCGGCGCCAGCCGTTGCCGCTGAGCTGCCCCGGATCGGCCTCGAGCTGCCGATCGCTGTCTTCAGCATCGGTGAGCTTCATCGATCCCTCCGGCGTACCACCGGTAGCGACTCCTGCCTTGGCGAGCCGCTGGCGCTGCCAGTCCGCCAGTAGGCCCAACTGCCACGTCCGAGTGCTGCTGGCGCCGCTCCCTGAGAAGGGCGCTGAGCCTCCTGAGCTCCTCGGACCGCGATTGGATCTCCTGCATGTTGGCGCCTCCGGATGCCTGAGCCGTCTTCATGAATGCCGAGAACTCCCCTTCCGCCACCTGGATCGCCGCGTCCAGTCTGCTTGCCTCGCTGGTCCAGAGCCGGTCGAGAGCGTGCAGGCGAATCACCTGGTGGTCACTGAGGTCGAGCACCACGGCTCGACCAAGGATCTCGCGGGCCGTGGGGGGAAGTGGTACCGGAGCCGGCGCGGCCGGGCGAATGACCGGAGCCGACGCGGCCGGGAGGCGGGGCGTCGGCCGCTCGAGCCGGGCCTGCCAGAAGACGTAGGCCGCGGCCAGGGCCACGAGCGCCACGGTGGTGGACAGGTAGCGGGCGCGGGGGCTCATGTCGTACGGTCCTCCCGTCGCCGGGCCAGCCGACCCAGTCCCGCTTTCACCAGCCGCGCGAGATCGTCCGTGTACGTGTGGAGCACCGGCACCACGAAGAGGGCCAGCACGGTGCCCATCGTGAGCCCGCCGATCACCACCGTCGCGAGCGGCGCATAGGCGTCGATGCCCGTCCGGGGGAAGAAGGCGACCGGGATCAGCACCACGATGCTGATCAAGCGACGTCATCACGATCGGCCGGAGCCTGATCGGCCCGGCCGTCAGGATCGCCTCGTCCCGGTCCATCCCCTCGGCCCGGAGCCGGAGTACGAGGTCGATCATGAGCACGGCCACGGTCATCATCATGCCCGTCAGGATGACGACGGCCAGGATCGAGACCGTCGAGAAGGTCTGACGGTTGAGGAGCAGCCCGCCCAGGATCCCGGTGAGGATGAGCGAGAGCGAGAAGATCATGTTGAAGGGCTCGATGAGGCTCCGGAACTGGGCCACCAGGAGGAGGAACATGAAGATCACGGCGAGGTAGAGCCCGCGCAGCAGCCGCCCGAAGGACTCCTCCATCTGGGTCATGTCCCCGCGCAGCTCGACGCCGTACCCGGGCGGGAAGTCGATCTTCTCGTGGGCGGCCATGAGCAGGCCCATGGACAGCTCCATGCTGGGCGGCCCCCCCTTGCGGTAGTACCCGAGGACCGAGATGACCCGGCGGAAGTTGTCGTGCTCGATCAGCGTAGGCCCCCGTCGTTCCTCGACCCGGGCCACCGAGCTGAGCGGGACGACCTCGCCCTTCTTGCCCACGATCTTGACCTGCTCCAGATCAGCCCGGTCGCGCCGCTGGTCGCCCCGATAGCGGACCAGGATCGTGAACTGGCGCTTGTTGGCGAGCCGGTAGAACTCGTTGGTCAGGCCGCCTTTGAGCGCGTAGTAGGCCTGGTCGGCCACGTCGGCCACCGTGAGGCCGATCTCCTGGGCTCGCGCCCGGTCCACCTCCACCTGCAGCTGGGGCAGCGACTGCGCCCAGGACGTCGTCACCTGGTAGAAATCCGGGGATCGCCTCGGCCAGCTGCCGCGCCTGCTCGCCCATCTCCGACAGCTTCTCGAGGTCCGGCCCGAAGAAGATCACCTGGATGGGCGCGGCGCTCGAGGCCATCACGTCGGCGCCCATCTCCTTGATCGCCAGGCGCCGGATGCCCGGGATCGTCCGCATGGCCTCGTCCCGGACCCCGTCGATCACCTGCCAGATGTCGCGCTTCCGCTTCGAGGAATCGACCAGGGTGACCATCATGAACGCCGAGTTCACCGACCCCATGCTGTAGCCGGTGAAGTAGGTGCCGCCGGGCTCGAACCCCACCTCGGAGGACACCTTCACGATCTCCGGCTGCGCGAGGAGCAGCCGCTCGACCTGCGCGGCGATTTCCGAGGTCCGGGCGAACGACGTTCCGGGCGTCGCCTCGAGCTGCACGAAGGCCTGGGAGACATCCGCCAGGGGCATCATCTCGCTGCCGATCCGCGGGTAGAGCGCCACGCCAACCAGGATCAGGGCGGCCGCGCCCGTGAACACCACGAACCGGTTCCGGATCGCCCAGCCGAGCCCCCCACGATACCGGGCTTCCATCCGCTCCAGGAACCGCTGGAACGGGTCGATCAGCCCGCGCTCGAACCAGCTCCTCCGCCGCTCCGCCTCCGCGCTGTGCGGGGCGAAGAGATGCGCCGCCAGTAACGCTGTCAGCGTGAACGATACGAGGGCCGAGGCGAGCAATGCCAGGATGATGGCCCAGACGATGCCCTCGAACATGAACTGGACGATGCCGCCGGAGAAGGCCAGCGGCAGCAGCGCCACGCAGAGCATGAAGGTGATGGCCAGCACCGCCAGCCGCACCTCGCTGATGCCGTCGATGGCCGCCTCCTTCGGCGACTTGCCCATCCGCAGGTGCCGCTCGATCGAGTGGATGTCGATGATCGAGTCGTCCACGAGACGGCCGATGGACAGCAGGAGGCCGATCAGCGTCGAGCTGTTGAGCGTCATCCCGAGCGGCACCATCGCCAGGAGCGCCATGCCGAGTGACACCGGGATGGTGATGATCGAGATGAGCGTGCCCCGGAGGTTGCCGAGGAAGAACAGCACGACGAGGCCGGTCAGGAGCACCGCGATGACCAGCTCCTCCACCATGTTGTCCATGAGGAAGCCGACGAAGGTGGAGTTGTCGTAGGCCACGTCGAACTTCAGATCGGGAAAGTCCTGCTGGATCTCCGCCAGCTTCGCCTTGACGCCCTCGATCACCTGCACGGAGCTGGCATCTGGCTGCTGGACGATCGACACTTCCACGGCCTCCTTGCCGTTGAAGCGATAGAGGCTCCGCTGCTCGCGCGACGTGTTGATCACCTCTGCCACATCGCGGAGGTAGACAGTCCGCCCCTCCATGCTCGCGATCGGGTAGGCGGCGACTTCTTCCGGGCCGCGGGCGCGGAAGTCGCTGCGCACCAAGATCTCACGCCCCTGATACGTGAGGGTCCCGGCGGGCCGCGAGAGGTTCTGCATGTCGAGCGCGCCCTTGAGGTCCAGGAGCGTCATCTTGTAGGCCGCGAGTCGGTCACGATCCACGATGACCTGCATCTGAAGCTTCTGGCCCCCGAACGGCACGACCGAGTAGACGTTCTTGACCGTCTTCAGCCGGTTGACAACCTCGTTCTCCACGAGCGTCCGGAGCTGCACCCGCTCGTAGCCCTCGCCCGTCACGGCCAACGTCATGACCGGAATGTTGAGCGGGTCGATCGCCAGCACCCAGGAGGGCTTCAGGTTGGACCCCGTCACGGGCAGGTCCGCCTGGATGACGTTCATCAGCGACTGGACGTCGAAGAGGGCCTTCTTCATGTCGGTGCCGTACCAGAACTCGATACTGACGATCGAGAATCCCTCCTGCGAGGTGGAGCGGACGAAGTGGACGTTCTTGAGATCCACCATCCGCTCCTCGATGGGCTTGGAGAAATAGATTTCCATCTCCTCGGCCGACAGTCCGGGCATCATGGACACGACACCGACGATCGGGCTCTCCACGTACGGCATCATCCGCCGTGGCATCTGGAAGAAGATGACGAGCACCGAGAGCAGCGCCACGCCCAGATAGAAGGCAATGACGATGTAGGGGTGCTCGATGGACCAGCGGCTGATGTTGCCGCGGCCGCGCGCAGGCGCTCCAGTCGGTCTGGTCACGTCAGGGCTCAATGCATGCCTCCTCCACGACCGCGCCGCACCTGCCCAGCGCCCAGGGGTGATCTGGATCCTCGACGACCTCGACGACTCCATGCAGCGCGATCGTCTTGCCATCGTAGATATGCACGACGTACGGATGCGTCCCCGGACGATGAAAGATGACCCAGATGGGATCGGTCTCCGGCATCTGGAAAACCTGGTGGCCGCTCGGGTCGACCCCGAATTCAACATGCACCGGGCGGTCCACGCGCTTCACGAAGTTCACGCGCTGACCCGCCACAACGGAGAGCACGTGTGGCTCGATCCTGGTCGCGCGGATCACGACCTTGACGTCCGCGGACCACGCAGGCAAAATCCAGATAACCGCCAGCAGGGTCACGAAGGCTGATCTCACGAGGGCTCGAGCAACTCGCTCCGGCATTGAGAGGCCCCTCACGGCTCTTCCTCCAGCGTCGGCTTCAGCGTGACCGTCTGGCCGTCTCGCCAAATCGACACGTCGACCGACTCCCCGATCCGGTGGCGGGCGAGTTCCTCGTGAAAATGGTGCAGATCGATGATCGGCTTCCCACCGACGGACGTGATGACGTCGCCGGGCTCGATGCCGGCCGCCTGCCCCGCGCCCGCCTCCTCCACGCGGATCACCAGCGCTCCCCGATCGATAGGCAGCTCGTTGGCATACGCCAGCTGCGGTGTCAGGCTGACGGCGGCGATGCGGAGCGAGGGCCGAATCACGCGTCCGTGCGCGATCAGTTCGCGGATCACCGGCTTCGCCATGGTGCTGGAAATGGCGAATCCGATCCCGTGGGCGGAGGCGATCACCGCGGTGTTGATCCCGATGACCTCGCCGCGGAGATTGAGCAGTGGGCCGCCGGAGTTGCCCGGGTTGATGGCGGCATCCGTCTGGATGAGGTTGTGTAGCGTGGGCAGGCCGGGCTGCTCCATGGACCGCCCGAGGGCGCTCACCACTCCCGTGGTCACCGTCGGGCCTCCCTCGATCCAGAGCGGGCTTCCGATGGCCACAACCGTCTCCCCTACCGCGAGCCTGGCCGAACCGCCCAGGGGGAGCGCAGGCAGACTCTTGCCCTCAATCTTCAGGACGGCCAGATCGCTGAACCGGTCGGCGCCGACCAGGACTGCCCGAAAGACCCGCCCGTCTGTCAACGCCACCTTGATGTCCTCGGCCCCGTCGGTGACGTGGTTGTTTGTCAGCACGTGACCCTGGCGGTCGATGATGAACCCCGAGCCGAGTCCCCGCGTCGGCACGGGCTGGTTGAACTGGTCGCGCTCGATCTGGCGCGTGGTGATGCTCACCACCGACGGGAGAACGCGGGCCACCATGCCGGGCACCCCGACCCGGCCCTCGGGGTGCGATCGGGCCTCGGCCAGACCGACCCTCATGGCCAGCAGGGCCAGGCCGGCGACGATGGTTACCCGCCAGCACCACGAACGCGTATCCATGAATTCCCTCCGGTGTTCGGAGCCCGGCATGGGCACCGAGAGTCGACTCCCTCGAAGGCGCACCCATCCTGCATGCACCCACCGGCCGTGAGGCCGCGTGACAAAACTACGAAAGGAAGGAGCGCTTCGGGGGAGGATCGAGGCGTCGCAGCAAAGTCGCGTAGGCGATGGCTGGCAGATCGATCGGCAGGAGATGAATCAGGCCAATGACCAGGACGACCGCGGCGACGGAGAACATCGCCAGGCCAAGGCAGAGGTCGACGCACATCCCATTGTCTCCCTCTTCGCCATCGAACAGGCACAAGCCCACGCCCAGAGTCAGCAGCACCATGGCGATCAAGAGCGCTTGCCCCGACCAGCCATCCATCCGAAATAGCCGTCTCATGACCATCTCCGTACGGCCGTTGTGCAACTGGTCTGCCAACTCTTCCCCGATGCGAAATTCGCCACAATCAGTCCGATTCTATTCAGTTCTGAGACACCGCAACCTCGGCTGGCCGTCATGGAGACGACCCCATCATGGGGCTCCAACGCCCCGATGGGACGAGAATGCTACAGTTTGCCGGCCCGGACTTCATACGGCACGCCCATATTCCGCTCACGACTGCTCCCCGAGGATCGGTCGGACCGTGGGAGCCTACCGTCCCGCAGCATTTCAACCTCCAGCTCCTGGCCGGCCTTCCGCCCCTTCAGCACTTCGTGAAAGTGATGAAGGTCGCGGGCGGTTACACCCCCAGCCCGAGTGATGATGTCCCCGAGCTCAATGCCCACCCTACCAGCTGGGCTCCCCGGCTCGACCCGGACCACCAGCACTCCCCGGTCGACGGGTAGGTCGTTGGCGTATGCAACCTGAGGGGTGACGCTGACCCCTACCACGCCGAGGGACACTCGGACGATCCGGCCATGCATCATCACCTCTCGCACGAACGGCTTGGCCTCGTTGATGGAAATCGCGAACCCGATGCCGTACGCCGAAGAGATCACGGCGGCGGTATTGATCCCCACGATACCAACCCACGCGCCAGCACCGCCTGATTGAGCTGGTCCCGCTCGATCAGATGAGTGGTAACGCTGACCATCGCCGGCAGGCACCGCACCCGTGTCACGACCCGCGGCACCGGCTGGCTCCCGGCATGGTGCGTATGAGCATCCGCACCTATCCTTGCCATCGCCGCGATCGCCGACATGCAGACAACGGCGGTGACAGATCGGTGAAACAGGGACTCAGGGCTACGGTTCAATGCAGATTCGTCCCGAGCTCTCGGAGCCACAGAGGAGCTGCTGCTCTTCGCCGATATGTCCTTCACGAACCGACACCGTGCCCCGGAGCGTCTTCCCAGGTCCATCGACGATCGTCACCTTGTACCAGTGCTCCCCCGGCTTCCGGAAATACGCCCGCACTTCACCGGCGCGAACCACGACCTCGTGCCCCGAAGGGTGGGGGTCTAGCTCCAGCCGAAGTGGGCGACCACCCGAGGCTCTCCACGTGACCACTTCGCCCAGGTGCACCTCCAACCGTTCCGGAATGAGTCGCTCGGTCTGCACCAGGACGACCGGAGCATCGACGGCACCGGCGGCCGACACAGTGAAACCGAGCAGACTGATCGCGAGCCAGAATATGGTCAGCCCAAACGGCGGCGGGGTCCAACAGGCCGACGCTATGGTCCGTCTCGTTGCCGACGCCATGCTACGCCACACCCTTGTTCGCTCCCGACGCTTCTTGTCAGTGCCGCTTGTGTGGATCCATCGGGGATGAAGTAGGCTCGACGGCTTCGGGCGCCTTCGTTGCGGACGCCGGGGCGGTCTGACCTCCACCCGTGCTCGGCTCAGTCACGTTGATCCCGTCCCGTGCGAGATCCGCGTCGCTTGCCTTGAGCGCCACCGTTCCGGGGGCATGCTGATACCATCCAGGCTCCTCATCGTAACTCTTCAAGCGGTCGCGGACCTTGACGATCGTGAACAGGCCGCCCATCGAGATATAGTCCCCAAATGGCCCCGAAGCGCCTTTCATGGAAATCGTGTTCCGAGGATAGGGCATGACTTCGGCCATCTTGCCCATGTCCATGCCGGTGTGACCATGGGTCATGTACGCCGGGAGCAGGGGCCGGATCTTCTCGTTCAGATCCCCGGGCTTCATTCCCACCATGTTCGGGAACTCATGTCCCATCTGGTTCATGACGTGGTGGGTCATATGGCAGTGAAACGCCCAGTCGCCTGCAGCATCCGTGATGAGCTCGACATTGCGCGTTTGTCCCACCGCAACCAGCGCGGTGGTCTCTGGCCACTGGGCCGACAGGGGGATGTCTTCACCATCGGTCGCGGTGATCCGGAAGTGATGCCCGTGAATGTGCATCGGGTGATGGTCCGTCGCGCCCAGGTTACCCAGGCGTAGCCGCACCCGATCTCCGGTCTTGCACACGAGCGGGGCGGTAGAAGGAAACACCTTGCCGTTGATCGTCAGGACGTTGAAGTCGCTCGGTTCCACGGTGTTCGGGCGAGCGGTCCCCGCCTTGATCGACCATTCGCTGATCATGAGTGAGAAGTCCCGATCTACGCGATAGTCGGACGACGGATGTCTCGGGTGGACGATGAACATGCCGATCAGCCCCATCCCCATCTGCGTCATCTCGTCGTGATGGGAGTGGAACATGAACGTCCCGTACTGTCGCAGCGTCCATTCGTATTTGGCCGTTTCCCCCGCCTTGATGTACGGCTGCGTCAGACCCGCCACGCCGTCCATCCCGTTGGGGAGATACAAACCATGCCAGTGAACCGAGGTCGGCACCGGCAATCTGTTCGTCACGTAGATCCGTATGCGTTCCCCCTCTACCGCCTCGATCGCGGTACCGTTCACGCGACCATTGAAACCCCAGCAACTTGCGCGCAGGCCTGAGTCAAACGCGTGGTCGATTTCCTCGGCGATCAAATGCAAGACCTTCACTCCGTCGACCACCTTGAACGGGAGTGCGGCGCCGTTCGGGACGACCACCGGCTTGTAGTGCTCTCCGGGCAGACCCGGCGGCAACGGCGCCACATCAATCGAGCCGCCGCTGTACGTCTTCTGCCAATAGGAACGGCCGCCTTGTGACTTCGGCTGGGCGGCCGTGGGCTGATATGGCGCCGGGCCACCGTGATTCTTGGCATGGCCTTGCTTTGGCCACGCGACGCCGCCCGCGAGCGAAGCGGCTCCAATTCCCAATATCTGGCGCCGCGAGAGCTTATTCGCCATTCCCACCCTCCTTCGTCTTCGTTTTCCCGCCCATCCCCTCGACCCGGACTCCATTCGAGATCGGTAGCCGGCCACTCGAGAGCTGCTCCAGATCCGCCCGCGCCAACCAATACTCACGCAGTGCTTCGACGTAGGCAACGCCGGTTTCGATCTGTTGCTCACGATCACGCAATAGCTGAAAGATCCCGATCTGCATCGCGTTGTATTGCAATTGAGCCTCGTTCACGATCCGCTCCCGCAACGGCAGCAGAATGTCCCGGTAGTACAACGCGCGGTCCTGCGCCCCGCGCATTCGCTCCTCGACCGCCCGAGCCGTAGCACGGATGCGCACGCCCAACGCGTAGTATTCCTGCCGCGCCCGCCGCAATTCTGACACGGCTCGGCCAACCCGTGCCTGACCCTGATCGAACAGCGGAATAGGCACCGACAGCGCCGGACCCACCTTCCAACCGTCACTCGCGTCCCGTTCTGCTGCGGGCCCGAAGTCCAGCGCCGGGATCAAAGCCGTGGCCCGGTCATATCCCAACTGCTGCCCGGCCGCGATGATCCGCTGCCTCGCGTTCGACAGGTCGATGCTCCGGGCCAAGGCGGTCCGCTCGATCCCATTCACCTGCAGCGGTGGTGCGGGAATCTCGGGCAAGCGCCCGTCGATGTCCCACTTCGTATCCTCGCCCCATGCTCCCATTAGGCTATTCAGCTGCTCTCGGCTCTGGCGAGCGGCGATCTCGGCGGATCTGAGCGCCAACTTGGAGGCTTCCGCCAGCGCGCGGTCCCGTGCCAGATCAAGGTCCGTGATATTTCCGGCTTCATGCAGCCGTCGGCTGACTTCCAGCGATGCCCCGAGCGCTTGCACGATCGACCGGCGCAGCTCCAGCATCTGCTCGTTCGCCTGATGCTCATAAAAGGCGGTCCGAACCTGCACCGCGAAGTCGAGCACGGCTCCGGTGACCCGGAGTTTGGCTCCCTCGAACCGGGCAGCGGCCACCCGCTTCCGGAGCGGAACGTAGAGAGCGTCCAGAAAGCTGATGACCACGCTCAGCTGGATGTCCGGCCGAACCCCCGATAGGGGAAACAACACGGCGGCGTCGAGGATCGGATTCCTGAAGAGCCCAGCCTGGACGAGATCGGCCTGCGCTACCCCCAGCTCGGTGTAGATGGCCTGCAGATCCCGATTGTTGAGCATCGCGATCTGGACCGCGTCATCGGCGGTCAGCTTCCGTTGCAGCAGGCCCCGCAGGTGCTCCGCGGCCTCGTTGTCCAGCTCGGTGCCGTTGTTCCACACGATCCTCGTCGCGTAGCGCTCCTCGACCGCCGCGCTGACTTCCGGAAAGCCGGCCCTCAGGTCCACCGATGCACAGCCGGTGAGGCCAAGGAGGAGAAGGCACACCGAGCCGAGCCGTTGTATTTCCATTCTCACCTCTCTATCTCAGCCTTTCGATGGCGGTGATTGTCCTCTTCTGAACGTCGATCGTGAAACGAACCTTGTCCCCAGGCTTCAATCCCTCGAGAAGAGAGGGTGACTCGATGCGATAGCCCATCGTCATCGCTTCCATGAACCCCTTGATCTCGCCGTGCTCCAGAACGATCTGACTCGCCTTCGGAACCGTGGCGACGATCTCACCTTCGCCGACGACAGTTTGCGACGCTCCTTGTTCGGTCTGCCGTTCTTGATGCTCTCCATGCTGAGCGGCCGCCACGGGGGACACCGGCTGGACAGACGGGATGTCCGACGGCACATAAGCAAGCGTCTGGGAGGGCCGCGGCTCGGCCGCAGCGGTCGCCTCCGGATGCGCCGGGTGGCTGGTGGGCAGCGGCTCGAGCTGATAACCCGCACACCCCGCCACCATCAACGAACCGACAACCAGTACTGCTCGGGCCCACCGAGAGACCATGTGGATCGTCCTTGCTCGCATCAGTCCTTCAGTTTGTCGATCTTGGTGATCGCGCGCGCGGCGGTGTCAATGGTGAAGCGAACCTTATCCCCCGGCTTGACCGTGTTCATGAGCGAGGTGGGATTGGTCTTGTAGCCCATCGTCATCGCTTCCATGAAGCCCTTGATCTCGCCGTGATCCACGACGATTTGCTCCTTCTCCGGCCGTAAGGCGATGACGGTCCCCTCGCCGGTCACAAACTTGGGCTTGGGCTTCAGCTCCGGATGCTCACTGGCAACGTGCGGCCCTTTGTGGCCGGACAACGTGTGGGCATAGGCGATCACGGCCCATCGATCCTCCATCGACAGCTCGCCCTTCCACGCCGGCATCACAGAGCCCTTCGACTTGAACGGCTCGACAAGACCGCCCTCGCTGACCCGCCAGACCCAGAAGTTGTCCGCCATCTCCGCCACCATCCTCCCGTCGGTGAGATCGGCTGGCTTGAGCGGAAGGTTCACCGAGCCGGGCCCCTTCCCGTCCCCCTTCTCACCGTGGCAGAGCGCACACTTGGCGGTGAAGATCTCCTTGCCCTTGGCGAGCACCTTGGGGTCGGTCCAGATCCGGGTCGGAATGTGAGCATTGGCATAGGCGGCTGGGACCGCCGGATGCTCATGGTCGCCGTGCCCACCCTTGGCCTTGGGCGGACTAGCTTGCGTCTGCTGCGCCTGCGCGTTATGGAGCGTGAGTCCTGCAAGCCAGGCGACCGAAACGGCCAACCCGACTATGACGATGACGACGGACACGCGTGTACGAGCCACAGAGCCCTCCTGTTCGATGGACGGATTTCGCCCGGGCGGTTTACACCCGGAGCCAGACTTCGGGCTTAGGGGCGTAAGTCGCGAACTAACGAACGGGAGCGGCTAGATCCGGAGGGATGCGTGCAGCAGGAACAGCGGTGGTCGATTTGGCGGTCTATCCGAATCGTTCCGTGACGAAACAATCAGCCGTGCGCCAACGGGCCGGGCTACTGCAACCACTTCGGCTAGATCAAGACCCAAACCGAGGTGCAGCGAACCTGTACTTGACGGAACACCAACCGCATCACATGAAATCAGACTCTCATCCGAGTGGTGATCGGCCGAGTGGTGGACGTCCTCGGCGGCATGCGATAGAAGGTCTGCCACGGCCGGCAACTCACAGGCGTGGCCAAGCACAAGGAGGAAACCGAGCATCGAGGCCAGCCATCGCGGCACCGACAGCAAGCGGTAGAAGTGAAGCATTGAGCAGCACGTTACCCGCCACTCGAGTCTGTGTCAAGGACAGCCCGGTGCCCTGAACGCGCATACACTGACGACCCTTGAAGAATCTGGGGTAGGAGACAACACCGTGATTGCTCAGCCAATCGACTACGCCCTACTTGTCTGGTTCGTGCTCGCCGGCTTGTCCACCCTATACGTCGGCTGGGATCAGTTTGGTCTGCTCCCCAGTTAGTTCCGCAACAATCCGGAACCGGCCGTCATGAAATAGGGCTTCATCCTCGTGGCCCTCTACATGGGGCCGTTGGGGCTTCTTCTCTATGTCCTGGCGGACAAGGAGCCCCGACCTGGGACACCCGATGCACGTCCATGGGGGGCCGTTTGAGGTCGTGGCCCTCGACGGCGTAACCCTCCCAGCCACGGCGCGCTACTTCGCGGACACAATCAATGTCGGGCCGGGTCAACGGTGGGACGTGATCTGGAGGGCCCGAAGAAGCGGTAAGTGGTTACTGCATTGCCACCTCCCACACCACACGACGAACAACAACGTCGAGCACAAGGGCGGTGGCGGACTGACGATGATCCTCGAAGTTGCAGAGCCTTTGAGCAGCATCCTCTTCCGTGATCGTGCCCAGCCACACTGGCCAAATGACAGGCATCTAAATTAGTTGAGAATCCGAAGATGAGACGTCTCACGAACCGCTGGCGTGCTGCCTCATCTATGCCCCGGCGCCGAAGAAGCGGCCGACCAAGGCCGTGCATCCCATGGCGACCGCTCCCCAAAAGGCCATGCGCGCCGCGCCGGTGATGAGCGGTGCGCCGCCCAGACGCGCCGCGGTGCCGCCGAGAACAGAGAGGAGGACCAGCGAGCTGCCGACAACGGCAGGGGTGAGAACCGCCATGGGCAGGAACAGGACCAGGAGAAAAGGTGGGGCCGCGCCGAGCGCAAAAGCGGCGGCCGAGGCCAAGGCCGCCTGTATGGGGCGGGCGCGAGTAGCCTCGGACATGCCGAGCTCGTCTCGGGCATGAGCCGCGAGGGCGTCGTGGGCCATGAGCTGATCGGCGACCTGGCTGGCGAGCTCCGGCGTGAGGCCACGAGCCACGTAGATAGCGGCCAGTTCGGCCCGTTCGAGATCGGGCGTTGTGGCGAGCTCGCGGCGTTCCCGCGTTAGATCAGCGCGCTCGGTATCCGCTTGCGAGCTGACGGAGACGTACTCCCCGGCGGCCATTGAGAGGGCTCCGGCGACCAGTCCCGCCAAGGCCGCCAAGAGGACTGGGTCTCGAGCGGATTGCGCTGCTGCCACACCGACGACGAGGCTGCTCGTCGAAATCAGGCCGTCATTGGCGCCAAGCACAGCGGCCCTGAGCCAACCGACGTGCTCGGTACGATGGGATTCCGCGTGTCTCATCGAAGATGGAGTGAGAGGGCTAGTGTACCGAACCGGAAAGGCAATAGCACGGAGACTGGCTAGTTACGTACCTGAGGCCCGTGTCACGGCTGCAGCCTGGCCAGCGCCCAGCAACGGCATCTTCCACCCCAGTGGTTCAATCCCTTTGCCGCCCTGGAGGCGCAAATCGAGCAGGTTGGGCGAGCCGGTCGTCGCCAGCCCACAGGATCTGCAGCGGCTGGAGCAACGCTCCAGCAACGCGCTGGAGATACAGGTTCTCAAATCCTACGAGATGGCACGCGGAGTGGCCGGCGCTGTCCAGGTCTCCCCTGACGTTCTGCCAGGGCTCTGAAGAATCGGGCGGGCGGGACGGGCTAAAACCCGTGTTTGCCTGTCCGCCACATGCTTTCTCAATTCGATCAGCCAGGTCCGTGATGTTGAGTCAACATCGCGGACCCCGGGATTTAGGATTTGGCTCGGATTCTAGTCCCGAGCCCGTAAGCCCAAGATTGCGAAACCAACCAAGTCAAACTGGGCCTAGGACTCGATCAGCGATCATCCCCCGCGAGGCCCCCCTTCGCGTAAAGTGACCAACGGATTCCGAATCATCTAGGATGACCCTAGTGGCCGCATCGGGCCGTCGAATCGCAGGGATGCAGTCCCGGAGCTTCGGGCCGGGAGAGGTCGTCTTCCGCCAGGGGGATGCTGGACAGCGCGAAGCCTATCTCGTGCACGACGGAACGGTCGAGGTCCGGAGACGGACACCGAATGGGGAGCGCGTTCTTCGGACTCTTGCGAAGGGAGATCTGCTCGGCGAGGTGGCCTTCTTCAGCGACGGGCCACACTCGGCCACCGCCCTAGCCATCGGGCGCGTGACTTCTCGTCGTTCCCGCAGACCAGCTCGAGCACCTCGTTCGTACCAAGCTCAACCTGGGGATTGCGATCATCCGACCCGGCCGGAAGCCTCCACCCGCTGAGCCGCTCCGGTTCGCGGCGCCGCCAGCCGCGAGCCGGCGCAAGCTCCACGCCCCAGGCCCTACCGGTGTGCCCGATGCGGGAAGACCATGGCCACCGAGACCGAAGCCGGAAGGCCACCGGCTCCACTGGACTGAGCGCCAGGACTATCCAGGCTGCCCGCCCACCACGCGCGCGCGCAATGCCCAGTGCCAGGCCGACGCGATGCCGAACGGGGTCAGGGGCTGACCATGACCGACCGCCAGCTCTACCAGCCCCTGGAACGCGCGGTGCTCGCCTTGGAGAGGATCGCCGGCATCGAAACCCCCGCGGCGAAGGCACCCAAGCCCCCGCTGACCGAAGCGCAGCGGAAGGATCTCGTGACAGTGGTCCACCGCGGCGAGACGGTGCCCGAGTGGACCGGCGGGATTCCGCCTGGTGGAGGTCATATACATCCCACCGACTTCTTCCAGGGCGCCGATCCTCATGCCGGCCGCACGCGGCGCAAGACCCGCTCCGAGCGGGGCGACTAACCCATGGTGGAGTGCGGCACCGGCACCATGCTCAAGAGCCATCTGACCCGCATGGATATTGGTTATTAATGCTTATTGACGCTTATTGAGCGACGCGGTATTCTGGAATGAGGCTCAGGAGGTGCCTCGTCATGGACAAGGTCGACCAGAAGTACTACCGGCTGATCGGCAAGTTGGGCGGCAAGAGGAAGAGCAAGCGGAAAACGGCCGCGACGCGCCTCAACCTGGCGAAGGCGAGAGCCGCGCGCTGGGGCAAGAAGCCGAAGAAGGCGGTGAGCCGATGATCGCCGCAATCTATTGCCGGAAGTCCACCGAGGACGAACGCTCGGCCGACGATGGGCGGTCGATCGACCGGCAGCGCGAGCACGCCACCGCGTACGCCGAGGCGCAAGGATGGATCGTCGGGCCGGATCTGATCTTCCTCGACGAGAACGCCTCAGGCGCGGAGTTCGTCAACCGGCCAGGCCTCGCGCATCTGCGGGTAGCCGCCGCGGCACACCGCTTCGAGCGGCTCGTGGTGATGGATCAGAGCCGACTCGGCCGCGACACGATTCGCACGCTGAACGTCATCCTGGACCTGCAGGACCACGGGATCGAGATTCACAGCTACCTGGACCGCACCGCGATCAAGCTCGACACCGACACGGCCGAAGTCACCACGTTCATGCGGTCATGGTCCGACACGAAGGCGCGGACCGACGCCAGCAAGCGCACGCGCGACGGGCTCAGCAAGAAGGCCAAGGCTGGTCACGCGACCGGAGGCCGGCCGTACGGCTATGATGTGCTGCGCGTCGGTGATCATTCCGAGTATCGGGTCAACGACGACCAGGCGGCCATCGTGCGGAGTCTCTTCGCGTGGGCGCTCGAGGGTCTCGGCGCCTTCCGCCTCCGTACGCGGCTCACGGAGCTGACCGGCCAGACGTGGCCGAAGAATCGGATTCAGCGGCTCCTGCGGAATCCCGTGTATGTGGGCCGCCTCGCCTGGGGTCGCACCCGCGTAGTCTCGCGCGGTGGCAAGGCCAAGCGCCGCGAGAAGGGCGAGCCGGCGGTGGTGGTGGAGCGCCCCGAGCTGCGCATCGTCTCCGATGAGGTCTGGAACCAGGTGCAGACACTCCGGGCGGCGACCGCCGCCCATCATGGGAAGGGTGGCGGCACCCTGAAGCCGGCCGCAGGCACCGCCGGGAAGTACGTCTTGACCGGTATCTTGAGATGCGGCGCGTGCGGCTCGACCATGAGCATGATCGGCAACCACGGCCTCCGATATTTCTGCTTGGGTCGCGCGAGGAATGGCGCGACGTTCTGCTCGAACAAGTCGAGCGTACCGATGATGGAGCTGGACAAGGCCGTGATCACGATTCTCTTGGACGAGCTGCTGGCGGACTCTGAGCGACTGTGGACCATCATCCGCGAACGGGAGGCTCAGCGGGCAGTGACCACGGGCCCCGTGGTCAACGTGGCCCGCGTGACCGCGAAGCTGGAGAAGGAGATCGCCAACCTGGTGAAGCTCGCGGCTGGCGGCTCCCTGGACGTCCTCGCCGGCATCACCGAGCGCCGCACCCAGGTGGACCGGCTCAAGGCCAAGCCGGTGGTCGAGCCCATCACCAAGGCCCAGGTGGTGGCCGGCTACGCGGCGCTCAGGATGAAGATCAACCGGAAGAACCCGGCCGAGGTCCGCGCCCTGCTGGCTCGGCTCGGGTGTACTCGCATCATCGTCAAGCCGACCGGCCCGAAGAGCTGGAGCTTCGAGGGTGAGTTTGACGCTGGCCGGATCGTGACCCCCACCCCGCCCTACCCCGCAGAGCCCAGCCTGATCGAGACCGACCCCCGAGGCTACCTGCTAAACACCTGCCCTCCCACGCAGAACGTGGGGCAGTAGCCACAGGAGAGCGAGCAGGCGTTCGTCTGCATGACCCGCATGAGCGTCGTGGATCCGCCCCCGGGGAGCCGCACGGGTCGGATGCCGACCGGCCCTTCGTTGAGCCGTGCGCGAGCCGGCAGACCGGTCTCCCGGTCGTCCGCGGCCGCCTCGGCCAGGATCCGGAATCGCTGGGCTCGGTCCATGGGCTACTACTATACACACGACGAGTATCATGGCAACCAGAAGCGGATGCGCTAGAATGGCCGGGCCATGGGCCGAGCGCGCTTCGGGTTATCGCTCCTGCTGGTCACGCTGGCGGCGTGCGCGCGGGTGCCGGGCCAGGAAGTCCCCGACGTCCGGACGCCCCTGGTGGTGGTCAACGAGATGCTGAGGCTCGGGGCGGTAACTGCCGATGATGTCGTCTACGATCTCGGCTCCGGCGATGGGCGGATCGTCATCGCGGCCGCCCGCGACCGCGGGGCGCGCGGGGTGGGCTTCGAGATCGATCCGGCGCTGGTGGCGCAGGCCGTGGAGCGGGCGCGCCGCCTCGGGCTCGCCGATCGGGTCACCTTCCGGCAGGACGATCTCTTCCAGGCCGACCTGCGGGAGGCGACCGTCGTCACCCTCTACCTCTCCCCCGACCTCAATCGCCGCCTCCGCCCGAAGCTGCTGAGCGAGCTCCGGCCGGGCTCCCGCATCGTCTCGCACAGCTTCGACATGGGGGACTGGGCGCCCACGCAGAGGCTCCAGGTGACGAGCAACGAGGGGACCCACACGCTCTACCTGTGGGTGGTGCCGGCGGAAAGCAGTAGAAGCTCGGGACCCCCTCACCCTGCCCTCTCCCCCTTGGAAGGGGGAGAGGGAGGAGAGGATGAGAGGCCCTTAGGAGCCGGTGACGGCCTTGATGGCGTCGTGAGTGACGGAGACGAGGCGGTCGACCTGCTCCTCGCTGACGATCAGCGGCGGGGCGAAGAAGATGTGCTCGAGGCGGGCGCGGGTGATGACGCCGCGCTTGGTCATCTCGGCCAGCACGCGCGGCCCCACCTTCTTGTCGGCCCCGAACGAGGCCTTGGTCCCGCGGTCCTCCACCAGCTCGACGCAGGCGAGCAGCCCCTTGCCGCCGCGGATGTCGCCCACGTGCTTGTGATCGCCCAGCGCCTGCTGGAGCCCCTTGTGCAGGCGCGTGCCCATGGCCGCCGCGCGCTCCCAGAGCCGCTCGCGCTCCATGATCTCGAGGTTCGCGATCCCGACCGCGCAGCAGGTCGGATGCCCCGAGTAGGTGTAGGCGTGCATCCACTTGTCCTCGGGCTTCACCTCGTCCATGGCCTGCTTGATCGTCTTCGAGACCATGATGCCGCCGAGCGGCAGATAGCCCGACGAGACGCCCTTGGCGAAGGAGACGATGTCGGGCAGCACGTTCCAGTGCTCGAGCGCGAACCACTTGCCGGTGCGGCAGAAGCCGGTGATGACCTCGTCGGCGATGAAGAGCACGTTGTGCTTGTCGCAGACCTTGCGCACCAGCGGGAAGTAGTCGTCGGTGGGGTAGAGCACGCCGCCCCCGCCGTGGATCGGCTCGGCGATGAAGGCGGCCACCGTGTCGGCGCCCTCGCGCACGATGGCCTCCTCCAGGAGGCGCGCGGCGGTCTGGCCCGCGGTCTCTCCCGGCTTGGCGCCCTCCTGACGGTACGGATAGCAGGTCGGAATGTGCACGAAGCCCGGCACGCGCGGCTCGAACATCT
Source organism: uncultured Candidatus Rokubacteria bacterium (assembly GCA_963841755.1). Classification (GTDB taxonomy): domain Bacteria; phylum Methylomirabilota; class Methylomirabilia; order Rokubacteriales; family CSP1-6; genus CAMLFJ01. The sequence goes on from CAWJDX010000017.1 coordinate 28,048, forward strand.
TCCAGTAGGCCGACATGCCGGTCGCGCTCATCGCCTGCAGCGTCACGCCGTGATAGGCGAGCGAGCGCGCGATGATCTTCACCTTGTCGGGCTTGCCCTTGGTCTTCCAGTAGAACCGCGCGGTCTTGAACGCGGACTCGTTGGACTCCGCGCCCCCCGAGGTGAAGAAGACCCCCTGCATGTTCGGGTACGCGATGGTCATCAGCTTGGACGCGAGCTGGATGGCCGGGATGTTGGTCGAGCCGGAATAGGCCGAGTAGTAGGCGAGCTCGCGGATCTGGTTGGCCGCCGCGTCCGCCAGCTCGGTCCGGCCGTGGCCCACGTTGACGTTCCACAGCCCGGCGAGCCCGTCGATGTACTCGCGGCCCTGCACGTCGGTCAGCACCGCGCCGCGGCCTCGCACGTAGACCATCGGCTCCAGATGGTCGCTCGGGTGGTGCAGCGGGTGGATCAGGTGATCCTGGTCGTCCTTGATGAGCTGCGCGGCCTCGACGGGCATCGGACTCCTCCTACGGGCTCGGCTGGTGGTAGATGGACCTCGCGGGCGCGTGGGCCCGGTAGTCGCCGCCCGGTATCGGCACGCCGCGGTCGAGCGGGCCGATGTACCAGTAGATGCACGCGGCCTGATCGCGGCCGTCCTCGCTCCGGACGGTGACCTCCCGGCGATGATACTGGGGTCCCTCCGCCGAGTCCAGCGTCCCCCACAGCGCGGGATCGTGCGAGGCGATAGACCTCCCCGTGGATCGCGCTCGTGCCGCCGGGATCGGCCACCGCGCCGGGGTACGAGCCGAGGTCCAGGAGGCGCCCGACCACCTGCCCGCGCCCGAGGTAGGCCGCGCGACCCTCGAGCAGCCGATGCAGGCGGAAGCCCCGCATCAGCGTGCCGTAGGTGAAGAGGAGATCGCCGGCCACCGCGGGGCGCCCGCTACGCGCGGGGTTGCGGGTCCTTCGCCTCCTGCTCCTCACGGGAGCAGGCGCCGGGAGCGGCTCAGGTCTGGATGCCGAGGCGCGGCAGCACCCAGCGATTGAGCGCGAACCAGCCGATCAGGAGGGCGACGACGGCGAGCGCGGCTTCCATCGATCAGGACTCCGCCTGCTCTCCACGGTTCACCGCCTGCAGGACCGCGCCCAGGAAGTCCCGCTCGGGCAGCGCGCCCTCGAAGCCGACGCGATCGTTGATGACGATCTTGGGGACCGCCATCACCTGGTAGCGCTGGGACAGCTCCGGGAACTCGTTGGCCTCGATGCACTCGGCCCGAACCCGGGGGGACGCGATCGCCATGTGCTGCGCCAGGCGCACGGCCCGGGGGCAGTGCGGTCAGGTCGGGGTCGCGAAGACCTTGATCGTGACGTCCTCGGTGAGCCCGGCCAGGGCGGCCTTGGTCTCGTCGGTCAGCCCCGCCTCACCGGTGGACACCGCGATGATGGAGTCGATCAGGTTGGAGAACTCGTAGCCGGCCGGGATGCCCAGGAACCGGATCCCGTAGTCCTGCGCCCCCTCGACCACCACCGCGGGCGACTCGGTGATCCCGTAGGCCGCCGCCTGGTCGCGATCGATGTGGGGGTTCAGCACCGTGACCGACAGCTGGTCGGACAGCGCGGCCACCTCCCGGATCAGGGCCACCGCCTGGGTGTTGCTGTCGCCGCCCAGCTCGGTGGCGAACACGGTGAGCTTCACCGGGCCCGCCGATGCGCTCGAACTCCTTCTTCACCGCCGCCTCGTCCCGCGCCTGGAGGAATGCCATGGCTCGAAGTATACCGGCTTTACTTCGGGGCCCCGCGGACGATTTCGAGCATCCGGCGATAGCCGGAGGGATCGACGCGCGCGTCGATCAGCGCGGGGCCGGGCGCGGTCTGCGCCGCGATCAGGGCGGTATGGAGCGTGGCCTCGTCGGTCGCGGTGAACGCGCGCAGGCCGAAGGCCCGGGCCAGCGCGCGCAGATCGGGCCCCGCGTAGCGCATCGAGACGCCCTCGAAGCCCTTCTGCTCCTGCTTGACCTCGATCAGCGAGAGCGCCTCGTCGTTGAAGACCACGATGAGCAGCGGCAGCCGGAGCCGCGCCACCGTCTCGAGCTCGGAGGCCACCATCATGAGCCCGCCGTCGCCCGGTGAAGCAGACCACCCGGCGGTCGGGGTGGACGAGCTGGGCCGCGATGGCCGCGGGCAGCGCGAAGCCCATGGTGGCGAGCCCGTTCGAGATCAGCAGCTCGCCGGGCTCGAGGGCCTGCCAGTAGGTGGTGGCCTGGAACATGTGGGCGCCCGCGTCCACGGTGGCGATGCTGCCCGCCGCGGTCAGCTCGCGGGTCATCTGGGCCACCCGGTGCGGGGCCAGCCCCGGCACCGGGACCTCGAGGGCGGCCAGGCGCTCCCGCCGGATCCGGTCCACCTCGGCCACGTCCCAGTCCGCCCGCGCGCCCGGCCCCATGATCCGCGACGCCAGATCCTCCAGGATCGCGCCCGGCTCCCCCACCACCTCGAGCGCGGGCGTGAAGTAGGCGTCGCCGCCCGGCGCGCGCAGCCGCGCATCGGCGGCCGCGCAGCGGGTCAGGCTGAGCACCGGCGCGGAGTAGGCCCACCGCCGCGGGATCAGCTCGACGGTGTCGAGGCCGAAGGCGATGATCAGGTCCGCGCGCTTGACCAGCGGCTCCTCGAGCGCCCCGCCCGTGAAGATGCCGAGGGCGAGCGGGTGCGGATCCGGGATCGCGCCCTTGGCCTTGTAGGTGGTCAGCACCGGCGCGGGCAGCGCCTCCGCGAACGCGCGCAGCCACTTGGCGTCCGCGGCGCGGCAGCCGAGGCCCGCGATCACCAGCGGGCGCCGGGCCGCGCGGATCATCTGGGCCGCGCGCTCGACCAGGTCGCCGTCGAGGGCCGCGGGCGCGGCCGGGGTCACCGACGTCGCCACCGGCATCGCGCTCTTGCCCGCGACGTCCGCCGGCAGGTCGAGGTGCACGGGCCCGCGCGGCTCCGCGAGCGCGAGCTGCACCGCGTGGGCGATCCAGTGGGCGGCCGAGTCCGCGCCGACCGTGACGCTTCCCTTGGTGATCGGCCCCAGGTGGGCGGTGTGGTCGAGGTACTGATGCGTCGCGTACTCGAGCACGCCCGCCGGATGCCGGTCGCTGATGTAGATCAGCGGCGAGCGATCGAGCCGCGCGTGGGCCAGCCCGGTGGCGCTGGCGGTGACCCCCGGTCCGAGCGTCGAGAGCACCGCCCCCGGGTGGCCGGTCAGCTCGCCGGTGACCGCGGCCATGATGCAGGCGGCCCACTCCTGGTGGCAGAGCACGAAGGGCAGCCCGCGGGCCCGCGCGGCCTCGAGGACCTCGAGGTTGGATCCTCCGCCGGGAACCCCGAAGAGGCGGGGCACCTCGGCCCGCAGCAGGCCTTCGACCAGGAGATCGGCGACGGTGGGCATCACGCGCCTCCGGCGGTGGCGCGCACGGACCGCACCACCTCGCGCCCGCTAGCCCCCCGCCAGGCGCCGGAGCACCGGCTCCATGCGCTCGAGCGCCTTGTTGAGGTTGGCCTCGGAGCTGGCGTAGGACAGGCGCAGGTAGCCCTCGCCGTACTGGCCGAACGCGGAGCCACCGAGCACCGCCACGCCCGCCTCCTGCAGCAGCGCCTCCGCGATCTCGGTGGAGGGCCGCTTGAGCGCCTTCACGTTGGGGAAGACGTAGAAGGCCCCGCGCGGCGAGCGGCAGGAGACGCCGGGCAGCCGGTTGAGGCCCGCCACCAGCACGTCGCGCCGGCGCTTGAACTCGGCCACCATCTCGGTCACCGGCGTCTGGTCGCCCTGCAGCGCCGCGATGCCCGCGTGCTGGGTGAACGAGGCGGTGCAGGAGTTGGAGTTCACCATGAGGCGGGTCACGTGCTCGGCCAGCGCCACCGGCATCACCCCGTAGCCGAGCCGCCAGCCGGTCATCGCGTAGGCCTTGGAGAAGCCGTCGAGGATGATGACCAGGTCCTTCATCCCCGGGAAGCGGGTGATCGACGCGAACTCGCCCTCGTAGAGGAACGCCTTGTAGATCTCGTCGGCGAGCACCGGGATCCGGTAGTGCTTCGCGATCTCGGCGATGCGGCCGAGCTGGTCGACCTCGAGCACGCCGCCGGTCGGGTTCTGGGGCGAGTTGATGATGATCAGCTTGGTCTTGCGCGAGACGCTCTTCTCGAGCACGTCGAGGTCGAAGCCGAAGCCGCTCTCCTCGCGCAGCGGGATCGGCACCGGCTTGCCGCCCACGAAGTTGATCACCGATTCGTAGATCGGGAAGCCCGGGTTCGGGTGCACCACCTCGTCGCCCGGGTTCACCAGCGCGGTGATCACGAAGTACATGATGGGCTTGGCTCCCGGCGTCACCACGATCTCGTCCGAGGTGACCGGGAGGCTCCGCGTGCCCTCCACGTCCTTCACGATGGCCTCGCGCAGCTCGGGGAGGCCCGCGGCCGGCCCGTAGTGGGTGGCCCCGCTGTCGAGCGCTCGCTTGCCCGCCTCGCGGATGTGCCTCGGCGTGTCGAAGTCCGGCTCGCCGATCTCGAGGTGGATGATCTCCTTGCCCTGCCGCTCGAGGGCCTTGGCGCGCGCCAGCACCTCGAACGCCGATTCCGTGCCCAGCCGGGACATCCGCTCCGCGAATTCCATGGTGGCGCCGATCGTAGCAGAGCTTCCGCGCGTCAGACAAGCCCGCCCGCGTCGGTCGTCCGAGCGGCGCCGACGGTCCGCCGGTGCCGCTCGATCTGCTCGTACGTCTCCGGCGCGGCAAACACTCCCGCGAACACGTCCACGCTCATGTCGATGCTCACGGTCAGCGGATGGTTCTGCCAGATCTCGAACAGCTTCTTCTGCCCCGCCGTCACCGCCCGCGTGTGCCCGGCCACCCGCGCGAGCATGCGCCGGGTCTCGGACACGAGCTGGTCCGCGGGGACGATCGCGTTCAGCAATCCGTAGGGGGCCAGCTCGGCGACCGGGTAGCTGTCCCCGGTGAGGATCACCTCCTTGGCCTTCGCCAGCCCGATGTGCTGCTGGAGGAGAGCGATGTCGCACACCGACGGCACCCCGACCTTGATCTCCGGGAGCCCGAAGGTGGCGTGCGGCACCGCGATCCGGATGTCCGCGACCAGCGCCAAGCCGAGCCCGGTGCCGAGACAGTGCCCGTTGATCGCTGCGATCGTGGGAAACGGCGCGGTCCGGACCGCGCCCAGGAGCCGCCGGTTCCTGAGGATGAACTCACGGGCCCGCTGCGACGTGAGCTCCTCGAATGCCGCCAGATGCATTCCCGCCGAGAACGACGTCTGACCCGCGCCGGTGAGGACGGCCGCCCGCGGGCGGTCACCGGCCTCCTCGAAGATCTCGGACAACCGGTCGAGATCGGCCAGGGTGAACGCGTTGCTGGCCTCCGGGCGATCGAACGTGATCCACCAGACGCCGTCTTCCTCCCGCAGATCGACTGCCGGGGTGCCGAGGTCACGCTTTGCCATCGCCGCTCTCTCCTCCTGGCCCATGCGGGCCCCTCAGCGTAGCACCGAGCCGCGGCTATACTCGACCGCGTGGAGCTCGTGGAGATCCCCGCCGGCTGGTTCTGGATGGGCTGGGAGGAGGGACACCCGGGCGAGCGCCCCCGCCATCGCGTCTGGCTCGACACGTTCGCGATCGCCCGCGCGCCCGTCACCAACCGCGAATACGCCCCGTTCCTCGAGGACACCGGCGCCGATCCGCCGGCATGGTGGGCGGATCCGCGCTTCGCCGATCCGGAGCAGCCGGTCGTGGGCGTGAGCTGGCACGACGCGACCACCTACTGCCGGTGGCGATCCGCGCGCGCCGGTCTCCATCTGCGGCTCCCGTCGGAGGCCGAGTGGGAGAAGGCGGCGCGGGGCGGCCGGGATGGCGCGCGCTTTCCCTGGGGCGACGAGCGCCCGGCAGGAGCCGGCTTCGATCGGCCGCCCCGCCCGGCCGAGACGCCGGCCAACCCGCTGGGCCTGGTGGCCCTCTCCGGCGTCTGCCACGAGTGGTGTCTCGACTGGGAGGAGGAGACCTACTACGCCCGGTCGCCCGAGCACGCGCCCCGCGGTCCGGCGACCGGCACCCGTCGCGTCTCGCGCGGCGGCGCGTGGCGGCACCAGGATCCCTGGAGCCCGGTCGCCCACCGCTCGTCCCTGCCCCCGGCTCTGCGTTACTCCGACTACGGCTTCCGCCTCGTCCGCGACCCGCAAGCGGTCTAGCCCGAGCTATTCGGGACGGGCTCAGGACCGAGACCGGACGGGTGGTGGCGTGGGCGGCTCCCGCGCGGCCGCGTAGTGGGACCCCCGAGTCCGGTGCGCCGCTCGAAGAGCGGCGAGTCCGGCGAGTGGGTGACGGAGACGGCTGCGCGGGAGCCGCCCGCGCATCAGGACCCGTCCGCTCTCGCGCGGGAGCCGTCCCCGAGTAGCGCGGCCTAGACCGCGGCCAGGGCCCTCCGCGCCGGGCAGCCAGTGCCGCATGTCCATGGCGCGGAGCATCCGCATCGCGGTCTCCAGGTGGTCACGCGCCTCGTCGCGGCGGCCCGCGCGCGCGGCCAGCGCGCCCAGATCGAGGCGACAGAGAGCCTCGAGCGGGCGCATGCCGAGAGCCTGCGCCGCCGCGAGCGCGCTCTCGCAATGCCGCGCGGCCGCGGCCGGATCCGTGGACGCGAGCGCTTCGCCCAGCATGCGAAGCGCTCCCGCCGCGCCACCCCGCTCCTCCTGCTCGGAGGCGAGCCGATGGGCTTCCCGCGCGGTGGCCATCGCGTCCTCCACGCGCCCGGCCAGGCGGTAGCCCTCGGCGAGCCAGGTGAGACGGAGAGCCTGGCGGCTCAGGATCCGGAGGCTCGCCGCGCGCCCGACGCCCTCCTCGAGCAGGAGCACACCTTCGGCCACGCGCCCGGCGCGGACGTCGGCCGCGCCGCGCACGCAGAGCAGCATCGGCAGCCAGGCCGTGAGGTCCATCTCGCGCGAGAAGGCGATGCCGCGATCGACCACCGGCAGCGCGGCCTCCAGGTGGCCGCGGCTCAGGTGCGCGAAACCCAGCGTCATCAGGCTCCCCGCGATGCTCCACGGATGATCCGCCGCCTCCGCCACGGCCAGGCCGGCGTGCATGCACGCGATCGCCTCTTCGAATTCGCCGACCTCGGCCAGCGAGGCGGCGAGCCAGACGCGCGCGGCCACCGACACGAGGCCGGCCATGCCCCAGCGCTCCCGGGCCAGCTCGCCGTCGACCGCGGCCACCGCGCTGCGCAGGTGGCGCTGGGCCGCCGGGTAAGCCCCGAGCACGTGGTGGGCCTGGCCGAGCCCGAAGGACGCCGCGATCTGCAGCGGCCGATCGCCGAGCTCCCTCCCGATCGCGAGCGCGCGCTCCGCCGAGCGGATGGCCGCGGCCTGCTCGCCGAGCGTGTAGTACGACTGGGTCAGGTACGCGGAGACCCACCCGAGCCGCCGGCGGTCGCCGAGGGACTCGGCGCGCTCTTCCGCGCGCCGCAGGTGCGCGAGCGTGCGGGTGAACTCCCCGAGCGGGGCGAGCGAGGCGCGCAGGTCGAAGACCAGGTCGATCGCGGCGGGGAGCGTCCCTTCGCGCGGGCCGTCGACCTCGAGGATCTCGAGCGCCTGCTCGAAGAAGCTCACCGCCTCGCGGTGCGCCGAGCGCGCGGCGGCCCGGAGCCCGGCCTGGCGCAGGAAGTCCACCGCCCGGTCGCGCAGGCCGCCGCGGAGCGCGTGGAAGGCCAGGCGCTCGACGTGCTCGCCCAGGCGTTCCGGGTAGAGGGCCTCGGTCACCTCGACGATCCGCGCGTGCAGCGCCCGTCGGGTCTCGTGCAGCAGGCTGCCGTAGGCGACCTCGTGGGTGAGCGCGTGCTTGAACGTGTACTCGACCTCCGGGAAGAAGCTCGCCTCGTGGAGCAGCTCGCCGGCCTGGAGCTGGCCGAGGGCCGCCCGCAGGGCCTCGCCGGGCAGGTCCGCGATGGCCTCCAGCACCGGCAGGGACACGTCCTTACCGATCACGGAGGCGGACTGCAGCACGTGCTTGGCCAGGGCGCTCAGGCGATCGATGCGGGCCGCCAGCACCGCCTGCACGCTGCCCGGCATCTGGACCGTCTCGAGCGCCTTCACGAGCCGCCGCGAGCCCGGGTCGCCCACCAGGGCGTGCGTCTCCACCAGCGCCCGCACGCTCTCCTCCAGGAAGAGCGGGTTTCCGTCGGTTCGCGACACCAGCAGCGCCTTGAGGGGTTCCAGGTCGCGATCGGCCCCGAGGAGGGTCTCGAGCAGCGCGCGGGCGGTCTCGGGCACGAAGGGATCGACCCGGACCTGGGAGTAGCCCGGCCAGGTGCCCCACGCGTGCTGGTACTCGGGCCGGTACGCGACCAGGATCAGGAGCCGGGTCCCCGGGAGCCGGTCCACCAGGCCGTCGAGGAGGGCCTGCGTCTCCTCGTCGATGCGCTGCAGGTCCTCGACGATCAGCACCACCGGCTGCCGGCGCGTCTCGGCGAGCAGCAGGTTGCGGACCGCGTCCTGGATGCGGCGGCGGCGCTGCGGCGGATCGAGCTGCCGCCACGCGGGATCGTCCGGCTCGAGGTCGGCCAGCGCGTGGAGGGCCGGGACGGCGGGCTCGAGCGCGGGGTCGAGCGCCACGACCTTGGCCGCGATCTTCTCCCGGATCACCCGCGCGTCGTCCCGCGGCTCCACCTGGAAGTAGCGCCGGAGCGCCTCGATCACCGGCAGCCACGACGGAGTTCGCCGGTAGGCGATGGGTCGGCCCTCGAGCACCAGCGCGCCCGCGATCCACGGCCCTTCGGTGAACTCGCGGATGACCCGCGACTTGCCGACCCCGGGCTCGCCGACCAGGGCCACCATGCGCCCGTGGCCGCCACGGGCGAGCTCGAGCGCCTGGCGGAGCCGGGTCACCTCCTCGTCGCGGCCCACGAAGCGGGAGAGCCCGCGCACCGTGGCGGCCTGCAGGCGGTAGCGGGCCGGCCCCGGACCGGTCAGCTCGTACACCTCGATCGGCTCCGCGGTGCCCCGCACCGGCACCGGGCCGAGCGGCGTCACCGCGATGTAGCCCTCGGCCAGGCGCCGGCTCTCGGCGGTGAGGAGCGTCGCGCCGGGACGGGCGAGCCGCTCCATCTGCGCGGCCAGGTTCGTCGTCTGGCCGACCGCGGTGTACTCCATGCGCAGGTCGCTGCCGATCGAGCGCACCACCACCTCGCCCGAGTTGAGCCCGATGCGGATCTGCACGTCGAGCCCCTCGGCGCGACGCAGCTCGCGGGCCAGGCCGCGCACGCCCTCGTGCATGCGCAGCGCCGCGTAGGCCGCGCGCACCACGTGGTTCTCGTGGGCCACCGGGGCGCCGAAGATCGCCATGATCCCGTCGCCCAGCACCTGGTTGACGGTGCCCTCGTACCGGTGCACCGCCTCCATCATCAGGGCCAGCACCGGATCCAGCATGCGGCGCGCGTCCTCCGGATCGCGATCGGCCAGCAGCTCGAGCGAGCCCTTCATGTCCGCGAAGAGCACGGTCACCTGCTTGCGCTCGCCCTCCACCGCCCCGCGCGCGGTCCGGATCTTCTCGGCCAGGTCCGGCGGGGTATAGGCGTCGGGGGAGGCGAAGCGATCCGCGATCGGGGCGGGCGCCGCGATCGCCTGGCCGCACCCGCCGCAGAAGCGCGCGCCCGCCTCGGGCGCGAAGCCGCAGCGAGGGCACACGGCCGGGAGCGCCTGCCCGCACTCCACGCAGTAGCGATGGCTGGGCGGGTTCGGGGTCTGACAGTGGGCGCAGGCGAGCGACGCCGGACTCACGCGGCTTACGACACCCGGCCGGAGCGATCGAGCGCGGCCTGGAGCAGGCGCAGCTGCGCGGCCGCCTCGTCGGTGACCTGCTCGAGCAGCGCCCGCCCGGGCCGCGGCCCGTCGGGCCCGTCGATGACCCGGTCGAGCTCCCGGGGCCCCGCGCCTTCGAACCAGCCCCCCACCCGCGCCCGCACGAGCGCGCCGTACCGCGCGACCGAGCCGCCGTCGCGCAGATCCTCGGGCGCGCGCTCCTGCCGCCAGTCGCCCGCCAGCCGGCCGCGGTCCATGCCGTCGACGAAGCCCAGCCCGAGGCGGAAGAGCTGGAACGCGAGGTCGCGAAGACTCTCCATCTCCGCCTCGGGCACCGGGCGGATCAACCGCTCCGCCGCGGCGAGGATCTCGTCCAGCCGGCGCCCGAGCTGCGGAGGATCGGGTCGGCTCACGCGGTCACGCGGCGCGACGCTCAGCGGCCCGCGAACGTGACCGGCTGCTTGCGGGCGAACGCGACGACCCCGTTGCGGAAGTCCTCGGTGTGCCCGCTGGCCGCGATGGCCTGCGCCTCCAGCTCCATCTGCGTCTCGAGGCTCTCCTGGGTCGACTGGTGGAAGAGCAGCTTGGCGCGGCCGAAGGCGAGCGTCGGCCCCTGCGCGAGCTCGCGGGCGAGCCCCGCGACCGCCCCCGCGAATTCCGCGTCGGGGTGCACCCGGTTGACCAGGCCCCACTCCATCGCCTCCCGGGCCGAGAGCACCCGGTTGGTGTAGTGCAGCTCGAGCGCGCGGCGGAGGCCGATCATGCGCGGCAGGAAGTAGGACGACGAGCCATCCGGCGAGGCCGCGATCTTCGAGTAGGCCATGGTGAACTTCGTCGACTCCGCGGCCACCACGAGGTCGCCGGAGAGAGCCAGGCTCATGCCCCCGCCCGCCGCGATCCCGTTGACCGCCATCACCACCGGCTTGGGCGCGCGGGCCAGCCGTGAGATCGCGCCGTGCAGGTAGGTCGTCAGCTCCTTGACCAGGGCGCCGATGCGGTCCGGATTGTCCGCGAAGTCCTTCACGTCGCCGCCCGCGCAGAACGCCTTGCCCGCCCCGGTGATCACGATGCAGCGCACCGCCCGGTCCTCGTCGGCCTCGAGCGCGGCGTGGAACAGATCCCGCCCCAGCGCCAGATTCAGCGCGTTGTACGCCTCCGGCCGATTCAACGTGATCGTCCCAACCCCCTCCTTCACCTCATACCGCACCGTCTCATAGCCCATGTCTCTCTCCAGTCGTGAGAATCGTGATGTGTTGTGCCCGTCGGTGACCGCCGACCGGAGCGGGGTGGGGCCGGGGGCGGCCTCCCCGGGACCGTGGCTTCTGCGGGTCATCGAAGCCGACGACGGCCCATCTCGTGGCCCGACTGTACCGCGAGACGCGCTGCGAGTCAGCGTGTCCCGGGGAGGCCGCCCCCGGCCCCACCCCGCGTCGACCGACCGCCGCCCGATGAGCCGCTAGCGACGATCTCCCACGCGGTGGAGTTTGAGGAGGTTGGTCGTGCCGGTCACCCACATCGGCGCCCCCGAGATGATCACGATCACGTCGTCGTTGCGCACGGTGCCGTCGCCCAGGAGCGTCGCCTCGACCTCCTGGATCATCTCGTCCGTGGTCTCCACCTTGTGGACGAGCCGCGAGGACACGCCCCAGAAGAGCCCGAGCCGTCGCTGGACCTCCGAGTACGGCGTGAGCGCCATGATCGGCACCTCCGGCCGGTCCTGGGAGATCAGGCGCGCGCTGAACCCGGACTGGGTGAAGGCCACGATGGCCTTGGCGTGGAGCAGCCGGGCCGCCTGGCAGGCCGCCTCCGCCACCGCCTCCGGGAAGCCGTAGGCCTCCGGCCGCGGCCGCGACGCCCCCGTGGTGGGCGCGGCGCGCTCGGCCCGCTCGGCGATGCGGGCCATCACCTGCACCGTCTCCACCGGAAACCGCCCGGTCGCGGTCTCGGCCGAGAGCATGATCGCGTCGGCGCCGTCGAAGATCGCGGTCGCCACGTCGCTCACCTCGGCGCGCGTGGGGCGCGAGTGGGTGACCATCGACTCGAGCATCTGGGTGGCCACGATCACCGGCACCTTGGCCTGCCGGGCCTGGCGGATCACGTCTTTCTGGATGATCGGCACGTCCTCGAGCGGCACCTCGACGCCGAGGTCGCCGCGCGCCACCATGACCGCGTCGACCAGCGGCAGGACACCCTGCAGGTTGGCCACGATCTCGGCCCGCTCGAGCTTGGCGATGATCGGGATGTTGGCGCCCTGGTCGTGGAGGAACTTGCGCACCTCCTGGATGTCGGCGGCGGAGCGCACGAAGGAGATCGCCACGTAGTCGACCGCCTGCTCGATGCCGAAGCAGGAGGTCCTCACGATCCTTCGCGGCCATGCACGACACCGGGACCGGCAGCCGCGGGAACGACACCCCCTTGTGGTCGGAGACCACGCCGCCCGAGACGATCCGGCACCGGACCTCGCCGCCCTCCACCGCCTCCACCGCCAGCTGGATCATCCCGTCGTCCATCCACACCGGATCGCCCGGCCGGAGCGCAGCGAGGAACTCGGGATGGTTGAGCGAGCTGCGGGAGGCGGTCCCCTTCACCTCGCGCGAGGTCAGAGCTGAATGGCTCGCCGGTCGTGAGGGTGGCCTGGCCGCCCACGAAGGTGCCGAGGCGCACCTTGGGGCCCTGGAGGTCCTGCAGGATCGTGATCGGCCGGCCCCACTTCGCCTCGCCCTCGCGGATGGCGCGGATCACCTCGGCGTGCTCGGCGTGCGTCCCGTGCGAGAAGTTCAGCCGGGCCACGTCCATGCCGGCGGTCACCAGCCGGTCGAGGGCCTCCGGCGAGCTGCTCGCCGGGCCGATCGTGCAGACGATCTTGGTGCGTCTCAAGGCTCTTCAGCTGCGGGGGCCCAGACATGGCCCCCGCACTCCCCCAGGCCGCGGACAACCCGAGAGCCCCCGCACTCCCCCAGCCGCGGACAACCGTCGGTCGCGAGGCATCAGCTCGCCTTGAGCGCACCGCGCGAGGTACTGGCCGGTGAAGGACTTGTCCTGGCGGGCGACTTCCTCGGGGGTGCCGGCCGCGATGACCTTGCCGCCCTCGTTGCCGCCCTCGGGTCCCAGGTCCACGATCCAGTCCGCGGTCTTGATCACGTCCATGTTGTGCTCGATGATCACCACCGTGTTGCCCTGATCGACGAGCTGATTCAGCACTTCCAGCAGGCGCCGGATGTCCGCGAAGTGCAGCCCGGTGGTGGGCTCGTCGAGGATGTAGAGCGTGCGGCCGGTGGCCCGCCGGCTCAGCTCGGTGGCGAGCTTCACGCGCTGGGCCTCGCCGCCCGGAGAGCGTGGTGGCGGCCTGGCCCAGCCGGATGTAGTCGAGCCCCACGTCGTGCAGCGTCTGGAGCTTCTGCTTGATCGAGGGCACCGGCTCGAAGAACGCGAGCGCCTCCGCCACCGTCATGTCCAGGATGTCGGCGATGTTCTTGCCCTTGTAGCGGACCTCCAGCGTCTCGCGGTTGTAGCGCTTGCCGCGGCAGACCTCGCAGGTCACGTACACGTCGGGCAGGAAGTGCATCTCGATCTTCACCAGCCCGTCGCCCTGGCAGGCCTCGCAGCGCCCGCCCTTGACGTTGAACGAGAAGCGTCCCGGCTGGTAGCCGCGCATGCGCGCGTCGGGCGTGCGCGCGAGCAGGGTGCGGATGAGCGTGAAGACCCCGGTGTAGGTGGCCGGGTTCGACCGCGGCGTCCGCCCGATCGGCGACTGGTCGATGTCGATCACCTTGTCGAGGTGCTGCGCGCCCTCGATGCGGTCGTGGGCGCCCGGCCGGTCCTGCGCGCGGTGGAGCATCGAGGCGAGCGCGCGGTACAGGATGTCGTTGACCAGGGTGGACTTGCCGGAGCCGGAGACGCCGGTCACCGCGGTGAACGTGCCGAGCGGGATCCGGACGTTCATCCCCTTCAGGTTGTGCTCGCGGGGGTTGTGGATCGTCACGAACTTGCCGTTCGACTTCCGGCGGATCCGCGGGCGGGTCGATGCGCTCCACCCCGGCCAGGAAGCGCCCGGTGAGCGAGTCGGGGTTCGCCATCACCTCGTCCGGCGTCCCCACCGCCACCAGGTGCCCGCCCAGCTCTCCCGCCCCCGGCCCCAGGTCCACCACGTAGTCGGCGGCCCGCATGGTCTCCTCGTCGTGCTCGACCACCAGCACCGTGTTGCCGAGATCGCGCAGGCGCTTGAGGGTGTCGAGGAGCCGGCCGTTGTCCCGCTGGTGGAGGCCGATCGACGGCTCGTCGAGGATGTAGAGCACCCCGACCAGGCTCGAGCCGATCTGGGTGGCGAGGCGGATCCGCTGGCCCTCCCCGCCCGACAGCGTCGCGGCGGGCCGGTCGAGGGTCAGGTAGTCGAGCCCGACCTGCGAGAGGAAGCCGAGGCGCTCGCGGATCTCCTTCAGCACGCGGCGGGCGATCGCCATCTCGCGCTCGGTCAGGGTGAGCGTGTCGAAGAACTGGCGCGCCGCCTTGATCGGGAAGCGCACCACGTCCGCGATGGACCGGCCCGCGATCTTGACCGAGAGCGTCTCCGGGCGGAGCCGCGAGCCGCCGCAGGTCGGGCAGGCCCGCTCGGTCATGAAGTGCTCGACCTCCGCGCGGGTCTCCTCGGAGGTGGTCTCCTTGTAGCGCCGCTCGAGCAGCTTCACCACGCCCTCGAAGCCGTCGTCCGGCTCGCCGTGCAGGATCACGTCGCGGGTCTTCTTCGGCAGCTTGGCCCACGGCGTCTCGAGGGCGAACCCGTGGCGCTTGGCGAGCACCCGCAGGGTCTGCTTGAAGATCGCCGGAGGCGGTCGGCCCCGCCCAGGGCAGGAGCGCGCCGCCGGCCAGGGTCTTGTTCGGGTCCGGCACCACCCGCTCGGGATCGATCTCGTAGCGGGTGCCGATGCCGCCGCACTCCGGGCAGGCGCCGTACGGGTTGTTGAACGAGAACATGCGCGGCGACACCTCCGGGAAGGAGATGCCGCACGCCGCGCAGGCGAGCCGCTCGGAGAACATGAACGCGGGCCCGTCGGGCACCTCCACCTGCACGATCCCGTCGCTCAGGCGCAGCGCGGTCTCGAGCGAGTCGGCCAGGCGCCCGCCCGAGGGCGTCCTTGACGACCAGGCGGTCGACCACCACCTCGATGGTGTGCTTCTTGGTCTTCGCCAGCTCGATGTCCTCGGTCAGCTCGCGGAGCTGGCCGTTGACCCGCACCCGCACGTAGCCCTGCCGGCGCAGGTCGAAGAACAGCTTGCGGTACTCGCCCTTGCGCCCGCGGATGATCGGCGCGAGCACCACGATGCGGCTGCCCACCGGCAGCGTCATCACCCGGTCGACCATCTGCTGCACGGTCTGCGCCGAGATCACGTTGCCGCACTGGGGGCAGTGCGGGCATGCCGACCCGCGCGAAGAGCACGCGCAGGTAGTCGTAGATCTCGGTGACGGTGCCCACCGTGGAGCGCGGGTTCTTCGAGGTGGTCTTCTGCTCGATGGAGATGGCGGGCGAGAGCCCCTCGATCGAGTCGACGTCGGGCTTCTCCATCTGCTCGAGGAACTGGCGCGCGTAGGCCGAGAGCGACTCGACGTAGCGGCGCTGGCCCTCGGCGTAGATGGTGTCGAAGGCGAGCGAGGACTTGCCCGACCCGGACAGCCCGGTGATGACGACGAGCTGGTCGCGCGGGATCTCGACGTCGATGCGCCTTGAGATTGTGCTCGCGGGCGCCGCGGACGACGATGCGATCGTTGGCCATGGACGCTACATCATACCCCCAGCCTCGACTCGGCGCAACGCTCGCCCACGCCGCTCCGTCACCACGAACAGCGCCAGGCCGAGCCAGCGCGCCGGCCGCCGCGACGTGGAACCCGGCCGCGAAGGACACGCGCTCCACGGTGAAGCCGACCAGGAGCGAGCCGAGCACGTTGCCGAGGTCGAAGGAGCCGGAGAGGGTGCCGATGGCCGAGCCGCGCTCGCGCCTCCGGCGTGCGGTCCACCAGGAGCGCGAGCAGCGTCGGATAGAACATGCGCGACGCCCGCGCCCGAGCATGATCGCGGCCGCGGCCAGCGTGGGCACGCGCGGCGGCTGCGCGAGCACGAGGTAGCTCAGCGTGGTGAGCGCGACCGCCGGCACGATCACGCGCGCGCGGCCGATCCGATCGGACAGGCCACGGAGGGTCAGCCGCCCGGTGATGATGCAGACCGCGAAGAGCACGTAGAACCACCCGAGGCTGCCCTCGAGGCCCGAGGCGAGCGCGTAGAGGGGCAGGAAGGCGTAGATCGGTCGGCTCACGCGCGGACGCGGCGCGGCGCTCAGCGGCCCGCGGAACGTGACCGGCTGCTTCGGGCGAACGCGACGACGCCGTTGCGGAAGTCCTCGGTGTGGCCGCAGGCGGCGATGGCCTGCGCCTCGAGCTCCATCTGCGTCTCGAGGCTCTCCTGGGTCGACTGGTGGAAGAGGAGCTTGGCGCGGCCGAAGGCCAGCGTCGGCCCCTGGGCGAGCTCGCGGGCGAGCGCCCGCGACCGCGCCGGCGAACTCCGCGTCGGGGTGCACGCGGTTGACGAGGCCCCACTCCATCGCCTCGCGGGCCGAGAGCACCCGGTTGGTGTAGTGCAGCTCGAGGGCGCGGCGCAGCCCGATCATGCGCGGCAGGAAGTAGGACGACGAGCCGTCCGGGGAGGCCGCGATCTTCGAGTAGGCCATGGTGAACTTCGTCGACTCCGCGGCGACCACCAGGTCGCCGGAGAGCGCCAGGCTCATGCCGCCGCCCGCCGCGATCCCGTTGACCGCCATCACCACCGGCTTGGGCGCGCGGGCCAGCCGCGACATCGCCCCGTGCAGGTAGGTCGTCAGCTCCTTGATCAGGGCGCCGATGCGATCCGGATTGTCCGCGAAGTCCTTCACGTCGCCGCCCGCGCAGAACGCCTTCCCCGCCCCGGTGATCACGATGCACCGCACCGCCCGGTCCTCGTCGGCCTCGAGCGCGGCGTGGAAGAGATCCCGCCCCAGCGCCAGGTTCAGCGCGTTGTACGCGTCCGGCCGATTCAACGTGATCGTCCCAACCCCGTCCTTCACCTCGTACCGCACCGTCTCGTAGCCCATGTCTCTCTCCAGTCGTGAGAATCGTGGTGTGTTGTGCCCGTCGGTGACCGCCGACCGGAGCGGGGTGGGGCCGGGGGCGGCCTCCCCGGGACCGTGGCTTCTGCGCGTCATCGAAGCCGGCGACGTCCCCTCTCGTGGCCCGACTGTACCGCGAGACGGGCCGCGAGTCAGCGTGTCCCGGGGAGGCCGCCCCCGGCCCCACCCCGCGTCGACCGACCGCCGCGCGACGGCGCGCTACCGCCGGTCGCCGACGCGGTGGAGCTTCAGGAGGTTGGTCGTCCCCGTCACCCACATCGGCGCCCCCGAGATGATCACGATCACGTCGTCGTTGCGCACGGTGCCGTCGCCCAGGAGCGTCGCCTCGACCTCCTGGATCATCTCGTCGGTGGTCTCCACCTTGTGGACGAGCCGCGAGGACACGCCCCAGAAGAGCCCGAGCCGGCGCTGGACCTCGGAGTACGGCGTGAGCGCCATGATCGGCACCTCGGGCCGGTCCTGCGAGATGAGGCGCGCGCTGAACCCGGACTGGGTGAAGGCCACGATGGCCTTGGCGTGGAGCAGCCGGGCCGCCTGGCAGGCCGCCTCCGCCACCGCCTCCGGGAAGCCGTAGGCCTCCGGCCGCGGCCGCGACGCCCCCGTCGGTGGGCGCGGCCCGCTCGGCCCGCTCGGCGATGCGGGCCATCACCTGCACCGTCTCCACCGGGAAGCGCCCGGTGGCGGTCTCGGCGGAGAGCATGATCGCGTCGGCGCCGTCGAAGATCGCGGTCGCCACGTCGCTCACCTCGGCGCGCGTGGGGCGCGAGTGGGTGACCATCGACTCGAGCATCTGGGTGGCCACGATGACCGGCACCTTGGCCAGCCGGGCCTGGCGGATGACGTCCTTCTGGATGATCGGCACGTCCTCGAGCGGCACCTCGACGCCGAGGTCGCCGCGCGCCACCATGACCGCGTCGACCAGCGGCAGGACCCCCTGCAGGTTGGCCACGATCTCGGCCCGCTCGAGCTTGGCGATGATCGGGATGTTGGCGCCCTGGTCGTGGAGGAACTTGCGCACCTCCTGGATGTCGGCGGCGGAGCGCACGAAGGAGATCGCCACGTAGTCGACCGCCTGCTCGATGCCGAAGAGCAGGTCCTCGCGGTCCTTCGCGGCCAGGCACGACACCGGGACCGGCAGCCGCGGGAACGACACGCCCTTGTGGTCGGAGACCACGCCGCCCGAGACGATCCGGCACCGGACCTCGCCGCCTTCGACCGCCTCCACCGCGAGCTGGATCATCCCGTCGTCCATCCACACCGGATCGCCGGGCCGCAGCGCGGCGAGGAACTCGGGATGGTTGAGCGAGCTGCGGGAGGCGGTCCCCTTCACCGTCGCGCGACGTCAGCGCGAACGGCTCGCCGGTCGACGAGGGTCGCCTGGCCGCCCACGAAGGTGCCGAGGCGCACCTTGGGGCCCTGGAGGTCCTGCAGGATCGTGATCGGCCGGCCCCACTGCGCCTCGCCCTCGCGGATGGCGCGGATCACCTCGGCGTGCTCGGCGTGGGTCCCGTGGGAGAAGTTCAGGCGGGCCACGTCCATGCCCGCCGTCACCAGCCGGTCGAGGGCCTCCGGCGAGCTGCTCGCGGGGCCGATCGTGCAGACGATCTTGGTGCGTCGCAAGCTTTTCAGCTGCGGGGGCCCAGAAATGGCCCCCGCACTCCCCCAGGTCCGCGGACAACCCGTTCGCGGGCATCAGCTCGCCTTGAGCGCCCGGGCGAGGTACTGGCCGGTGAAGGACTTGTCCTGGCGGGCGACCTCCTCGGGGGTGCCGGCCGCGATCACCTTGCCGCCCTCGTTGCCGCCCTCGGGTCCGAGGTCCACGATCCAGTCCGCGGTCTTGATCACGTCCATGTTGTGCTCGATGATCACCACCGTGTTGCCCTGGTCGACCAGCTGGTTCAGCACCTCCAGCAGGCGCCGGATGTCCGCGAAGTGCAGCCCGGTGGTGGGCTCGTCGAGGATGTAGAGCGTGCGGCCGGTGGCCCGCCGGCTCAGCTCGGTGGCGAGCTTCACCCGCTGGGCCTCGCCGCCGGACAGCGTGGTGGCGGCCTGGCCGAGGCGGATGTAGTCGAGCCCCACGTCGTGCAGCGTCTGGAGCTTCTGCTTGATCGACGGCACCGGCTCGAAGAACGCGAGCGCCTCCGCCACCGTCATGTCCAGGATGTCGGCGATGTTCTTGCCCTTGTAGCGGACCTCGAGCGTCTCGCGGTTGTAGCGCTTGCCGCGGCAGACCTCGCAGGTCACGTACACGTCGGGCAGGAAGTGCATCTCGATCTTCACCAGCCCGTCGCCCTGGCAGGCCTCGCAGCGCCCGCCCTTGACGTTGAACGAGAAGCGCCCCGGCTGGTAGCCGCGCATGCGCGCGTCGGGCGTGCGCGCGAGCAGGGTGCGGATGAGCGTGAAGACCCCGGTGTAGGTGGCCGGGTTCGACCGCGGCGTCCGCCCGATCGGCGACTGGTCGATGTCGATCACCTTGTCGAGGTGCTGCGCGCCCTCGATGCGGTCGTGGGCGCCCGGCCGGTCCTGCGCGCGGTGGAGCATCGAGGCGAGCGCGCGGTACAGGATGTCGTTGACCAGGGTGGACTTGCCGGAGCCGGAGACGCCGGTGACCGCGGTGAACGTCCCGAGCGGGATCCGGACGTTCATCCCCTTCAGGTTGTGCTCGCGGGGGTTGTGGATGGTCACGAACTTGCCGTTGGACTTCCGCCGGATCGCGGGCGGGTCGATGCGCTCCACCCCGGCCAGGAAGCGCCCGGTGAGCGAGTCCGGGTTGGCCATCACCTCGTCCGGCGTGCCCACCGCCACCAGGTGCCCGCCCAGCTCTCCCGCCCCCGGCCCCAGGTCCACCACGTAGTCGGCGGCCCGCATGGTCTCCTCGTCGTGCTCGACCACCAGCACCGTGTTGCCGAGATCGCGCAGGCGCTTGAGGGTGTCGAGCAGCCGGCCGTTGTCCCGCTGGTGGAGGCCGATCGACGGCTCGTCGAGGATGTAGAGCACCCCGACCAGGCTCGAGCCGATCTGGGTGGCGAGACGGATCCGCTGGCCCTCCCCGCCCGACAGGGTCGCGGCGGGCCGGTCGAGGGTCAGGTAGTCGAGCCCGACCTGCGAGAGGAAGCCGAGGCGCTCGCGGATCTCCTTCAGCACGCGGCGGGCGATCGCCATCTCGCGCTCGGTGAGGGTGAGCGTGTCGAAGAACTGGCGCGCCGCCTTGATCGGGAAGCGCACCACGTCCGCGATGGAGCGGCCCGCGATCTTGACCGAGAGCGTCTCCCGGCGGAGCCGCGAGCCGCCGCAGGTCGGGCAGGCCCGCTCGGTCATGAAGTGCTCGACCTCCGCGCGGGTCTCCTCGGAGGTGGTCTCCTTGTAGCGCCGCTCGAGCAGCTTCACCACGCCCTCGAAGCCGTCGTCCGGCTCGCCGTGCAGGATCACGTCGCGGGTCTTCTTCGGCAGCTTGGCCCACGGCGTCTCGAGGGCGAACCCGTGGCGCTTGGCGAGCACCCGCAGGGTCTGCTTGAAGATGCCGGAGGCGGTCGGCCCGGCCCAGGGCAGGAGCGCGCCGCCGGCCAGGGTCTTGTTCTGGTCCGGCACCACCCGCTCGGGATCGATCTCGTAGCGGGTGCCGATGCCCCCGCACTCCGGACAGGCCCCGTACGGGTTGTTGAACGAGAACATGCGCGGCGACACCTCCGGGAACGAGATGCCGCACGCCGCGCAGGCGAGCCGCTCCGAGAACATGAACGCGGGCCCGTCGGGCACCTCCACCTGCACGATCCCGTCGCTCAGGCGCAGCGCGGTCTCGAGGGAGTCGGCCAGCCGCCCCCCGAGGGTGTCCTTCACGATCAGGCGGTCGACCACCACCTCGATGGTGTGCTTCTTGGTCTTCGCCAGCTCGATGTCCTCGGTCAGCTCGCGGAGCTGGCCGTTGACCCGCACCCGCACGTAGCCCTGCCGGCGCAGGTCGAAGAACAGCTTGCGGTACTCGCCCTTGCGCCCGCGGATGATCGGGGCCAGCACCACCAGGCGGCTGCCCACCGGCAGGGTCATCACCCGGTCCACCATCTGCTGCACGGTCTGGGCCGAGATGACGTTGCCGCACTGGGGGCAGTGCGGCGTGCCGACCCGCGCGAAGAGCACGCGGAGGTAGTCGTAGATCTCGGTGACGGTGCCCACCGTGGAGCGCGGGTTCTTCGAGGTGGTCTTCTGCTCGATGG
Organism: uncultured Candidatus Rokubacteria bacterium; assembly: GCA_963841755.1. GTDB lineage: Bacteria > Methylomirabilota > Methylomirabilia > Rokubacteriales > CSP1-6 > CAMLFJ01. The sequence continues at coordinate 49,218 of CAWJDX010000017.1, forward strand.
AGATCGCGGGGGAGAGCCCCTCGATCGAGTCGACGTCGGGCTTCTCCATCTGCTCGAGGAACTGGCGCGCGTAGGCGGAGAGCGATTCGACGTAGCGGCGCTGGCCCTCCGCGTAGATGGTGTCGAAGGCGAGCGAGGACTTGCCCGACCCGGACAGGCCGGTGATGACGACGAGCTGGTCACGGGGGATCTCGACGTCGATGCCCTTGAGATTGTGCTCGCGGGCCCCGCGGATGACGATGCGGTCGTTGGCCATGGACGCTACATAATACCCCGCCCGCTCGCGCGCCGCTCGCCCAGCACGAACAACACCAGGCCGAGCAGCGCGCCGGCCGCCGCGACGTGGAAGCCCGCCGCGTAGGACACGCGCTCGACGGTGACGCCGACCAGGAAGGAGCCGACCACGTTGCCGAGATCGAAGGAGCCGGAGAGCGTGCCGATCGCCGAGCCGCGCTCGCCGCTCCGGCGTGCGGTCCACCAGGAGGGCGAGCAGCGTCGGGTAGAAGAGCGCCACCCCCGCGCCCAGCAGGATCGCGCCCGCGGCCAGCGTGGCCGGGCGCGGCGGCACCGCCAGCACGAGGTAGCTCAGCCCGGAGGCCGCGATCGCGGGCACGATCACGCGCGCGCGGCCGATCCGATCGGAGCAGCGGCTCAGGGTCAGCCGCCCGAGGATGATGCAGGCCGAGAACAGGGCGTAGAACCAGCCCAGGTTGCCGTCGAGGCCGGAGGCGAGCGCGTAGAGCGGGAGGAACGCGTAGATCGAGCTGTAGCCCACGTTCGTCGCGATCACGGTGGCCGCCGCGGGCAGCGCGCTCCGGCTGATCCAGCGGAAGCGCGGCGCGTCCGGAGCGATCGGCGCGGCCACCCGCAGGCGCAGGATGAGCAGGCCGATGCCCATCCCGATCGCGGCCGCGCCCAGGAAGCACCACCGGATGCCGCCCCGCGCGTAGAGCGCGAAGCCGACCGGCGGGCCCACCGAGAACGCGAGCGACGTGGCGACGTAGTAGATGCCGAGCGCCTCCCCGCGCCGGGCCGGAGGGCTCGCCTGCGCGGCCAGGACACCCGCCCCGGTCGAGATCAGCCCGTTGCCGAGCCCGATGCCGCCCATGAGCGCGATGAAGGCCGCCGGGGTCGCGGCCAGCGGCAGGATCAGGAGGGTGGCCACGAGGACCACCGCCCCCGGCAGCATCACCGGGCGGAAGCCGTAGCGATCGATCCAGCCGCCGACGAGCGGGCGCAGCACCATCGAGACCATCCCGCTCACCGAGAAGAGCAGCCCCACCTGCGTCTTGCTGCCGCCGAGCGCGACCAGGTGGAGCGGCAGCGTGGCGTTGAGGAGGTAGACCGCGATGTGGGCGCCGGCGGTGATCCCCAGGCAGGCGGCGAGCGTCGGGGTGACGAGCCGCGGGTCCCCCGTCACCCCGCGCGTCCGCGCCCGAGCCAGAGCACGAGGGCTCCGGCGGGGGCGCCCACCAGCGCCGGGTAGCCGATCGCGGTCCCCAGGAGCGCACCGCCGGCGCCGCGCAGCTGCGCCGCCGCGAAGGTCGCGAACACCAGGAGGCCGACGACGCCCGCGGTGGTCGCGAGCGCCGCGCGGCCGGGAGGCGGCGGGTAGAGCGCGGCGGGTCCGAGCGCACACCCCGCGCCGCCCAGGGCCAGCAGGGTGAGGGTCCACGGATCCACCGGCCAGAGGCTCGCGAGGGCCGCGCCGCCGAAGAGACCGGCCCAGAGGCCCGGATCGCTCCCGATCTCCCCGCCCCCGGTCGGATCGAGCGCGCCCAGCCGCTCGCGCAGCGCCACGCTCGACGCGAGGAACGCGGCGAGCCCGGCCACCAGCAGGAACGCCTGGAGCGTGCGGCGCCAGGGCTCGGCGAAGAGCGCGGCGCCCGGCAGCTCGAGGAGCCGCTCCAGGGTGACGCCGCCCAGGAAGACGATCGGGTGACTGCAGCACCGCATACACCGCCCACGCCTGCGCCCACGCGAAGGCCACCAGCAGCCCGCCCGCGACGAAGCCGATGCGGTTGCGCGAGAGGCGGAGGGTCAGCCCGGCGCGGAGGAGCGCGGCCGCGCCCACCAGCACGGTGACGAGCAGGCCGACGCGATCGAGCCAGCGCCGCGGCGGGGTCTCGGCCCACGCCATGCCCGACGCGGGCGCCCCGGGCACGCGCTTGTCGGCCTCGAAGCGCAGGCGCAGCGCCGCGCCGGGCACCAGCTCGTCCCCCGCGCGGAGCGTGACGGACTGGCCCGGAGTCAGCGTCCACTCGATCTCGGCCGGGCGGGTGCCGTCGAGGGTGCGCGCCCGCAGCATGCCGCCGGCCGGGGCGGTCAGGCGGTGCACCTCGTCGAAGACGAGCGGCGCGCGGCCGTGGGCGGCGGCGAGGCTCCGTCCCGTCGTCACCCAGGGGCTCGCGGGCGGAAAGCGGAACGCGGCCTGCGTGGCCACGCGCTCCCACGCCGCGATGGGGCCGAGCCCGACCGCCCAGGCCACCTGCAGCAGGGGCGCCGTCGCGGCCACGAGGGCGATCGAGAGCAGCAGCGGAGCGGTCCGCCGCAGCGGCCGCCACGCGGTGAGCAGCCAGCCCGCGACCGCGGTGACCACGATGCCCTGCCAGCGCGGGGCGCCCAGCCAGACCGCGACATCGCCCGCGAGCGCGACGTTCGCCCAGAGCAGGACGCCCACCGTGAGCAGGAGCGTCACCACCGGGAAGAGCGACCCGCGCTCGTCGCGGCCGGCGCCCGCGGGCCGCGGGCCCGCCTGGAGACCGAGGACGATGAGCGGCACGAGAGTCCACGTGAGCCCGAGCCAGAGGCCGTCCGCGGCGCGGCCGCACAGCGCGGCCGGGATCGCCAGCAGCGCCGCCGGCGTCAGCCAGACGGCGAGGACGCGGGAGGCCGACCTCATTCGCCGCGCGGCGGCGGGGGCGGCGGATCGGCGAGCCAGCGGATCGCCACCACCACCCCCAGCACCGGCGCGAGCAGCCCTCCGTACCACCAGAGCATGGAGAGGCCGGCGAGGCGGATCGACGCCGTCTGGTTGGGCAACGCGCCGAGAACGAGGAACCCGGCGAGCAGGAGCCAGAGCAGGGCGACACCGATCGAGCGGGTGCTCACCGGCCGCATTATAGCGGGGGTGGTAACATAGCGACCACGAAAGGAGCCCTTCTCATGCCCGATGCGAGTCAGCCCGTCCCCATCCAGCGCGTCTTGGTCGTGACCGCCCACCCCGACGACTCCGAGTTCGGAGCCGGTGGGACCGTCGCCAAGCTCGTGCGCGAGGGCAAGCACGTCTCCTACTGCATCGTCACCAACGGCAACAAGGGCTCGAGCGACCGCAGCATGACCCCGGAGCGCATCGCCCGGATCCGCGAGGAGGAGCAGCGCGCCGCCGCGCGGGTCCTGGGCGTGGAGACGGTCGACTTCCTCGGGTTCCCCGACTGCGAGGTCGAGGACACCCGCGAGACCCGGATGGCGGTGACCGCGGCGATCCGGCGGCACCGGCCGGACCGGCTGATCATCCAGAACCCGAACCGCACCAAGAACCTGGGCGCCTCCCACCGCGACCACCGCATCGTGGCCGGCATCGCGCTCGACTGCGTGTATCCCCTCGCCCGCGATCACATGGCCTTCCCGGAGCTGGCCGCGCAGGGGCTCGAGCCGCACAAGGTCCGCGAGGTCTACCTGATGTGGTGGGACAACCCGGAGGTGGTGGTCGACATCTCCGACACCATCGATCTGAAGATCAAGGCCCTCGCCTGCCACGCGAGCCAGTTCAAGGACTTCGCGGCGGTCGAGGCGCGGGTCCGCGAGCGCGGCGCCGAGCTCGGCAAGCTCAAGGGCCACGCCTACGCGGAGACCTTCGACCTGATCTCGATGGACCGCTAGTCGCCGAGAATGCTTCCCCGTCGGCGGCGCATTGGCTAGAATGCCGCCGTGAAGCCAGGAGCGCCCATCCCGGCCACCCTGACCGAGCTGATGGGGGACCGGGCCGCCCGGGACCCCGACACCCCGTACTTCCACCTCTTCGACGAAGCGGTGCCGTACGGCCGGCTCTGGCGGGAGAGCGCCCGCTACGCGGCCGGGCTCCGCCGCGCCGGCATCGACCGCGGCGACAAGGTGTGCCTGATCTACCCCACCTGCGCCGAGTTCTTCTACACGTTCTTCGGCGCCCTGCGACTGGGCGCGATCCCGGTGCCGCTCTACCCCACCCTCGGGGTCGAGGCCACCGCCGGCATCTTCCGCGACTCCGAGGCCAAGGCGGTCGCCACCATCGGGTGGTTCCGCCAGGGCGTGGAGGAGTCGCAGGCCGCCGCGGCCAACATCCGGCACGTGCTCGAGCCGAGCGATCTGGAGGTGGACGACCCCGCGCCGCCGTTCCCCGCCGCGGCGACCGACGACGTGGCCTTCATCCAGTACACGTCGGGGAGCACCGGCCGGCCGCGCGGCGTGGTGCTGAGCCACGCGAACGTGGTGCGCACGGTGGAGTTCATGGCCGAGGCCGCGCAGCTCACGCGCGACGACGTGGTGGTGTCGTGGCTGCCGCTCTATCACGACATGGGGCTCATCGGCTGCGCGTTCACCCCGCCCTGGAACGGGGCGCCGCTCCACCTGCTGCCGCCCGATCTGAAGAACCCGCGCGTCTGGCTCGAGATGGTCACCCGGGTGGGCGCCACCTTCACGGTGTCGCCCGACTTCGGCTACCGCAACTGCGTGCGCAACATCGGCGACACCGCCGGGCTCGATCTCTCCTCGCTCAAGCAGGCGCTCTCCGGCGCGGAGCCGGTCCGGCTCAGCACCATCGAGGCCTTCGAGTCGAAGTTCGGCGTGCAGAACCTCATCACCCCGTGCTACGGCCTGGCCGAGGCCACCCTGGCGGTCGCCATCTGGCCGCGCCAGACGCCGCTGCGGCTCGACAGCTCCGGCAAGTTCCTCTCGGTGGGGCAGCCCTGCCGGGGCGTGCGGGTACGGATCATGGACGGCCCCGACGAGGTCAAGGCGGGCGTGGAGGCCGAGATCTGCGTGGCCAGCCCCGGGGTCATGCAGGGCTACTACAACAACCCGGAGGCGACCGCCCAGGTGCTCTCGCCCGACGGCTGGCTCCGCACCGGCGACCTCGGCTTCCTCGACGCCGAGGGCTACCTCTACGTGACCGGGCGGCTCAAGGACGTGATCATCCTCGGCGGCGAGAACGTGATCCCGTCCGACATCGAGGAGATCGTCGACCACGTCCCCGGGGTGCGCTACTCGGCCGCGGTCGGCCTCGAGAGCGAGCGCACCGGCACCCAGCGCCTGCACGTGGTGGCCGAGGTGCGCGAGCAGGCCGCCGACGCGGAGACCCTCTCGCGGCTCGTGCGCGAGATCGTCCAGCGGGTGCGCGAGGGACGGGGCCATCGCCCGGCGCGCGTCCTGCTCGTCCGTCCCGGCACCATCCCGAAGACCTCGTCCGGGAAGATCCAGCGCTCGCGGCTGTCCGAGATGATCGCGCGCGACGAGCTCGCCGCGAGCCTCCTCCACGCCTCGGGCGCCCCCGGCGCCTAGTCTCCCCATGCGGGCCCGCTCATGAAGGTCGGCTGTCACCTGCCGATGTACGGTCCCGTCGGCACGCGCGACAACGTCCTCACCTTCGCGCGCCGGATCGAGGCGCTCGGCTACGACTCGCTCTGGGCGAGCGATCACGTGGTGATCCCCTACCGGATCGACCCGCAATACCCCTACAGTCCCACCGGCCAGTTCCCGCTGGCCGCCGACGTGCCGTTCCTCGAGCCGCTGGTGACCCTGTCCCTGGTGGCGGGCGTCACCGAGCGCGTGCAGCTCGGCACGAGCATCCTGGTGCTGCCCCACCGGAACCCGGTGATGGCGGCCAAGATGTGCGCGACCCTCGACCACCTCTCGGGCGGGCGGCTCGTGCTCGGGGTCGGCGTGGGCTGGATGCGCGAGGAGATCGAGCTGCTGGGCGGCAACTACGATCGGCGGGGCGCGTGGAGCGACGAGGCGCTCGCGGTGATGCGCGCCTGCTGGCGCGACGCCCGCACCGCGCACCACGGCGAGTTCTTCTCCTTCGACGAGATCGGCGTCTTCCCCAAGCCGACCCGCGGCGACATCCCGATCCTGATCGGCGGCCACACCGAGCGCGCCCTCCGCCGCGTGGTCCAGCACGGCGACGGCTGGCACGCCGCCTTCATCACCCCGGCCGCGCTCGCGGCCGACCTCGCCCGCCTCAAGGAAGAATGCGCCCGCCAGCGCCGCCCGTACGATCAGGTCACGGTCAGCGTCCGCGCCGGCCTCTCGCTCCGCACCACGCCCCTCGGCCCCGACCGCAAGCCCCTCCAGGGCTCCCGCGAGCAGATCATGGAAGACCTCATCGCCTTCCGCGACCTCGGCGTCGAGTCGATCCTCCTCGAGACCCGCTACCGCGACCTCCAGGAGATGCTGGGCATCTACGAGACCTTCGCCCACGAGATCCGCCCGCGCATCTGACACCCGGACCAACGGTGGCAGTTCATCCCCCTGGCGGTAACAAGACGCCCGCTGCAGTCACGGCTGGCCCGTGCTCGCCACGAGCGCCTTCGTCCTGAGCGCTAGGGCTGTCCGGCCGGCACAAGGTTCGCGTCCAAGATCACGGCCGCCTTCCGATCACTGCGCTAGGACGTGCGCGTCTGTTTCCGCCGACGGCAAGAACATGAACGGTTGCCAATTCCTGCGAAAACTCCTGCCCAGCCCGTCGTCGTGACCAGCGATCCCTCTCTAGAGAGGGAGCGCAGTCCCGGCGGGCGACGCATCGGCCCGAACTGCGGTGAGATGTGCCGTGAGCGGGAGGAGCGATCGCTACCGGACGGTGTTAAAGTTCCCTTCGCTCACCCTCTCTGACCGTATCTGAGGACGGGGCATGACATGCGTGCAGACGGGCATGACGTGCAGGAACGGATAGCCGACCTGTTCTCCAACGGAGCACTCGCGCGGACAATCCTGAGGACCATGATGCCGCCAACGATGGAAGTTCTTCCCCGCGACGTCTACAACGGCGAGCTGATCGCCCAGGTGCACCCGCCCGACTGGCGGCCGCCGACGCCGGCGCCCCGCTACAACCTGGTGGTGATCGGCGCGGGCACCGCCGGCCTCGTCACCGCGGCGGGGGCGGCCGGGCTGGGCGCGCGGGTGGCGCTGATCGAGCGGCACCTGCTGGGCGGCGACTGTCTCATCGTCGGCTGCGTGCCGTCCAAGTGCGTCATCCGCTCCTCGCGGGTGGTGGGCGAGGTGCGCGCGGCCGCTTCCCTCGGCGTGCGAGTGCCGGGGGCGGTGGAGCCCGACTTCGGCGCCGTCATGGAGCGGATGCGCCGGGTGCGCGCGCGCCTCAGCCATCACGACTCGGCCGACCGCTTCCGCGGGCTCGGCGTCGACGTCTTCCTCGGGGATGGGCGCTTCACGGGCCCGGACACCGTCGAGGTCAACGGCACGCGGCTCTCGTTCCGGAAGGCCGTCATCGCCACCGGCGCGCGCGCCCACCACCCCGACGTGCCCGGCCTCGCCGAGGCGGGCTTTCTCACCAACGAGAGCGTGTTCGAGCTGACGCAGCGGCCGCCCGCGCCTCGCCGTCATCGGGGCCGGCCCCATCGGCTGCGAGCTGGCGCAGGCCTTCCGGCGCCTGGGCTCCGAGGTGACGCTCTTCCACACCGGCGACCACATCCTGAACCGCGAGGACGCGGACGCGGCGGAGATCGTCCAGCGCGCCTTCGTGGGCGAAGGCATCCGCCTCGTGCTCGGCGCCAAGCTCGAGCGGGTCGAGCGCGCGGGCGGCGGGAAGGTCCTGGTCGCGACGGCGCCGAGCGGACCGGTCCGGGTCGAGGTGGACGAGATCCTCGTGGGCGCGGGGCGCGTGCCCAACGTGGAGGGCCTCGGCCTCGAGGCGGTCGGCGTCGCCTACGACCGGCGGGATGGCGTCAAGGTGAACGACCGGCTCCAGACGACCAATCCGCGCATCTACGCCGCGGGCGACATCTGCATGCCCGAGAAGTTCACCCACGTGGCCGACGCGGCGGCCCGGGTGGTGATCCAGAACGCGCTCTTCCTCGGGCGCAAGAAGCACTCCGCCCTCACCATCCCGTGGTGCACGTACACCGACCCCGAGATCGCCCACGTCGGCCTCTACGCGCACGACGCCGAGAAGCGCGGGATGGCGGTGGACACGTACCTGCGGCCCTTCGCCGAGGTCGACCGCGCCGTCGCCGACGGCGAGGAGGACGGCTTCGTGAAGGTGCACGTGAAGCGTGGAACCGACAGGATCGTGGGCGCCACCATCGTGGCCCGGCACGCGGGCGAGATGATCAACGAGCTCACCCTGGCCATGACCGCGGGCATCGGGCTGGGGCGGCTCGCCTCGGTCATCCATCCCTATCCGACCCAGGCCGAGGCCATCCGGCAGACGGGCGACATGTACAACCGCACGCGGCTCACGCCCAGGGTGCGCAAGCTCTTCGCCGCATGGCTCCGGTGGACGCGATGAGGCGGTGGGCGCGGCCCGCGCTGATCCTGGCCCTGCTCGTCGCGGGGGTGGTGGCAACGCGGGCGCTCGGGCTCGGCGATCTGATCCGTCTCGAGAACGTGGCCAGGCTCAAGCAGTGGATCGAGGGGTTCGGGGCCCTCGCGCCGGTCGTCTTCATCGCCGGCTATGTCCTCGCGGTGGTCTTCTTCGTGCCCGGGCTCCCCATCACGGTGCTCGGGGGTGTGGCCTTCGGTCCCGTCTGGGGCACGCTCTACGTGTGGATTGCCGCCACCATCGGCGCGGCGCTGGCCTTCCTGGTCGCGCGCTACGCGGTGCGCAGCACGGTGGAGCGCTGGGTACGGGCGAGCCCACGGCTGGCGCGCCTGGACGATCAAACGGCCGAGCACGGCTGGCGCATCGTCATGCTCACGCGGCTCGTGCCGCTCTTCCCGTTCAACCTGCAGAACTACGCCTACGGACTGACCCGGATCGGCTTCTGGCCCTACGCCATCACCTCGTCCATCTGCATGCTGCCCGGCACGGCGGCCTTCACCTTTGCGGGAGGGGCGCTGTCCGAGGGCCGCGGCGACGTCAGGCGCACGCTCGGCTATCTCGCCGTCGCGGGGGTCCTGCTCGTGCTCGTCTCGCTCATCCCGCGCTGGCTGCAGCGGCGAAGCCGCGTCGCGGGCGATCTCCTGAGGAACAATGGAGGAACGTGAGTGCGATGGAAAGAGACTCGAAGACGATGAAGGATGCCTTGACCCTCAGCCAGCGGGTAGCGATCTGCTTCGCGGCGGGAGTAATAGGCGCGGTGGCGGTGGTCCTCTTCAGCCACGTGCTGTTTCGGTTGGGGCTCAGCGCGACGCTCGGGGTGACGGCGCCGGTTTCCTTGAAGTCTCCGGACATATACAAGCCGCTCTTCTGGGGAGGACTATGGGGCATCCTGTTCGGCCTGTTTGTAAAGGCCGCCTGGAATCGGCTGTACCTCGTCGGCTTTCTATATGTCCTGGCTCCGCTACTCGCGCTGTTCCTGTTCTTCTTGCCGATGAGCGGCGCGGGATATTTCGGGTTGCGCCACGGGCCGGCGTTTACAATTTATCTTCTGCTGGTGAATCTGCCCTTCGGGATAGTCACCGCCCTGGCCGCCAGAGCGATCATAGGACCGAAGCCCTAACCAGTCTCCACCGCCGCGGCCTGAGTCAAAGCCGAGTGGTCAGAATCAGATGTGACAACCTGGTGGCGTGGGGAGGGAGGGGGGCCGGGGGGTGTCCGGGACCCGTCCCCTCCGGCGCAAGCCGAGCCGACCAACATCCCAGATTGGGAACTCCTCCCCAGAAGTCCGCCCGAGACGGGCCGTGGTCCCGGACACCCCCCGGCCCCCCTCCCTCCCCACGCCACACTACTCCGCGTCGTGGAAGATCACCCCGAGCGTGTAGCGGAGCCCCGAGGTAACCCGGCTCACGCCATGGCGCAGCGCCACCCGGTACACGCCGCGGGTGCCGCGGACCGGTCGCTCCCGCGTCGCGAAGATCACGATCTGCCCCTGCTCGAGCGGCACCACCTCGCCGCGCGACTGCGCCCGGGGCCGCTGCTCGACCAGCAGGAACTCGCCGCCGGTGAAGTCCGCGCCCGGGCGGCTCAGGAGGCAGGTCATCTGGAGCGGGAACGCGATCGCGCCGTACAGGTCCTGGTGCAGGCAGTTGTAGCCGCCGGCCTCGTAGCGCAGCAGCAGCGGCGTGGGCCTGGTCTGGCCGCGCTCGGCGCAGATGGCCAGGAAGCCGTCGAGGTCCGGCGGGTGGGTGGGCTTGCCGCCGAGGGCCACGTTCCACGCGTCCGCGATCGGGGCCAGGCGCGGATAGGCGTGACGCCGCAATGCCTTCACGGTCGGAGGCAGCGGGTTCGCGAAGTACTTGTACTCGCCCTCCCCGAAGCGGAAGCGCGCCATGTCGACCCGGCTGCGGAACCGGCCGTCCTCCGGGTACAGCGCGACCAGCTCCGCGCACTCCGCCGCGGTCAGCAGCGGGGGCGTGGTGGCCCATCCCCGCTCGCCGAGCCCGCGGGCGATCGCCTCCCAGTCGATCCGCTGCAAGCCGCGTCTCGACCGACGACGGGGCGGTCAGGCTGCCGGGCGGCATACTTTGCACGGCCGGTAGCCCACCGACCGCGCGTCCTCCACCGAGGCGAAGACCACCCGGTTGTCCCGCCGCATGTGCCGTCCGTGGATGCAGCCCACCCGGCACACGATGCGCGTGCTCGTGCAGCCCTCCAGCACCGGAGTGGTGCGCTCGAGCGCGACCAGCCGGTCCTTGACGTCCGCCCCGAAGATGTAGCCGCCGAGGCCGCCGTCGCTCCGCCACACGCGGTGGCACGGCAGGATGAGCGGCACCGGGTTGCGGCCGAGCGCGGTGCCCACCGCCCGGACCGCGCGCGGATGGCCGACGCGCGCCGCGATCCACGCGTAGGCGCGCGCCTCGCCGAACGGGATGTGCCCCGCGGCCTGCAGCACGCTCCGCTGGAAGTCCGGCACGGTGGTGAGATCCACCGGCACCCGGAAGAAGGCGCGCTGCCCGCGCAGGTACTCGTGGATCTCGAGACGGGCCTGCTCGATCAGCTTCCGCGCCGCCGCGGTGGCCGGCTTGCCCACCGGCCCGGTGCCCACCCGCGAGATCCCGCGCGCGGTCGCCTCGATGCCGAGCCGCGACTCGAGCCGCTCGAGCGCGACGCTGGACTCCCGGGCCGCGGCCGCGATGCGCCGGGGCAGCTCCGCCGCCGCCGACTCGGGCCGGAAGTAGTCCGTCAGCAGGAGGTCCAGCCGATCCGGTCGCTTGCCCTCGTCCATGTCAGACATGATCCGCTCCTCGCTTGCCGAGCTCGGCCCGCAGCAGGGACTTGCCCCGCGCGAGCTGGCTCTTCACGGTGTTGATCGAGATGCCCCGGATGCGCGCCAGCTCCCCGTAGGAGAGCCCGTCCACGTAGCGCAGGGCCAGCAGCACCCGCGCCTCGCGCGGTACCTGCTCGAGGGCCCGGTGCAGATCCAGATAGGCCGCGGGCGGGTGGTGATTGCTCGAGCCGGCCGAGAGCTCCCCCGCCGCCGACCGATCGTCGTGGGCGGTCCGGGTAGCCCGCCGGCGCAGCTCGTCCACGCAGACGTTGGTGAGGATGCGATAGAGCCACGTGGAGACCGCCCACCGGGGGTCGTAGCCGGCGGCGGCCGCGAAGCACTGGAGGAAGGCGCGCTGGACCGCGTCCTCGGCATCGGCGCGGGAGCCGAGCAGCCGCCCGGCCACCGCGAGCAGCTTGCCGCTGTAGCGCTGGGCCAGGTCGGTGAACGCCGCCTGGTCCCCCCGCGCCACCCTCGCCATCAGCCCCCGCTCGGTGTCCATCTCATGCCCTCACCGAGATATACGGCCGGGAGGCGAGAAAGGGTGGAAGGCAAAAACACGAACTTCGGGCAGTCAACCGGGGCAGTCAACCGTCTAAATCTTCAAGCTCTTCATCTGCGGGGGCCCAGAAATGGCCCCCGCACTCCCCCAGGCCGCGGACAACCGTCTCTCGCGGCCGCGGCCCGCTCGGGCGCTAGATCTTCTCGCCGAGCTTGTTCCAGTCGTCGAGGAACTTCTTGAGGCCGATGTCGGTGAGCGGGTGCTTCATCAGCATTTCGAGCACGTTGAACGGCATGGTGGCCACGTGCGCCCCCGCCTTGGCCGCGTCGATGACGTGGAGCGGGCTGCGGATCGAGGCGGCCAGCACCTGGGTCTTGTACCCGTAGTTCCGGTAGATCTCGCAGATGTCCCGGACCAGGTCCATGCCCACGTGCCCGATGTCGTCCAGGCGGCCCAGGAACGGGCTGATGTAGACCGCGCCCGCCTTGGCCGAGAGCAGGGCCTGCGGAGCCGAGAAGCAGAGCGTCTGGTTGACCCGGATGCCCTCGCCGGTCAGGTACTTCACCGCCTTGAGCCCGTCCTTGGTGAGCGGGCACTTCACCACCACGTTGGGAGCCACCTGGGCCAGCTCCTTGCCCTCCTTCACCATGCCGTCGAAGTCGGTGGCCACCACCTCCAGGCTCACGTCGCCCGGCACCACCTTGCAGATCTCCTCCACCAGCGGCCGGAAGGGGCGCTTCTCCTTGGCGATGAGCGAGGGGTTGGTGGTGCAGCCGTCCACCAGGCCCATGGCCACGCCCTCGCGCAGCTCGTTCACGTTCGCACTATCCAGAAAGATCTTCATGTCGTCCTCCGTCTCAGGCGCGCTCCACGCGGACCGTGGTCCCGGAGCGCACCGCCTTGAACACCTTGGGATCCCCCAGCACGCGGCCGAACACGTTGACCGGGCTCGCGGGCCGGATCTCGCTGCCCCGGCTCGCCGGCGTCGGCCCGTAGAAGATGCAGAACGCGGACCCCGGCGGCCAGTAGGCGAGATCCCCGAGCTCCACCACCTCGCGGGGATCCTCGCTCTCGGCCTTCACCGGGATGCCGAAGTAGATCTCGTCGCCCCAGGTCTGCCCGGCGACGCTGAGGGGCAGGGCCTTCCAGACCGCCGAGGCGGTCTCCGAATCGTTCAGGACGGCGTCCGCGGTCACCTTGCCCACCGTGATGCGGATCTTCCGGTCAGCCATGGACTCGCCGCGTGCGCACGACCGAGTGTAGCCTCGGGTCGAGCCCGGTAGCAAGCGCCGCGCCGCTCACCCGACCTGGCGGCGTCGATAGGCCGCGAGCCGCGCCTCCAGGGTCGCCCGGTCCGGGATCGCCGCGACCCCCTCGCCCTCGACGGAGGCGGCCGCGCAGCACGCCGCGACCGCGGCCGCGTCCCACGCGTTGCCGTCGCGGTTGTAGGCGATGAGGAACGCGGTGGCGAACACGTCGCCCGCGCCGGTCTCGTCCTGCTCCACCGCGACGTCCGGCTCGACCCCGTACTGGTCGCCGTTGACGAAGAGGATCGCGCCCCGGGGCCCGCGGGTCACCGCGCCGACCGGCACGCGCTGGAACCACTCGAGGGCCTCCTTCTGGAAGGGCTCGATGTCCTCGTGGCTCACCACGACCGCCTGCACGTGCGGCAGCACCAGGTCGGCGTCCTCCCAGGCCTGCGGCGAGACGACTCCGCCCGCGCCCCGCTGCCGCATCCAGCCCTGCGGGAGGACGGCCAGCGAGGTGTCGGGGAAGGCGGCGGCCAGCGCGGGGTCGACCTCGCCCGCGACCGGGCAGAGCAGGCCCAGCGCCACGTCCCGCCACTCGTCGGGGAGCGCCTCCGCCTCGAGATCGGTGGCGCGGCCGAGGATCGCCAGCTCGCGGACCCGGCGACCCTCGGTGAGGCGGCCCGGCCCGATCCGGAACATCGTGGTCCGGGTGGAGGGCACCGCGACCACCTCGATGTCTCGGGGCAGCGCCTCCCGCGGGAAGTCGGGGCCGAACGAGGTGAGCACGCCCACCCGCAGCCCCTGCCGGTGGGCGGTGATCGCCGCGTAGTAGGCGGCCCCTCCCGGGCGGAGGCCGCGCGGCGTCTGGTCGAGCGTGACGTGCCCGATGACGACGACGTCCACCGTCACGGTCAGAGCGCCATCTGCTTGGCGATGATCTCCTTCATGATCTCGGAGGTCCCGCCGCCGATGGTCAGGAGACGGATGTCCCGGAAGAATCGCTCGATGGGGTACTCGCGCATGTAGCCGTAGCCGCCGTGGAGCTGCACGCACTCGTAGGCCACCTTCTGGGCCATCTCGGCGGTGAACAGCTTCACCATCGAGATCTCCTTCACCGCGTCCTCCCGGTCCCGGAACTTGACGCAGGCCGCGTAGGTCAGCCAGCGCCCGGCCTCGATCAGGGTGGCCATGTCCGCGATCCGGTGCCGGATCACCTGCTTGCCGGAGAGCGGGCCGTCGAAGGCCTGGCGCTGCTGGACGTAGGCGATGGTGTCCTCGAGGGCGCGCTCGCAGCCGGCCACCGCGTGCAGCCCCGCCACCAGGCGCTCGCGCTGGAAGACGCGCATGACCTCGTAGAAGCCGCCGCCTTCCTGGCCGAGCAGGTTCTCGGCCGGCACCCGCATGTCCTGGAAGGCCAGCTCGGCGGTGTCGGAGGCGCGGTTGCCCATCTTGTCGAGCTTGCGGCTCACCGAGAACCCCGGCGTGCTCCGCTCCACCAGGAACATCGAGATCCCCCGATGCCTCTTCGAACCCTCTCCCCCCTGGGGAGAGGGCAGGGTGAGCCGGTCTCCTGGATCCGCGCGGCCACGAAGTAGAGATCCGCCATCACCCCGTTGGTGATGAACATCTTCGACCCGTTCAGCACGTAGTGGATCGCCGTCCCGCACCGCGCGCGTCCGGATCGCGGCCACGTCCGACCCGCCGCCGGGCTCGGTGACCGCGATGGCGGTCAGCGCCTCCCCGCGACAGATCGCGGGCAGGTAGCGCTCCTTGAGGGCCTCGCTCCCGGTCCAGTAGAGGTGGGGCGACGCCATGTCGGTGTGCACGCCGACCGCCATCGCCAGGGAGGCGCAGCGCGCCCGGGCCATCTCCTCGCAGAGCACCGCGGTGGTGAGGACGTCGGCGCCGGCGCCGCCGTACTTCTCGTCGTACTCGACGCCGAGGAAGCCCAGCTCGCCCATGCGCGGCCAGATCGACTTGGGGATCTGGCCCGCCTCCTCCCACGCCTCGACGTGCGGCTCGACCTCCTTCTGGACGAAGGCGCGCACCGTCTGGCGGAACATGTCGTGGTGCTCGTCGAAGATCTTCATGCGCTCGAGTCTACCCCGGCTACTCCCGGCCGTCACCCCAGCGGGCCTTCACCGCGTCCCGGTCCACCGCGCCGTCGGCAGCGCGCGGCAGGGCGTCGGTGAACACCACCACGTGCGGGCGCTTGAAGCGGGCGATCCGCTCGCCGACGAAGTCGCCCACCTGCTGGGCGGTGGGCCGGGACCCGCCCTTGACCTCCACCACCGCCTTCACCGCCTCGCCCCAGCGCGGGTCCGGGACGCCGTAGACGCAGACCCCGGTGACCGCGGGCATCTGCACGATGACGGTCTCGACCTCGGCCGGGTAGACGTTCTCCCCGCCCGGCTTGATCAGCTCCTTCTCGGGCTTGCGCTTGACGTAGTGCAGGTAGCCGTCGGCCTCGAAGCGGCCCACGTCGCCGGTGTGGTGCCAGCCGTTGCGGAAGGTGTGGGCGGTCACGTCGGGCTGGCCGAAGTAGCCCTGGAAGACGAGCGGGCCCCGCACCACGATCTCCCCCGGGGTGCCGGTCGGGACTTGACGATCGTACTCGTCCACGATGCCCACCTGCGCCGCGGGCACCGGTCGCCCGGAGGCCCCCGGCTTGTCGGCCACCGGCTGGATCGTGACGAAGCCGCTCGTCTCCGACTGGCCGAACCCGGTCCAGAAGCGCGCGCGGGTCTTCTCGTGGAGGCGCCCGATGGTCGCGGGCGAATCGAGGCCGGAGACGTGGGTCAGGCTCGGCAGGGCGCTCCCGGCCTTCTCCGCCGCGTCGAGCAGGCTCGCCAGGACCGGGGGAAAGTCGGAGACGTGGGCGACCCGGTGCCGGTCGATCAGGCGCACCGCCTCCTCCGCGTCGAAGCGCGGCACCACCACCACCGCGCCGCCCGCGTGCAGGTGGGCCAGCGACATGCCGAGCGCGGTGACGTGGAAGAGCGGCAGCACCGCCAGGTAACGGTCGCGCGCGGTGAGACCGAGCGCGGCGATCGCGGTGAGGTTGGCCGCGAGCACGTTGGCGTGGGTCAGCACCGCGCCCCGCGGGATCACGTCCACCGCCGCGGTGGAGATGACCGCGAAGGCGTCCTCGGGCCCGACCGCGGCCGCCGGCGGCGCGGTCCCGGGACGGTAGAGGGCGGCGAACGGGGCGAAGCCGGAGCCGGCCCCCTCCCCGAGCTGGTAGCGGTGCGCCACCCCCTTGCTCTCGAGCCAGTCGCCCACCAGCGGCAGGGTGGTCGCGTCGACCACCATCATGGCCGGCCGGGCGCGCTCCACCACCCGCTCCACCTCGGGGCCGGTGAGCCGCCAGTTGATCGGGTAGGCGATGATCCCCTGCCGCGCGCAGGCCCCGTAGAGGTCGAGGTAGGCCGCGTCGTTCTGGGCCAGCACGCAGATGCGCTCGCCCCGACCGATGCCGAGGCCGGCCAGGCCGGCGGCCAGCTCGTCCACCCGCCGGTGGAAGTCGCCGAACGAGAGCGTCCGCTCGCCCTGGATGACCGCGGGCGCGTCGCGGTGGACCGCGGCCCCCCGCGTGATCACGTCGTAGACCGTGAAGGCGTGGACGCTCAGCTCAGCCACCGCTTTCTCCGCTTGTAGTGCTTCACGTCGCGGTAGGACTTGCGGGCCCCCACCTCGGTCAGTCCGAGATAGAACTCCTTGATGTCCGCGTTCGCGCGCAGCGCATCGCCGGCCCCTCGAGCACGATCCGGCCGTTCTCCATCACGTAGCCGTGCTCGGCGATTCCGAGGGCGAGGGTCGCGTTCTGCTCGACCAGAAGCACGGTGAGCTTCTGCTCGCGATTCAAGCGCTGCACGATCTTGAAGATCTCCTCGACCAGCATCGGGGCCAGCCCGAGCGACGGCTCGTCGAGAAGGATGACCCGGGGGTCGGCCATCAAGGCGCGCCCGATCACGAGCATCTGCTGCTCGCCCCCCGACAGGTATCCGGCCTGAACCAACCGGCGCTCCTTGAGCCGCGGGAAGTACTGGAATACGCGCTCGATCCCGGTCGCCACGAGCTTGCGATCGGGCTGAATGTGAGCCCCCGCGACCAGGTTCTCCTCGGTGGTCAGGTGCTCGAAGACCCGCCGCCCCTCGAAGACCTGCACCACTCCTCGCCGGACGACCTCGTAGGGCGCAAGGTGGTCTATCCGCTGGCCGCCGAGCTCGATGGACCCCTTCGTCACTTCGCCGCGCTCGGTCCGGAGCAGTCCGGAGATGGCCTTCAAGGTGGTGGTCTTCCCGGCTCCGTTGGCGCCGAGCAGCGTGGTGATACCACCCTCGCGCACCTCCAGCGACACCCCCTTGAGGACGAGGATGACACCGTCGTAGATCACCTCGATGTTGTTGAGACTCAGCATGATGTGGTGGCGCCGGAAGGGGTGGGACCCCTTCCGGCGCCTGTCCTCCGTTTGCGGCGGCTCGCCGCGGCCTGGGACGAGACGCCTACGACTTCGCCGCTTCCTTGATGTGCTTGGCCAGCACGTCCGGGTATGCGGAGAACCAATCGGTGGTCTTGGCGAACTTGCCGCCCTTGACCTGCCAGATCTGAACGAGCCCGCCGCCCTCGTGATCGGTCGGGGTGATCTTCAGGGGCGGAACGAGCCCCCCGAGGGTGAAGTTCGAGATCTGCTCGAAGCCGGCCTTGACGTCGGCCCCGGTGATCTTGCCGTTCGGCTTGGCCTTCAGGGCGTTCCGGATGGCCTCGACGTGGAGGGCCGCGATCAGCACGCCACGGTTATAGAAGACGGTCGACGCCATCTCCTTCGGCGCCGGCTTGCCCGCCTTCTTGTACATCTCTCGGATCTCGTTCAGCACCGGATAGTCGGTGCCGACACCCGCGAACTGCATCGTGTAGTAGCCCTCCGCGGCCGCGAAGCCTCCGGCGGCCTCGATGTTGGCCTCGGCCGACGCCCACACGAACCCGATGACCTTCTTCAGCGGATAGCCCACCCGCTTGAGCTCCTTGATCGACACCGCGGGGGCCCCCCGAAGAGGTGCGCGATCACGAAGTCGGCCCGGTACCGCTGTGCGATGTCGAGCACCTGCGCGCCCATCTCGACACCGGGAGGCGGAACTGCGAACTCCCGGAGCTGGAAGCCCTCTCTACCGGCCAGGTCCTGGAGCACCTGGATAGGCTCGCGCCCGGCCGGATTGTCGATAGAAGATGTAGGCGATCTTCTTGCCCTTGAGGTTCCCACCGAGCTGGTCCTTGACGAACTTGATCGAGGCGGTCGCCTGCGACCAGTAGGTCGCCGCGATCGGGAAGATGAACGGGTAGCGGGTCCCGTCCGCAGCCGCGGCACTGCCGAAGCCCGGGGAGGTGCCGGGGAGCCGGTCCTCGGTCAGCTTCGCGGCCAGGGCGTAGATCTGCGGCGTGCCGTAGACCGCGATCGATACCGCCCCCTCCTTCTTGAAGCGCTCGTACGACTCCACCGCGGGCGGCACCTTGTACTCGTGGTCGACCTCGAGGGCGTTGATCTTGTGGCCCTCGACTCCGCCCTTGCTGTTCACCAGGTCGATGTAGTCGTGGAAGCCCGGACACAGAACGGTGCCCACGATCTGGGTCGCCCCGGTGCGGTCGCACTGCACCCCGATGACGACGTCGCCTTTGGACTGGGCGATGGACGGAGCGGGGGTGAGCAGGCCGCTCCCTCCCAGCACGAGCGCCATCGCGATTGCCAGCACGTGTCTCATGAGCGTTCTCCTTTCATCGCGTACCTCAGTACGCGAATGGCCAGATGCGGAAGTAGTTCCGGATGTTCCGCCACAGGCGGTTGAGGCCCTCCGGCTCCACGATCAGGAAGAAGATGATCAGCGCGCCGAAGAGCATGACACGGAGATTCGGGATGAGGTTGAGCACGGTCTGCGGCTCGAAGAACACGCCGCCGAAGCTCTCCATCAGGCGCCGGATCACGATCGGCAGGAGCGTGATGAAGAAGGCTCCGAAGATCGAGCCCTGGACCGACCCCAGACCTCCGATGATGATCATGGCCAGGTAGTCGACCGATACGCCGAGCTGGAACTGCTCGTAGTTCGCGATCCCGAGGAAGTAGGTGTACACCACGCCGGTCACTCCCGCGTAGAAGGACGAGATGGCGAACGCCAGGAGCTTGTAGCGAAAGATGTTGATCCCGATGATCTCGGCCGCGATGTCCTGGTCGCGGATGGCGATGAAGGCGCGCCCGACCCTGGATCTGACGAGATTCATGGTGCCGAGCGTGGCCAGCGACCACGAAGAAGAGCAGGAAGTAGTACATGTCGCGCTGGCTGTCCAGCGCCATCGACCCGAGCCGCGGTCGCGCGACCTCGATCGAGGCCTGCACGCCTCCGCTGATGAAGGTCACGTGGTTGATGATCCACTCGATGATGAACTGCCCGGCGAGGGTCGCGATCGCCAGGTAGAGGCCCTTGATGCGGAGGGAAGGAATGCCGACGATCACCCCGATCAGCGGCGGCCATGATCCCGCCGGCCAGGAGATTCACCGGCCACGGCGAGCCGAGCCGGTTGGCCAGATTGGCCGCGGTGTAGGCTCCGACCGACATGAAAGCCCCGTGGCCGATCGACACCTGCCCGGTGTAGCCGACCAGGATGTTGAGACCGAGGGCGCCGATGACCGCGATCCAGACGAGGTTGGCGATCGAGAGGTAGTACTCCCCCAGACCGAGCGGAACGACCCCGAAGAAGATCACCGCGACGCCGCCGACGGCCCACCGGGCGATCGGGAGCGGGTACAGCGCCATGTCGGCCTCGTAGCTGGTCTTGAGCACCCCGCATTCGCGATGGATCATCGCTCTCAGATCCTTTCGATGATCTTCTTGCCGAAGATTCCGTAGGGCCGGATCATGAGGGCGAGGATCATGAGGACGTACGGCGCGAAGTCCTTGGTGCCGCCGCCCACGTATGGGTCCACGTAGCCGGCGGCCACGTTCTCGACCAGTCCCACGATCAGCCCGCCGATGACCGCACCCGGTATCGAGTCGAGCCCGCCCAGGATCACGACCGGGAACACCTTCAGGCCCACCAGCGAGAGGTTGATGTCGACGCCGAGCAGGTTCCCCCAAACGATGCCGCCGATCGCGGAGACGACCCCGGTCATGGCCCAGGCGAGTCCGAAGTAGCGCTCCACGTTGATGCCCATGGCCAGCGCGACCTGCTGGTTGTCGGCGATGGCCCGCATGGCGATGCCGTTGCGGGACCTGAGGAAGAACCACCCGAACCCGCCGAGGAAGGCCAGGCTCACCGCCGCGCCCAGGAGCTGGATGGGCGGGATGAACAGGGGGCCCAGCACGATCGGCTCGTCCGGGATCGGCAGGGGCAGCGTCCGGGTCCCGGCTCCGAGGGTGGACGGCCCGATGCCGCGCAGAATCGAGGCGAGCCCGATCGTGGCCATGACCACCGCGATCACCGGCCGACCGATGAGCCGGCGCAGCATCACCCGCTCCAGCAGGAAGCCGAAGCCCACCATGGCGCCGAGGCCGATGAGGATGGCGACCCACAGGGGCGCCCGCAGCGCGTCGAGGGCTCCCGCCACCACGAGACCGGCGATCATCACGAACTCGCCCTGGGCGAAGTTCACCGCGTCGGTCGCCTTGTAGACGAGGACGAAGCCCGAGCGCGATCAGCGTGTACATCAAGCCGATCATGATGCCGTTGGACAGCAGCAGGAGGAGGAATCCGAAGTCTTCAAACACGGGCCGCGGCCTCCGCGACGTTCTCGATGCTCACGCGCGACCGGATGGTCGCCTGTCGACCATCCTCGTAGGTGATGCTCGTCGAGAGCTCGGCTTCCGCCGCCCCCCCGTATAGCGCATCGATCACCGTCGCGTACTTGTCGGCCACGTAGCTGCGCCGCACCTTGCGGGTCCGCGTGATCTCCGCGTCGTCGGCCTCCAGGTCCTTGGTGAGCAGGAGGAACCGCCGGATCCTCGTCCCCTCCGGCAGCGTCTCGTTGCCCCGGCGGATCTCGTCGCGGATCATCTCACGCACCTCGGACTTCTGGGAGAGGTCCATGTACGACGTGTAGGGAATGCCCCGCCGCTCCGCCCAGTTCCCTACCGTGCCCGGGTCGATCGCGATCATGGCGGCCACGAACGGCTTGTCGTGGCCGAACGCGACCGCCTCGCGGACGTAGGGGCTGAACTTGAGCTTGTTCTCGATGAACTGGGGGGCGAACGGGGTGCCGTCGGTGAGCGCCCCGACGTCCTTGGCGCGGTCGATGATGACCAGGTGCCCCTGGGGATCGATGAAGCCGGCGTCGCCGGTGTGGAACCAACCGTCGGGGCCGATCACCTCTCGCGTCGCCGCCTCGTTCCGGAAGTAGCCCTTGAACACGGTGCACCCCTTCACCAGGACCTCCCCGCGGTCTCCGATCTTGATCTCCACCCCCGGCACCGGCCGCCCGGCGGTGGTGGGATTCGCCTCCCGGTCGGGCTGCAGCGAGACGAGCCCGGTGGTCTCGGTGGATCCATAGACCTGCTTGAGGTTCACCCCGATCGACCGGAAGAACCGGAAGGTATCGGGACCGAGGGGTGCGCCGCCGGTCAGCGCCCACCTCGTCCGCCCGAGGCCCAGCTGGTCGCGCACCGGGCCGTACACGAAGAACTCCCCGAGGGCGGTGGCCAGCCGCAGCCCGGCCGGCAGCGGCTTGTCCTCCGTTCTCAAGATTTCGGCCCGCTCCGCCGCCGAGCGGAAGTAGTCGAAGGTCCGGCGCTTGAGCGGCGTGGCGTCGGCCGCCCGCACCAGCACCGCGGTGAGCATGTTCTCCCAGATCCGCGGCGGGGCGAGGAGCGTGGAGGGGCCCAGCTCCCGCAGGTCGCGCTGCACGGTCTCCGGGCTCTCGGGGCAGTTGGCGCAGAAGCCGGCCACGAGGCTCGCGAAGAGCGTGTAGACCGAATCACCCGCCCACGCCATGGGCAGATACGCCAGCGACGTGTCCTCCGGGACGAGGTGCGATGCTTGCCGGAAGCTCTCCGCCACGCCGATCGCATTGGCGTGCGTGATCATCGCGCCCTTGGGGCTGCCGGTGGTGCCGGAGGTGTAGGAGATGACCGCCACGTCGTCGGCGCGGCCCTGCTCGATCTCGTTCTCGAAGAAGACGGGATGCTCGACACCGAATCTCCGGCCGGCCTCCTGCACGTCTTCGAAGGACTTGAGCCAGTCGTGCCGGTAGCCGGTCATTCCCCGCGGGTCGTCGTAGACGACGAGGCGGAGGGCACGGCAGCTCGTCACGCAGGGCCAGGACCTTGTCGACCTGCTCCTGGTCCTCGGCCACGATCACGCTGACCTCCGCGTGGTTCCAGACGTAGGCCAGCTCCTTGGCGATCGAGTCCTGGTAGACGGGCACCGAGATCCCGCCCAGGCTCTGCGCCGCCACCTGGGCCCAGTACAGCCGCGGCCGGTTGTCCCCGATGACGGAAAGCCGGTCGCCGCGACGGAAGCCAAGAGACGCCAGGCCCAGCGCGAGATTCCGCACCTGGTCGTGGTACTGGCTCCAGTTCCAGGTCTGCCAGATGCCGCGATCCTTCTCTCGCATCGCCGGCCGAGCGCCGAGATCGCGCGCGTTGCGCTGTAGCAAGCGGGGAAGCGTCGTCAGATCAGGCATTCTGGCCTCCATTACCGGTGCCCTTGGCATCGCCCAGGTATGCCTTGATCACCTGCGGATTCGTCCGCACCTCATCGGGGGTGCCGTCGGCGATCTTCACTCCCATGTCCAGTACCGCCACCCGGTCCGAGATGTCCATGACCACGCCCATGTCGTGCTCGATCAGGATGATGGTGGTGCCCCACTCGTGGTTGACGTCCAGGATGAACCGGGCCATGTCCTCCTTCTCTTCGTGGTTGCAGCCGCCCATCGGCTCGTCGAGGAGGAGGATCTTCGGATCGAGCGCGAGGGCGCGGCCCAGCTCGACTCGCTTCTGCAGCCCGTAGGCCAGCGAGCCGCAGGGCCGGCGGCGCAGGTCCTGGATCCGGAGGAAGTCGATGATGTCCTCGACCCGACGCCGATGCGCGACCTCTTCCCGCTGGGCGAACCCCCAGTAGGCGAACGAGGCCAGCACCCCCGACTTCATGCGAACGTGACGCCCGAGCATGAGGTTGTCGAGCACGGTCATGCCGCGGAACAGCGCGATGTTCTGGAAGGTTCGCGCGATCCCCAGCTCGGCCCGATGACTCGGCGAGTCGTTGGTCACGTCGGCCCCCTCGAGCGCGATGCGGCCGGAGTCCGGGTGGTAGAAGCCGCTGATCATGTTGAGCAGGGTGGTCTTGCCCGCCCCGTTGGGGCCGATGACGGACAGGATCTCGCCCCGGCGCACCTCGAGGCTCACCCGGCCCACCGCCAGCACTCCCCCGAAGGACTTGGAGACCTCCGCGATCTCGAGCTGCGCGCTCATGGCCGGATTCACGAGAGCCACCGCTTGCGGCGCCGGTAGTTCTTGACGTCGCGGTAGCTCTTCCGCTGTCCGACACCGGACAGCCCCAGGTAGAACTCCTTGATGTCCTCGTTCTCGCTGACCGCCTTGACGTCGCCGTCCAGCACCACCCGGCCGTTCTCCATGACGTACACGTACTGGGCGAAGCGCAGGGCCATGTTCGCGTTCTGTTCGGCGAGCAGGACCGCCACCCGCTCCTCCCGGTTGAGCCGACCCACGATCTCGAAGATCTCCTGCACCAGCATCGGGGCGAGCCCCATCGAGGGCTCGTCGAGCAGCATCAGGCGCGGATGCGCCATGAGGGCGCGGCCGATCGCGAGCATCTGCTGCTCGCCCCCCGAGATGTAGCCCGCGTCGACCGATCGCCGATCGCGCAGGCGCGGGAAGTACTCGTAGACCCGCTCCAGGTCCGTCCGGAGCGCCGCGCCGTTGCGCTGGGTGTAGCCGCCGGTCAGGAGATTCTCCTCCACCGTGAGGTGCTCGAAGACGTGGCGGCCCTCCATCACCTGCACGATCCCCCGGCGCACGATCTCGGACGCCTCGCGCCGATGGATCGCCTCGCCCGCGAGCTCGACCCCTCCCTTGGTGACCTCGCCCCGCTCGGTGCGCAGCAGTCCCGAGATCGCCTTGAGCGTGGTCGACTTGCCGGCCCCGTTGGCCCCGAGGAGGGCCACGATGCCCTCCCCGGGGACCTGGAGCGACACGCCCTTCAACACGAGGATCACGTGATCGTAGATCACCTCGATGTTGTTCACCGAGAGCAGTGGATGGGGCGCGTCGCTCACGCCGGGTCCGCCTCTCCGCCTAGTTCTCTTTGGAGCAGTCGCGCATCGTGTATCCGAGCTTCTTGCCCTCCTCGACCGCGGCCGCCTCGAGCTTCGGCCGCACGACCTCCTTCATGGGCTGGATCCACTCGGAGACGACGTTCCACTTCTTGCCGTCCCACTGCTGGATCAGGACCGGCCCGCCCCCCTCGTGGTCCTCGCAGGTCACCTTCACCGGGTGGGTGAAGCCCTTGAGCCCGATCTGGTCCAGCCGGGCCTCGGTGAGGCTCAGGTGCTCGTAGCCCCAGCGCACCTGCTCGGTGGAGAGCGGCTTGTTGCCGTACTTGGCCATCGCGGTGCGGAAGGCCTCGGTCATGTACATCGCGTTGACGAGGCCGCGGTTGTAGAGGGCCTCTCCGATCTTGTCCTTGGGACCGAGGCTCTTCCCCTTGTCGTGCACGTACTTCACGATGTCGGCGTGCACCTTGAAGCTGGCCCCGGGGGCGTGGAAGGTGGCGCCCTTGTAGCCCTTGGCCCCGTCGCCGGCCGGGATGACGTCGGCCTCGCTGGCCGACCACCAGTTGCCGATGAAGTGGTCCATCGGGAAGTTGATCGCGGCCGCCTCCTTCACCGCCACCTGGTTCATGACGCCCCAGCCCGACATGTACACCCACTGCGGGTTGATGCGCCGCACCTGGAGCCACGTGGCCTTCTGCTCCTGCCCCGGGTGGTCGACCGCGAGCAGGGTCAGCTCGAAGCCGTACTTGTGGCTGAGCTCCTCGAGCGTGGGGTTGGCTTCCTTGCCGTACGGGCTGTTGTGGTAGATGTGGACGATCTTCTTGCCCTTCAGCTTGTCGAGCCCGCCCTCCTGCTGGCCGATGTAGCGGACGACCGAGGAAGCCTGGCTCCAGTAGGTGGTCGGGAACGTGAACACCCATGGGAACCACCGGCCGTCGGAGGCCGCGGTCATGCCGTAGCCCATCGAGTGCACCACGATCTTGTCGACGGCGGCCTTGGGGATCAGCTGGTAGGTGATGCCGGTGCTGAGCGGGTTGAACACCATCGCCCCGCCGCTCTTGCCCTTGAGCCGCTCGTAGCACTCGACTCCCTGCTTGGTGTCGTACTGGGTCTCGCACTCCTCGACCACGAGCCGGACCCCGTTGACGCCGCCGTCACGCTCGTTGAGCATCGTGAGGTAGTCCCACAGCCCGTTCGCGAACGGGGTGCCGCTCGGGGCGTAGGGGCCGGTGCGGTAGACGGTCGAGGGGATGAACATCTCCTTGGCCTGGGCCGAGACCGTCCCGGCCGCCGGGGCGGCGATGACGATCGCGGTCAGCAGCGCGATCATGACGCGTCGTAGGGTCATGGACACTCCTCCTTGCTCATCTGGGTGGAACACGCTCAGTACGGGAAGGGCCAGAGCCGCAGCTTCTCCTTCGAGATCTGCCAGAGCCGCGCGAGACCGTGGGGCTCGACGATCAGGAACAGGATGATGAGTCCGCCGAACACCATGAGCTCGATCTGCTTCTGCAGGGCCACCGGCATGGCCAGGCCCAGCAGGTGCGGCACGTTGGTCAGGAAGATCGGCACCATCACGATGAAGGCGGCACCCAGGAACGATCCCAGGATCGAGCCGAGCCCGCCGATGATGACCATGAACAGGACCAGGAACGACACGTTGATGTCGAAGGCCAGGGTCTCCGCGCTGCCGAGATAGAGGAAGACGTACTCGGCTCCGGCGACCCCGCAGAAGAACGAGCTGATCGCGAAGGCCAGCAGCTTCGTGCGCAGCGGCCGCACCCCGATGATCTCGGCCGCGATGTCCCGGTCGCGGATCGCCATCCAGGACCGGCCCACCCGCCCCCGCACCAGGTTCTTGGCCACCAGTGCGAACACGGCCACGAAGGCGAGCGCGGTCAGGTAGCGCACCGGCGCGGTGGCGGCGGGCCCGGTCACCATGATGGAGGCCACCGTGCGGGGGGGCGCGGTGATGGTGCCGGAGGAGGCGTAGTCGGTGAACCAGGCCACCTTGTTGAAGAGCCAGAGCAGGAAGAACTGGGCGGCCAGGGTGGCCACCGCCAGGTAGAAGCCCTTGATGCGCAGCGACGGCAGGCCGAAGACGATCCCGACCAGGGCGGTCACGAGCCCGGCCAGCAGGAACGCGACCAGCACGCTCAGGCGAGGGAAGGCGCTCGTGATCTTGAACGCGGAGTAGGCGCCCACCGCCATGAAGCCCCCGGTCCCGAGCGACACCTGCCCCGCGTAGCCGGTGAGCAGGTTCAGGCCGAGGGCGGCCAGCGCGTAGATCAGGAACGGGATCAGCACCGCCTGCAGCCAGTACTCGTCGGCGACGAGCGGCACCGCGATCACCGCGGCCGCGACGGCCAGGCCCACCACGACCCGGTCCTGCCGGATCGGGAACAGCGCCTGGTCGCTCGCGTAGGTGCTCTTGAACTGCCCCGCCTCGCGGTAGATCACTAGACTCTCTCTATGATTCGTTCGCCGAACAGCCCTTGCGGGCGGACCAGCAGGAAGGCCAGCGCGAGCACGTAGGCGAACCAGTTCTCGATGGCGCCGCCCACCAGCGGCCCCCAGTAGACCTCGGCGATCTTCTCCCCCACCCCGATGATCAGCCCGCCCACGATGGCTCCGGGCACCGAGGTGAAGCCGCCCAGGATCAGGACCGGCAGGGCCTTCAGCGCGATCAGCGACAGGCTGAACTGCACCCCGCTCTTGGCCCCCCACATGATCCCGGCCACGATGGCGACCAGGCCCGCGGCCGACCACACCACGACCCAGATGGTGTTGAGCGGGATGCCGATCGAGAGCGCGGCCTCGTGGTCGTCGGCCACCGCGCGGAGCGCGCGCCCGATCCGGGTGCGCTGGAAGAAGACCGCCATCGCCGCCACCAGCACCGCGGCCGTGATGGCGGCGGTGAGCTCGAGGCGGTTGACCTGCACGCCCCACACCATGAACGAGCTGTCCGGGATGCCCACGTCGAGCTTCTTGACGTTGCTCCCCCACACCAGCTCGCCGAAGCCCTCCAGGAAGAAGTTGAGGCCGATGGTGGCCATGAACAGGATGATCTGCTCCTGGTTGACGAGCGGGCGCAGCACCACCCGCTCGATCGCGAAGGCGAGCGCGCCCATCACCGCCATCGTGACCACCAGCGCGAGCACCAGCGGGGCCCCGCGCTCCATCAGCCCCACCAGGGTCAGCGCCGCGAAGAGCACCATGACCCCCTGGGCGAAGTTGAAGACGCCGGAGGCCTTGTAGATGAGGACGAAGCCCAGCGCCACCAGGGAGTACATGAGCCCCGCGGCCAGCCCGCCGATCACCACCTCGGCCAGGAAGGCGGGGGCGCCCACCATGTCCCTCACGGGCCCGATCAGCACCCCGTAGAGGAGCTCAAGCATGGCTCACCCCGAGATAGGCGGCGATCACGCCCTGATCGGCGCGCACCTCGTCGGGCCGCCCGTCGGCGATCTTGCGCCCGTAGTCGAGCGCGATCACCCGGTCCGAGATGTCCATGACCACGCTCATGTCGTGCTCGATCAGGGCGATCGTGGTGCCGAACTCGTCGTTGACGCCGAGGATGAAGCGGCACATGTCCTCCTTCTCCTCGACGTTCATCCCGGCCATGGGCTCGTCCAGCAGCAGGAGCTTGGGCTCGGCGGCCAGGGCCCGCGCCAGCTCCACCCGCTTCTGCAGCCCGTAGGGCAGCGTGCCCGCCCCCGCCTTCCGGATGGCCTCGATCTCCAGGAAGTCGACGATGCGCTCGACGAAGGCGCGGTGCAGGAGCTCCTGCCGCATGGCCGGGCCCCAGTAGAGGGCCTCGAGCAGGAAGCTGCCGCGCATCTTGAGCAGCCGTCCGGTCATGATGTTGTCGAGCACGCTCATGCCCTTGAAGAGGGCCACGTTCTGGAAGGTGCGGGCCACCCCGAGGGCCGCCACGTCGTAGGGGCGGAGGCGGGTCCGGTCGCGTCCCTCGAACCGGATCTGGCCCTCCGACGGATGGTAGAAGCCGCTGACCACGTTGAGCAGCGTGGTCTTGCCCGCTCCGTTGGGGCCGATGATGGCCACGATCTCCCCGCGCCGGATCTCGAGGCTCACCCGGTCGAGGGCCTGGATGGCCCCGAAGCGCACGCTCACCTCGTCCACCTCGAGCAGCGGCTCGCTCGACGCCCCCGCCGGCGGACCGGTCGGCTCCCTCACGCGGGCGTCCCCGCGACCGCGAACGTCTCGGCATCGCTCAGCCGGACCGCGGCCCGCACGGTGACGGTGCGACCGTCCTCGTAGGTCACCTGGGCCTCCACCTGGACCGACTCCCCGGTGCCGTAGAGCGCCTCGATGAGCGGCGCGTACTTCTGGCCGATGAAGCCCCGCCGCACCTTGCGGGTACGGGTGATCTCCTGGTCGTCCGGATCGAGCTCCTTGTGCAGCAGGAGGAAGCGGCGGATCTGGGCGCCGCGGAGGGCCTCGTCCTCGAGCAGGCTCCGGTTGACCCGGACGACCTCCTGGCGGATCAGCTCGTAGACCTCGGGCTTCTGGGCCAGGTCGGTGTAGCTCGTGTAGGCGAGCCCGCGCCGCTCCGCCCAGTTGCCGACCGAGACGAGGTCGATGTTGAGCAGGGCGGCCACGAACGGGCGGCCGTCGCCCACGCACACCGCCTCCTTGATATAGGGTGAGAACTTCAGCTTGTTCTCGAGATACTTGGGCGCGAAGATCGTGCCCCCCGCGAGCCGGCCCACGTCGCGGGCCCGATCGATGATCTTCAGGTGGCCGTCCTTGTCGAAGAAGCCCGCGTCGCCCGAGTGCACCCAGCCCTCGGCGAGGGTCTCGCGGGTGGCCTGCGGGTTCTTGTAGTAGCCCTGGAAGACGCCCGGGCTCCGGTAGAGCACCTCCCCGCTCGGGCTCACGCGCACCTCCACCCCGGGCAGGGGCGGACCCACCGTGTCGAGCTTGACGTCGCCGTCCTGCTGGATGCAGATCAGCGCGCTCGACTCGGTCATGCCGTAGAGCTGCTTCACGTTGATGCCGAGCGAGCGGTAGAACTCGAAGAGCTCGGGCCCGATGGCCTCGCCCGCGGTGTACGCGATCCGGATGCGGCTCATGCCCAGGTTGTCGCGCAGCGGCCCGTAGACGAGCAGCCGGCCGAGCGGGTAGAGCAGCCGGTCCCGCAGCGCGGCCGGGCGGTGGGCGAGGCGGCAGCGCTCCACCCGACGGGCCAGGTCCAGGAAGAAGTGGACCAGGCCCCGCTTGATCCAGGCGGTGTCGTCCACCCGGATCATCACCGAGGTCAGGATGTTCTCCCAGATGCGGGGCGGCGCGAAGAAGTAGGTGGGTCCGATCTCCTTGAGGTCGGCCAGCACCGTGGTCGCGCTCTCCGGGCAGTTCGTGGTGAAGCCGGCCACCATGGACTGGCTGAACGAGAACATGTGGTCGCCGATCCAGGCCATGGGCAGATATGCCATGACCTCCTCGGAGGCGTCGAGCCCCTCGCGCTCGATGGCGCTCCGGGCGGTCTCGATGAGGTTCCGGTGCGAGAGCATCGCCCCCTTGGGCTGCCCGGTGGTGCCGGAGGTGTAGGCGATGACCGCGGTGTCCTCCGCGGTGCCCTTGGCCACCTCCTGCTCGAAGTACCCCGGATGCTCCTGGGCGAACTTCCGGCCCCGCTCCTGCAGGTCCTCGAGGCTCAGCAGGCAGGATTCCTTGTAGTGCCGGAGACCCCCGGGATCGTCGTAGATGACGTACTCGAGCCCCGGGCACTGCTGTCGCACGTGGAGCAGCTTGTCCACCTGCTCCTGGTCCTCGACCACCGCGAAGCGCGCCTCGGCGTGGTCGACGATGTACTCCATCTCCTTCTCGATGGAGTCCTGGTAGAGCGGCACCGGAACTCCCCCGAGCGCCTGGGTGGCCAGCATCGCCCAGTAGAGCGCCGGTCGGTTGTCGCCCACCACCGCGGTCTTGTCGCCTCGCGTGAAGCCGAGCGCGGCCAGACCGAGCGCGATGAGGCGGGCCTGCTCGACGTACTGGCTCCAGGTGTACGACTGCCAGATGCCGAGGTCCTTCTCGCGAATGGCCACCTTCCCGGAGAGCCGCCGTGCGTTCTGGAGCGCGAGCTTGGGAAAGGTGTCCTGGGAGGAATCGAGCATCAGGCCGAGCAGGCGTGGGCGTCACTCGCGCTCGGCCGCGCGAGACGACAGCCACCTCCACCGTTGGAGAGAATCTTCGTCATTGCCTTGCCCAGGAAGCTCTTGCCGGGAAAGCGTCCGTCACAGGGGGTGATAAAGTGGCGAGAGTCTAGCCCAGGGTCCACGAGGTGTCAAGACTTTGCCCGCCAAGACAAGGGTTTACGGCCACATTTTGACGATCCTGTGGATCGGGGGGGCCGGCGCGGCCGGCAGCCCGGCGCGCACTCGGTCCCGAGCTCGACTGCGAGCACCCGGCCGAGGCGCGCGCCTTCATCGCCAAGCTCCAGCTGGCCGAGATCGAGGGCGCGGAGGACATCCACCGGGCGGCCATGTGGGACGCCTTCGGTCGCTGCCCGGCGGGGGACGCCGGGGGACCGTGCCGCCGGGAGGAGCAGCGCCGGTTCGACAGCCGGTGGGAGGATCGAGCGCCGGGCGATCGAGGCGAAGTACCGTCAGGTGCTCGGCGCCTTCGAGCAGCGATGCCGAGCGCTCATCAGCCTGATCGAGCAGCAGGTTAGAGCGGCTTCCTGAGGAATCGGGCGAGCTCGCCGACGACCCCGCGCCGGAAGGCCAGCACGCAGAGCACGAAGATGACCCCCTGCACGACGGTGACCCAGGCGCCGAGCTGGGCGAGGTAGGTCTCGAGCGCCGATCACGATGACGGCGCCGACCACCGGGCCGAACACGGTGCCGAGGCCGCCCAGGAGCGTCATCAGCACCACCTCGCCCGGACATGCGTCCAGTGCACGTCGGTCAGCGAGGCGAGCTGGAAGACGATGGCCTTGGTGCGCGCCGGCGAGCCCGGCGAGCGTCGCCGACAGCACGAAGGCGATCAGCTTGTAGCGGTCGGCGTCGTAGCCGAGCGAGAGCGCGCGCGGCTCGTTCTCGCGGATCGCCTTCAGCACCTGGCCGAACGGCGAGTGGATGGTGCGGTAGATGAGGAGGAAGCCGGCCAGGAAGATCGCGAGCACGACGTGAAGTACATCGCCAGGGTGTTGCCGGAGGTCGATCAGGCCGAAGAGCATGCCGCGCGGCACCGCCTGGATGCCGTCCTCGCCGCCGGTGAACGGCGCCTGCAGGCAGAAGAAGTAGACCATCTGCGCGAGCGCCAGCGTGATCATCGCGAAGTAGATGCCCTGGCGGCGGATGGCGAGCGGCGCCGATGACCAGCGCCGAGCACCGCCGCGCCGCGCGGTGCCGGCGAGGATGGCCAGCTCCGGCGTCAAGCCCCACACCTTGGCGGCGTGCGCCGCGACGTAGCCGGCCGAGCCGAGGAACGCGGCGTGGCCGAAGGACAGCAGGCCGCCGTAGCCGATCAGCAGGTTGAAGGCGCAGGCGAACAGCGCGAAGCACAGCGCCTTCATGAGGAAGACCGGGTAGACGACGAACGGCGCCACCACGAAGACGCCGACCATCACGGCGAACACCACGCCTGATGCCGGGAGCGGCCCGCGGCGGCCGCCGACGCCTCGGGCGCCGCGCTCCGCGCGGTCGCCATGCTACTGCGCCCGCCCGAACAGGCCGGCCGGCTTCACCAGCAGGACGAGCGCCATGATGACGAAGATCACGGTGTTCGAGGCCTCCGGGTAGAAGACCTTGGTCAGGCCCTCGATCAGGCCGAGGCCGAAGCCGGTGACGATCGAGCCCATGATCGAGCCCATGCCGCCGATCACCACCACCGCGAAGACCACGATGATGAGGTCGGCGCCCATCAGCGGGTTGACCTGGTAGATCGGCGCGGCGAGCACGCCGGCGAACGCGGCCAGCGCCACGCCGAAGCCGTAGGTGAGCGTGATCATGCGCGGCACGTTGACGCCGAAGGCCTGCACCAGCGCCGGGTTCTCGGTGGCCGCGCGCAGGTAGGAGCCGAGCTTGGTGCGCTCGATGACGAACCAGGTGGCGAGGCAGACCACGAGCGAGAACGACGATGACCCAGGCGCGGTAGTTCGGCAGGAACATGAAGCCGAGGTTGCGGCCGCCGGTGAGCTGCGGCCGGGATCGCGTAGGGCAGGCCCGAGGAGCCGAACTGCGTTGCGGAACAGGCCCTGGATGATCAGCGCGAGGCCGAAGGTGAGCAGCAGGCCGTAGAGGTGATCGAGCTCGTAGAGCCGCTTGAGCATGACGCCGCTCGATCACGATGCCCAGCAGCGCCCACGACGAGCGGCGCGAGGAGCGAGCGCCCACCAGTAGCCGATGCCCAGCCTGCTGCAGCAGGAAGTAGGCCACGAAGGCGCCCATCATGTACTGCGCGCCGTGCGTGAAGTTGATGATGTTGAGCAGGCCGAAGATGACCGCGAGGCCGAGGCTCAGCATCGCGTAGAACGAGCCGTTGATGAGCCCGATCAGGAGCTGGCCGAACAGGGCCTGCGGCGGGATGCCGAGGATCATGCGGGCTCCCGTCACGCCTGCCAGCGTGCGACGCCGTCGTCGAGGAGCGGGCAGGGTGCACGGGCGTGTCTACTTCTTCACCAGCGGGCAGTCGCCCTCGGTCGATCGGCCGGAACGCCTGCTCGGCCGGGATGGTCGCGCGCAGCTTGTAGTAGTCCCACGGGCCCTTCGACTCCGACGGCTTCTTGACCTCGAAGAGGTACATCGGGTGGAGCTTGCGGCCGTCGGCGCGGATCGTGCCCTTGCCGAACAGCGGATCGTCGGTCGGCATCTCCTTCATCTTGGCGATCGACCTTGGTCGCCGTCGTCGCTCTTGAGCGCCTCGACCGCCTTCAGGTAGTGCAGCGTCGCCGCGTACACGCCGGCCTGGACCATGGTCGGGTGCATGCCGCCGGTCCAGCTCCGCGAAGCGCTTGGCGAAGGCCCGCGTCTTGTCGTTCAGGTCCCAGTAGAAGGCCTCGGTGAAGATCAGGCCCTGCGCCGTCTGCAGCCCGAGCGCGTGCACGTCGGTGATGAACACCAGCAGGCCGGCCAGGCTCTGCCCGCCCTTGACGATGCCGAACTCGGCGGCCTGCTTGATGGCGTTGGTGGTGTCGCCGCCCGCGTTGGCGAGCCCGATGATCTTGGCCTTCGAGGCCTGGGCCTGGAGCAGGAAGGACGAGAAGTCCGGCGGTGTTGAGCGGGTGGCGCACCTTGCCCAGCACCTTGCCGCCGTTCTTGATCACCACCGCCTCGGTGTCGCGCTCGAGCGCGTGGCCGAAGGCGTAGTCCGCGGTGAGGAAGAACCAGGTGTCGCCGCCGGTCTTCACGATCGCGCTGCCGGTGCCGTTGGCGAGCGCCCAGGTGTCGTAGGTCCAGTGGACGGTGTTGGGCGAGCACGCCTTGCCGGTGAGGTCGGAGGAGGCCGCGCCCGAGACGAGGAACGCCTTGCCCTTCTCCTTGACGATCTGGTTGACCGCGAGCGCGACCGCCGAGTTCGGCACGTCGACGATCACGTCGACCTTGTCGGAGTCGAACCACTGGCGCGCGATGCCCGAGCCGACGTCGGCCTTGTTCTGGTGGTCGGCCGAGATGATCTCGACCTTCATCCCCTTCTTGGCCGCCCCGAAGTCCTCGACCGCCATCCGGGCCGCGATCACCGAGCCCTGGCCGGAGAGGTCGGCGTAGAGGCTCGACATGTCGGTGAGCACGCCGATCTTGATGACCCCGTCGGAGATCTGGGCCTGGGCCGGCGCGGGCGGCGATCAGCCCCGACCGCGGCCATGACGACGAGCCAGTACTTGATCATGCGTTGATTCCTTTCCTTGCGGTTGAACGACGCGCGATTATACCCCGAGGTACTCGTGCAGCTTGCGCGGTCTGCGCGGTCGAGCTCCGCGTTGTCGATCATGTCCACCACCCGCCCGCGCTCCATCACGTAGTGGCGGTCGGCCACCGTGGCCGCGAAGCGGAAGTTCTGCTCGACCAGCAGGATCGTGAAGCCCTCGGCCTTGAGCCGCCGGATGGTGGCGCCGGATCTGGCTGGACGATCACCGGGGCCAGCCCCTCGGTCGGCTCGTCCAGCAGCAGGAGCCGGGCGCCGGTGCGCAGGATGCGGCCGATGGCCAGCATCTGCTGCTCGCCGCCCGGAGAGCTTGGTGCCCTGGCTCCGCCGCCGCTCCCGCAGGTTCGGGAAGAGCTCGTAGATCGCGTCGAGCCCGAGCCCGCCCGGCTGCACCACCGGGGGCAGGAGCAGGTTCTCCTCCACGCTCAGGCTCGCGAAGATCCCGCGCTCCTCCGGGCAGAAGGCGAGGCCGAGGCGGGCGATCAGGTTGGAGGGCCGGCCGATCAGCTCCTCGCCGCGGAAGCGGACCGAGCCGCGCGCGCCGCGGCACCATGCCCATCACCGACTTGAGCGTGGTGGTCTTGCCGGCCCCGTTGCGGCCCAGCAGGGTCACCACCTCGCCCGCGCCGCACCTCGAAGTCCACCCCGTGGAGCACGTGCGACTCCCCGTACCAGGCGTGGAGACCGGCCACCTGCAGGAGGGTCTCACTCATGGCCCACCCCCAGGTAGGCCTGCACCACCTCCGGATTGGCGGACACGGTCGCGTAGTCGCCCTCGGCCAGGATCTCGCCCGCGGGCCAGCACCGTGATGGTGTCGGAGAGGTGCTCCACCACGCTCAGGTTGTGCTCCACCATCAGCACGGTGCGGTTCTTGCGCCACCTGCTTGATCAGGGCCGAGATGCGGTCGACGTCCTCGTGGGCCATGCCGGCGGTCGGCTCGTCGAGCAGCATCATCTCGGGCTCGAGCGCGAGCGTGGTGGCGATCTCGAGCGCCCGCTTGCGCCCGTAGGACAGCTCGCCCGCGAGGGTCTCCGCGAAGCCGTGCGAGGCCCACCGCGGCCAGCAGCTCGAGGGCCCGCCCGCGGAAGGCGCTCGAGCACGCGCTCCGAGCGCCAGAAGTCGAAGGAGCGGCCGCGCCGCCGCTGGAGCGCGATGCGCACGTTCTCGAGCGCGGTGAGGTGCGGGAACACCGCCGAGATCTGGAAGGACCGCACGAGGCCGAGCCGGGCGATGTCGGCGGGCCGGCGGCCGGTGATGTCGTGCCCGTTGAACGTGATCCGGCCGCGGGTGGGGACGAGGAAGTGGGTCAGCAGGTTGAAGCAGGTGGTCTTGCCCGCCCCGTTGGGGCCGATGAGGGCGTGGATGGTCCCGCGCCGCACCCGCAGGCTCACGTCCCGCACCGCGAGGAAGCCGCGGAACTCCTTGGTGAGCCCGCGGGTCTCCAGGATGACGTCGTCGGCCATCGGCTAGGGCCGGCGCGTCCCCGACGGCGGCGGGTAGAACCGCGCCTCCCGCCGCTCGTCCCAGGCCCGGTTGGCCTCGTCCATCTCCCAGGAGGTCATGCACTCGTTCTGGGCCCGCACCACGTCCTCGATCAGCTCGCGCGGGTCGCGGTGGAAGGAGGCGTGCAGCAGCCGCTTGGCGTGCCCGGTCGCGGTGCGCGAGGAGTGGAAGGCCTTCTCCACGATTCCCGC
Organism: uncultured Candidatus Rokubacteria bacterium; assembly: GCA_963841755.1. Classification (GTDB taxonomy): domain Bacteria; phylum Methylomirabilota; class Methylomirabilia; order Rokubacteriales; family CSP1-6; genus CAMLFJ01. The sequence goes on from CAWJDX010000017.1 coordinate 85,183, forward strand.
GAGCGTCGCGTCGACCTCCGCGGGCTCGACCACCCAGTTCACCAGGCCCATCGCGAGGGCCGCCGCGGGGGTGACGTGGTCGTTGAGCAGGGTCAGCTCCTTGGCGCGCCCGAGCCCCACGATGCGGGCCAGCCGGAGGATCGACCCGTCCGGGATGAGGCCGTGGCGGGTCGCCCCGAGGCCCAGCACCGCGTCGGTGGTGGCCAGGCGCAGGTCGCAGGCCACCGCGAGCTGCAGGCCGCCCCCGATCGAGTAGCCGTGGAGCACCGCGACCGAGAGCTTGTCCATGTCCTCGAGGCGATTGAGGGCGCGGATCCAGTTGCGGTAGAACGCCTCGCCGATCCCGCCCGCGGACAGCACGGTGCGGTCCATGCCCGAGCAGAACGCGCGCCCCGCCCCGCGCACCACCACCACCCAGACCGCCTCGTCCCGGGCCGCGGCCTCGGCCGCCTCCGCCAGCTCGGCGGAGAGCGCGAGGTCGAGCGCGTTGAGCACGCGGGGCCGGGAGAGCGTGATGGTGGCGACCCCGTCCCGCGCCTCGTAGGTCACCCGCGGCTCGCTCACGGCTGGCTCCGCGCTCCCAGGATCTCGCGGGCGATGACCATGCGCTGGATCTCCGACGTCCCCTCGCCGATCTCGGTCAGCTTGGCGTCGCGGAAGATCCGCTCGATGGGGAACTCGGTGATGTAGCCGGCGCCCCCGTGGATCTGCAGCGCCTTGGTGGCCGCCTTCATCGCGACCTCGGAGGCGAACACCTTGGCCATGGAGGCCGCCACCTTGGCGGGCCGGCCCGCGTCCTTGAGCGCGGCCGCGCGCAGCGTGAGCAGGCGCGCCGCCTCCACCTCGGTGCCGATCTCGGCGATCATGCCCCGCAGGCCGTTGAACTCGGCCAGGGTCTTGCCGAAGGCGGAGCGCTGCTTCATGTACTTGACCGCCTCGTCGAGCGCGCCCTGGGCGATGCCCACCCCCATGGCGGCCATCGCGACGCGCCCGCCTTCCAGCACCTGCATGGTGTTCACGAAGCCCATGGTCGCGCGCGCCGCAGAGGGCGGTCGCGGGCACCCGCACGTTGTCGAGGTGCAGCTCGGCGGTGTTGGAGGCGTGCAGCCCGAGCTTCCGGTACGGCTTCCCGGCGCTGAAGCCGGGGGTGCCGCGGTCCAGGATGAAGGCGGAGATGCCCTTGTTCCCGCGCGTCGGATCGGTGACCGCCATCACCACCGCCACCTCGGAGACCCCCGCGTTGGTGATGAAGGCCTTGCTGCCGTTGAGCACGAAGTGCTCGCCGTCCTGGACCGCGCGCGTGCGCATGGCCGCCGCGTCGGAGCCCGAGCCGGGCTCGGTGAGCCCCCAGGCGCCGAGGACTTCTCCCCGGGCCAGCCGCGGCAGGTACCGCGCCTTCTGCTCGGAGGAGCCGAAGAGGGCGATGTGGTTGGTGCAGAGCGAGTTGTGGGCCCACATCGTGATGCCCACCGAGGCGTCCACCCGGTTCAGCTCCTCGACGGCCAGGGCGTAGGAGACGTAGTCGAGCGCGGCGCCGCCGTACTCCTCCGGCACCAGCGCCCCCATCAGCCCGGTGCCCGCGAGCTTGGCGAAGATCGCGTGGGGGAACTCGGAGACCTCGTCGAAGTGGTGGATGACCGGGGCCACCTCGCGCTCCGCGAAGTCGCGCGCGAGGGCGCGCACCTCCTGCTGCTCGGGGGTGAGGGCGAAGTTCATCGCGCGCGCTCCGCGACCAGGATCGCCACCGGGTACGCGAAGTGGATCGCCCCGTCGATGCGCCGCGCGCCCACCCCCAGGCCGTCGTCGTCGAGCGACACCTCGAAGAGGGCCCGGATGCGGTCGGCGTCGCCCGGCCCCGGGAACGAGCGCGACAGCAGGGCCTCCACCTCGGCCCGCACCTCGCAGCGCGTGACCACCGGCTGGGCGAGCCCGGCCGCCTCGAAGAGCCCGGCCAGCTCGGCCAGCGACAGGGCGCGCACGTGCGAGGGATCGCGCAGCCGCTCCATCCGGTTGAACGCGGCCGCCCGCGCCGGATCGGGCGAGACCGCGGCGTCGGCCACCACCACGCGGCCGCCCGGGAGCGCACACCCGCGCCATCTCCCGCAGGACCGCGGCGGGATCCGGGAAGTGGTGGAAGGCGAACCGGGAGACCACGAGGGAGAAGGCCCCGATCGGCGTAGGGCAGCGGCCGGACGTCGCCGATCTGCAGGGTCACGTTCGCGAGCCCGCGCTCGGAGACGAGGGCCCGCGCGCGGTCGATCATCGCGGGGGTGAGGTCGATGCCGGTGACGTGACGGGCGACCCGCGCGAAGGCGGCCGCCACGAGCCCGGGGCCGCAGGCCACGTCGAGCACGGTGTCGGCCGGCCCCGCCCCGCTCGCGGTGACCAGCAGGCGGAGGGCCTCCTCGTCGCGGATGCCGGGCGCGGTCGAGAACGGCACCGCCTGCCGGGTGAACTGCTCGAGGATCGCCTCGCGGTTGTCCGGCTGAGCCATGGGGTGATGCGCGCGGCTAGACCGTCGCCCGGATGTTGTCGCGGACGAACCGGATGATGTCCTGGGTCGACGTCCCGGGGGTGAACAGCTCCTTCACCCCGAGCGCCTTGAGCGCCTGGATGTCGTCCTGGGGGATGATGCCGCCGCCGAAGACCGCGATGTCGTCGGCGCCCTTCTCCTTCAGCAGGTCGAGCACGCGGCCGAAGAGGTAGTTGTGGGCGCCCGAGAGCACCGAGAGCCCGATCGCGTCGACGTCCTCCTGCACCGCGGTGGCCACGATCTGCTCGGGGGTCTGGTGCAGGCCGGTGTAGATCACCTCGAAGCCCGCGTCCCGCAGGGCCCGCGCCACGATCTTCGCGCCGCGGTCGTGCCCATCGAGACCGGGCTTCGCCACCAGCACGCGGATCTTTCGCTCGGCCATGGTCGGTCCCCCGTTCAGCGCAGGAGCGCGCGAATGCGCTCCCCCGCCTTCATGATCTGGTCCCGGTGACCGGGCACGAGCTTCCAGTCGAAGCCCTTGCCGTCGTTGGCCCAGCGCGGGATGAGGTGCAGGTGGAAGTGCGGCACCGACTGGAAGGCGGCGGCGCCGTTGGCCTGGAGCATGTTGAGCCCGTCCGGCGCGAGCGCCTCGCGGATCGCCAGTGCCACCCGCTGGGCGGCGGCGATCGCGGCCTGCAGGTCGTCGGGCTCCACCTCGAACAGGGTGGCCGCGTGCGCCTTCGGGATCACCAGGCAGTGGCCCGGGTTGAGGGGGTTGATGTCCATGAAGGCGAGCGTCCGCTCGTCCTCGTAGATCTTGAGCGAGGGGATCTGGCCGTCGCGGATCTTGCAGAAGACGCAGTCGGTCATCGCGGGCCTCCGGCCGGGGCCTGCTCCGCCCTCACCTGCGCCGCCACGTCCTCGAACCGCCGGCCGAAGATCTGGGGCGCGTCCACTCCCATCTCGGCCAGGTAGCAGTCGAGCTGGCTCCGGTGGTGCACCTCGTGCTCCACCATCGCCATCAGGAATCGCCAGGCCTTGAGGGTGCCGCCGTCGAGGTCCCGGCGCGGGCTCGCCAGCACCCCGTCGTCGAGCGCGGCCAGCCGGTCCATCTCCTCTCGATGCACGCGCTCGAGCAGGGCGCGGGTCTCCGCGTGATCGAGGCCCGCCCCCGGGGTCAGGTCGTCGGTGAACCGGTCCTCGACCACCTTGGTCACGAAGAAGCGCTCCGCGCCCGCGAGGTGCCGCACGATCTCCCCGCAGGTCATCTCGCCCGCGCCGCGGGGCCCAGTCGAGCCGGGCCGGCTCGACCCGGTCCACCGCGGCCCAGGTCCGGCGGCGGACGCCGTCCCAGTACCGGGTGAACTCCGCGACCGAGCCGATCATCGACGGCCTCGCGACCTCAGATCGCGAGCGTCCAGCCATCGGGATCCGGCGCCTTGCCGTACTGGATCGCCACGATGGCGTCGTAGAGCTTCTGGGTGAGCGGCCCGATCTTGCCCCCGTTGATCACCATCTTCTTGCCCTTGTAGGCGAGCTCGCCCACCGGCGAGATGACCGCGGCGGTCCCGGTGCCCCACACCTCCTCCAGCTTGCCGCGCCCGTGCGCCTCCACCACCTCGTCGATCGACACCTGGCGCTCGCTCACCTTGAGCCCCCACTTGCGCAGCAGGGCCAGGGTCGAGTCGCGGGTGACGCCGGGCAGGATGGTCCCGGTCAGCGGCGGGGTGATGATCTCGTCGCCGATCTTCACCATGATGTTCATGGTGCCGACCTCGTCGAGGTACTTGCGGTGCACCCCGTCGAGCCAGAGCACCTGGGTGAAGCCCTCGTGCTTGGCCTCGTCGCTCGCGAAGAGGCTGGCCGCGTAGTTGCCGGAGGTCTTGGCCCCGCCCAGGCCGCCGTCGACCGCGCGGACGTACTTGTCGACCACCAGGATCTTCACCGGGGCCATGCCCTCGGGATAGTAGGCGCCCACCGGGGACAGGATGACGAAGTAGATGTACGACTTGGCCGGCCGCACGCCCAGGAAGGGCTCGCTCGCGATGACGGTGGGGCGGATGTAGAGCGAGGTGCCCACCGTGCTCGGCACCCAGTCCCGGTCCACGTCGACCAGCCGGATCAGCGACTGCAGCGCGAGGTCCGGATCGATCGGCGGGATGCAGAGGCGCCGGGCCGAGTTGTTCATCCGCTCCACGTGCTTCTGCGGCCGGAACAGGCGGATCTTGCCGTCCACCCCGCGGAACGCCTTGAGCCCGTCGAAGATGGCCTGGGCGTAGTGCAGCACCGCGGTGGCCGGGTCGAGGGAGAGCGGCCCGTACGGCTCGATGCGCGGGTCGTACCAGCCCTTCTCCTCCTGGAAGTCGGCCAGGAACATGTGGTCGGTGAAGATCTGCCCGAATCCCAGGTCGGCGTCCTTCGGCTTGGGCTTGCGGGTGGCGGAACGGTTGATCCGGATCGGCTCAGTCATGGCTCACTCTCCTCAGAAGATGATCGGCTCTCGGTACAGGCCGAACATCCGGCGGTACACGTCCGAGATCTCTCCCAGCGATACGTAGTCCTTCACCGCGTCGATCAGCACCGGCATGACGTTGACGTTGTCGCGACAGGCCTCCGCGAGCTGCTTGAGGCGCCGCTCGACCCGCGCCGCGTCGCGCGAGGCCTTCACCCGCCCCACCCGCTCGATCTGCTCCTGCTCGATGGCGGGGTCGATGCGCAGGTACTCGACCGGCTTCTCCTCGGGCATCACGTACTTGTTGACGCCCACCACCGCCTTCTCCCCGCGGTCGTCCATGAGCTGGTAGCGGTAGGCCGCGTCCGCGATCTCCTGCTGCGGGTAGCCCAGGTCGATGGCGCGCACGATGCCGCCCAGCTCGTCGATCTTGCGGATGTAGTCCATCGCCTGCGCTTCCATCTGATCGGTGAGCCGCTCCAGGAAGTAGGCGCCGCCGAGCGGATCCGCGGTCAGCGTCACGCCCGTCTCGTCGGCGATGATCTGCTGGGTGCGCAGGGCCACCGTCACCGCCTCCTCGGTGGGCAGGGCGAGCACCTCGTCGTAGGAGTTGGTGTGGAGGGACTGGGCCCCGCCCAGCACCGCGGCGAGAGCCTGCAGCGCCACCCGCGCCACGTTGTTGAGCGGCTGCTGGGCGGTGGCCGACACCCCCGCGGTCTGGGTGTGGGTGCGCAGGCGCATCGACTCCGGCTTCCGGGCCCGGAAGCGGTCGCGCATCACGGTGGCCCAGATCCGCCGGGCCGCCCGCAGCTTGGCGATCTCCTCGAAGAAGTCGTTGTGGATGTCGAAGAAGAACGACAGGCGCGGGGCGAAGTCGTCGACGTCGAGGCCGCGCTCGACCGCGGCGGCCACGTAGCCGAAGCCGTCGGCCAGGGTGAAGGCCAGCTCCTGCACCGCGGTCGAGCCGGCCTCCCGGATGTGGTAGCCGGAGATCGAGACCGGGTTGAAGCGCGGCACGTGCCGGGAGCAGAACTCGATGGTGTCGACCACCACCCGCACCGCGGACTCGGGGGGCGAGATCCACTCCTTCTGGGCGATGAACTCCTTGAGCATGTCGTTCTGCATGGTGCCGCCGATCTTGTCCCAGCCCACCCCCTGCTTGTCGGCGAGCGCCAGGTACATGGCGAGCGCGACCGACGCGGTGCAGTTGATGGTCATCGACGTGGTCACCTGGTCGAGCGGGATATCGCGGAACAGGATCTCGAAGTCGGCGAGGGTGGAGATCGACACCCCCTCGCGTCCCACCTCGCCGCGGGCCCGCGGGTGATCCGCGTCGTAGCCCATGAGGGCGGGCATGTCGAAGGCGGTGGAGAGCCCGGTCTGACCCTGCTGCAGGAGGTACTTGAAGCGGGCGTTGGTGTCCTCCGGGCGGCCGAAGCCGGCGAACATCCGCATGGTCCAGAGCCGCCCGCGGTACATCGAGGGATAGGGCCCACGCGTGAACGGGAACTCGCCGGGGTAGCCGAGCTTGTCCTCGTAGCGCCACCCGACCAGATCCTCCGGCGTGTAGAGCGGCTGCACCGGGATGCCCGAGAGCGTCTCGTACGGCACGTCCCGCTCCGGCGTGCGCCGCACGAACGGCCCGTAGGTCTCCCCCTCCCAGCGCTCCTTGCCGTCGGCCATGGACTCGCGCTCCCTCAGGCCGCCGACCCGGCGTCGGCGAGCAGGTGACGGGCGACGACCAGCTTCTGGATCTGGGACGTGCCCTCGTAGATCTGGGTGATCTTGGCGTCGCGGAAGTGGCGCTCGACCTGGTACTCCTTGATGAAGCCGTAGCCGCCGTGCACCTGGATCGCGTCGGTGGTCACCCGCATCGCGGTCTCGGAGGCGAAGAGCTTGGCCATGGCCGCCTCGTGGCCGTAGGGCGCGCCCGAGTCCTTGCGCCACGCCGCGCGGAGGGTGAGCAGGCGGGCCGCCTCGATGGTGGTGACCATGTCCGCGAGCATCCACTGCACCATCTGGTGCTGGCCGATCGGCACCCCGAAGCTCTTCCGCTCGCGCGCGTACGCGAGCGCGGCCTCGTAGGCCGCGGTCGCGATGCCGACCGCCTGGGCCGCGATCCCGATGCGACCGCCGTCGAGGGCCCCGAGGGCGATCCGGAACCCCTGCCCGACCTCGCCCAGCCGCTGGGACGCGGGCACCCGGCACCCCTCGAAGAGCAGCTCGGCGGTGTCCGACGCGCGAATGCCGAGCTTGTCCTCGGTCTTCACCACCGTGAAGCCCGGCGTGCCCTTCTCCACCAGGAAGGCGCTGATGCCGCGGTGTCCCGCGGCCCGGTCGGTCTGGGCGAACACGAGCGCGGCGGCCGCCTCGCGCCCGTTGGTGACGAACACCTTGCGGCCGTCCAGCACGTAGGCGTCGCCGTCCGGTCCGCGCCAGCGTGGTCTGGTTGCTCGCGTCCGAGCCCGCCTCCGGCTCGGTGAGCGCGTAGCAGCCGAGCTTGCGTCCGGCCGCGAACGGGGTGAGGAAGCGCGCCTTCTGCGCCTCGGTGCCGTGCTTCAGCACCGGATCGCAGTAGAGCGAGTTGTTGACCGACATGATCACCGCGTGGGAGGCGCAGCCCCGCGCGAGCTCCTCGACCGCCAGGGCGTAGGCCACCGTGTCGCTACCGCTGCCGCCGTAGGCCTCCGGCACCGCGATCCCCATCAGACCCAGCTCGGCCATGCGCCCCACGGTCTCGGTCGGGAAGCGCGCGTCCCGATCGATCGCGTCCGCGATCGGGCGCACCTCCTTGTCCGCGAAGCCGCGGGCCAGGTCCCGGATCATGGTCTGCTCTGGCGTCAGGTCTAGTTTCACTGGGCTCCGTCCTTGCTGCCGTTTAGTTCTTCAAGCTCTTCAGCTGCGGGGGCCCCGACATGGCCCCCGCACTCCCCCACTCGGCGGACATCCGTTTACGCTGCTGGTCTTGTCCCTTACTTGTCCAGGAGGTGTTTGAACTCCTGGGTCAGGAGGGGGGCGACCTCGAAGAGGTCGCCGACGATGCCGTAGTCGGCGATCTTGAAGATCGGCGCCTCCGGGTCCTTGTTGATCGCGCAGATCACCTTGGAGGTCCGCATGCCGGCCAGGTGCTGGATCGCGCCGGAGATGCCGAAGCCCAGGTAGAGCTTGGGCGAGATCGTGCGCCCGGTCTGGCCGATCTGGAAGCGATGCGGCCGCCAGCCCGCGTCGACCGCGGCGCGCGAGGCGCCGACCGCCGCGCCCAGCACCTTGGCCAGCTCTTCCAGGATGACGAAGTTCTCCGGCCCCTTGAGCCCGCGGCCCCCGGAGACCACGATCTCGGCCTCGGTCAGCTCGGGAAGACCGGTGGAGGCTTCCTGGCGCCGCTCCACCAGCTTCATGGTCTCGCTCGGGATCGTCGCGGCCGGCTTCTCGACCGTGGCGCTCGCGCCCGTCTGCGACTCCGCGGGACGGAACACGTTGGGCCGCAGCGTCGCCATCCACGGCGTCTTGGCCCACGTCATCTTCGACAGCAGCTTGCCCGCGTAGATCGGCCGGGTGGCCACGAGCTTGCCCGCGTCGAGCGCCATGCCGGTCGAGTCGGCGGAGAGCCCGGCGCCGAGCCGCGCGGCGAGCCGCGCCATGAACTCGCGCTGGCGCGCGGAGACCGGCGCGAAGATGGCCTGCGGCGACTCCTTGCCGGCCAGATCCGCCACCACCGGCGTCCACACCTCTCCCCGGTACGGGGCGAACGCGGCGTTCTCGAGCAGCCAGATCCGCTTGGCGCCCCACTCCCCGAGCTGCTTGATCCCCTCGGGAGTCGCCTTGTCGGTCACCCACACCGCCTCGGCCTGCGCCCCCGCCTGCCCGGCCAGGCGCGAGGCCTCGCCCATCACCTCGGCCATCACCTTCTTGGGTACGCCCTGCCGATCGTCTTCCACCATGCACCAGTACGCGCCTGGCATGTTTGATCCCTTTTCGTTGTGTCGCTTGTTTCGTCCGTTTAGTTCTTTAAGCTGTTCAGCTGCGGGGGCCTAGAAATGGCCCCCGCACTCCCCCAGTCGGCGGACATCCCTTTACTGCTTCCCTTGCTCTCGTTGCTGCTCCGCTTTACTGCTCCCGTTCGGTGCTGTTCAGTCCGGTCCGTTAGATGGCCTTGGCGTCTTCGCGGAGGGCGCGGACCAGCTCCTTGACCGCTTCGGCGGGCTCGCCCTGGATGATGCGACCGGGCGGGCGCGGCGGCAGGCTCTCGAGCTTGACCACCGAGAGCACGGGCGGCTCGGCCGTCATCCCCACGTCCGCGGCCTTCACTTCCTTGATCTCCTTCTTCTTGGCACCCATGATGCCCTTCAGCGTGGGATAGCGCGGCTCGTTGAGCCCCTTCTGCGCGGAGGCCACCGCGGGCAGCGGGAGATCGAAGATCTCGAGCCCGCCTTCCACCTGGCGTCCCACCCGGATGGTCTTGCGCGTCCGCGTCGACCGCCTCCTCCATGATCCAGGAGGCCACCGGCCAGCCCAGCAGCTCGGCGACCTGCGCGGCCACCGCGCCCATGTCGTCGTCGATGGCCTGGCGGCCGAAGAGCGCGAGCCCGGGCGCCTCCTGCTTGATCACCGCGGCGATCGCGCGCGCGGTCATCAGGGTGTCCGCCGTGTCCCACACCGCATCTTTGAGGTGCACCGCCCGGTCGGCTCCCATGGCGAGGCAGGAGCGCAGCGCCTCCTTGCCCCGCTCGGGGCCGAGCGAGACCGCGACCACCTCGCCCTGCCCGCGCTTCTCCTTGATCCGGAGCGCCTCCTCCACCGCGAACTCGTCGTAGGGGGAGACGATCCAGGTGATGCCGGCGGTGTCGATGGCTCGGCCGTCTCCGCCGATCTTCACCTGCGTGGCCGTGTCAGGGACCTGCTTGATCATCACGAGGATTTTCATTCGCTGAGCCCTCTGGTGGTGACTCGGTTCGAGGTTGCGCACTCCGATCGGGTGTCATAGCGCAGCTGGCGGGTGATGCGGAAGCGATCGCCGGGGATGAAGACCCGGTCGTAGACCACGGGGATACCGTCCGCTCCCACCGACACGCGGTCGGAGCGGAACGCGGCGATGCCGGGCCGGCAGCCGAGCTCGCGGGCGGCCCGTCGCTCGAGGGAGACCGCCGCGACCGTCTCGCGCGCCTCGGTGATCTCGATCCCGAGCTTGAAGGCGAGCACCTGTCGCAGCGGGGTCACGGCCAGATCCGCCTTGGAGACCTCGATCCCGAGGACGGCGGGGAGATACGAGGCCTGGAAGCTCACCGGCTCGCCGTCGACCAGGCGCAGGCGCTCCAGCACGAAGACCTGGGCCCGCTCGGCGAGCCCGAGCGGCTCGGCCACGCGCGGATCCGCGGGCTCGGTGTAGCTGCGCAGGAAGCGGGTCGCCACGTCCTCGCCGAGGGCCGACAGGTCTCCGGCCAGCGCCCGCAGATGGAGGATGTCGTAGTCGATGGCGGGTCGCGCGACGAAGGTGCCGAGGCCGTGGCGGCGCGCGATCAGCCCGTCGCGCTCGAGCAGGTCCAGCGCCTGGCGGAGGGTCATCAGCGTGACGCCGAACTCGCGGGCCAGATGGCGCTGGGTGTCGAGACGCTGGCCGGGCCCCTGGCCCTCCGCGACGATGCGCTCGCGAAGCGTCTGGGCGATCTGGTGATAGCGCGGCACGCGACTGGCCAAGCGACGCTCCCTCGAGCTCACTGTTCTAGAACTCCGGTTGGCCGCTCAACGCCCTCGTCGAGCTTCGGGTCGGCAATCATGCAGGCACAACGGGCAGTTACCGCGACCGCCGCCATTGTAACCGCCCCGGGCGGCCGGGGTCAATGCCCGCAGGTCAGGCGGCCGGCTCCGCGGCCAGGCGATGGGAGAGGCCGATCAGGGCCTCGAGCTTGCCCGCCGCCGCGCCGCTATCGACCGACTGCGCGGCGAGGGCGACCCCTTCCTTGAGGTCGCGGGCCTTGGCTCCGGCCACGAGGGCCGCCGCCGCGTTCATCAGCACGATGTCGCGGCGCGGGCCCGGCTCGCCCGCGAGGACGCCCCGGATGATCTGGGCGTTCTCCTGGCGATCGCCTCCCTGCAGGTCGGCGATCGCGGCGCGCGGCATCCCGAAGTCCTCCGGGCGCACCCGCGTGGTGCGGACCACACCCTCGTGCACCTCCGCGATGTGGCTCTCCCCGGTGTTGGAGATCTCGTCGAGGCCGTCGGCCCCGTGGACCACGAAGGCCCGGATCGTCCCCAGCTCGGCCAGCACCCGGGCGAGCGGCTCGGTCAGGCCGGGCGCGTACACCCCGATCACCTGGGCGTTGGCGCCCGCCGGGTTCGTGAGCGGGCCCAGCATGTTGAAGACGGTCCGGACCCCCATCTCGCGCCGCGCGGCCATGACGTGCTTCATGGCGGTGTGGAGCAGCGGGGCATACAGGAAGCCGATGCCGAGCTCGTCGATGCAGCGCGCGACCTTCGCCGGCGCCAGCTCGATGCTGATCCCGAGCGTCTCCACCACGTCGGCCGAGCCGCAGAGCGACGACACCGACCGGTTCCCGTGCTTGGCCACCTTCAGCCCCGCCCCCGCCACCACGAAGGCGGTGGCGGTGGAGACGTTGAAGGTGCCGGAGGCATCGCCGCCGGTGCCGCAGGTATCGATCAGCATCTCGCGGTCGGTGCCGGTCTGGCCCACCAGGTCCGTGCCGTGCGCCCGCACCTTCACCGCCTTCTGCCGCATCACCTGGGCGAAGCCGATCAGCTCCTCGACCGTCTCGCCCTTCATGCGGAGCGCGGTCAGGAAGGCCGCGATCTGGGCGTTGGTGGCCGCGCCCGACATGATCGCTTCCATGGCCGCGGCGGCCTCGAGCCGGCTCAGGTCGCGCCGGTCGACGAGGGAGCGGAGCGCCTCGGTGATGATCGGGCTGGTCACCGGGCCTCCGCCTCGCCGCGCCCGCGGTCCGAGCGCTGGATCGTCGCCACCGCGCGCAGCACGTCCTTGATCTGGAGCGGCTTGGACAGGACGAGGTCGACCCCGTTGTTGCGCAGCTCCGCCGGCTCGACCTCCACCCCGAATCCGCTCATCATCACCACCGCCACCTCCGGCGCCTTGGCTTTCACCGCGCGCGCCACCTGCCATCCGGTCATGCCCGGCATCGCCAGGTCGGTGAAGACCAGGTCGAACGGGTCGGCCGAGAAGAGATCCACCGCGGCCTGCCCGCTCGCCGCGATGACCGTGACGTGCCCCGCGGTGGTCAGGATGTCCGCGACCACCTCGGCCACCTCTTCCTCGTCGTCCACCACCAGGCAGCGCAGCGATACGGTCGACGCGGTGGCGGGCGTCGGCTCGGCCGCGACCTCCGCGACCTGATCCGACGGCGGGAAGCTCAGTCGGAACGTGGTGCCGCGCCCCTCTTCGCTCTCGACGGTGATCCGCCCGCTGTGGCGCGCCAGGATACCATACGCCATCGAGAGGCCGAGGCCGGTGCCCTTCGGCCCCTTGGTGGTGAAGAACGGGTCGAAGATCTTCTGCCGGATGGGCTCGGGGATGCCGGTGCCGGTGTCGATGACCTCGACCATCACCTGCCCGTCCGGGACGCTCGTGCGCAGGGTGAGCTGGCCGCCCTTCGGCATCGCGTCCACCGCGTTGAGCACCAGATTGGTGAAGGCTTCGCGCAGCTCGGCGGGATCGCCCGCGATCTGGGGCAGGCGCTCGGCCAGATCGGTGAGGACCTCGATCTCGACGCCGCGGCGCCGGGCGTCCTGCCGCCAGGTCGACTCGGTGGCCTCGAGCACCTGCTGCACCACCTGGTTGAGGTCCACCGCCACCGCCGGCTGGTCCCGCCGGATGCCGGTGAAGTCCTGGAGCCGGCGCACGGTACGGGCCCCGTCCATCGCGGCGCGCTCGATCACCTGCAGCCACCGGCGGAGCTTGACGTCCTGGATCCGCTCGAGCAGGAGCTGGGCCCGGCCCAGGATCGAGGCCAGCACGTTGTTGAAGTCGTGGGCCACCCCCGAGGCCATCTCGCCGAGGGCGCGCAGCTTCTCGGTGCGCACCAGCTGGTCCTGCGCCGACGCCAGCTCCCCGAAGGCCCGCGAGCGCTCCTCGTAGAGGCGCGCGCTGCGGAGCATGAGGGCCGCGAGCTGGGCGATGTTGGCGATCAGGCGCTCGTCGGCGTCGGTGAACGGCCGGTCGGGGCTGCGCAGCGAGAGCACCCCGAGCACCCGATCGCCCGCGGTCATCGGCACGATGAGGCAGTAGGGCATGCCGCTCGCGGCGGCGAGCGGGGCGACCCCGTGCCGCGCGCAGTCGGCCACGTAGTCGGCGGTGCGGAGGGGCCGCCCGGTCTCGAACACGGTGCCGGAGAGGCCGGCCGCGTCCCGCGGGTAGAAGTGCGGCTCCTCGTCGTCGCACCGCCGCCCGTCGCGCACGCGCAGGACCACCCGCAGCCGGTCGTGCTCCTCGTCGAGCAGGACCACCGCCATGCTGCGGACCTCGAGGACGCGGGCGATCTGCTGGTAGACGGTGTCGAGCAGCCCGCTCTGATCGAGCTGGCCGGTCACCGTCTGCGACAGCTCGTGCAGCACCGAGAGCTCCTGGACCCGTCGCTGGTTGTCGCGGAAGAGGCGCGCGTTCTGGAGCGCGACGCCCGCCTGGCTCGCCACCGCCTCCATCAGCCGCATCTCGGCCTCGCTGAGATCGCGGGCCGTGTTCCACCAGCCGGCCACGAAGCCGCCGATCATCTGCTCCTGGGCCAGGATCGGCACGAAGAGCAGCGTGCGGGTCGGGGCCGCCTGCCGCACGACCTCCGCGATGCGGAGGTCGTGGGTCGCGTCGGTCGAGATCATCGACTGGCGGCGGCGGGCCGCCTCGCCGAAGAACGCGTCGTCGTCGAGGCGGATGCGCACGTCGCGGAGCGCGGCGAGCGACTCCGCCGGCACGTGATAGCCCGCGAACGGGGTCATCCACTGCCGGTCCTCTTCGAGGAGCCACACCCCCGCGGTGTCGGCGCCGAGGCCGTGGGCCACGTGGCGGAGGAACTGGCGGGTGAGCGCGTCGAGATCGAGGGTGGAGGCGAGGGCCTGGCTCACCGACAGGAGGGTCTCGGTCTCCTGGAGCTTCTGCTCGGTCTGCCGCGCCAGGTCCGCGTTCTCCATCCCGAGGCCGACCTGGGCCGCCACGCCCTCGACCAGGCGCACCTCGGACTCGGTGAACTCGCGGCCGGTCCGCCACCACACCAGGAAGATCGCGCCCACCGGCTCCCCGCGCACGGTGGTCGGGGCGAACAGCACCGAGTGGGCCGGGATCCCCTCCAGCGACTCCGCGTCGAAGCGGGGATCGGCGTGGGTGTCGCCGCTCGAGGCCGCATGACCGGCTCGCCACGCCGGCACCAGGTCCGGGAAGCGCGAGAGGGCGAAGTGGCGGGTGGTGAACCGCTCGAGCAGCTCCTTGGGCACGTGATAGCCGGCCAGCGGCACCAGCGCGTCGCGCTTGCCGTCGAGGGAGTAGATGCCGACCATGTCGGCCCCGAAGGCGGTCCCCACCTCGCGGGCCACCGCGCGCATCGCGGTCTGGGCCGATCCGGGCTGCGAGAGCGCGTGCCCGACCGCGAGGAGCGCGGTGGTCTCGCGCAGCCGGTCCTGCACCTGGGCGTAGAGACCCGCGTTGGACAGGGCGAGGGCGAGCTGGCCCGCGATGGCCATCGCCAGGTCGACCTGCCAGGGCTCGAAGGCGGTCGCGCGGTCCACGTGGTCCACGAGCATGACGCCGATGACCCGGTCCTGCTGGATCAGCGGCACCGCCATGGTCGACTTGACGCCGAAGGCCTCGATCCACTGGGGCGGCGCCAGATCGCTCGTGGCGGTGTCGGGAATGATCACCGGCCGGCGCGTCTCCACCGCGCGCATGTGGAGCGGCGGGTTCGAGGGCAGCGACGCGGCGAGGGCGCGGTAGCGCGCCCACAACTCCGGATCCGCGCGCCCGTCCGCGTACTGGGACATGAGGGGCACGACCCGGCCGTCGACCCAGCGCTGGATCGAGCAGCGGTCGACCCGGCACACCTGGGCGATCTTGATCGCGACCTCGCGGAGCAGTCGCTTCGAGTCCAGCGTGGAGTTCAGGATCTCGGCGACCTCGAGGAGGGCCCGGCTCTCCTCCAGGCGGCCGCGGGTCTCCCCGTAGAGTCCCGCGTTGCGGATGGCCACGCCGGCCTGGGCCACGAAGCTGTCGAGGATCTGTCGGTCGTCGGGCCCGAGCTCGATCGACGCGCGGCCGTTCAGGGTGAGCACGCCGAGCAGCGAGTCCTGCACGATGATCGGGACCGCGAGCATGCTCGGCATCCCTCGGCTCGCCGCCCACTCCTTGCTCGCGAAGCGCGCGTCCTGCTGCACGTCCGCGATGGTGAGCGGCTCGCGGTGCTGGGCCACCCAGCCCGCCGCGCTCTCCCCGAAGCTCATCTCCTGGTGGGGCAGGCCCAGGCTGAGCGGGTCGGAGACCGCCCGCACCGTCAGCTTCCGCGCCACCTCGTCCGCGACCCAGAAGGTCGCGAGCGGCACCCCGATCAACTCGGCGGCGGCCTGCGCGATCGCGCGCAGCACCTCGTCCATGTCGAGCGAGGACGACACGATGTGGGCCAGCCGCGTGAGGCTGCGCAGGCGGGCCGCGCGCACGTCGAGCGCCTCGTAGAGGCGCGCGTTCTCCAGCGCGGCCGCGACCTGGTTGGCGAAGACCGAGAGGTACTCGACCTCCCGCTCGGTGAACCGCTCGCCCGCGTGGCGGTACGCGACCAGCGCGCCCTGGAGATGCTCGCGGATGAGCGGCACCGCCAGGATCGCGCGACCGCCGACCTCCTCGATCCAGCGGCGCGACTCGGGGCTCAGCCGGATCCGCGGATCCGCGAGCACGTCCGCGGTCCAGATCGGTTTTCCGTCGTCCAGGACCCGGCCCACCACGCCCTCGTCCATCCGGAGCGGCTGGGCCCGGTCGGTGAGCGGCCCCGAGAACTGCCCCCGCCCGACCGCGAAGCGCAGGAACTCGGTCTGGCCGTCGCGGAGCCAGATCGCGAGGTCCGGCATGTCGAGCGTCTCCCGGGCGTGGGTGGCGACCAGCTCCAGCACCCGCGCCTCGTCGAGCGTCGACACGAGCATCCGGCCCAGCTCGGCCACCGCCCGCATGCGCTCCGCCTGCGCGGAGGCCTCGCGGTACAGGCGCGAGTGGTCGATCGCGATCGCGGCCTGCCCCGCGAAGATCTCGGCCAGCTCCTGCTCGCGCGCGGTGAAGGGCCGGCGCCCGCGGAAGACGAGCACCCCGCTGGGCCGCTCGCCGACCAGGAGCGGCACCCCGAGGTAGTGCGTGTAGCCCAGGCGCTCGCCGGCGGTTTGGTGCTCGGTCACCACCTCGGCCCCCTCGAGCTCGCACATGAGGGCGTGGCCGGAGCCCACCACCCGGCCGCTCAGACTCTCCCCCACCCGGATCCGGGGCCGGACCATGGTCTCGGCCGCGGTCCCGAACAGGCCCGCGAGCACCAGGTCATCGCCGTCGAGGAGCCGGAACCCGGCGTTGTCCACCTCGAGCAGCCGCGCCGCCTCCTCCGCGATCGAGGCGAGCAGCGCCTCGGGCGCGACGAGCGCGCCGATCTTCTTGTTGATCTCGAGCAGCGAGGAGAGCGAGGCCTTGCGGTCGCGCTCCTGGGCGAACAGGCGCGCGTTGTCGAGGGCCACCGCGGCCTGCCCGGCCAGCGCGCTCATGACCGAGATCTCGCTCGCGGTCGGCGTGTGGGTCTCCCACCAGTAGGCGGAGAGCGCGCCCAGCACCTCGCCCTTGCTGACCAGCGGCACCGACAGCACCGCGCGGTAGCCCTCGCGCTCGACCACCGCCCGCGTCTGCGGGGCTCAGCGAGACCGCCGGATCTCCCAGGATGTCGCTGGTCCACACCGCCTCGCGCAGCTCCGCGGCGCGCCCGGTGGTGCCCTCGCCCAGCCGGATCCGCAGCGAGGAGAGGAACTCGGCCGAGAGGCCGCGGCCGCCCTCGTAGTGGAGGAGGCCGGTGGACGGGTCCAGGCGCGAGATTCCGAGGGCCGCGACCCCCAGCAGGGCCTGGCAGCGATCGACCACGAGATCGAGCACCCGGTCGACCTCGAGGGTCGAGCTCACCACCGTGCTGACCTCGAGCAGGGCCTGGTACTGGGCCGCGTTGCGGGTGGCCTCGTCGAACAGGCGCGCGTGCTCGAGAGCCACCGCGGCCTGGGTCGCGAAGTCGGTGAGGGTCGAGAAGTCCTCCTCGGTGAAGGGCGCCGCCCCCGGCCCGCGGCCCGCGGTCATGACGCCGAGGGCCCGGCCGCCCGCCATCAGCGGCGCCGCGAGCAGACGGCTGGTGAACGGCACGAACTCGGCCATCGCGTGCGGAGAATCCGGGTAGTCGTTGACCATCACCCCGCGCCCGGTGTGCATCGCGGCGCCCGCCACCCCGCGGTCGGTGGTGAAGCGCAGGTCCCGGATCCAGTCGCCGATGTCCGACCACGCGCGCGGGTGCAGGGTGTCGCCCTCGAGCATGTAGAGGGCCGCGTAGCCGCCGCCGATCAGGCGCTGGGCCGCCCGGGCGATGACCACCAGGAGCTGCTCGGTCGCGAGCTGCTCGGAGATGTGCCGCTCGATGAGCCGCTGCGCCTCGAGGCGGCTCAAGCGGGCCGCCGCCATGTCGCGCAGGCGCGCGCGCTCGACCGCGAGGCCCACCTGCTGGGCCACGCTCGAGAGGATCTTCATCTCCTCGTCCGAGAACTCGCGCGTCTCGCGGGAGACGAGGGCCATCACGCCCCACGTCTGCTCCTCCACCGGGATCGGCATCGCGAGCTGGGTGCGGTGCGCCCGCTCCGCCGCCATCTGGCGGAGCCCTTCCTCCGACGGGGGCACCGCGTCGAGGTGGGTCACCAGGATCTGGTTGGTGCGCACCGCGTCGCCGATGCGCGAGCCGTCGACCGGGCGCACCCGCGACGTCTCCACGTGGCGCGGATCGAACCCGCTGCCCGCGACCATGATCAGCTCGCGCCCGGAGGCGTCGAGCTGGTAGACGCTGCCCACGTCCATGCCCGCGAGGCCGCGCACCACCTCGAGGGTCTCGCGGGCGGTGGTCTCGAGATTGGCGCCGCGGCCGATCGTGGTGGCGATGGCGTTCAGGGCCTCGAGCTCGCGGTTGCGCCGCTCGAGCGCGATTCGCGGGTTCTCCGTGCGCGGTCCGGCGACCGGCCGGGCCCGGCCCGCGGACGGCAGGAAGGCCAGCACCACGCCGGCCAGGACCACCAGGCCGCCCGCGAGGAGTGCGAGGAACTCGAAGAGCAGCCGCCGCTCGGCCTGGGCGAACTCGCGCACCGGCAAGGCCACCCAGAGCGCGCCGTCGGGCGAGGCCTCGGCCGGGAAGTCGAGGCGGCGAAGGGCCCACGGCTCGCCGGCCACCGTCGCGATCCCGGAACCCACCGCGGGCGTCCACCCGGTGGCGGGCAGGTCCGCGCGGCTCGTCGCGAGCGCCCGGTCGCCGGCCAGGAAGAGCACCGCGGGACGCGCGGGCAGCCGCGCGAGCGACGCCGCGAGCCCGTCCAGGCGCCGGCCCGCCACCACGGTGCCGGTGGCGCCGAACGGCGCGCGCTCGGTCGCGCCGCTGATGGGGGCCACCACCAGGAAGTAGGGGCGGCCGCCGGCCAGGCGCAGGGCGGTGATCGGCTCGCTGGACGGCCGGCATTCCGGGGAGACTCGGCGGCGGCCCGGCCGGCACCTGTACCAGGGATGCGCCGCGGCCATCGCGGATCGCGATGAAGTCGGCGAGGCCGTCCTGCGTCACCGCCAGCACCCGGGGCGACGCGCCGCGCGCGAGCGTGGCCCAGTCTCCCTTGGCGGTGCCCTCGATGATCGCCGGATCGCGGGCGAGGAGCAGGGTCTCCCGCTTGAGCGCGTCCTGGTAGTCGCCGACGAGCGCGATCACCGCGTCCACCGTCCGCGCGATCGCACCTTCACGAGTGCGAGCGAGCTGACGCTCCGCGCTGATGAATCCGAGCCCGGCCAGGATGCCCAGCGGGACGGCCAGCACCAGGAACGGGATCGCGAAGTGGCGAGTGAAACGCCCCACGAGCCTATTCTCGGCCCGCAGGGCGCCTAAATGAACAGCTTTTTCGGGGGCCTAGAGGCCCAGGTAGGCCTGCTTGATGTGCCGGCTGGCCAGGAGATCGTCCCGGGGGCCGGACAGCGTCATCCGCCCGTTCTCGAGGACGTAGCCCCGGTGAGCCAAGTGTAGAGAGCGCAACACGTTCTGCTCCACCAGGAGGACGGTGAGCCCCTGCCCGTTGATGCGCCCCAGGTCCTCGAAGATGGCCTTCACCAGGACCGGGGCCAGGCCCAGGCTCGGCTCGTCCAGCATGAGCAGGCGCGGGCGGGCCATGAGCCCGCGGCCGATGGCGCACATCTGCTGCTCGCCGCCCGAGAGCGTGCCGGCCAGCTGGGCGCCCCGCTCCCGGAGGCGGGGAAACAGCTCGAAGACGCGCTCGAGGGTCTCGGCGCGCGAGCCGCGGGCGGCGCGCGTGCGCGCGCCCAGCTCCAGGTTCTCCCGCACCGTCATGGTCGGGAAGAGCTGGCGGCCCTCCGGCACGTGCGCGATGCCGCGGGCCACGATCTCGGACGGGCCGAGCCCGTCCAGGCGCTGGCCCTCGAACTCGATCCGGCCCCGGCGGAGCGGGAGGAGCCCGGAGACCGCGCGGAGGGTGGTGGTCTTGCCCGCGCCGTTGGCCCCGATCAGCGCCACCGCCTCGCCCTCGCGCACCTCGAGCGAGACGTCGCGGACCGCGGTCAGGTCGCCGTAGCCGACCTCGATGCCGTCAACGCGCAGGAGCGTGGACATATTCCTCGCCGAGGTAGGCCTCGATGACGCGCGGGTGGTTGGCGATGGCGGCCGGCGGGCCCTCCACGATCTTCTCGCCGAAGCTCAGGACCACGATGCGGTGGGAGAGGCTCATGACCGCGCGCATGTTGTGCTCGATGAGGAGGATCGAGATGCCCGAGGCGTGGATGCGCTGGATCAGCGCCACGATCGCCTCGATCTCGGTCGGGTTGAGGCCCGCCATCACCTCGTCGAGCAGCAGCAGGGTGGGCTCGGTGGCGAGCGCGCGCGCCAGCTCGAGCCGCTTGCGCTCGGCCAGGGTGAGCCCGCCCGCCGGCTGGTCCGCCTTGGCCCCCAGCCCCACCTGGTCGATCACGGCCTCCGCTCGCCGGCGCGCCTCCGCCATCTGGGGCCGACGCGCGAGCGCGCCCACCCTCACGTTCTCCCACACCGAGAGGTGCGGAAAGGGGCGAACGATCTGGAATGTGCGGGCCAGGCCGAGCCGGCAGATGGCGTGGGGCTTGAGCCCGGCGAGCGATCGGCCGTCGAAGCGGACGTCGCCGCCATCCGGGGCCAGGAAGCCGGAGAGCAGGTGGAAGACCGTGGTCTTGCCCGCCCCGTTGGGCCCGATGAGCCCCAGCACCTCGCCGCGGGCCATGTCGAACGAGAGATCGCGCACCGCGTGCAGGCCGCCGAACCGCTTGCCGATTCCACGAACCTCGAGCAGCGGTGGCGGGCTCATCGGGCGGCCTTCACCCAGAGGCGGCGCAGGGCGGGATACGCCCCCTGGGGCAGGAACAGCACCACCGCGATGAGCAGCAGGCCGTAGGCGATCAGGTGGGCGCCCGACCAGCTCCCCTGCCCGAAGTAGATCCGCGAGGCCTCCGCGAGCGGGCTCAGGATGAACGAGCCGAGGATCGGGCCGAGCACGGTGCCCGCCCCGCCCACGATCGGGCGGATCACGATCTCGACCGAGAGCGGGATGCCGAACACCGAGCTCGGCTGGAGCGAGAAGAGGTAGAAGGCGTAGAACGTGCCGCCCACCCCGGTGAGGAACGAGGACACCACCATCGCGAGCATCTTGTAGCGGAAGGTGTTCACCCCGAGCGCCTCGCACGCCTGCTCGTCCTCCCGGATCGCGATCAGGTAGGCCCCGAAGCGACGCCGCTCGATGGCGGCCACGATGCCGGTGGCCACGAGCATCAGGCCGAGCGCGACGTAGTAGTAGACGCGGTTGTCCTGGAACTGGAACTGGCGCGGGTTGCCGGTGAACGTGATGTAGAAGCCGAGCGCGCCGCCCACCGCGTCGGTGTTGAGCGCCACGATGCGGCAGACCTCCGCGAAGGCCACCGTCAGGAGGACGAAGTAGAAGCCGCGCAGCCCGAACCGGAAGCCCAGGTAGCCGACCACGGTGCCGAGCACGGCGGCGAGCACGCCACCCACCAGCATCCCGATCCACGGGGTGAGCCCGGCCTGGGCGGAGAGCAGCGCGGAGGCGTAGGCCCCGATGCCGACGAAGGCGGCGTGACCGGCCGAGAGCTGGCCCGCGTAGCCGCCCACGATGTTCCAGGCCTGGCCGAGGAACGCGTAGAAGAAGATGAAGATGAACACGGTGACCGCGTAGGAGTTGAGCCAGAGCGGCAGCGCGAGCAGGAGCGCGATCGCGGCCGCCACGACCCACTTCACGACGCGGGCCGCCCGAAGAGGCCGGCGGGACGGAAGAGCAGGATGACGATGAGCAGCGAGAAGCTCACCAGCTCCTTCATCGACGGGCTCAGGAACACCGCGCCGAGCGACTCCGCCACCGAGACGATCAGGCCGCCCAGGAATGCGCCGGGCAGGCTGCCCATGCCCCCGATGATCACGATGTTGAACGAGGCGACCGAGAGCCCGAGCCCGCCCGCGGGCTGGAAGGGCACGATCGGCGACACCAGCGCGCCCGCCGCCCCCACGCACGCCGCCCCGATGCCGAAGGCCACCGCGTAGACCCGGCGCACGTCGGCCCCGATGACCCGGGCCCCGTAGGCGTTGTCGGCGGCCGCCCGCATGGTGCGCCCGAGATCGGTGCGGGTCAGGAAGAGATAGAGCGCGAGGGTGAGGAGCATCGCGAGCCCGAAGGTGACCAGCCGGGCCACGTCCACGAACACCGGGCCCAGCCAGATGGTGGCGGCGCGGAGGGGCGAGCGAACCCGCTGGGGATCGGGGCCGAAGGCCACCAGTGCCGAGTTCTCCAGCACCAGGGCCACCCCCAGCATCAGGAGGATCTGCATCTCGTGGGGGGCGTCCACGACGCGGTCGACGAGGACGCGCTGGATCACCACGCCCAGCACGAAGAGAGCGGCCGCGCACGCCACGAAGCCGATGTACGGGTCGACCCCGGCCCGGGTCGCCAGGAGCCAGGCGAGGTACATCCCCCACATCATCATGTCGCCGTGGGCGAAGTTCACCACCCGCATCACCCCGAAGATGAGGGTGAGCCCCACCGCCATGAGGCTGTAGACACCTCCGAACAGGAGCCCGCTGAGCAGGCCCTGAGCGATGAGCGCCGGGTCCAGGGGCGGCTACGCCTTCGGACGCGGGAACACGAACTTCTGGACCGCGGCCTCCTTCGGCCAGACCGCGACCGGCTTGCCGCCGAGGATCTGGAGCATGGTGGTCACCGCGTTCGGGTTGTCGCCGATCTCGTTGAAGTGCACGGGACCCGCGTACTGCATGAGGCCGGCCGTCCAGTTCGTCTTGTGGATCGCCTCCACGATCGCGTCGGGATCGGTGGACTTGGCCCGCTCGAGCACGTCCGCGATCAGGCTGACCCCGTCGTAGGAGTACCCGGAGTTCGTGTCGAAGGTCTTGCCCTGGGAGCGCTTGAGGTATTCCTCGGCCACCTTCTGGGTCCGCGGGTTCTTGAAGTTGGCCCAGGGCGTGCTGTTCAGCACGTACTCCAGATCCTCCTTGAGCAGCGCGATCTGGCCGGCCTCGTAGAGCCCCGGGCTGCCCGGGCCCACGATGCCCATGATGTCGAGGCGCTGCTTGCGGATCTCGGGCAGCAGCAGCTGCGCGCTCGCCGGCCGGGTGATCGGCGCGATGATGTCGGGCTTGGCCGCCTTCGCCCGCGACACCTCGGTGGAGAGGTCCTGGGGCGGCTCGGGCCACGGGATCACGTCGACGATCTCCCAGCCCGGCTTGGCCGCGGCGTGGGCGGCCTGGAAGCCCTTGGCGTTGTTCTGGCCGAAGAGGTCGTTGCAGTACATCAGCACCACTCGCTTCGGCGAGACCTTGGCTTCCTGGAAGATCTCGGTGAAGTACTGGACCGCCTTGCGGCCGAACGAGGAGCCGGTGGGGAAGTTCCGGTAGACGTACTGGACCTTCTGCTGCCCCTCCTTCACCGCCTTCGCCACGTTCGCGGTGATCGGGATCGGCGGCCGCGATGTCGACCAGGAACGGGACGCGGCGCTGCTGGGCCACCGGGACGATCGCCTGGGTCGAGCCGGAGTCGAAGGAGCCCATCAGCATCTGGGCGCCCTGGTTGATCACCCGCTCCGCCTCGGTCCGTCCGACGTCCGGCTTCGTCTGGGTGTCGCCCACGATGAGGTCGATCTTCATGCCGTTGAGCGACTTGATCCCGCCCGCCGCGTTGATGGCGTCGGCCGCCATCTGCGCGCCGAGCCGGCAGGCCTGGCCGGGCTCGGCGAGGGGGCCGGTCACCGGGTGGATGGCCCCCACCTTGAAGGTCGGGACCTGGGCGCGCAGCACCGCCGGGAAGCCCAGGGCGGCGGCGCCGGCGGCGGTCCCGGCGGCCTTCAGACCCACCTTCAGAAACGTGCGACGGTGCACTCGGGACGGGCCTCGGCGATCGCTCATCGACTCCTCCGTGATGGGATGACGGTCAGGACTTGCCCAGGAGCTGCTGGGCGATGACCACGCGCTGGATCTGGTTCGTGCCTTCGTAGATCTGGGTGATCTTGGCGTCGCGCATGAAGCGCTCCACCGGGAACTCGCGGGTGTAGCCGTAGCCGCCGAAGATCTGCACCGCGTCGGTGGTCACCTTCATCGCGGTGTCGGAGGCCAGGCACTTCGCCACCGAGGCCTCGAGCGCGGTGCCGGTGATCCCGCGATCGATGAGGCCGGCCGCGTGGTGCACGACCAGGCGCGAGGCGTGGACCGCCATCGCCATGTCCGCGAGCATGAACTGGAGGCCCTGGAACTGGGCGATGGGCTGATCGAACGCCCGCCGCTCCTTCGCGTAGGCCACCGACGGCGTCGAGCCCGGCCTGGGCGATGCCCACCGCCTGGGCCCCGATGGTGGGGCGCGACTGCTCGAGGGTCTTCATCGCGACCTTGAACCCCTCGCCCTCGGCGCCGAGGCGATTCTCCACCGGCACCTCGCAGTCGCTGAAGTGGAGCGCCACCGTGGGCGAGCCGTGGATGCCGAGCTTGCGCTCGGGCTTGCCCACCGTGAAGCCCTTCAGGCCGGGCTCGACCAGGAGCGCGGTGACGCCCTTGGCCCGCTTGCCGGGCCCGGTCGTGACGAACACGGTGATGACGCCCGCGTGCGAGCCGTTGGTCACCCACATCTTGGAGCCGTTCAGCACGTAGCGGTCACCCTTGCGCACCGCGCGGCACGTCAGGGCCGCCGCGTCGGAGCCCGAGCCGGGCTCGGAGAGCGAGAACGCCGCGGTCATCTCCCCGGAGGCCAGCCTGGGCAGGTAGCGCCGCTTCTGCTCCTCGCTGCCCCCGAAGATGATCGGGTAGCCCCCGAGGTTCTGGACCAGGAAGATGGTGGACGTCGAGGCACAGGCCCACGCCACCTCCTCGGCGGCCAGGCAGAACGCGAGAGAGCCGGCCGCGCTCCCGCCGTAGGCTTCCGGGATGTGGAGGCCCATCAACCCCTGCTGGCCCGAGCAGCTTGAGCTGCTCGTGGGGGTACTCGCCGGTCTCGTCGACGTGAGCGGCCAGCGGCGCGATGCGCTCGCGGGCGATCTCGCGGGCCAGGTCGCGGACCGCGCGCTGCTCGTCGGTGAGGTAGAAGAGGTTGTTCATTTCTTCGAGTAGTCGTAGAAGCCCTTGCCGCTCTTGCGACCGAGCTGCCCGGCCATGACCATGCGCTTCAGGAGCGGGGGAGGCGCGTAGCGGGGCTCGCGGTACTCGTCGAACATCACCTCGGCGACGAACATGGTGGTGTCGAGCCCGACCAGGTCGAGGAGGGTGAACGGTCCCATCGGATAGCCGCAGCCGAGCTTCATGGCCTGGTCGATGTCCTCGAGGCTGGCCAGGCCACCCTCGTAGACCCGGATGGCGTCGAGCAGGTACGGCACCAGCAGCCGGTTCACGATGAACGCGGTCGAGTCCTTGGCCCGCACCGGCACCTTGGCCACCGCCTGCACCCACTCGTAGGCCGCGAGCACGCTCTTCTCGTCGGTGAGGATGGTCTGCACCACCTCCACCAGCTTCATCAGGGGCACCGGGTTGAAGAAGTGAAGCCCCAGCACCTGGCCCGGCCGCTTGGTGGCGGCCGCCATCGCGGTGATGTTGCACGACGACGTGTTCGAGGCGAGCAGCGCGTGCGGCGGGCAGATCCGGTCGAGCTTGGCGAAGGTCTCGTTCTTGAGCGGCTGGTTCTCGGTGATGGCCTCGATCACCAGGTCGCAATCGCGGAAGCGCCTCGAGCCCGACCACGCCCTTGATGCGGCCCATGATCTCGTCCCGGCCGCGCTCGTCGAGCTTGGCCTTGGCCACCAGCGCGTCGAGGCCCCGGCGGAGGCCGCCGAGCCCGCGATCGAGCAGCTCCTGGCTCGCCTCCGCCACCACCGTCGGGAAGCCCGCCTGGGCCGAGACCTGCGCGATCCCCGACCCCATCAGCCCGCAGCCCAGCACGCCGACGTTGCGAATTGCCATACCTGATGTCTCCCGATCAGCGTCGCCCCCGGGGGCCGGGGGCGGGCGTCAGCCTCGAATGGAAGGGATCTGCGCGACGGTCAGCGGCGGGACTTCGACCGGTTGTAGGCGGCCAGCGCGAACTCGTGCTCCATGTCGCCGGGCGGGCACGGGTTGCGGACCGTGATGCTGAACCCGGTCTTCTTGTTTCGCATCGAGCCGTCCGGCTGAGGCTCCCACTCGTCGATCGCGGACGGCTTCGGCGCCAGCGCGTCCCGCTTGATGTCCTCGCTGAAGGCGCGCTCGCGCGACTCCAGCGGTCGGTTCGTCAGGTTCAGGATGATGGACGACGCCGAAGGAGTGGTCTCCCCGGCCGCCCCCGCCACCGCGGGCAGCCCGAGCCCCGCGACCACCGCCAGCAGACCGCCCGCCAACGCTCGCTCGATCATTGCGGTATGCCTCCCGGCCCCTATCATACAACCACTTCCGGGCGCCTACTCGTAGACGATCAGGGAGTCGATCCGCTGACCGGCGAGCCGGTCGCGTCCCTTGAGGAACGCCAGCTCGATCAGGAAGGCGGTCCCGACCACGGTGCCGCCCAGGCGGGCGATGAGCCGCAGCGTGGCGGCCATGGTGCCTCCGGTCGCGAGGAGGTCGTCGACCACCAGCACCCGCTGGCCCGGCGTCACCGCGTCCTCGTGGATGGCCAGCACGTCGCGGCCGTACTCGAGCTCGTACTCCTCCTCGATCGTGCGGGCCGGGAGCTTGCCGCGCTTGCGCACCGGCACGAACCCCGCCTTCAGCTGGTGCGCCAGGGCGCCGCCGAAGATGAAGCCGCGCGACTCGACGCCCACCACCAGATCCACCCGGGCGGTGTGATAGCGCGCGGCCAGGTGGTCGATGACCGCGGCCCACGCCGGCCCGTCGCGCAGCAGCGTGGTGATGTCCTTGAAGAGGATGCCCTCGGTGGGGAAATCCTTGATGTCGCGGATCTTTGCGCGCAGCTCGTCCAGATCCATGGCGCTGGGATGTTACCCGCCGGTCGCAGGTGACGCAACCCGAAAAACCTCGTCCGGCAGCATCGAGAGATCCGGGATGATCAGGTCCGCCTGGGCGGAGGCGCGGCGAAAGCCCGCGGTGTAGTGCGCCGCGCGCATCCCGACCCCCTGCGCGCCGACCACGTCGGCGTCCGGGTTGTCGCCGATGTGAAGCGCCTCCTCCGCCGCCACGCCGGCGCGCGCGAGGGTCACGCGGAAGATCTCGGCCGCCGGCTTCCGGACGCCGACCTCGTCGGAATAGGAGACCGCGCCGAAGTACGCGAGCAGGCCGTAGCGCTCGAGGACCCGGCGCAGGACCGCCCCGGGCGTGCGGCCGGTGTTGGACACGATGCCGACCGCGACGCCGCGCGCGGCCAGCTCGCGCACCGCCTGGGCCGCGTTCGGGCAGAGCTCCGGGGGATAGGCCAGCACCGGCTCGGTGTAGCCGGCGAGCGCGGCGGCGAATGCGGGCGGCGCGAGGCGCGCGGCCACGCCCGGCTCCACGGTGTCGAGCACGAGGCGCAGCTGCTCCTCGGGGCTCGGGTCCCGGTTGAGGCTCCAGAAGCGCTCGGCGAGCAGCACCCCCGAGCGCTCGTGGACGTCCTCCGCCTCGGCCTCGCTCACCAGCTCCCCCGCGTCGCGGAGCGCCCGCCGGATGGCGGCGACCCGGAGCGTGCGCTGCGCGCGCAGGTTGGCGGGCGCGTCGGTGACGAGGGTGTCCCAGAAGTCGAACGTGACGAGGCGGATCACGGAGCGAAGCGGGGCTTGCGCTTGCCGAGATAGGCGTCCATCGCCTCGCGCGGCTCGTCGGTCGTGAACGACTGGGCGAAGGCGTTGATCCCGGACTCGACCGCGGTGCGCTGGTCGGTGTTGCGCCACCGGACCATCAGCTCCTTCTGCAGGCGCACCGCGCTGGGCGCGCAGTCGAGGATGCGGCCGACCAGCTCCGCGGTCGCCGCCCGCAGCTCGCCGGGCGGGGTCACCCGGTTGACGAGGCCCCAGTCGAGCGCCTGGCGCGCGGTGACCGGCTCGCCGGTCAACAGGATCTCGGCCGCGCGCCCCGGGCCCACCAAGCCGGGCAGCAGCGCGGCCTCGATCACCGACGGGATGCCGACGCGGATCTCGGGCAGGCCCAGCACCGCCTCGGCCGCGGCGGTGCGCAGGTCGCACGCCATGGCCAGCTCGAAGCCCGCCCCGAGGCAGGCCCCGTTGACCATGCACACGGTGGGAAAGGGCGCGTCGTGCACCAGGCCGATCGCCTCGTGCAGGCTCGCGATGAAGGCCTTCGCGCCGGCGGGGGTGAGCTCGCGCAGCACCTGCAGCTGCATGCCCGCGGTGGTCGCGCGCCCGGCCCCGGTGATCACCGCCGCGCGCACGCCCGGATCGCGGCGCAGCGCCTCGAACGTGCTCCGGATCCCCTCCACCATCTCGGGCACGATCAGGTTGAGCGGGGGACGGTCGAGGGTGACCCACGCGCACGCGCCCTCGCGCTCGACCCGGACGAAGCCGGTCATCGATACCGCGTGCTCATCAGTAGCGCTTCCCCATCAAGTAGCGCTTCATAGTCGGATCGATGGCGCGCGCCCACTGGTCGACGCCGCCCTGCAGGTTGACCGCCTTGAAGCCCTGCTGGCGGAGGAAGTTGGCCACCGCGGCGCTGCGCACCCCGTGGTGGCAGTACACGACGATGTCGTCGGCCTGGTCCAGCTCCGCGGTGCGGAACTCGATCTCCTCGATCGGGATGTGGGTGGCGTTGGCGAGGCGGCAGAGCGCGGTCTCCCAGTCCTCGCGCACGTCGAGCAGCACGAGGGATTCATGGCGATCGAGTCGCGCCTTCAGATCCTGGGGGCTGATGTCGGTCATGGCGGGGTCTCCCGGGGCGAAGATAGCATGTCAGGACTCGGCGGGCAGCAGCACCGAGGTCTCGGGCGAGATCTCGATCTTGACGTCGTCGCCCGGCTTGAATCCCTTGCCCGAGCTGGGCCGAGGTCAGCATCTCCACCCGCACCGCGCCGCCCGGGATCGCGACGTCGTAGAGCTGCCGCGATCCCTCGAACACGTGGCCGGACACCTTGCCGCGGATGCCGCCCGCCGCGCGCTCCGACTCCTCGATCCGCAGCGCCTCCGGCCGCAGGCAGAGCAGGCCGGTCGCCCCCACCGTCCACGGATGCCCCCCCGAGGCCACCGGCACCCGCGAGCCGCCCGCGGTCTCCACCATCACGCCGAGGTCGCGCACCTCGGTCACCCGCACCGGCAGCAGGTTGGCCGCGCCCACGAACTCGGCCACGAAGCGGTTCCGCGGCCGCCAGTAGATCTCCTCCGGCTTGCCCTCCTGGACGATGCGGCCCTGGTGGAGCACCGCGATGCGGGTGGACAGCGCCAGGGCCTCGGCCTGGTCGTGGGTGACGTAGATGGTGGTGATGCCCACGTCCCGATGCAGGCGCCCCAGCTCGAGGCGCATCTGGGCGCGCAGCACCGCGTCCAGGTTCGAGAGCGGCTCGTCGAGCAGGAGCAGGCGCGGCTCGACGATCAGGGTGCGGGCGAGCGCCACCCGCTGCTGCTGGCCGCCCGAGAGCTGCGACGGCCGGCGCGCCTCGAAGCCGCCGAGCCCCACCTGCCGGAGCGCGGCCGCGACGCGCTCGGCGAGCGCGGCGCCCGCGACCCCGCGCTCGCGGAGCCCGAACGCCACGTTCTCGAACACCGAGAGGTGGGGCCAGAGCGCGTAGTGCTGGAAGACCATGCCGAGGTTGCGCTTCCACGGCGGGACCGCGTCGATGACCTCGTCGTCGACCACGATGCGGCCTTCGTCGGGGGTGATGAAGCCGGCGAGCAGGCGCAGCAGCGTGGTCTTCCCGCAGCCGGACGGCCCCAGCAGGGTGTAGAACTCGCCGGGACGGATCGAGAGCGAGACGTCCCGCACCGCCCAGTGATCGCCGTAGCGCTTGCTCACGCCCTCCATGCGCACTTCCGACAGCCGGACCAGCTGCTCCGCGCTCACGACGTCTCCCCTCCTCCCGGCGTCCGGAGCCGCGACCGACGGTCCATGCGCGCCACGAGCGGCACGACGGCCAGGCCGAGCGCGGCCAGCACCAGGTACACCGCGGCGGGCGGCATCGACGAGAGCAGCGTCGTCGCCACCACCGGGCCGAGAAAGGCGGCCCCGATCCGCGCCGAGTTGACGAATCCGATGGCTTCCCCGGACGCCCGCTGCGCGATGGCCGCCACCGAGAGCGGGAACACCGGCGCGATGCAGAGCACCTGCAGGAAGCGCAGCACCCCGAAGCTCCACACGTGGTTGGCCGCGGAGAGCGCGGCCAGGAAGACCGAGGAGCCGACCAGGAACCACAGGACCGCGCGGCGGTCTCCCATGAGATCGGCCAGGCGCGGCGCCGCCATCGAGCCGAGCGAGGCCGCGATGCCGGTGGCGAAGATGAGGAAGCCGCCCACCTCCAGGGTGGACTCGGGGGCGACCCCGAGCGGAGGCAGGATCTGGGGCAGGATCGAGGTGAGGAAGAAGATCTGGGTGGAGCCCGCGAGCACCACCAGCGACACCGTCACCAGCTCCCGCAGCGAGGTGGGCGCGCCCGCCCGCCGCCGCCGCGTCGCGCGGCTTGCCGGCGGGCACGCCCCACGAGACGAGGGCCGAGCAGCCCCAGAGCATGAAGGCGCCCAGGATGAACGAGAGCTGGAAGCCCACCCGCGCCGCGACCAGCGCGCCCGCGGCGGGCCCCAGCACCTGGCCGAGCGTCATGCCGGACTGGATGTAGGAGACCTGGCGCCGCACGTCGCCCCCCGAGCGTCCCACCATGATGAACGCGAAGGTGGAGACCGCGCCCATGAGGCCCAGCAGCATGCGGGCGACGAGCATCTGGGGCAGCGTGCGGGCCAGCGCCATGCCGAGGAAGCCCAGCCCCTGGAAGGCCTGCACCGCGATGAAGCCCCGCTTGGGATCGATGTGCTCGCCCAGCCGGCCCGAGATCGGCGCGGTGATGACGGTGATCAGCGGGCTGATCCCGAGGATCCAGCCGGTCCAGCGCAGCGTGGACGCCGGGTCGAGGGTGGACATCTTCTGGATGTGGAAGGGCAGGCTGACGTAGATGAACGACCACGCGAAGGTGCCGATCAGCATCGAGGCCGGCAGCACCCACTCCGCGCGCGTCCGCGGCGCCATCGCGATCAGCTCCGGAACAGCGCGGCGCCCGAGCGCCGCGCCAGCCCGGTCGCGGCCCAGGTCCCCACCGCCACCAGCACGATCGCGACCACGCCGAGCGCCGCGCCCGGACCGCGTCCCACCGCGGACTGCATGTAGAGATAGATCCCGTAGGCGAGCGGGCCGAGCTCGACCCGGGGCACCAGCAGGATGGTCGACGAGAGATCCACCGCCGAGCTGATGAACGCGAGCAGGCCGCCGGCCAGCAGCCCACGCGCCATCAACGGCAGCGTGATCCGCCTGAAGGTCCGCGGGCGGCTCGCCCCCAGGTTCTGGGCCGCCTCCTCGAGCGCGGGGGACAGCTGCTGGAGCGCGGCGTGGGCCCCGCGCACCGCGTAGGGCAGGCGGCGCACCGCGTACACGATCACGAGCACGAGCCACGTCGAGGTGAGCGGGTCGCCGAGCCCGGGCACCACGAAGCCGCCGAACGCGCGGAGGAAGCCGATGGCGATCACCACCCCGGGGATGGCGAGCGGGATGGTGGCGAGGGTGTCGAGCCAGCGCCGGCCGGCGACCCGGCCGCGCACCAGGAGCCAGGCGATCACCGCGCCCAGGGCCACGTCGATCAGGGCCGCGAGGCCCGCGTAGCGCAGGGTGTTGGCGATGAACTGCGGGGAGCGGACGAGGATCTCCTCGTAGTGGCCGAGCGTGTACACCGTCGGCAGGGGCGAGAGGCTCCACACCCGCGAGATCGACAGGAGCAGCACGCCCGCGTGGGGCAGCAGGGCCGGGCCGAGCAGCAGCGCGGCGAGCAGCCACGCGAGCGCGGTCCCGCGCGCGCCCAGCCGGATCGGCGGCGCCTCCCCGCCCCGCCCGAGGGCCGCGTACTCGCCGCGGGCCACCACCGCCTTCGACAGCCAGAGCGCGCCGAGCGACAGGGCCACCAGGATCACGCAGATCACGTAGCCGTCGACGTCGGTGAGCCCGATGGTGGTCACCCGCACGTAGGCCTGGGGCGCGAGCAGCCGGGTGTAGTTGAGCATGAGCGGGGTGCCGAGGTCGTCGATCACCCGGATGAACGTGAGCAGGGCGCCCGCCGCGTAGCCGGGCAGCGCGAGCGGCAGCAGCACCCGGCGGTAGAGTCGCAGGCCCGAGCTGCCGAGGTTCTGGGCCGCCTCCTCGAGCGAGCGGTCGAGCCCCGCGAGCGCGGCCGCGGTGTTGAGCAGGATGAACGGGAAGTAGTGGAGGCTCTGCACCAGCACCACGCCCGGCAGCCCCTCCATGAACGGCACCGTGACCCCCGCGTGCTCCCGCAGGAGCAGGTTGACGGTCCCGCTCCGTCCCAGGATCTGCTGGAACGCGACCGCGCCCACGAAGGGCGGCACCACGAGCGGCAGCACCCCGAGCACCCCGATCAGGGTCCGGCCCGGGAAGCGGTAGCGCACCGTGAGGACCGCGAGGGGCACCGCGATGACGCTGCCGATCAGCACCGCGAGCACGCCGGCCAGCAGGGTGTTGACCAGCGCCTCGCGGAAGAGCGGGCGCGCGAAGAAGGCGAGCAGCGGGCGGATGGTGGGCCAGCCCGAGTCGAGGACCGCCACCGAGAGGACCTGGAGCAGCGGATAGACGATGGCGGCCGCGAGCAGGGTCAGGAGGGCCGCCACCAGCGCGGCCTCCCCGCCCGAGCGCGGCCCCATCAGGCGGACGCGGGGTGGCTCGACTCGACGGCCGGCGCCTCGGGCACCATGGGCTGGGCGGCGAAGGTCAGGTACTCGAGATCCGCGAGGGTCTGCTCGAGACGCCGGTACGCCCACGCGCAGCCGAGCAGGGCGGCGAGCGGATAGCCGAGGCCGTACGCGCGCGGCCCGACGACGAGGGTGGCGACGGTGAGGAGGAGGTTGGCCGCGAGGAAGACCGCGGCCACCTCGGCGGCGGCGCGGCGGCGGTCGAAGTAGAGGAGCACGATGCCCCCGAACAGGCAGAGCACGTGCAGCACCGCGCCGACGAGGCCGCAGCGCAGGATCGACACCTGCAGGCGGTCCAGCCCGAGGCCGTCCGCGATCCACGGAGCGAGCGCCATCAGCAGGAGCGTCACCGGGGCCTGGGCCACCAGCAGCCGTCGCAGGCTGTCGCGCAGGCACGCGGTCATCGCCCGCTTGGCCTCGAGCACCTGGCGGAGGGTGCCGTGCTTGGTCGCGACGCCGTAGTACTCGCGATAGCGATCGTAGAAGTCCGTCTCCACGCTGACCAGGAAGATCGCGAGCGCCGGCACCACCGAAAGGTAGCACAGGAAGATCGGGCTGTCGTACAGCGAGGCGCGAAACCAGCCCACGATGGGGTGCCCGGTGGGCCCGATCCAGAACACCACGCGGTCCACCGCGATCGCCGCGTTGTAGAGGAGGCCGGCCGCGATCAGCTCCGGATACTGGACGAACGCGCGGGTGAGATCGACCGACTCCGGCACGCGCACCAGGCTGAACTCGCGCTCCACCCGGGCGCAGAGCACGAAGAAGATGCCGGCCTGCCCGACCAGGAACCCGGCCAGGTACCCGCTCGTGCCGAGGTACCGCCCGAGGGCGAGCGCCCCGAGGAGGCTCACCGCGTTGCCCAGGAAGAACGCGGTCACCACGCTCGCGTAGTCCTGGGCCGCGCCGAGGTAGATCATCACCATCCAGGTGCACGAGACGACCACCAGCAGCATCACCCCGAAGAGGCGCAGCGCGGGCTCGAGGCCGGGCGCGAGCGAGTAGACGAGCGTGCCCAGCGCCAGGTGGGCGAGCGCGGTCGCGGCGATGGTCACGCGGTAGGAGACCACCAGCGCCCCGAGCCGGCCCACGTACAGCTCGTCGGCGAGCTGGCGCGTCACCACCATGTGGGCGGCCCCGGTGGTGACGAGCGAGAACGTGTAGGTGTAGACCACGATGACCTGGAAGCGCGCGTGGCCGAGATCGCCGATCAGGTCGCGCGAGAGCAGGGCCAGCGACCCGAGCGTGCAGATGGAGAGCAGCCAGGGCCCCGCCGAGAGGACCGCTCCGTAGAGGTGGGCGCGGAGCCACCCGGTCCCGCCCTCCTCGACGATGAGGCGCTTGAGGCGGAACCCGATGCCGGCCACCGGCGCCGCTCGCTCAGGCCGCGCCCAGGAGATCGGCGTAGATCTCCCGGTAGCGACGGATCAGGTCGGACTCCTGGTAGTGCGCCCGCACCCGCGCCCGCGCGGCCCGGCCCATCTCCTCGCAGAGCCCGGGGTCGCGGGCGAGGATCGAGGATGGCCCGCGCGGTGGCGGCCGGGTCGGCGAGGCCGGTGACGAGCCCGCTCGCCCCGAGCGCCCGGTCCGCGGGCAGCCGGCCCTCGAGCAGCTCGCGGCAGGCCCCCACGTCGGTGGAGACCACCGGGATGCCCGCGGCGGCCGCCTCCAGGATCACGAGCGGCAGGCCCTCCGAGATGCTGGTGAGCACGAGGACGTCGACCCGCGGGTAGATCTGCTTCACGTCGACGCGCCCGGTGAACTCCACCCGCTCGGCCGACGCCGAGGGTGGCGGCGAGGGCCTGGCACTCCGCGAGGTACTCCGGGTCCTCGTCGCCCGGGCCCGCGATGACCGCGCTCGCCCCCGGGTGCGCGGTGACGACGATCTTCACCGCGCGGATGAACGTCTTCACGTCCTTGATGGGCACCACCCGCCCGACGAAGCCGATGCGGAACTCGCCCGCGGCCGGCTCCACCCGCGGCAGCGCCGAGAGCGGCCCGACGTCGAGCCCGTTGGGGACCACCAGGGTCTTGGCCGGATCGGCGCCGTCGCGGATCTGGGCCTGGCGGTTGCCCTCGAAGATCGTCACGATGCGGTCGGCCTGGACGTAGGTGATCCGCGAGAGGCGCTCGAAGAGGCGCGCCCACAGCTCCTTGAAGAAGCCCGGCCCGGCCGAGAGCGTCATGGGCGCCTGCCGCTGCACGTAGATCCACTCCGCCTGGTCGATCTCCATCCGGCGCTCGCGCGAGTAGATGCCGTGCTCGGTCAGCAGCATCGGCCGGCCGCGGCGCACGCGCTGCACCGCGGCCACGAACCCGGCCCAGCCGGTGGACACGGTGTGGTAGACCGCCGCCTCCGGCACCGGGGCGTGCAGCAGCCGGAAGATCGGCAGGTGGGTGAAGCGCCAGGTCCAGAAGTAGTCGAGGAACGAGATGTCGGGGGCGCGCGACTCGTAGAGCCGTCGCACGATCTCCCACGAGGGCTTGCCGTAGATGAAGTCGTGCACCGACGGGCCCGCCCCCGCGTGCGGCGAGATCTGGCGCAGGAGGCCCTTCGAGCCCGTCGGCGCGCCCGTCCTTCATCTCCTCGTGGTAGCGCCAGATCGTCTCCCACGCCGCCGCCTCGGTCACCTCGCCCTTGAGCGCCGGCTCGTCGCCGCCGTGGATGCCCACGTCGACCAGGCTCACCACGTTGGGCGGCATCTTGTAGCGCGGCTCGTGGGCCTCCCCCTGGGTGGCCGAGATGTGGAAGATCGCGAAGCGCAGCTCGGGGAGCGCGTTGACCAGCTGGTGGATCCAGGACGACACCCCGCCGGTCACGTAGGGGTAGGTGCCCTCGAGGATCAGGCAGATGTCGGCCGGGCGCTCGCTCACGCCGCGGGCTCCCCCGCCCACCAGCGCAGCAGCTCGTCGGCGCGCCCCGCGGCCACCGCGTCGCGCGAGACCTCCTGCAGCTCGCGCCAGCGACCCTGGCGGAAGAGGATCTCGGAGAGGAGCAGGTCGATCTCGGTGGACGGCGCCGCCGCGCGCGCCTCCACCGCGAGGTGCTCCGCCTCGTCGATCCGGCCCAGCGCGAGGAGCACCCGCGCCAGCGCCCGGGCCGGCGGCGGCCAGTCGGGACGGCGCGCGCGCGCGGCGCGGTAGGCGGCCTCCGCCTCGCCGAGCCAGTGGCGGCCCATCGCCGCGTCCAGCAGCCCGCTCTCCTGGTAGGCGAGGCACGCGTCCCCCATCGCCATCGCCCGCTCCGCCGACTCGGGGTCCAGACGCCGCTGCTCCTGCGCCTGGCCGATTCGCTGCGCGAGCCGCTCCTCGACCCGCTGGAGCGCGCCGGAGGCCGCGATCTGGGTGTCGCGGTCGGGCGCCTGCAGCGCCTCGCGCAGCAGCTCCACCGCGGGGCCGTCGCCGCGCTTGGCCAGGAGCCCGATGCCCCACCGCTGCGTGCGCGGGTCGGCGGCGCGGATCAGGTCGGCCACCGGCTGCACCGAGACCTGCGCCTGCAGCCACTCGAAGACGCGGTCGACCGGCTCGGGCGCCTGCCCCGGGCCGGGCAGGCCCGCCATCTCCGAGTGCGCGCCCGCGTAGAGGCCGGAGGGCGGGGCCCGGCGCTGCCAGACGCGGATGGCGCCGAGCCCGACCAGACCGAGCACCGGCAGCGCCAGCACCAGCGCCACCACCAGGAGCCGCTCGTCGCGCCGCCGCGCTCTCGAGGCCCCGGCCGGCGAGCCACGCGGCGGCCACGTGGGCGACCAGCGCGAGCGGCCACCATGAGGCGAGCGCGGCCCCCACCGCCACCAGCTCCGCGAGCCCGGCCAGGGCCCGGATCACGAGGTCACCCCGCCGGGCCGCTCGCGCACCGCGAGCACGCGGGCGGAGAACTCGAGATCCTGCTCGTCGTCGGCGTAGGGGGCGAAGTGGAAGTTCCGGATCTCGCTCGAGAGGCGGTCGACGACCACCTCCGCGCGCGTGGGCGCGGTCTCGGGCAGGATGATCGCGAAGGCGTCCTCGGTGGCGTAGCGGCACACGATGTCGACGTCGCGCAGGGTGCGCGAGAACACGAGCGACAGCACGCGTCCCAGGTCGGCGCGGCGGTCCGCCGCCACCGCGCCGAAGCGGTGGATGCGAAAGATCACCACCGCGAGCGGGCGGCCGTAGCGGTCGGCCCGCACCTCCTCCTCGTGGATGCGCCGCTGGTAGTAGGCGTAGGTGTAGGCGCGCACCAGCTCGTCCTCGATGGTCCGCGCGAGCGTCTGCTCGTGGGTGCGCGCGTTCTCGAGGGTCCGCGCCCCCCAGTCCGCGACGAGGCCGAGGCGATCGAGCGACACCGGGGTGAGCCGGAGGAACGGGAGCTTGGTGACCGTGATGCAGCCGAGCAGGGCGCCTTCGGCGGACGTCATCGGCGCCGCCATCAGCAGCTCCGCGCCCTGCAGGTCCTCGAGCGAGCCGATCGTGGTGTAGTCCCGCACGCTGACCGGACGGCCGAGGCGGACCGCGAGCCCCACGAGCCCGTCGTCGGGGGCGATCTCGGGGCGCTCCGGCGCGGGCCCCTCGGCGGCGCGCAGGCGCAGGCGGTCGCCGTCGAGCACGTAGCACTGGCAGGCGTCGGCCTGGAGGAACCGCCGGGCGGTGGCCGCGATCGCCGGGTAGAGGCGCTCCGCGTCGAGGGTCTCGAGCGCGCGCGCCGCGGTGTAGAGGCTCGACAGCGACGCACGCTCGTCGGCCACCCGGCGCTCCAGCTCGTGCTTGGCCTCGGTCGCGGCCATGAATCGCACCGCCTGGTCGGCCAGCTCCTGCTCGAGCCCCTCCACCTGCGCCTCGAGGGCCCGCGTCCTCCGGAGCTGCGTCTCGCGGAGCGCGCCGACCCCGAAGCCGGTCCCGATCAGCAGCAGCGGCGTCACGTAGCGGGGCAGGCTCCGGAGCTCGCTCCAGCTCGCGTGGTCCATGCGGACCGCCACGCACGCGGCGACCGCCGCCGCGGTGACGAGGCCGCTCACCAGCCCCGCGCGCAGCCCGTGCCGGCCCGCGAGCACCACCACCAGCACGAGGGCCGGATTCGGCTGCACGTCGAGGAAGCCCGGGTCCCGCGGGCGCAGCACCACGTTGACGACGACGAGCAGCAGCAGCCCGGCGCCCAGCTCGAGCAGGTAGGGTTGGGCGCGGCGAAGGGCGGCGAGCACCCGGCGCTTACCGCGCTCGGGCGTCGCCCAGGGCGGCGGTCAGGTGGGCCGCCATGTCGTGGGCCACCCGCTGGGCGACGCGCGCGAGGCCGTCCTCGCGCAGCCACGAGGAGCCCAGGCGGGCGTGACTCGACGTCCACACCACCTCGCCGGACGCGACGTCGACCAGTCGCGCGGTCACGCCGACGGCGGGCGTCTCGGAGAGACCCGGCTTGTAGCGGTACTCGGTCACCGAGCCCTGCAGGACGTGGCTCACCTGGAGGAGGCGGCCGACCCGCTGGGCCGACGGCAGGCGGCCCGCGTCGGCCGGATCGAGGTTCTCGCGCCGGAGGAGATCGGCGACCTCGCTCGGATCCATCACCGTCATCGCCCCGGTGGCCAGGATCTCGGAGACCAGGAGGTCACTGGCCACCTGCCCCGCGCGCAGCGAGGAGGTCTGGTTCTCGAGCGGGAGCACCGCGACGCGGGTGACCCGGGCCGCGCCGGGCTTGACCCAGTCCTGCACGGTGCTCGCGCATCCGACCAGCGTGAGCACGCCGATCGCCAGCACGACCGCCCGCGAACGCCGCCACATAGGGTCTCTCAGTACAGGATGTCGAGGCGCCCGAGGAACGATTCTTCCTGGCCGCCGACGGTGGTGGACTCGGTGTTGCGAGTATAGAGCACGCGTCCTTCCAGCCAGGGGCGAATTCGCCACCGGCCCTCGCCGGTGACCTCCCACGACGTGAGCGACCGGTGCAGATCGCGCCGCCCGACCGAGCCCGCCTGCAGGCGGAGCGCGGGGGTGACGTCCCAGCCGACCAGCGCCCCGATCGCCACGATGTCCTCTCGACGGAGGAACGTGACCGCGTCCCGCAGCGGGCTGCCCGCGGTGGGCGTGTACTCGGAAAAAAAGACCTGAGGGATCAGGGTCACCTGCACCCGGCTCCGCACCAGCTCGATCTCGGCCCGCGCCGCCGCCTCCCAGCGATTGCCGAGATCCTCGTCGGAGATCCGGTAGTGGCGGAAATCGTAGTGGGCGGCCAGCACCACCGGCACGAGGACGCGGCGCGCCACGTCCGCGGTCACCCGGTCGGTCGTGCCGTTGCGCGGCAGCGCCACCACCGGATTCGTGAGCAGCTCGCGGACCGCGACCTCGAGGGTGGCGAGGGTGGCCCGCTGGTCGTCGTAGCCCGCGCCGAGGCGCCCGGTGGTGCGGAAGATGTCCTCGCGCCGCCGCGACTCCTCGAGCCCGCCCCAGAGCGAGACGGTGCGGGTCGGCTGGAACCCGACCGTGGCGAGCGCGGTCCACACCTCCTCGGTGAAGGAGGGCTGCCCGATCACGCGCTCCTGGTGATAGCTGCCGTAGCGCGTGCCCGCGCGGAGCCACCACCGGTCGGAGAGCCACCCGCGCCACGCGGCCTCCTCCACGTGATGGGTGGCCGCCTGCTGCAGGAGCGAGTAGTGGGTCAGCTCGATCCGCGGCGCGTGCCCGAGGAGGATGTCGCGATAGGCCGCGAGCGCGTCGCGGTTCTCGGGATCGCCGTCGAGCAGGCGCCCGTACAGGTCGAGCGCGCGGTTCCAGCGTCCCGCGGCCAGCTCCGCGGCGGCGAGATCGGCGGTGAGCCCGGTGTCCTGAGGCTGCTCGCGCGCGAGCGCGTCGAGACGCCGGCCCGCCGCCGCGGGCGCGCCGGCCGCGAGGTCGATCCGCGCGCGCAGGCGGCGCAGGCGCGCGGAGGTCGGGTCCTCGGCCAGGTACCGGTCGACGAGCGGGGCCGCCTGGTCGAGCAGGCCCGCGTCCACCATGACCTCCGCGTAGTCCTCGCGCAGGCGGCGATCGTCGGGGTACCGCGCGAGCAGCGCGCGATAGGTGGCGAGCGCTTCCTCCACGAGCCCGAGCCGCGCCTGGATGCG
The DNA here is from genome assembly GCA_963841755.1 of uncultured Candidatus Rokubacteria bacterium. Classification (GTDB taxonomy): domain Bacteria; phylum Methylomirabilota; class Methylomirabilia; order Rokubacteriales; family CSP1-6; genus CAMLFJ01. The sequence goes on from CAWJDX010000017.1 coordinate 124,830, forward strand.
CGCCCGCAGCGTCTCGGCCTCGGGCGCGTCGGTCGTGGGCGGCTCCGGTGGCCGGCGCCGACGGGGCCTCCGGCGCGCCGGGCACCGGGGTCTGGGCCCGCCCCGGAGCGGGCCAGAGAGCGAGCAGGCCCGCGATCAGCACGGACGCGAGGCGGAGCGAGCGGAGCCGGGCCATCCGGCGAGTATGGCGGGGCCGTCGGCCCGGTTCAAGACGGACCGCGGCGCCGGCTTTCGGTCAGCGGGGCCGGGCGGGCAGCAGGCGGAGCGCCCGCTCGTACTCGGCCCGCGCGCGCTCCTCGTCGTGCTCCGCGGTGTAGAGCTCGCCGAGGAGGTAGTGCACCTCGTAGTCGCCCCCCTTCACGCGGTTGAAGCGCTCGAGCGCCGCCCGCGCGCCGCGACCGTCGTTGCTCCAGGCCATCAGCTGGCCGGCGCGCTTGAGCGCCTCCGCGTCGTCCGGCTGCACGTCGAGCAGCGCCCGGTAGGCGCGCAGGGCCACGTCGTTGCGCGAGGCCGCGAGGCTGCGGCGGCCGACCTCGCGCAGCACCTGCGGATCGCGCGGGCGGGTCCGCATCAGCCCCTCCCACTGGCGCAGCGCGGGCTCGCCCGCGCCGCTTCCGTCGTAGAGCTGGGCCAGCGCGATCCGCGCGCGCACCGCCTCGTCGCCCTCGCCCAGCCCCCCCGCGAGCGCGGCCTCGTACTCGGCGATGGCGTCCTGGCTCCGGCCGAGATCGGTGAGGAGCCGGCCCGCCTTGACGCGATAGGGCGCGCCGGCGGACGCGGCGAACCGTCGATGGACGCGCAGGCCCTCGTCGGGCCGGCCCGCCTGCACCGCGAGCGTGAGATAGCGCAGGACGAAGCCCTCGTCGAGCGGCCGGCGCTCCGCGACCGGCTGCAGCAGCCGGAGCGCGTCGGCCGGCCGCCCCAGCGCCTCGGCCGCCTCGCTCGCGGCGTCGCGCAGGCCGGCGTCGTCCGGCCGTCGCGCGAGCAGCCGATCGGCCACCCGCAGCAGATCGGCCGAGCGCCCCTGGAACCGGTAGAGCTCGGCCAGGCGGGCGAGCGAGGCCTCGGGCAGCGTTCCCGCCCGATCGAGCGACTCGTACACCGCGATGGCCTCGCGCTCCTGGCCGTTCCACCCGTAGAGCTCGGCCAGGCGGAGGGCGGGGCCCGGCGCGGTCGGCGCCTGCTCCGCGATGCGCCGCTGGCGCGCGATCGCCTCCGGCAGGCGGTTGGCGCCCACGAGGGCGTCGATGGCCTGCTGCGCGTACGGCCCCTCCGGCCGCGCCGCGGCGAGCCGATCGAGCGCGGCCAGGGCCGCCGGGCTGTCGTCGGTGCCCCGCGCGAGCGCGGCCACGCGCTCCTGGAGCGCCCGGTCGGCCGGGCGCGCGCGGGCCACCCGCTCGAGCAGGGCCAGCGCGCGCCGGGGATCGTTGGCCCACTCGTAGAGCTGGGCCAGGGCCAGCGCGTCGTCCAGCGCGGTCGGGGGCGATCTCGAGGGCCCGCTCGTAGAGCGGGATCGCGTCCGGCCCGCGATCCTGCTCGACCAGCAGCCGACCCAGGCCGACCAGGACCTCGGGATCGCGCGGGCCGGAGCGCGGCCAGCTCGCGCTGGACGGTGATCGCGCGCGGGCCGTCGCCCGCGGCCCGGTAGAGCGCGACCAGGCGCTGTCGCACCGCCTCGTCGCGCGGCTCCGCCTCGCGGCGGCGCTCCAGCAGGGCGAGCTCCTCCTCGCGCGGAGCGCCACCCGGCGCCGGGAGCAGCCGGTCGCGGGCCTCGATGTCGCCGGGGGCGAGGCGCGCCAGCACCTTCCAGTGCTCGAGCGCGAGCGTCCCCTGCCCGAGCGAGTCGTAGACCTGGGCGAGCCAGCGCCGCCCCTCGGCGTCGCCGGGCCGCCGCCGCACGTACGCCTCGAGCACGGTCAGCGCCTCCTCCTGCCGGTTCAGGCTGCGGGCCACCGACGCGAGGTCGGTCACGACCGCGAGATCGGTGGGCTCGAGCGCGACGAGCTTGCGCAGCACGCCGAGCTGCCGCTCGTAGTCGCCCACCCAGAGGTAGCGGGTGAGCAGGCGGTCGAGGAGCGGGCCGTCGTCCGGATGCGGCTCGGCGGTGAGCTCCTCCAGGACGCGCGCCGCGGCGGCCGGGTTCTTGTTGTCCCGGTAGACGTCGGCCAGCTGCAGGCGGACATCCCGGCGTCGGGGCACCTCCCGCGCCGCCGCCTCCAGGGTCGCGATCTGTCGGTCCGGATCGCCGAGCGCCGCGTAGGCCGCGGCCAGACCGAGCCAGAGGTCCGCGTCCCCCCGGTCGCCGTCGAGCGCCCGGGCGAACATCCGCTCGGCCAGCGCGTACTGCCGGTCGGCCAGGTAGGCCCAGCCCGAGGTCCGCGCCCCACGGCACCGACAGCGCGAGGAGTCCGAGGGTGACGAGCACCGCGAGCCCGAGCTTCCAGCGCTCGATGCTCACCCGACCCGCACCTCCACGTCGTTCGCCTCGCCCGCGCGCACCGTGAGGTGCCCGTCCGCCCCGCTGCGCACGCGCACCCGCCGCGATCCCGGCCGGCTCGCGGATCTCCACCGCGACCTCGCGATCCGCCGCGAATCCCGGCCAGCTCGACGACCTTCTCGCCGAGCCCCGAGAGCGTCAGCGCCACGCGGCCCGCGTCGCGCTTCCAGGCGGTGACCCGGTGGCTGGCCTGCACCAGGTAGGCGGTCGCGGGCGGCCGGTCGCGCAGCGCGATGAGCGCGGGCCCGGGGCCGGCCAGGTGCACGTAGAGCGCGCCCTGGTGGTGGAGATAGCCGAGCACGCCCGACGAGCGGTCGAGGTCGAGGTGGGCGCGGGTGTCGTCGAAGCGCACGGTGGAGAGCGCGCCGTGGCCGGAGATCCGCCAGCCCTCGGGGACGCGCGCGATCCGCGCGGTGCGGAAGCCCGCGACGATCGCGAGGTACTCGCTCGTGAAGATGCGGGCCAGCGGCTGGCGCAGGACCCACTCGTGGACGTGGTGGAGCGCGGCCAGCGACGCCACGCGCTCGCCCGAGTAGTAGTGGTAGTAGACGTTCACCGGCGCGACCCGCCGCGGGCGCTCGGTGTTCTCGTACGTCTCGATCACGTGGCGGAAGCCGTAGAACGGGCCGGTCCACAGGTGGGTGTAGAGGTTCTCGTTCGAGGCCGAGGTGTAGGTCTGCCAGTGCCGGCCCACCTGCCGCATCAGGGGCGCGACGCGGGTGTAGCTCGGCCACTCGCGGTCCCGCATGGTGTCCCCGCCGTTGATGTTCGGCACCCCGAGGCGGTCGAGGATCGCGATCGCCTCCTCGGTGACCCGCGTGGACCCGGACCACTGGAAGAGCCGCACGCGCTTGCCCGGCGGCAGCAGCCGCTCCTCCATGTAGCGGATCGCCCCCGCGGTCTCGGTCTCCACCGAGTACGGCACTCCCGCCGGCGCGAAGCTGCGCGTGCGCTTCTCCCAGTCGAGCGGGTGGGTGTAGGAGTGGCTGCCCGCCTCGACGTTGGGCAGCGTGTAGATCGCGCGGGCCAGCTCGTGGAACTCGGGGGTGCCGAGCAGCGTCGGCTCGACCTCCGCCACCACCACCGAGACGCTGGTGGGCAGCCGGTAGCGCGAGAGGATCTCGTCGAGGATCACCTGGCCGCTGGAGGCGCCGCCGCGAAGCTCGGACCGGTTGCGCAGCCCGTCGCCGTCGACGTGGGTGTAGAAGATGCGCCGGCCGCACTGGGTCGTGGTGTCGGGTCGCGGCCAGTCCGCGATGCCGAGCGCTTCCCGGAAGAAGGCGAACGGATCGATCCACCACTGCGCGCCCCCCTCGCCGGGGAACTGGAACTGCGCGTACTCCGCGGCCGCGAACCCGCCCCACGGGCCGGTCACGACCATGTGGCTCTCGGAGTCCGGCAGGTCCCGGCGGGCCAGCACCAGGTGGGCCCGGCTGTCCGGGCGGCGACAGACCACCTGCTGGTAGTACGGCAGGCCCGGGGGCAGCGGGCCGCTCGAACTCCATCATCCGCTTGTCCTTGCGGCGGAGCTCGATGACGTGCTGGTTGCCGGTCCAGTTGCCGAGGAACTGGAGCCCGCTGGGCGCGAGCGCCTCGTTGACCGCGGCGAGGTCGAGGCTGCGCAGCGTGCGCCGGTCGCGCAGCGCGCCCAGGTAGCCGAGGATCACCACCCGGCGGCCGGCCCGCATCTGCGCGCCCAGCCAGCGCAGGTAGGCGAGCGGCTCCGCGATCTCCTCGGTCTGGTACCAGGTGACGATGCCGCGGTAGCGCGCCATCACCCGCTCGTCCGGCAGCCCCTGATCGATGTCGTGGTACTCGACCATGAGCCCGAGCCAGTTGAGCGGCATCTGGGCCCAGCCGTGGACCTCGTTGCTGGTCGCGGTCTTGGGGCGCCGCCCCTGCACGTCGTTGTCGAGCTCGGAGGACTTGTAGAGCGCCAGCACGTGGCGCGGCAGCTCTCCGGGCGCATCCGCCCCGGCGGCCGCGGCCCGACCGCGGGCTCCCAGCACCCGGGCCCCCGCCGCGGCGGCCGAGCCGCCCAGCAGCGCGCGGCGCGAGATCCGCCTGCTCACGGGCGGAGCGTGTGGGTGGAGACCCGGTCGAGCCCGATGGTGGAGACGTAGGGCACGAAGCCCCGCGCACGCGAGCGGCGGATGAGCTCCGCGGGCCCGGGGCCGCCGTCGGCCGCCGCGTACTCGAGCGTGAACACGGGCAGCCCCAGCGCGGCGACGCGGCCCAGCAGCGCGGCGCGGGACTCCGCCTCCTCGGCGGGCCGCACCCGGTAGGCCTTGGCCTTGAAGTCGTAGTCGGTCCACACCGACTCGAGCGCCACCCCGTCGACGACGCCCACGAGCCGCTCCGCGAGCGGGAGGCCGCCGTTGATCAGCAGGAGGGTCCGCGGGTTCCGGCGCTTCAGCTCGCGGAGCACGCGCTCGAGCGCCTGGCCCGCGCCCGCGTAGCGCCGCGGCTCGGCGCGCTCGCGCTCGAGGGCCGAGTCCGCGGTATCGAGGAAGAGCCCGTTGACCGGTCCCGCGAGCGCGGCCGGCACCACCCGGTCGAGGAGCCAGCGCTCGTAGGCGGGCGCCCCCACGTCCAGGCCGCGCGCGTCGGGCCAGCTCGGGTTGGCGGCCAGCACCCACGGCTCCCCCGCGATCGCGGCGAACTCGGGATGCTGCGTGTTCACCTCGCCCAGGCTCACGTAGGTGAGCACGAGCGAGCCGTGGACCTTGACGAGCGGCAGCGGGGGGTGACCGTGCGGATCGAGCACGACCACGTCGAAGCGCGCCAGGTCCCGCGCCGCCTCCGGCGCGTCGCCGTAGTAGACGACCCAGGTGCGCACCCCCGCGAGGGGCCGAACCGGGGACGCGGCCGCGACCGAGCGCGCGGGCACCGAGGTCCCGCCGAGCCCCAGGGCGAGGGCGAGGGCGAGCAGGCGCCGCGTCAGGCCCACGCCCCGAGCGCCTCCGAGCGGGAGGGATGGATGGTGACCGCCTTGTTGAGCCGGGTCATCTCGAAGATCGCGCGCACGTCGTCCTGCAGCGCGCACAGGCGCAGCTCGCCGCCCACGGTGCGGGCGTGCTTCAGCGACGCCACCAGCGCCCCCATGCCCGAGCTGTCGACGTAGCCCACCTGCGCCAGGTCGACCAGCACCTTCCGCTTCCCGTCGTCCACCAGCTTGATCAGCGCCCGCTTCATCTGATCGGCCGCCGCCATGTCCAGGTCACCCCGCGGAGCGACGAGCGTGATCCCGGCCGAGTCGGTCACTTCGATGTCCATGGTCTCTCCTGAGCGGGACGGCGGTGCGCCGCCGTCCATCGAACCATCGGCCGAGCGGAGGCCCGGTCGGTACTTGACGAGGGTCCATCGGGTTCCCCGGTCTCGCTTCACGTCGATCGCGACCGAATCCGCGATCCGGTGCACCAGGTGGATGCCGAGCCCGTGATCCGGCACCGCGTCGAGATCCGGCGCGACGTACCGGTCGGCGTCGAACGCCCGCCCGAAATCCTCCACCTCGATGACCAGCCGGTCGGGGTGCCCGAGGACCGACACGTTGATGGGCTGTCCGCCCCGCCCCTCGTACGCGTGCTCGATGGAGTTGGCGCACAGCTCGCCGACCGCGAGAACGAGCTCCGCCCGGGTCGCCCGATCCACTCCCAGTCCCTCGAGGGCCTCACGGAGCCACGCGCGCAGGCGGGCCAGATCCTCGGCCTCGCTCGACATGGAGAAGCGGCCGGATGCCGCCGGGCTCATGCTTCCGTCAGTATAGCAGTGGGGAGGTGAGGATCCGGGCAAGTGCAGGTGCCGCGCCCGGACGGGAGCGGCGCGACGTGGAGGCGCGCTACCGCGAGCGGGAGAAGCCGAGCTGGGCGCCGACCGGATAGCCGTTGCGGTCGCGGCGGTACGGGTCCGCGCTCACCGACGCCCGCCACGCCTGGTACTCCCGCTCGTCGTGCCAGCGGCGGAGCGCCCAGATCGCGAGCCCCACCGCGACGCCACCCATCGCCACGACGCACACGAGCGCGCCGCGCTTCATCACCGTCTCGAGCGAGACCTTCTCGTCGACCCGCGTGTCCATGAGCGATTCTCCCCCTAGTCCGCGCCGATGGCGAGCCAGAGCATCGCCGAGCTCACCCCGACGAACAACACCGTGAGCACCGCAGTCAGTATCATGCCCTTGTGACACAGCAAGAGCTGAGCCAGCCGACGGCCCGCCCAAAATCAGCCAGTTGGGCAGGCCGGAGCGGCTCCCGCTCCAGAGCTTGTCAGGCGGGTGCCAAGACTTTGTCAGACCCGGTCCGGGCGTGCGGCTTAAATGTCCGTCCTTGTTACCGGGCCCACTGGCCCTCTTCTTGCTCTGTCGAGCGACATGCCTTCGCTCAGGTTCAAGCTGCTCGGCGGCGTCCTGATCGGGCTCCTCGCGGTGATCGTCGCGCTCACCATGCTGCTGGGTCGCTCGCCCCGCATCGCGGCGCCCCCGCCCGAGTCGCGAGCCGCCGCCGCACCCGAGCCCGCGGCGCCACGGGCGGAGACCCCGCCGGCCTCTCCCGAGCGTCCCTCGCGCTCCAAGGGCCAGAGCGACTGGACCTTCTTCTTCCGGGTCGGTGATACCCTGACCCGCATGTCGGACGGCACCGCGCTGGGCGTCGTCGTGCGGCTCGAGCGCACCCATGCCTTCCCGGATGGCGCGGGCCCCGCCTACGTGGTCCGCTCGCAGGACCAGCGCGAGGCCGTCTTCGACGCCGACGCCCTCGAGCGCAGCGCACGCATCGACGCAATCCGGGAGATCGCGCGCCCTCCGCTCGCCACCCCGGCGCGATGAGCGTCGACCGGCTTCCGACCGCCTAGATGGGCGACGAGTCCAGCTTCGTCGATCTGCTCTTCCTGGCTGGCGCGCTCGTGCTGATCATCGTCACGAGCACCGGCATCGGCCGCCGCCGCCGCGGCGACAAGCCCGCCGAGGGCCAGCGCGCCGCCGCGGTCGGGATCCTGGTCTGGCTCGGCCTGCTCGGCTTCGCGCTCTACCTGATCTTCGGCTGACCCGCCGCCCGCGTCACTGCGACACCGCCTGCTTCCAGCCGATCGCGGCCGCCGCGTTCGCGGCCTGAGGCGCGGTGCACGCCGCCCCGCGCGCCCCGACGCTGGCGGTCCCGCCCCGCACCGCGCACTGCCCGAACGGCGTGCCGAAGTCGGCCGTCCCCTGCACCACCGTGAGCGCGCTCTGGCCGTCCTCGCCGACCTTCAGGTCGAACTCGGCGTCGCGCCCGGACACCACCGACGCGGGCGTCTCCACCTCGAGCTGCCGCTCGCCCGAGCCCGCCTTGGCCCAGAGCTCGCCGCGGCTCACTCTCAGGATGCGGACCGTCCCGGAGCCCGGCACGCTCTTGTCCCACCGGGAGAGGATCTTGATCGTGGTCTTCTCGTTGAGCGCCACCGGGGTGCCGGGGCGCAGCTGGATCAGGGCCTGGCTCGCGGGCTCGGTGCGGAGCACGTCACCCTCGTAGAGCGGGAGCGACCCCTTCCCCTGCAGCCGATGCTCGATCCCGTCCGTCCGCACGATGACCAGGGTGCCGATCGCGTTCTGGGCCGTGCCCACCGGCTGGCCCTGCGCCGCCGCGGGCCGCGGACCGCCCGCCACCGCGACGAGCGCCGCGCCGAGGGCCCACGCCAGCACCAGACCGCCGACTCGAGAGCTCACCGCGCGCCTCAGTTGCCGTGGAACACGACGCGGATCGGCTTGCGCCCGACCGGCACCGTGGCCAGCACCGCGCTGCTGCCGGTGTCGATGACCTTGAGATCGTTCGAGACCTCGTGCACGACGAAGAGCCGCGTGCCCTCGCGGTTGCCCGAGATGCCGTTGGGCCGCTGGCCGACGTCGATCTGCTCGAGGATGCGCAGGTTCGCGGGGTCCGCGCTCAGCACCACCACCCGGTTCAGCCCCGCCACCGTGACGTAGGCGTTCGGCCCCTGCAGGCCCTTGAAGCCGAAGGCGATCTGCTGCGGCGACGGCCCCACGTTGATGGAGGCGATCTTGTCCTGGGTGGCGGGATCGATCACGTAGATGTCGGTGCCGCCGGTATTGGTGCCCCAGATCCGGCCGTCGGGGCCCAGCACCAGGAAGTGCGGGTTCGTCCCGACCGGGATCGCCTTCAGCACGCGGTGCGAGGCGGTGTCGATCACCTCCACCGTCTTGTCGCCCTGGTTGCTCACGTAGGCGAAGCGCCCGTCGCGCGAGAAGGTGAGGCCGGTCGGCCCCTTGCCCACCGCGATGGTGCCGAGGATGCGGAAGCTGGTGGTGTCCACGATCGAGATCGTGTTGTCGCCGATGTTGGCCACCCACGCCTGCCGGTTGTCGTTGGTGAGCGTGACCACGTGGGCCCGATCGCCGGTGGCGATCGAGGCGACCGTCTCCATGGCCCTGGTGTTGATGGCGGAGAGACGGCCCGAGGCCAGGTTGGTGGCGAAGAGCCAGCGCCCGTCGCGCGAGACGGCCAGGTCGTGCGTCGCGTGATTGCGCGCGTCCACCGTGCCGACGACCGCGAAGGTCTCGCCGTCGACCACCGTCACGTTGTTCGAGCTCTCGTTGGCGACGAACACGCGTGCGCGGGTGGGCTCCTCGGCCTCCTTGCCCTGCATCTCGGCGCAGCCGCCCAGGGCGGCGAGCGCGATGGCGGCGAGCGCGAACCGTGTCGATCGGGCGGTCTGGATCACGTGCATGGGCTCCCTCCTGGACCCTCCTGGAAAAGCGCCCCTTACCTTGGTCCAGGAGGCCCGGCGAGTCAAGGATATTCCCCGTTTCCGGTTCGTTGACACCCCGGCCGGATGGGCATAATCTCTAGGGCAGTCCGGAGCGCCATGCCTGCCATCACCGGCCGAATAAGACCGGAGAAGACCCGATTCTCGTGATGTGGACACCACTGAATAAGCGCAGCCTGCCCGTCGCCCTCATCGCCCTCGTGCTCATCGGGGCGATGGCCGGCTCGGCGTGGGCCCAGGCGCCCAGGGCCGAGCGGCCGAGCTATGCGGTCGGCGACAAGTGGATCCGGAGCGACGGGGCCTACGACCTGATCCGGATCGAGAACGAGCGCTACGTGTTCGCGTCCGACGGCGGGCGGGAGGTCCACCTCACCCGCGATCTCGGCGTGGCCAAGATCGCCCGCGGCGGCAAGACCCTGCTCGAGCTCGAGCCGCCGCCGGCGCTCGCCTGGCCGCTCGACGTGGGCCAGTGGGGCGTGAGCTGGCTCACCCTCAAGACGCTGGACCCGCAGTACGGGCAGAGCCTCGTGCGGCTGAGCTGGCGCGTCGAGGCCTACGAGGACGTGCGCGTGCCCGCCGGCACCTTCAAGGCCTACCGCATCGTCCAGGTGCTGGAGCCGCGCTTCCTCGCCGCCTCGCCGCAGTCGCGACGGATCGAGCTCGCGTTCTGGTACGCCCCCGCGGTCCAGCAGATCGTGCGGGCCGACGGCAGCGACCTGACCGGGCTCGCCTTCCAGGCGATCGCGCTCGATCGGCCCGGTCCGGCCCCGCTGAGCGTCGTCCTCATCGACCCCAAGGACAAGGGCCACGTGGCCACCGATCGCGTCACGCTCACCGGCAAGGTGATCGGCGGCGCCGGTCCGCTTCGCATCGCGATCACGCTGAACGGCGCCGAGGTCGCCCAGCAGCAGGAGCCGGGCACGCCCGGCAAGGACGTGGCCCTCAGCATGCCGATCAAGCTCGTCGAGGGCGAGAACAACCTGATCGTCACCGCCACCGACGCCTCCGGCGCCATGCGCCAGCAGGGACGTGTGCTCTTCTACGACAAGCCCGCCGCCGCGGTGGCCGCGGCGGCGCCCGCCTCGCCGCCGAGCTCGGCTCCGACCCCGGCCCCGCCGGCGCCGGCGCGGCGCGGCCCGCCGTGACTCCTCCGGTGGTCGCGGCTCCGCCTCCGGTCGTGAGTGCGCCGACCGACCCCCGCGCCGCCAGCCGCGGTGCCGCCGGCCCCGCCAGTCGCTGAGCGCGCCGATCCCCTCACCGCCGTCATCGAGCCCGAGCACCCCGGCTCCGCCGCCGCCGGCCGTCGCGAGCGCGCCGCCGAGTGCGCCGACCCCGACTCCCCCGCCGTCGCCGCGGGCGCCCGTCGTGGCGAGCCCGGTCGCCCCCGCCGCACGCCGCGGCGCCGGCGCCTCCGGCTCCGGCGGCACCGGCGCCGGCCACGCCCGAGCCGCCGCGGTCGGATCCCCGGCCCCAACCGGAGCCCGCGCGGGCCACTCCGGCCACGCCGCCGGCCCCGGCCGCGGCCCCCACGGTCGTCGCGGCGATCCCGCCGGGGCAACCCGCCCCCGTGTTCCGGATCGTGATCTCGACGCCGACCAACCAGGCCCGGGTGGACCAGGAGACGGTGACCTTTGCCGGCCTGGTGCACGGCGGCACCGGCGTGCGCCAGGTGCTGGTCACCGCCAACGGGGTCGAGCTCTGGCGGCAGGACAATCGCTCGCAGCAGCCCGCGATGGCGGTCAACCTGCCGGTGAAGCTGGTCGAGGGCCAGAACACCCTGGTGGTGACCGCGGCCGAGATCGACGGGACCATGCACCAGGAGATGCGCACCATCTACCTCGAGAAGGCGGTGCCGCTGGCGGTGGACGTGCGCTACCCCGAGGACCGCTCGCGCGTGACCGACGATGCGAGCGTGGTGGCCGCGGTGGCGCGGTCGAGCAAGGGGATCAGCCGCATCACCGTCGCGCTCAACGGGGCCGAGGTGCACCGGCAGGACGAGCGCAGCCCGCAGAAGTCGATGGCGGTCAGCGCCCCCCTCACCCTGCGCGAGGGCCCGAACGCGATCGTGATCACCGCGCTCGAGCCGGACGGGGCCGCGCGCCAGGAGATCCGGACCGTGATCCTGGAGCGGCCGAAGGCGGCCGCGACCGCGGCCCCGCCCGCGGTCGCGCCCCCGCCGCCCTCCACCCAGTGGGCGGTGATCATCGGCGTCGGCGGCTACGAGTCCACCGCGGTGCCGAAGCTCCGCTACCCGGTGGCGGACGCCGACGCGATCTACCAGACCCTGATCGCCTCCGGCGGCTTCAAGAAGGAGAACATCCTCCTGCTCACCGACAAGACCGAGCGCAAGCCCACCCTGCGCAACATCAAGTGGGCGCTCGGCACGTTCCTGGCGCGCTCGGCGCACAAGGACGACCTGGTGGTGATCTACTTCGCGGGCCACGGCGCCTCCGAGGTCGACCAGCGCGGAGTCGAGCGGGATGGACTCTCCAAGTACCTGGTGCCGAGCGACGCCGATCCCGACGATCTCTACTCGAGCGCGCTGCCGATGGACGAGATGCAGAACGTCCTGTCCCGCATCGAGGCCGAGCGGATCACCGTCTTCCTCGACGCCTGCTACAGCGGCGCGGCGGGCGGCCGCACCTTCGCCTCGACCAAGACGCGCGCGGTCAACGTGGACGACATCTTCCTGGAGCGACTCACCCGCTCGAAGGGCCGCGCGATCGTGACCGCCTCGCGGCCGTCCGAGGTGTCGGTGGAGCTGCCCGAGCTGGGCCACGGACTCTTCACCTACTACCTGGTGCGCGGCCTGCAGGGATACGCCGATCTCAACCGGGACGGCATCGTCTCGCTTCAGGAGCTCTACGAGTACCTCACCCAGGAAGTCAGCCGGAAATCGCGGGCGGTGGGCGGCAACCAGCACCCCATGATGAAGGGCGAGCTCGAAGGTGCGCTGCCGCTGACGAAGGCCGGCAAGCGCAACTGACCGTGCGTCACACGCTCGCCGCGCTCGCGGTCCTGCTGGCCGCCACGACCGCCTCGGCCCAGACCCCTCCCGACGGACAGAGCTGGGAGACGCCCATGTCGGCGGGCGACCGCGCCTACCAGCTGGGCCGCTACGCCGAGGCCGAGCGCTTCTTCACGACCGCGCTGGAGCGCGCGGAGCGGGCCGGCGGCGCGCAGGACCCGCGGGTGGCCTTGAGCCTCGGGCTGCTGGCCTCGGCCTACCAGGCGGGCGGCAGCTACGGCAAGGCGGAGCCCCTGCTCGGCCGGGCCCTCGGCATCGCCGAGAGCGCGCTCGGCCCGGACCATCCCGAAGTGGCGGTGACCCTCACCGCGCTCGGCAGCCTCGGGACCGCGCAGGGACGCTACGCGCAGGCCGAGCCGCTGCTCCGGCGCGCGCTCGCCATCGACGAGCGCGTCCTCGGCCCGGAGCATCCCGAGGTCGCCCAGACGCTCCAGGTGCTGGCCGCGCTCGAGCGCCGGCAGGGGCGCTACGTCGACGCGGAGGTGCGGAGCCGTCGGGCGCTCGCGATCCGCGAGAAGGTGCTGGGGCCCGACCACGTGGACGTGGCGACGAGCCTCGCCGGGCTCGCCGCGCTCTACCGCCCGCAGAGCCGCTACGTCGAGGCGGAGCAGCTCGCGCAGCGCGCGCTCGCCATCCGCGAGAAGCGCCTCGGCCCCGAGCACCCCGACGTGATCGCGCCGCTCGTCACGCTGGCCCTGGTCTACGTCGAGCAGGGCCGGTGGGCGACCGCCGAGCCGCTCGCCCGCCGCGCGCTCGTCGGTGGCCGAGAAGACGCTCGGCGCCGAGCATCCCGACGTGGCCACCGCGATCGAGCCGCTCGCGGGCCTCGCGCGCGAGCGCGGCCGCTACGCGGAGGCCGAGACGCTCGGGCGGCGCGAGCTCGCGATCCGCGAGAAGACCCTCGGGCCCGAGCACCCCGACGTGGCGGCGGCGGTGACCGGGCTGGCCGAGCTGGCGATGCTCCGCCGGAAGGCGGCGCAGGCCGAGCCGCTCGCCCGGCGCGCGCTGGCCATCCAGGAGAAGGCGCTCGGGCCGGATCACCCGGACCTGGCCCGGAGCCTGCGCGTCCTCGGCCTCGCCCAGGACATGCAGAGCCGATACGCGGAGGCCGAGCCGTCGTTCCAGCGCGCGCTCGCGATCGACGAGAAGCGGCTCGGGCCCGAGTCGCCCCGCGTCGCCCTCGACCTGGGCGGGCTGGGCACCCTCTATCGCCGCCAGGGCCGCTTCGCCCAGGCCGAGCCCATCTTCCGGCGCGCCCAGGCGATCGGCGAGAAGGTGCTCGGGCCCGAGCACCCGCAGGTGGCCGCGAGCATCGTCGATCTCGCCTCGCTCTATCGCGACCAGAGCCGCTTCGCGCAGGCCGAGCCCCTCTACCAGTGGGCGCTCACGCTCCAGCGCAAGTCCCTCGGCCCCGACCATCCCGACGTGGCCGAGAGCCTCGAGGAGTACGCGGTGCTTCTCAAGCAGACCAACCGCGAGACGGAGGCCGCCCCGCTCGAGGCGCAGGCCAAGGCCATCCGCGCCAAGACCCAGTAGCCGGCGGCGGAGTCTCGCTAGCGGATGCGGGCGGGGGCGGACTCGGCCAGCTCGCGGGCCTTCGCGTAGGCGGCCTTGGCCGCGCTGTCCCACTCGGTCTCCAGGCGCGACTTCACGTCCGGCTTGTCGCGGAACGCGGCGTTGACCTCGCGGTCGGAGGCGCGCCCCGCGTCGAGCGGCACCGTCCCCGCGAGGCGGCGCGCCTCCGCGAGCTGGGCCACCGCCGCGTCGACCCCGCGGCCGCCGCGGCGCGCGGTCGCCACCTGCGCGTCGGCGGCGTGGATCGCGCTCCACGCGGCGCGCAGCTCGGCGTGGCGGAAGGTGATCGTGTGGTCGAAGAGCGAGTTGACCACGTTGCGGCGGCCGGAGGAGAGCTTGTCGTCGAAGTCGACCCCGCCGAGCTTCATCGCGAACGGATTCGGATAGCCCTTCGGCGCGCGCGCGTAGAGCGCGGGCACCACCGGAAGCCGCCCGATCTCGGGCGCGAAGAGCTTCTGCTGGCCCTCGTCGCCCAGCAGGTACTCGACGAAGGCGCGGGCGTTGGCCGGATTGGGCCCGTTCCGGACCACCGCCACCGAGGCCGGGACCACCGAGGTGAGCGACGGGTACGCGAAGTCGACCGGCTGCCCGGACGCGATGGCCGAGAGCCCGAAGAAGTCGATCACCACCCCGACGCCGTACTGGCCGGAGACCACCGCCTCCGGCACCCCGAAGCTGCGCTCGGTGATCGCGCCCATGTTGCCGCCCATCTGCAAGAGCAGGCCCCAGCCCTTCTCCCACCCGTAGGCCTGCAGGATCACCTCGACGGTGAGGTGCGTGGTGCCGCTGCGCGACGGGGCCGAGATGACGAGATGGCCGGAGTAGCGCGGATCGGCGAGATCCGTCCACTCGCGCGGCGCGGGCAGCTTGTGGAGCGCGAGGTAGCGCGTGTTCCACATGAGCCCGTAGCCCGAGACCGCGAAGCCCCAGTAGGTGCCGTCGGGATCGTGGAGCGGGAAGCTCCCGATCCGGGGCGGCATGCGCGCCAGCGTCTCCCGCGGCAGGGTGATCCGGTCGAGCAGGCCGTCGGCCTTGAGGGTCTGGAAGGCGTCGACCGCGGAGACCCAGAAGACGTCGACCTCCGGCCGGGCCCGCGTCTCGCGCAGATAGGTGACCGCCTGGTTCGTCTGCTGCTGCTTCACGATGACCTTCACCCCGGGCACCTTCTGCTCGAAGGCCTGCTTGTAGGCCTCGAACAGCTCCTTGGGAAACGAGGTGAGCACCACGACTTCCGCGGTCGCGGCGGGACGGATGGCGGGCTGCGCGGCGGCGACGCTCACGCCGGCCACGAGGGCGAGCAGGGCGGCGAGGAGACGGATCAGGGAAGCCCCACGGGATTTCGCAGCACGAACACGGTCATGTCGTCCTGGATGCGAGCGCCGCCCCGGCGGAGCACGTCCTCGCAGAGGGCCCGGGCCAGGGCCTGCGGCGGCAGGGCCCGCTCGCGGGCGAGCAGCGGCAGGACGACCCGCGTGCCGGGCCGCGCGCCGTCCTGCTCCTGCGCCTCGAGGATGCCGTCGGTCAGGAGCACCAGGGTGTCGCCGCGCTCGAGCCGGATCGTGGTCTGGCCGAACGGCGTCTCGTCGAGCACTCCGAGCGGAGGGCCCGCCGCGTCCCCCAGCGCCGCCACGGACGCGTCGCCGCCGGCGCGCACCACCACCGGATCCGGATGGCCCGCGCTCGACAGGGTCACGTGGCCCGGATCGCTCTCGTCGAGCACCGCCAGGATGAGGGTCACGAACATGGACGGCGGCATGTCGCGGCAGAGCGAGCGGTTGAGCGCGGCCAGCACCGCCCCCGGCTCGTCGAGGCTCCGGGCGATCTCGCGCAGGAGCGTGCGCGCCATCACCATCAGGAGCGCGGCCGGGATCCCCTTGCCCGAGACGTCGCCGACCGCGACCCCGAGCCGCCGGTCTCCCATCGGCACCATGTCGAAGAAGTCGCCGCCCACCACGGTGGAGGAGCGCAGCATCGCCCCCGCCTCGAGCCCGGCCACCGTCGCGGGCACCGGGGGCAGCAGCCGCTCCTGGATGTCGCGCGCGGCCTCCAGGTCGCGGCCGAGCTGCGCCATGCGCTCGGTGGTGAACCAGTCGCCGAGCACGCTGAGCAGCGGGCTGACCACGCGGGAGTGGGTGGAGCGCTTGAGCAGGGCGGCCACCCGGACCACGATCTCGGCCGGCTCGAAGGGCTTGGCCACGTAGTCGTCGGCGCCCCGCTCGAAGCCCTTCATCTTGTCGGCGAGGCCGGCCCGCGCGGTGAGCATGATCACCGGCACCTGCGCGGTGGGCGGGTGCTGCCGGATGCGCTTGAGGGTCTCGAGCCCGTCGGAGCGCGGCATCATCACGTCGAGCAGGATCAGGTCGGGCGCCTGCCGGTGGATGGCCTCGATGGCCTCGATCCCGTCCGCCGCGCTCGCGACCTCGTAGCCGGCACGCCTGCAGGGTCACGGTCAGGATGGTGCTGATGTCCGCCTCGTCGTCGACGACGAGGATGCGCGCCGCGGTCACGCGCCGCCGCCGTTCGGAGCCGGCAGGCGCGAGCGGATCGCGCCGAGCAGATCGGCCGAGCTGAACGGCTTGGTGAGGCAGACGGTGGCCCCGAGCGCGCGCGGATCGCCCGGCTCGACCTCGATCGCGCTCAGCACCACCACCGGGGTGTCGCGCGTCTCGGCCTGCTCCCGCAGGAGCCGGATGGCCTCGAAGCCGTCGAGGTCGGGCAGCATGAGGTCCATCGTGATCACGTCGGGACGCTGCTGCCGCGCCAGCTCGACGCCCTCGAGCACGCGCCCCGCCTCGATCACGCGGAAGCCGGAGAGCTGGAGGACGTCGCGCATGAGCGCGCGGACGTCGGGCTCGTCGTCCACCACCAGCACCAGCGGCGCCTGCTCCTTCCGCTCGGCGGGGGCCTCCGTCGCCGGGGGCCGCGGCGGCCGCGCCCGGCACCGGCAGGCGCACCGTGAAGGTGGCGCCCGCGCCGACCCGGCTGTCCACTCCGATGCGCCCGCCGTGCTCCTCCACGATCCCGCGGCAGATGGCGAGGCCGAGGCCGGTCCCCCCGACCGCCCGCACGTTGCTGCCGTCGAGCTGCTGGAACTTGCGGAAGAGCCGGCCCACGTCCTCGGGCGCGATACCCCGCCCGTGGTCGCTCACCCAGATCTCCAGATCCGCGCCCGCCCGGCGGACCCCCACCGTGACCCGCTCCTGCTCGGGCGAGAACTTGATCGCGTTCGAGAGCAGGTTGGTCACCACCTGGACCATCCGGTCGAAGTCGACGCGCACCGACGGCAGGTCCGCCTCGAGCTGGGTCTCGATCGAGATCCGGCGCGACTCCGCGAACCCGCGGATGCCGTCCACCGCCAGCTCGACGAAGTCGACCGGCTGGTGCATCTCGAGGTCCAGGTGGATGTGGCCCGCCTCCATCTTGGAGATGTCGAGGATGTTGTTGATGAGCCGGATGAGCCGGTCGGTGTTCTTGAGCGAGATGTCGACGAGCCGGCGCTGGGTCTCGTCGAGCACGAGCTGCTCGTCGGACAGCAGGAGGTGCAGCGACCCCTTGATCGACGCGAGCGGCGTGCGCAGCTCGTGCGAGACGGTGGAGACGAACTCGGTCTTCATGCGGTCGATCTCCCGCTCGCGGGTGACGTCGCGCAGGCTGACCGTGACCCCGACCTCGTCCCCCAGCAGGTCGCGGGTGGGCGTGATCATCCAGCGAAGCGTCCGCCGCTCCGCGCCCGCCAGCTCGAGGTCGCCGTCGGCGCTCTCCCCCGCCCGCTCGAGCGCGGCGACCAGGGCCGGCCCGCCCGCGGCGTCCCAGTCCACCACTTGCCCGATCGCCTCCACGAGGCGGGCGAACGGGCGACCGATCACCGCGTGGGGGGCGATCCCGAGCAGGTCGCCGCCGCGCTGGTTGAGCGCCACCACCTCGCGGTCGAGGTCGAGCACCAGGAAGCCGTCGGAGGTCGAGGCGAAGACCTGCTCGAGCTGGGTCTTCTGGTTCTCCGCGTTCTCGAAGAGCGTCGCGTTGTCGAGCGCCATCGCGAGCTGGTCCGCGTAGGCCGCGAGGAGCCGGGTCTCGGCCTCGGTGAGCGCGCGCGGGCCCGCGAACTGGAGGAGCAGCCCGCCCAGCACGCGGCTCCGTCCCCGCACCGGGAAGCCGGCCAGCCCGCCGCCCGGCTCCACCAGCCCGGCCCGGAGCAGGTCCGCGCGGGCCCCGGTGTCGGGAATCAGCAGCGGCGCCTCGCGGCGGCGGAGCGGCTCGGCGAGCGCGCGCACCGCCTCGGGAGGCCAGTCGCCCCACGCGATGACGTCGCCGCTCCCGCTCCCCGGCTCCTCGAACAGCACGATGCCCACCCGGCTCGCCCCGAAGGTCTGCCCGAGGGTCCCGGCCGCCTCGGGCAGCAGCCGCTTGACGTCGAGCGTGCGGTGCAGCGTGCGGGCGGCCGCGTTGAGCAGCGCGGCGCCGGCCAGGTTCTGCTGGGTGGCCGAGTACAGGCGCGCGTTCTCGATGGCCACCGCCCCCTGGGCGGCCAGGCTCGAGAGTAGATTCACCTCGCGCTCGGTGAAGGCGTGCGGCTCGAAGTAGGAGCCGCCCAGGACCCCGAAGACCTCGTCCCGGATCATGATCGGCACCGCGAGATAGGCGCGCGGCGCGTCGTCGCGCCGCATGGCCTCCGCGTTGGCGGCCGCGTAGGCGAGGCTCGGGTCGGCGAGGCGGTCGTTGGTCCAGACCGGGCGGCGCTCCGCGTAGGCGCGCCCGGTGACCCCCTCCCCCGACTTCATCAGCAGCGGGCGCGAGAAGCTCTCCGGGTGGTTGCGGCCGCGGACGAAGACGAGCCCGCCGCGGGAGGCGTCCCAGCGGTAGAAGCCGGCCGCCGCGCAGCCGAGCGCCTCGATCGTGCCGTCGGCCACCAGGTCGAGCACCGCGTCCAGCTCGAGCGTCGACGAGAGCTTGCGGGTGACCTCGAGCAGGAGCGTGGCGTCGCGCTCCCGCTGCCGGGTCTCGCCGTAGAGGCGCGCGTTGTTGACCGACGTCGCGAGCTGCTGGCAGAACAGCTCGAGGTGCGCGACCGCGCGGCGGGTGATGGGCCGGTGGCTCGGCTTGTTGTCCACGCTCACCACCCCGACCGGGCGGCCCTGGACGAGCAGGGGGACCACCGCGAAGCGCCGCGTGCGCAGGATCGGGTGGTGGTGCCACTCGGGCGGCAGCGGCGGCACGTGGGCGAGCTGCTCGTCGTCCGCGACCATGAGGGTGATGCCCGAGTCCCACACCGCCCGGAAGCCGCCCACCTGCCCGAGGGGAAGGAGCGGGGCCACCTCCGGTCGCGCGTCGCTGCCCGCGACCAGCCGGAGCGTCGCGCCGTCGGGCTCGGCGAGCCAGACGTTGAGCCGCTCGAAGTTGAGCGCGCGCAGCGCCGAGGCCGCGAAGATCTCCACGCGCTCCTGCAGGTCCATCGAGCGGTCCATGGCCTGGGTCAGGGCGTAGAGGTCCTCGGTGAGGCGCCGGCGATCCTGGATGTCCTGGAAGAGGCGCGCCTTGGCGATCGCGGAGGCGGACTGGGTGACGAAGACGTCCAGCATCTCGTGATCGTCGACGGCGAGGCGGAACGGCTCCCGGCCGCCCATCACCAGCACGCCCAGCAGCAGGTCCTGGAAGATGATGGGCACGCCGAGGAAGCTGCGGAAGCCGTGGGCGTCCCACCACTCCCGGTTGGTCACGCGCTCGTCGGTCGCGACGTCGTCGATCTCGAGCACGCGCCGCTGGGTGGCCACCCAGCCCACGTCGCCCTCTCCCACCTCGAACGAGCGGCGCGGAAAGTCGGGCACCCCGGCCGGCCCCGCGAAGGCCCGCGCGTCGAGGCGCTTGAGCGCGGCGTCGACCACCCACACCGAGACCACCGGCACCTGCATCAGCTCGGCCGCCGCGGCCGCGATGCCGGCCAGCACCTCGTCCGGCTCGAGCGACGAGGAGACGAGCTGGTTGAGGCGGGTCAGGGTCCGCAGGCGGCCCGCGCGCGCGTTCAGCGCCTCGTGCAGCCGCGCGTTGCGCAGGAGGACCCCGGCCTGCTCGCCGATCGCCTGCAGCGGGGCCAGGTCGGCGTCCTCGAAGCGCCGCCGCGCGCGCCACCACACCAGGTAGAACGCGCCCGCCACCTGGTCGTCGAGGTAGAGCGGGATGATCAGGCCCGACTGGTGCGGGAAGCGCCGGAAGAGGTCGATGGCGAATCGCGGATCGGACGGCAGGTCGTCGCTCCAGATGACCTGCCCGCTCCGGAACACCGCGTCGAAGCCCCTGCTGGTCGCCGACGGTGAGCGGCGCGCCGGCCAGCGCCTCCAGCGCGTGCTTCGGCACGTGGTAGGCGGCCATCGGGCTCAGCTCGACGCCGGCCGACTGCCGGACGTAGGCGGCGACGGTCTCCGCGCCGGTCAGCTGGGCCAGCTCGCGGCAGATGAGCCGGAGGGCCTCGCGGAAGTCGGTGGTGGCGCTGGCGACGCGCGCGACCGACAGGAGGGCCGCGGTCTCGCGCAGTCGCGATTCGAGCGCGGCGTCCCCGGACGACGGGACCGGACCCCGCCTGATCTTCCGGGCGGCCCGGGCGCGCGCCGCCGGCCCTGTGGCTGCTCATGGGGTGAGTTCCAGTATATGCCGGAGGCGCGGGAACACCGCCAACCGATCAGCGGCGCGTCGACCCCGCCCGGCTTGATCCCGGTCGCCCCGTAGTAGTTGAAAGTGAAGACGAAGTGGCCCGCCGCGTCGGCGCGCTCGATGGCGTCCAGCCAGCCGGCGGCCTGTCGCGGCCCGATCAGGCCGAACTGCATGGCGATCTCGGTCCGCCGCTTCAGCAGGCTGTGGGTGAACGGATCGAGGGTCCGCACCTGGTACACGTCGGCCAGGAGGCGCACCCGCTCGAGCCCCAGCTCCACCAGCCGCCGCACCAGGGTCCGGCCCGAGTAGGGCTCGGGGTACATCCGGTCGGCCACGCCCTCGAAGATGAGGCGGGTGAGCGCGCGATCGGGGTGGTCCAGCACCTGGGTGCCGAAGTCCTGGTCCTGCAGCCCCACCACCCCGCCCGGGCGGGTCACCCGCACCAGCTCGCGGAGCATCGCCTGCGGCCGCGCCACGTGGAGGAGCACCGTCACCGCGAGGGCGCAGTCGAAGCGGCCGGTCCGGAGCGGCAGCGCGGCCGCGTCGCCCCAGCCGGAAGTCCATGCGGCGCGCGAGCCCTTCCTCGCGCGCCCGCCGCCGCGCGGCGCCGCCAGGAGCACCCGGCTCTTGTCGACGCCGGTGACGTGCCCGCGCGGGCCCACCAGCGCGGCCACGTCGCGCGGCGACCACCCCGCTGCCCGACGCCCACCTCCAGCACCTTCCACCCGGCGGCGATGCGGCAGAAGCGGAGGAAGCGCCGGCGCACGCGCGCCTGGGTGGGCGTGCCGGCCGCGCGACTCCATCATCCGCACGTAGCGCGCGGGATCCGGCTGGCGGTCGATCGCCCGCCACGGGTCGGGGTGCGGGGCCATGGCGCCGGCTCAGGCGAAGTGGTCGGGGAACAGCTCGGCGAAGCAGGCGCAGCAGCCCGCCGTCGGCGGCGGACGGCGCGACCCGGTCGGCGGCCCGCCGCACCGCCTCCGGCGCGTGCGGCATCGCGACGCCGAGGCCGGCCTCGCGCAGCATCTCGAGGTCGTTCTCCTGGTCGCCCACCGCGACGACCCGATCGAGCGGCACGCCCACGTGCTCGGCGAGCCGGGCCAGCGCGGCGCCCTTCGAGGCGGCGACCGGGATGATCTCGAGGTAGTCGTGGCGCGTGCGCACGAGGCGGCCGTGCTCGGCCACGATCGGGGTCAGCTCGCCGCGCACGATGTCGAGATCGCGGGGGTGCCCGATGAGCAGGCTCTTGATGAAGGCGCCCAGGCCGAGGAACTCCTCGAGGTCCGGGACCACGTCGACCGTGAGCCCTTCCTCCTCGCAGTACTGCCGGACCGCGAGGGTGCGCTCCGCGCAGAGCAGCCGGTCGTCGCGGTAGAAGACCGGGTGCACCGGCGCCTGCGAGACCACCGTCCACGCGCGACCGAGCACGCCGCGCGGCAGCGTGAGCGACACGAGGTCGGGCTCGCCTTCGCCGCCGCGCACCACCGCGCCGTTGTAGTAGATGACCGGCGCGGTGATGCCGAGCTGGTCGCGGTAGGGATCGGCCGAAGCGGGCATGCGCCCGGTGGCCAGCGAGATGGCGAGCCCGCGCGCGGCCGCCCGGTGGAAGGCCTCCACCAGCGCCGGGTCGAGCTGCATGGAGTCGTCGAGCAGGGTCCCGTCGAGATCGCAGACCAGCAGGTCGTACCGGGCCGGCGCCGCGCCGTCGCGCCCGCCGGCCGGACTCACGCCCGGCGCTCGCCCTGGTGGAAGCGCGCCGCGCACTCGCGGCTGCAGAAGTAGGCCGGCGCGCCGCCGGCCTCCTCGCGGATCGCGCGCGACATCAGCACGTAGGTCTGGCAGACCGGGTCCTTGACCAGCTCGTCGCGGCGGGGCGGCGCGGAGGGCAGCCGCACCCGGAGCGCGGACGGCAGGCGCGAGAGCGCCATCACGACCAGGAGGAGGCAGCCCAGGATCAGCAGCGCGCGCATGGCGCGATCAGCGGGGATCGGGACGGATGGAGAGGGACCGGAGGAAGTCGCGATCCTGCTCGGTGAGGTCGAAGCCTTCGGGAGAGGCCTCGGCGGCGTCCCCGCCCCGGCCGCCCGCGAAGAAGATGCCGGTCTCGGCCCCGCGCCGCAGGATCTCCTGCACCGCTTCGCGGGAGGCCTCGGTGGCCTTCATCGACACCTCGATGGCGCGGAGCAGCTTGTCCATCAGCCGATCCGCGGGCCGCTCTTGCGCCATGCGACTTACGATAGCACACTGACGCGGCGAGGCTTCCCGTGCCCCCCGACACCGGCGACCGCGAGTGGCGCTTCATCCGCAGCCACGAGCGCGCGCGCATGGGCAAGCTCACGCTGCGCGAGGACGTCTGGCGGCTGCCCACCGGCGTCGAGAAGACCTACCCGATCCTGCACGTGGGACCGACGGTGGGAGTCGTGCCGTTCGTGGACCGCGAGCGCGTGCTGCTGGTCCGGCAGTTCCGCCACCTGGCCCGCGCCGACTCCTGGGAGCTGCCCGGCGGCGGGGCGCTGCCCGGCGAGAGCCCGGAGGCGGCCGCCCAGCGCGAGCTGCGCGAGGAGGGTGGCTATCGCGCGGGACGCCTCACCTTCCTGACCCGCTTCCTGCCGTCGGCGGCCTATCTCGACGAGACCGCGCACTGCTTCATCGGAGAAGACCTGGTGGCCGACCCGCTCGCCTCCGACGACGACGAGTTCTTCGAGCGCCGCGCGGTGCCGTTCCGCGAGGCCATCGCGATGGCGCTCGACGAGCGCATCACCGAGTCGGTCTCCAAGCTCGCCCTGCTCGCCGCCGCCCTCCGCCTGAACGTCCGCCCCTAGTAGGTGGCGCGGCCGCCGGAGAGGTCGTAGACCGCGCCGGTGCTGAACGTGCACTCGTCGGAGGCGAGCCACGCCACCAGGGCCGCGACCTCCTCCGGCGTCCCCACGCGCCCCATCGGGATCTTCGAGACCAGCAGCTCCACCGTGCTCGGCTCCATCTGCTTGAGCAGCTCGGTGCCGATCACCGCGGGGGCCACCGCGTTGACGAGGATGCCGCGGGTCGCGACCTCCTTGGCGAGCGCCTTGGTGAGCCCGATGACGCCGGCCTTCGCGGTCGAGTAGGGCACGAGCGTCGGGTTGCCCTCCTTGCCCGCGATCGAGGCGATGTTGACGATGCGGCCGCTCCCCTGCCCCAGCATGACCTTGACCGCGGCCCGGCAGCAGAGGAAGACGCTGGTGAGGTCCACGTCGATCACGCGCTGCCAGTCCTCGTCGGTCAGCTCCCAGATCGGGAAGGAGCGACCGGTGATCCCCGCGTTGTTGACCAGGATGTCCAGCCGGCTCCACCGCTGCACCACGCGGGCCACCGCGTCGTCCACGTCGCGGGCGCGGGTGACGTCCGCGGTCAGGGCGAGCGCGCCGCGCCCGATCGCCCGCGCGGCCGCCTCCACCGCGGCGCCGTCCTGATCGAGCAGGGCCACCCGCACGCCGTCGGCGGCCAGCCGGGTGGCGATCGCCAGCCCGATGCCCCGGGCGGCGCCGGTCACGAGCGCGGTCTTCTCCGCGGGCGCCATCGCAGTAGGCCGGAGGCGCGTACACCGAGAGGAAGAAGAGCGGCTCCGCCCCCGCGTTCTTCACGTGGTGGAGCGTCCCCGCCGGGATCAGCGCGCAGGCCCCCGGCCTCACCCGATGCTCGGCGCCCCCGATGGTCAGGATGCCCTCCCCCTCGATCACGTACACGACCTGGTCGCCGGCGTGCGTCTCCTCCGGCCCCCCGTCCTGGCCGGGAGCGACGGTCATGACCGCGGTCTGGCTCCGCGCGGTCTCCTGCAGGATCTCGAAGAACTGCCCGCGATGTCGCGGGACGTCGATCACCGATCGGGTCATGGGCCTCCAGTGGGGGCTTCCCGGGATTCGCGCCAGGCCTGCGTGCGACGGTCGACGCCGCGCATGAGCGCCCAGTAGCCGAGGCGGACGGCGAGGCCGATGCCGACGATGCAGACCGACATCGCGGCCGCCTGCGCGGCGTCGCCCGCATCGTCCATGAGGAGCACCGCGACCGCGGCCAGCTCGGTGCCGGGGGCCACCAGGAAGACCACCGCCGAGAGGGTCACCATCGCGTTGAGGAAGAAGTACATGCTGATGGCCACGATCGACGGCAGCGCCATCGGCACCGTGACCCGCCAGAAGGTGCGGTAGAACGGCACCCCGAGGGAGGCGGACACGTTCTCGAACTCGCCGTCCATCTGCCGGAGCGCGGTGGTGGCGGTGAGGAAGCCCACCGTGAAGTAGTGGATCACGTTGGAGACGATCAGGATCGCGAGCGTGCCGTAGAGCGCGTTGAGCACGCTCCCCGCCGCGTTGAACGTGAAGATGTAGGCCAGGCCCAGCACCATCCCCGGGATGGACACCGGCAGCACCGAGAGCAGGTAGAGCAGCCCGCTCCCGGTCGCCCGGCACTTCTCGACCACGTAGGCCCCCACGAAGGTGAGCACGGTGCCGACCACCGCGGTGAGCGCGGCCACGTAGACGCTGTTCCAGAGGGGCGCGTACCCGCCCACCGTGTCGAAGCGGTAGTGGCGCAGGGTCGGGGTGAAGTTGTACGGCCACCGCGCCACCAGGGAGTAGACGAGGATCGCAAGGTACATGCCCACGATGGCGCCCGCCACCAGCGCGCAGTAGCGCGAACGCAGCCCCAGTCCGCGGCGGGCCGCCGGCGGGGCGTGAGCGGCTGCGAGGAGGAGGTGACGAGCGCGTAGCGGCGGCGCTGCACCACGCGGTCGACCAGGAAGGCGAGCACCGCCGGGATCAGCAGCACCACCGAGACCGTCGCCCCCATCGTGAAGTTCTGCTGGCCCGAGACCTGGTTGTAGATCTCGGTCGCCATCACCGAGAACTTGCCGCCGATGGCCTTGGGCGCGCCGAAGTCGGTGATCACCAGCGTGAACACCACGAAGCACGCGCTCACCAGCCCGAACTTCACCCCCGGCAGGGTCACGGTCAGGAAGGTCTTGAGCGGCCCGGCCCCGAGGGTGCGGGCCGCGTCGTAGAGGCGCGCGTCGGTGGCGGAGAGCGCGGCCACCAGGATGAGCACCGCGTGGGGGAAGCAGTAGAACACCTCGGCGAGCACGATGCCCTTCGCGCCGTAGATGCCCACGTTGAGCCCGGTGGTCCGGGTGAGGATGCCGTTGTTGCCGAAGACGTAGATGAAGGCGAGCGCCTGCACCAGGGAGGGCGCGAAGAGCGGGAGCATGGCCACCAGGCGGAAGAGGCCGCGCCCCGGCATCCGGGTGCGGGTCAGGCCGTAGGCGTAGACGAAGGCCAGGACCACCGTGATCGCCATCGAGACGATCGAGACGAAGAGGCTGTTCGAGATCGACTGGGCGATCGCGGGGGTTCCGAAGTAGCGCCGGTAGTTGGCCCAGCCCACGAAGGTGCCGTCGTTGGCGAGCAGGCTGCGCCAGATCACCTGCAGCAGCGGGTAGAGCACGAAGAGGTACAGGATGGCCGCGAACAGCACGACCAGCGTGTAGCGGACCAGGTCCTCGACGCCGAGCCGGTGGCGGACCGTCCGGTCGGGGATCACCGCGGCCATGGGCTAGCCCGCGACCGCGAAGACCCGCAGCGCGTCGGGCCGGAGCGAGAGCGCCAGCTCCGAGCCCTCCGCCGCGCCCAGGGCCGCGAAGGCGGTCGCGGCCACGTCGCACTCGAGCGGGGCGCCCCGTCGGGGAGCGCGAGGCTCAGCCGGGTGAAGGGCCCCAGGAACTGGACGGTGCGGATGCGCGTGACCAGCCGGTTCTCGGTGCCGTCGGCGGCGGGGCCCACCAGGATCTCCTCGGGCCGGATGGCGAGGGTCAGCCGGGTGCCGGCCACGAGGGGCCCGGCGGTCCCGTGGCGCATCTCGACCGCGCCGAGCCGCGCCCAGCCCGCGCGCTCGCCCGCGACCGCGTCGAGGAAGTTCATCTGGCCCACGAAGCGCGCCACGAAGGGCGAGCGCGGCCGCGTGTACACCTCGACCGGCGTGCCCACCTGCTCCACCACCCCGTGGTTCATGACCACGATGCGGTCGGCCATGGCGAGGGCCTCCTCCTGGTCGTGGGTCACCATGATGGTGGTGACGCCGAGCCGCCGCTGCAGCGCGCGGATCTCGTGGCGCAGGCTCTGGCGCACGCGCGCGTCGAGCGCGGAGAGCGGCTCGTCCAGCAGGAGCAGCGCGGGCGACGGCGCGAGGGCGCGGGCCAGCGCGATGCGCTGCTGCTCGCCGCCCGAGAGCTGCGCCGGGTACTTGGCCTTGTGCGCCGCGAGGCCGACCAGGGCCAGCAGCTCGTCGACTCGACGGCTCGATCTCGGCGCGAGGCGTCCGGCGCGTCTCGAGCCCGTAGCCCACGTTGCGGGCCACCGTGAGATTCGGGAAGAGCGCGTAGGACTGGAAGACGATGCCGTAGTTGCGGAGGCTGGGGGGCAGCCCGGAGACGTCGCGCCCCGCCATCATGACCTGGCCCGCGTTCTGCCGCTCGAGCCCCGCGATGATCCGCAGCAGGGTGGTCTTGCCGCAGCCGCTCGGGCCCAGGAAGCAGACGAACTCGCCGGGCAGGATCGAGAGGCTCACGTCGCGCAGCGCCACGAACTGGCCGAACTTCTTGGCGATGCCGTGCAGGGCGACCGCCGCCGGCTTCGACGCGGCGGCGACGCGCTCATCCGGGGCCCGCCTTCGCCGGTCTCTTCCGCGATGATCCGGAGGAACCCGGCGCCGTAGCGCTCGGCCTTGTTCGGCCCGACGCCGTGGGCCTCCTGCAGCTCGGCCAGCGTGCGCGGCCGCAGCATCGCGATGTCGCGCAGGGTGCGGTCGCTCGCCACGATGAACGGCGCCATGCCCTCCGCGCGCGCCACCGCGAGCCGGTGGCGGCGCAGGGCCTCGAAGAGCGCCTGGGCCGCCGGCGTCCAGCTCGGCCGCCTCGCGCGCGGGCGCGGCCCGGCGACGGCCCGTCTCACCCGCGCGGCCGGCGCCGGGGCCGGCGGCGGCGCGCCGGGTCAGCGGCGGCAGGAGCAGGCGCGCCGGGCGCTCCCCCTTCATGACCGCGCGCCCCTCGTCGGTCAGGACGACCACCGGGCGCTCGAGGCCGGTGAAGCTCACCCAGCCCGCCGAGACGCAGCGTCGCAGCAGCGCCAGCAGCCAGGGGCCGGCGTGCTCCTTCAGGTTGCCGAAGGTCGGCACGCGGGTGAGGCCGGCGCGCTCGAGGCGCTCGTCGGCCTCGCCCTGGATCAGCTTGACCACGGTCTGCAGGCCGAACCGGCCGTGGACGCGGGCCACCCCCGAGAGCGCCTTGCGCACGATGAGCGTCACCCGCTCCGGATCGCCCGCCTCCCCTTCGGCCTCGAGCCCCCGGCAGACGTCGCAGCGGCCGCAGCCGGCCAGCGTCTCCGCCTCGTCGCCGAAGTAGCGAAGAATCGCATCGTGACGGCAGCTTCCCCCCTCGACCCAGCGAATCAGCTCGAGGAACATCCCCCACTTGTGCTCGACCACCGCCGGGTCCGGCACGCTGCCCTCGGAGCCGCGCTCGAGCAGCGCCCGGCGCAGCGCGAGGTCGCCCGCGCCGACCAGCAGCAGGCCGAGCGCGGGCTCCCCGTCGCGGCCCGCGCGGCCGACCTCCTGGTAGTACGCCTCGATCGAGCCGGGGGGCGCCAGGTGGATGACCGCGCGGACGTCGGGTCGATCGATGCCCATGCCGAAGGCATTGGTGGCGACCACCACCTCGATCCGGCCCTCCGCGAAGCCGCGCTGGGCGATCTCCCGCGTGCGCCCGTCGAGCCCGGCGTGGTAGGCCGCGGTCTGCCAGCCGTGCCCGGCCAGGCGCTCGGTCTCCTCTTCCGCCCGCTTCCGGGTGGGGGCGTAGACGATGGCGGTGCCCCCGCCCCGGCCGGGCCCGCCGAGCGCCTCGGCCAGCGCGTCGTCGACCAGGCGCTCCCGCTCGCGGCGGCCGTCCACCTCCACCGCGCGCAGGGCCAGGTTCGGGCGCGCGAAGCCGCGCACCATCTGGGGCGTGTCCGGGGGCAGGCCCAGGCGGGCGAGGATCTCGTCGCGCACGATCGGGCGTCGCGGTGGCGGTGCACGCGAGCACCCGGGCGGACGGGAAGTCGCCGATCACCGCGCCGATCCCGAGGTACTCCGGCCGGAAGTCGTGGCCCCACTCGCTGATGCAATGCGCCTCGTCGATCGCCACCAGGGGCACGTCCAGGTCGCGGAGCATGGCGCGGAAGCCGGGGAACGCGAGGCGCTCGGGCGCCACGTAGACGAGCGAGAAGGCGCCGCCGGCCAGGCGCCCCATGCGCCGCCGCATCTCGCTCGCGTCGAGGGTGGCGGCCAGATACGTCGCGGCGACGCCGCGCGCCTCGAGGGCCTGGACCTGGTCGGCCATCAGGGCCACCAGCGGCGAGATGACCAGCGTGGTGCCGGGCAGGAGCGTGGCCGGGAGCTGGTAGCTCAGGCTCTTGCCGCCGCCGGTGGGCGCGACCAGCAGGAGCCGCCCCTGGGCGAGCAGGGTCTCCACCGCCTCGCGCTGGCCCGGCCGGAAGGCCGTGTAGCCGAGCCGCGCGAGGCCGGCGTCGAGATCAGCCGCGGCCGGGGTTACTTGGCGTATCGCTTCTGCCACTCGGCCAGGATGCGGTCGCGGTTCTTCGCGGACCAGTCGAAGTCGTTCGGGAAGACCACCTTGCTGATGTCCTTCGGCAGGCCCTCCGGGACCGGGAAGCCGGGCACGCTCACCGCGGCGAAGAACTGCGAGGCGATCTTGAGCGACTCGTCGGTGATGGCCCAGTCGAGGAACTGCTTGGCGGCCGGGTTCTTGGCGCCCTTCTTGGTGAGCCCGTTGGCCTCGATCTCGTAGCCCGAGCCCTCCTTCGGCAGCACCATCTCGACCGGCGAGCCCTTCTTGATCATCTCGTGGGCCACGTACTCGAACGACACCCCGATGGCCCGCTCGCCCGCCGCCGAGTCCTTGCAGGGCTTGGAGCCCGACTTGGTGTACTCCGCGATGTTCTTGTCGAGCGCGTCGAGGTACTTCCAGCCCTCCGCCTCGCCCATGCGCTGCAGGACCGAGACCACCGAGAGGTAGCCGGTGCCCGACGAGGCCGGGTTCGGCATCACCACGTGGCCCTTGTAGACCGGCTTGGTCAGATCGGCCCAGGACTCGGGCTTCGGCAGGCTGTGCTTCTTGCCGGTCTCGGTGTTGAAGCAGAAGGCGGACATGTAGATGTCGAGCCCCACCCAGGACGGCGGGTTGGCCTTGTCGCGGAAGAGGGGCTGGATCCGCTCCAGGCCCTTCGGGGCGTAGGCCTCGAGCAGGCCCGCGTTCTTGAACTGGAGCATGTTGGTGGCCCCCACGCCCCAGATCACGTCGGCCTGCATGTTGTCCTTCTCGGCCATGAACCGGGCCGCGATGTCCCCGGTGGAGAGCCGGAGCATCTTCACGTCCACGTTCGGCAGCGTCTTCTCGTAGGCCTTCTTGTACTCGGCGATCTGCTCGTTCTCGATCGCGGTGTAGATGACCACGGTCTGCTTCTGGGCCGCGGCGGGGGTGACCGCCCCCAGGGCCAGCAGCGCGGTCGCCCCGGCGAGGATGAGGGCGCGGCGTGCGCGTGTCAGCATGGACGTCTCCTTGTGGGTGCTCACTGGGCCATGAACCCGCCGTCGATGATCATCTCCGCCCCGGTCATGAACGACGACTCGTCGGAGGCGAGGAAGAGCGCGGCGTTGGCGATGTCGCGGGGCTGGCCGATCCGGCCCAGCGGGATCCCGGTCTTGAACTCGGCCCGCAGCGCGTCGTTGAGATACGGGGCCTGCAGCGGGGTCTCGACGATCCCCGGGTGGATGACGTTCGAGCGGATGTTGTCCCGGGCGAACTGGATCGCGAGCGACTTGTTGAGCGAGATCAGCGCGCCCTTGGCCGCGGTGTAGGCGTCCTGGGCGCGCGTGAAGCCGGCCAGGGCCGACACCGAGCCCACCAGGATGATGGAGCCGCCGCCGGCCGCCCGCAGGTGCGGGATGCCGTACTTGGTGACCCAGAAGACGCTCTTGAGGTTGATGGCCATCACCCGGTCCCACTGCTCCCCGTCCGTCTCGAGCACCGAGCGGTCCCGGTCCTTCCAGAGCACTCCCGCGTTGTTGTAGAGCACGTGGAGCGCCCCGAAGCGGCGCACGCCGTCCTCGACCATGCGCTTCACCTCGGCTTCGATCGCCACGTCGCCCACCACCGCGAGCGCCTCGCCGCCCGCCTGCTTGACCAGGTCGACGGTCTCGGCGGCGGCCTGGCCGTTCAGGTCGCCCACCACGACCCGCGCGCCCTCCCGGGCGAAGAGCACCGCGGCCTCGCGGCCCATGCCCATGCCGGCGCCGGTGATGAGCGCGACTTTCTTCTCCAGCCGTCCTGCCATCTCGCGGTTCTCCCTCGTGCTTCGGTCCTGCGTCAGCCTTTGCTGTCGCGACGCGTCAGCCGTCTCTGCCGGTGACTTCGTTGCTCTAGATTCGCTCGAAGTTGCGGATGCAGCTCCCAGTCGGTGACCGACTGGTCGTAGGCCTGCTGCTCGAGCCGGCCGTGCTGGAGGTAGTGGTCCACCACCTTGGGCCCGAAGGCCGCCCGCGCGACCTCGGAGCGCTCCAGCTCCGCGAGCGCGTCGCGCAGCGTCTTCGGCACCTCGGGGAGCGCCGCCCTCTCGTAGGCATTGCCCTCGAACATGGGCGGCGGCGCGAGCTTCTTCTCGATGCCGTGGAGCCCGGCCGCGATGGTGGCCGCGAAGGCCAGGTACGGATTGGCGTCCGCTCCCGGGATGCGGTTCTCCACCCGGAAGCCCCCGCCCTCGCCGCAGATGCGGAAGCCGCAGGTGCGGTTGTCCCAGCCCCAGGCGATGCGCGTCGGCGCGAAGGAGCCGGCCTGGTAGCGCTTGTAGGCGTTGATGGTCGGCGCGTAGAAGTAGGCCAGCTCCCGCGCCATCGCCATCTGGCCGCCGAGCCACTGCTGGAAGACCGGCGTGCCCTGCGCGCGACCCGCCCTTGGCCGCGAAGAGGTTGCGGCGGCCGGCCTGGTCCCACAGCGAGGAGTGGAGATGAAACGAGGAGCCGGCCGCGCCCATGTCGTACTTCGCCATGAAGGTCACCGAGCAGCCCTGCTGCCAGGCGATCTCCTTCACCCCGTGCTTGTAGAGCACGTGGCGGTCGGCCATCTCGAGCGCGTCGGCGTAGCGGAGGTTGATCTCCTCCTGGCCCCGCCCCCACTCGCCCTTGGAGAACTCCACCGGCACCCGCGCCGCCTCCATCCCGTTGCGGATGGCCCGCACCAGCGGCTCCTCCTTCGACGTCTGGAGGATGTGGTAGTCCTCCAGGTAGTTCGACACCGGGGTGAGGCCGTGGTAGCGCTTGGCCCGCGCCTCGTCGAAGGACTCGCGGAAGAGGTAGAGCTCGAGCTCGGAGGCGGTCTTCACCCGGTAGCCGATCCGGGACGCGCGCTCGAGCTGGCGGCGGAGCACCCAGCGGGGCGCCTCCTCGATGGGCTCGCCCTCCTCGGTGTAGACGTCGCAGAAGACGAGCGCGGTCTTGGGCAGCCAGGGCAGGAGCCGCCAGGTGGTGAGATCGGGCACGAGCTTCATGTCGCCGTAGCCGCGCTCCCACGAGGCGAGCTTGAAGCCCGGCAGCGGCTCCATCTCCATGTCCACCGTGAAGAGGTAGATGCAGGCGTGGACGCCGTCGTGCAGCACGTGGTCGAGGAAGTAGCGGCCGACCACCCGCTTGCCCATCAGGCGCCCGAGCCCGTCCGCGAAGACGGTGAGCACGGTGTCGACGTCGCCCTTCTTGATCAGCGACTCGAGGGCCTTGCCGTCTGCCCGATCTTCAGGCACGCGAGGATCTCCCGACCGGCACGAACGGCGCAAGGACGAGAAGGAGGCGCAAAGCGCCGCAATCTTACCCGCCCGGGGTCACGTCTGGCAATACGTCACGGTGACGAGACACCGCTTTCATTTGGGGTCAGGTCTTACATTCCGACATTTCATGTACGAGAGACGACACGGTACGCCCGGCGGAAATGTCGGAATGTAAGACCTGACCCCAGCCTAGCTGATGGGGACGGGAGGGATCAGGAGGATCAGGAGGATGAGGCAGAAGACGCCGAGGACGTAGCGGCGGCGCGAGATCGGGGTGAGATCGTCGAGCGGCGGCGGGTGGTGGAAGCCCATGAGGAGCAGGATCAGGCCCGCGAACACGATCCAGTTCGCGGAGTGGAACACCGCGCCCAGGACCATGAGGCCCGACGAAGGTGGCGATGGAGACCTGGCGGTGCCAGGGCCCGAGCAGCGCGTAGGCGATGCGGCCGCCGTCGAGCTGCCCCACCGGGAACAGGTTGAGCGCGGTCACGAAGAGCCCGACCCAGCCGGCGAGGGCCACCGGATGGACGAACACGTCCATGCCGGGCGGGATCGACCCGAAGACCAGCCAGGTGAGCACGCGCATCAGCAGCGAGTCCCCGAAGGTGAGCCCGCTGTGGTCCGGCAGCACCATGCCCACCCGGGACCACGAGAGCCCCAGCAGGAGCGCGGGCACCGCGACCACCAGTCCGGCCAGCGGCCCCGCGACCGCGATGTCGAAGAGCGAGTTGCGGTCGCGCGCGGGCGAGCGCATGCGGATCACCGCCCCCATGGTGCCGAAGAGGAAGATCGGCGGCGGCGCCGGGATGAAGTAGGGCAGGCTCACCGAGGCGCCGTGGTAGCGGGCGGTGAAGTAGTGGCCGAACTCGTGGGTGCCCAGGATCGCGAGCAGGGTGAACGCGAACGGGACGCCGTCGAGCAGCCGGAACGGCTCGAGGGAGGGGTTGAAGGTCACGAACGGGAACGAGCCGCTCACCAGGCTGCCCGCGGCCAGGGTGGAGAGCACGGTGAGCGCGAACAGGAGCAGGTTGACGCCCGCCTTCGTCCGCTCGCTCACCTCGGCGAGCGGCACCGCGCGGATCCAGACCAGGTCCCCCTGCCGCCCCAGGAACGGGGTGTAGCCGAAGGACTTGAACCGCGGCTCGATCAGGGCGAGCGCGCGCGCCGGCTCGACCAGCAGGGTCCCGCCCCATCCGAAGGTGACCCCGCGGACTTCCTGGCGCTCGACGCGGAAGATGTCCTCGACGTTACGCCGCAGCAGGTCCTCGATGATCGGGAAGTGCTCGAGCGGCGCCTGCTCGGACGATTGAAACGGCCAGCGGCGCATGAGTGCAGGTTACCACACGGCCAGGAGGGCGATCGCGCGCCGGCCCGCGTCGAGCCCGCCCTCGAGATAGATCACTCCGAGCACCGCCTCGAGCGCGGTGGCGAGCACCGACTCCTTGGCGCGCCCGCCCATCTGCTCCTCGCCGCGGCCGAGCCGCAGGTGCGCGCCCAGGTCCAGCGCGGCCGCCCAGCGCGCGAGGTTCTCGCCCGAGACCAGGGCGGCCCGCCGCGGGGTGAGCACGCCCACCGGGTCCGCCGGCGCGATCGCGAGCAGGCGCTCGGCCACCACCAGGGACAGCATCGCGTCGCCGAGCAGGGCGAGGCGCTCGTTGTCGCGGCTGCCCGCGATCTCGTTGGCGAAGGAGCGGTGGGTGAGCGCCTCCCGCAGGAGATCCGGGTCCCGGAAGGCGTGGCCGAGCCGGCCGCCCAGCGCGTCCCGCGGGTCGGCCGCGGCCGTCAACTAGGGGCGATACTTCCGGAGGACGATGGTGGCGTTGGTGCCGCCGAAGCCGAACGCGTTGCTGAGCGCGACCTCCACGTCCTGCTTGCGCGCCTGGTTCGGCACGTAGTCGAGGTCGCAGTCCGGGTCGGGCGTCTCGTAGTTGATGGTCGGCGGCAGGATCCCGTGGTGGATGGCGAGCGCGGTGGCGATCGCCTCGATGCCCCCCGCCGCGCCGAGCAGGTGCCCGGTCATCGACTTGGTGGACGAGACCGCGAGCTTGCGCGCGTGCTCGCCGAACACCCGCTTGATCGCCATGGTCTCCGACTTGTCGTTGTAGGGCGTCGACGTCCCGTGGGCGTTGATGTAGCCCACCGCGGACGGCTCGACCTCCGCGTCCTTCATGGCCAGCGCCATCGCCCGGGCCGCCCCGTCCGCCTCCGGGTCCGGCGCGGTCATGTGGTGGGCGTCGCCGGTCATGCCGTAGCCCACCACCTCCGCGTAGATCCGCGCGTCGCGCCCGAGGGCGTGCGCGAGCGACTCCAGCACCAGCAGCCCGCCCCCCTCGCCGCACACGAAGCCGTCGCGGGTGGCGTCGAACGGCCGGCGCGGCGCGGGCCGGATCGTCGTTTCGGGTCGACATCGCCTTCATCTGGCAGAAGCCCGCGAAGGTGAGCGGCAGGATGATCGCCTCCGACCCGCCCGCGATCATGATGTCGGCGTCGTTGCGCTGGATGATCTTCATCGCGTCGCCGATCGCGTGGTTGCCGGTCGCGCACGCGGTGACGATCGACGAGTTCGGCCCCTTGGCCCCGAAGCGCATCGAGATCAGCCCCGAGGCCATGTTCACGATCAGCATCGGGATGAAGAACGGGGAGACGCGATCCGGCCCCTTCTCGAGCAGGGTCTTGTGGGTCTCGAGCAGCGTGGTGATGCCGCCGATGCCGGAGCCCACCAGCACCCCGAAGCGGGTGCGGTCCACCTTCTCCACGTTCAGGCCCGCGTCCTCCACCGCCATCGCCGCG
Organism: uncultured Candidatus Rokubacteria bacterium; assembly: GCA_963841755.1. GTDB lineage: Bacteria > Methylomirabilota > Methylomirabilia > Rokubacteriales > CSP1-6 > CAMLFJ01. The sequence goes on from CAWJDX010000017.1 coordinate 160,009, forward strand.
CAGGCGATCGCGTACTTGAGGAAGGGGTCGAACTTGCGATCGTCCTTCTTGTCCATGTAGCGGAGCGGGTCGAACCCCTTCAGCTCGCCCGCGATCTTGGTGGGCAGCGGAGAGGCGTCGAAGCGGGTGATGGGGCCGATCCCCGACTTCCCCTGGATCAGCGCGGCCCAGAACTCCTCGGCCGTGTTGCCCACGGGAGTGACCGCCCCCACCCCGGTGATGACGACGCGACGCAGCTCCACCGTCTTCATCCCGCCCCGCCGCGCCTACTGGTTCTCTTTGATGTAGCTGATGGCGTCCCCGACGGTGGCGATCTTCTCCGCGTCCTCGTCGGGGATCTCGAGATCGAACTCCTCCTCGAACGCCATCACGAGCTCGACGGTGTCGAGCGAGTCCGCCCCCAGGTCCTCGATGAACTTGGCCGCGGGCAGCACCTCGTCCTCCTCCACTCCGAGCTGCTCGACGATGATCTCCTTCACGCGCTCTTCAACCGGCTTCGCCATGCCCTCCCTCCTGACTGCGAGTGATTCTGGATTCGCTCAGACGTACAGCCCGCCGTTGACGTGGATCGTCTGACCCGTGATGTAGCTCGCCCCGTCTCCGGCCAGGAACCGCACCACCTCCGCCACCTCGCGCCCCTGGCCGATCCGCTTCAGCGGGACCTGCTGGAGCATCGCCTCCCGCGCCTCCGCGGGAATCGACGCCGCCATGTCGGTCTCGATGAGGCCGGGCGCCACCGCGTTCACCAGGATGTTCCAGTGCGCCAGCTCGCGCCCCGCCGCCTTGGTCAGCCCGATCACGCCCGCCTTGGCCGCCGAGTAGTTCACCTGCCCCGGATTGCCCATCGCGCCCGCGGTGGACGCGATGTTGATGATGCGCCCGCTCTTCTGCCTCATCATCACCTTGCCGACCGCGCGGGTCATCAGGAACACGCCCCGCAGGTTCGTGTCGAGCACCTGGTCCCAGTCGTCGTCCTTCATGCGGACCAGGAGCTGATCCCGGGTGATCCCCGCGTTGTTCACCAGCACGTCGATGCGCCCGAAGCGCTCCCGGGTCGCCTCCACGAGGCGGTCGGCGTCCTCGCGCTTCGCCGCGTCCGCCGCCACCGCCATCGCGGGCGCGCCCAGCGATTCCAGCTCTTTGACCGCCGCATCCAGACGCGCCGCGTCGCGGCCAGAGACTACCACGGAGGCGCCGTCCTCTGCCAGCAACCGGGCGATCGCGAGGCCGATTCCGCGCGTGCCGCCGGTGACGATGGCGACCTTGCCGGCCAGGGTCTTCCCCTCGCTCACGGCTCCCCTCCCGCCAGCGCGGCCACCGCCTTCTCGAGCGACGCGGGATCCTCGACCGCGTGGCCGCGCACCCCGTCGAGGATGCGCTTGAGCAGGCCGGTCAGCACCCGCCCCGGCCCCACCTCGAGGAACGCGGTGGCCCCCTCGCGCGCGAGACGCTGCGTGCAGTCGGTCCAGCGCACCGGGCTCGCCACCTGCTGGACCAGGAAGGGCTTCACCTCGTCCGCGGAGGTGGTGACCCCGCCGTCCACGTTGCGCACGATCCGGATGCGGGGCGCCCGAGACCGCGACCCGGTCGAGCTCGGCGGCGAGGCGATCCGCGGCCGGCTTCATGAGCGCGCAGTGGAAGGGCGCGCTCACCGGGAGCATCACGCTCTTCTTGCCCCCGCGCGCGCCCGCGCCCGCCACCGCGCGCTCCACCGCGGTGCGGTGGCCGGCCACCACGATCTGGCCCGGCGAGTTGATGTTGGCCACCCCCACCACCTCGCCCTGCGCGGCCTCCGCGCACACCTGCTCGACGGTGGGCAGGTCCACCCCCATCAGGGCGGCCATCGCCCCGGTGCCCACCGGCACCGCCTCCTGCATGAACTCGCCGCGCCGCCGCACCAGGCGCACCGCGTCCGCGAAGGAGAGCGCCCCGCCCACCACCAGGGCCGAGTACTCGCCCAGGCTGTGGCCCGCCGCGAGGTCGGGGGTCACGCCCCGCTCGGCGAGCGCGGCCGCCGCGGCCACGCTGGCGGTGAGCACCGCGGGCTGGGTGTTGGCGGTCAGGGCCAGCTCCTCGGCCGGCCCCTCGAAGCAGAGGCGCGAGAGCGGAAAGCCGAGCGCGGCGTCGGCCTCGGCCCACACCGCGCGCGCGCCGGGCGAGGCCTCCGCCAGGGCGCGGCCCATCCCGACCTCCTGCGAGCCCTGGCCGGGGAAGAGGAAGGCGATCGGGCCCGCTACCATCGCAGCAGCGCCGCCCCCCACGTGAACCCGCCCCCGAAGGCGGCGAGCAGGATGAGATCGCCCGGCTTGACCCGGCCGTTCGTCCACGCCTCCTCGAGGGCCACGTAGACCGAGGCCGCGCCGGTGTTGCCGTAGCGCTCCACGTTCACCATCACGCGCTCCATCGGCACCTTCAGGCGCTTCACCGCCGCCTCGATGATGCGGAGGTTCGCCTGGTGGGGCACGAAGAGGTCGAGGTCGGCGGCGGTGAAGCCGTTGTTCTTCAGGATGCGCTCGGCGCACTCGCCGAACATGCGCACCGCGACCTTGAAGACCTCGTTGCCCTTCATCCTGGCGTAGTGCTGCCGCTGGTCCACCGTCTCGTGAGTGGCGGGGCGCAGCGAGCCGCCCGCGGGCTGGATCAGGAGCTCGCCGTAGCGGCCGTCCGAGTAGAGATCGGTGTCGATGATGCCGTTGTCGTCGGTGGCGGGCCGCAGCACCGCCGCGCCCGCCGCGTCGGCGAGCAGGATGCAGGTGCCGCGATCGGTGAAGTCGGTGATGCGCGAGAGGCACTCGGCCCCGATGCAGAGCACGGTGCGGTACTTGCCGGTCTGCACGTACTGGGCGCCCATCGAGCAGGCTGTAGACCGAGCCCGAGCACGCCGCGTAGACGTCGACCGAGCCCGCGTTGCGGCAGCCGAGGCGATGCTGCACCAGGTTGGCGGTGGTCGGGAAGTGCATGTCGCCCGCGGTGGTGCCCACCACGATGAAGTCGATCTCCTCCGGGGTGACCTGGGCCCGCTCCATCGCCTGATGGGCGGCCCGGATGGCGAGGTCCGCCGGCCCCTCCCCCTCCTCGACGATGTGGCGCTCGCGGATGCCGGTCCGCTGGACGATCCACTCGTCGGAGGTGTCCACCATCTTCTCGAGCTCCGCGTTGGTGAGGATGCGCTTGGGCGCGTAGGCTCCGATGCCGACGATGCGGGCGCGGGTCATTCGCGGCCTCCCTCCCGACCCTCGGCGAGGACTGCCTCGGCCTCGAGCGCGGTCTTGATGTGCTGGTTCACGTCGTTGCGAACCCACTCCGCCGCCACCCGCACCGCGTTCTTGATCGCCTTCACCGGCGAGGCGCCGTGGCAGATGATCGCGGCGCCGTTCATGCCGAGCAGCGGGGCCCCGCCCATCTCGGTGTAGTCGACCCGCCGCTTGAGCCGCGCGAACGCGCGCTTGGAGAGCGCCGCGCCCGCCACCGACAGGATGTCGCGGGTCAGCTCCTCGCGGATCATCGCGGTGAGCATCTCGGCCAGGCTCTCGGAGACCTTGAGGCAGACGTTGCCGGTGAAGCCGTCGGTCACCACCACGTCGCAGCGCCCGTTGTAGATGTCGCGCCCCTCGATGTTGCCGATGAAGTTGAGCGACGAGCCGCGCAGGTCCTCGAAGGCTTCCTTGGTGAGGTCGGTGCCCTTGCCCTCTTCCTCGCCCACCGAGAGCAGCCCCACCCGCGGGATTGTCCTTGCCCACGATGTGGCGCGAGTACACGTGGCCCATCACCGCGAACTGGAAGAGCTGCCGCGGCTTGGGATCCACGTTGGCGCCCGCGTCGATCAGCACCGTGTAGCCGGAGAGGCTCGGCAGCGGCGCCGCGATCGCGGGGCGATCCACCCCGGGCAGCACCCCCATCACGTACATGCCGATCGCCATCGCGGCGCCGGTGTTCCCGGCCGAGACGAGCGCGCCGCACTCGCCCTCCTTGACCAGCTCGGCGGCCACCCGCAGCGACGAGTCGCGCTTGCGACGCAGGGCCTGCGAGGGCGCCTCCGCCATGCCCACCACCTGCGAGGCGTGGCGCACCGAGACCGGCAGGTCCTGGGCGCCGAGCCGGGCGATCTCGCGCTCGATCGCCGCGCGGTCGCCGACCAGCACCGAGGCGAGGCCGAACTCGCGGCACGCCGCCACCGCCCCCTCGACCACGACGGCAGGGCCGAAATCGCCTCCCATGGCGTCGACCGCGATCTTCATGGCGCCGATCTTATGGCACGGCTCGGTCCAGCCGGAAAGAACTATTCGCCCTCGACCGAGATGACTTCGCGCCCCTTGTAGAAGCCGCAGTGGGGGCAGATGCGGTGGGGTGGCTTGACCTCGCGGCACTGCGGGCAGAGCGAGCGGCTCGGGGCGACCATCTTGTAGTGCGTACGCCGCTTGCGGCCCCGCGTCTTCGAATGGCGTCGCTTGGGAAGAGGCATCGGATCTCCTATCTATCTCGTCCGCTCGGCCCAGTCCTTGAGGGCCGCCCAGCGCGAATCGAGCGCGGGCGTCTCGCACGCGCAGGCCGTGATGTTGCGGTTGCCGCCGCACACGGGGCACAGGCCCCGGCAGCCCTCACGGCAGAGGGGCTTCATGGGCAGCGCCAGGGTGGTCTCGGTCTCGAGCAGGGCCGTCACGTCGAGCTGGCCGTGCTGGTAGACGTCCGTCTCCAGGTCGTCGCGGGCCAGCTCCCGCTCTTCCCCGCGGCTGGCCGGGGCGGGCACGAAGCGGGCATCGACGGTCGGGTGCACCGTCACCGTGTAGAACTCGAGGCACCGGCCGCAGTGGAGCGGCACCCGGGCCTCCAGATCGCCACGCACGAAGACGACATCGCCATCTTTCTCCACCACCAGCGACAGCTCGTCGAGCGCCCACGTCGCGTCCTGGAAGGGCTGCGGAAACTCCGCGACGCCCTCGATACGCAGACCCTCGTCGGGGATCTCGGAGACCTGGATGAGCACGTGAAGGACCCCTAACTTTCTGTCAATTAAGGCGTTTTGCTAAAGCCGCGTCAGTATAAGCGCGGGGTTACCCCTTGTCAACCTAATTGCCCCCATGACGGCGCACACATGGCCGGTTGCTTGACGGTCCAGGGGTCGACTGCTACCCTTCGGTCGGGAGGACCAACCCCATGGGCAACCTCGTGAAAACCGGTGTCTTGCTGGCAGCCTTGACGGTGCTGCTCGTGCTCATCGGCGGGGCGCTCGGCGGGCAGCACGGCATGCTCCTGGCCTTCGTCATGGCGATGGTCATGAACCTGGGCAGCTACTGGTTCTCGGACAAGATCGTCCTGTCCATGTACGGGGCCAAGCCGGTCGACGAGGCGCAGGCCCCCGGGCTCTACCGCATCGTTCGCACCCTGGCCACCCGCGCCGGCATCCCGATGCCGCGGGTCTACATCCTCCCGCAGGAGACCCCGAATGCCTTCGCCACCGGCCGCAACCCGCAGCACGCGGCGGTCGCGGTCACCGAGGGCATCCTGCGGGTCATGAGCGAGGAGGAGCTGGAGGGCGTGCTGGCCCACGAGCTCTCGCACGTGCAGAACCGCGACACCCTGATCATGGCCATCGCGGCCACCCTGGCCGGCGCCATCACCTACATGGCGCACATGGCGCAGTGGGCGATGATCTTCGGCGGCGGCCGGCGCGACAGCGACGAGGAAGGGAGCGGCGGCGGCGGGATCTTCGGGGGCATCCTGATGATCGTGCTCGCCCCCCTGGCGGCGACCCTCATCCAGCTCGCGGTCTCCCGCTCGCGCGAGTTCCAGGCCGACGCCAGCGGCGCCCGCATGGCCGGCCAGCCGTGGGGGCTCGCCAAGGCGCTCGAGAAGCTCGAGATGGCCTCCAAGGCGGCGCCGATGCAGGCCACGCCCGCGACCGCGCATCTCTTCATCGTCAATCCGCTGACCGGCGGCGGGTTCGCCACGCTCTTCTCCACGCATCCGCCCATCGCCGAGCGGGTGGCGCGCCTGCGCGCCATGGCCTCGTCCCAGGCCAGGTAGCTCGATCGCCGAGCCGGCCGCACTCACGATCGCAACTCCGGGGAGACGGGCGACCGTCTCCCCTTTTTCACGGACATGATCGCCGCGCAGGAGCTCCGCAAGACCTACGGCCCCACGCTCGTGCTCGACGGCGTGTCCTTCGCGCTCGCCCCGGGCCAGTGCCTGGCCCTCCTCGGCCCCAACGGCGCCGGCAAGACGACGCTGCTCCGCCTCCTCGCCACGCTCCTGCGCCCGACGTCGGGCGCGCTCCAGGTGGGCGGGATCGACGCCCTCCGGGAGCCCGACCGGGTGCGCCCCCTGCTGGGCGTCGTCGCGCACGGCTCGTACGTCTACGAGGATCTGACCGCCCGCGAGAACCTGCGCTTCTGGGAGACGATGCGCGGCGGTGACGCCTCCCCCGCCCGTCTCAGCGCCGCGCTGGCCCAGGTGGAGCTCGACACGCGTCGCGGAGGAGCGGGTGCGCACGTTCTCGGCCGGCATGAAGCGCCGGCTCGGGCTGGCCCGCGTGCTCCTGGCCCAGGCCCGGCTGCTGCTGCTCGACGAGCCCTTCACCGGGCTCGACCGGCGCGGCCGGAAGTGGGTGAACGAGTTCCTGCAGGCCTTCAAGGCGGGCGGCGGCACCGCGGTGCTGGCGACCCACAGCTTCGGCGGCGGCCTCGGCGTGGCCGACCGCATCGGCATCCTGGGCCAGGGCCGCCTCCTGCTGGACCGGCCGGCCGCCGATCTCTCGCCCGAGGAGCTGCATCGCGTGTACGAGAGCCTCACCGAGGGCGCGGAGGCCGGCGCGTGACCTACGCCCGGCGGGCCTGGATCATCTTCTACAAGGACCTGCTCGTCGAGCGGCGCTCGAAGGAGCAGACCAACGCGCTGCTCTTCTTCTGCCTGCTCCTGCTGTTCCTCTTCCAGTTCGCGCTGGGCCCGGACCGCGACCGGCTGGCCGCCGCGCTCCCCGGCCTGCTCTGGCTCGGCTTCATCCTGGCCGGCCTGCTCGGCCTGGGCCGGAGCTTCCTGGCCGAGCGCGAGAACGACTGCTGGGAGGGCCTGCGGCTCACCCCGGGCGACAAGTCGGCCATCTACCTCGGCAAGCTCGCGGGCAACTGCGTGCTGATGACCGCCGTCGAGGTCGTGCTGGTGGTACTCTTCGGCGTGTTCTACAACGTGGATCTCTGGACGCCGGCGGCGCCCCTGGCCCTGGTGCTGGCCCTGGGCACCATCGGGCTCGCCGCGGTGGGCACGCTCTTCGCCGCCATGACCACGCAGGTGCGCGCGCGCGAGCTGCTCTTCCCGGTGCTGCTGCTGCCGGTGCAGGTGCCGCTGCTGCTGGCCACCGTGAGCGCGACGCAGGCCCTGCTGCTGGGCCAGCCGCTCGCCGACGTGGCGCACTGGCTCAAGCTGCTGGCCGGCGCCGACGCGGTCTACGTGACGATCGGGCTGCTCACCTTCGAGTTCGTGCTCGAGGGCTGAGCCGGGAGAGGACATGACGCGCGCGCTCGGCTGGCTGGCGGCACTGGGGCTGCTGGCGGGACTCGCGGCCGGCTTCGGCTACGCGCCCCGCGAGGCCGTGCAGGGCAACGTGCAGCGCATCATGTACCTGCACGTGCCCTCGGTGCTCACCGCCTACCTGGCCTTCGGCCTGGTGCTGCTCGGCTCCATCGCCTACCTGGCGACGCGGCGCCCCGGCTGGGACCGGCTCGCGGGCTCGGCCGCGGAGATCGGCGTGCTCTTCACCGGGCTCACGATCGTCTCCGGCTCCATCTGGGGCAAGCCCACCTGGGGCACCTGGTGGACGTGGGACGCGCGGCTCACCTCGACCGCGGTGCTCTTCTGCGTCTACGTGGGCTACCTGCTGCTGCGGAGCCTGATCGACGATCCCGAGGCGCGCGGGCGCTACGCGGCGGTGGTGGGCATCCTCGGCGCGGTCAACATCCCGATCGTGCACTTCTCGGTGAAGTGGTGGCGGGCGCTCCACCAGCCCTCGACGATCCTCGGCCCCGAGCCCTCGCCGATCGATCCCGCGATCGGCCTCGCGCTCTTCGTGAACTGGGTGGCCTTCACGCTGCTGTTCGCCTACTTCCTGTCCCGGCGGATCGAGATCGCCCGGCTCGAGGAGCAGACCTGATGCCGGCCAACTGGGGCTACGTGATCGCCGCCTACGGCATCGCCGCGGTCGCGCTCTTCGGCTACTGGCGCCGCCTGGCGCGCCGGGCCCGCGCCCTCGCCGCCCGGCCGCGGGCCGCCGCGAAGACGAGGGCCGCGTGAACCGCAAGGCCAAGTTCATCGGGGGCGGCCTCGTCATCGTGGCCGCGCTCGCCTACCTGATCTACGCCGGCGTGAGCCAGTCGGTGGTCTACTTCGTCACCCCGTCGGAGCTGGGCGCGGCGCCGGTCGCGGGCAAGTCGTACCGCCTCGGCGGCATGGTCCTGCCCGGCACGCTCAAGTGGGACGCCAAGAGCCTCGACCTGCGCTTCACGCTCTCCGACGGCCAGGCCTCCGTCCCGGTGCGCCACCGGGGCACGCCGCCCGATCTGTTCGCGGAGAGCCGCGGCGCGGTCGTCGAAGGCACCTGGAGCCACGACGGCTACTTCCAGGCCACCACGATCCTGGCCAAGCACTCCGAGGAGTACAAGGCGCCGCACGATCAGAACCAGGCCGGCTACAAGGAGCTGCTCAAGACCTTGAAAGGCTCGGAGGGAAAGCCATGACGCCTGAGCTGGGCTACGCCGCGACCGTCGCCGCCCTGATCCTGGCGGTCTACGGATCCGGCGCGGCCGCCCTGAGCGCGGTCAGGGGGCGCGCGGACCTGCGCCTCTCCGCCGAGCGCGCGGCGGTCGGCGTCTGGCTGCTGGTCCTGACGTGCATGGCGCTGCTGATCTACGCCTTCCTCACCTTCGACTTCTCGGTCCGCTACGTGGCCGGCAACACCAACCTGGGCACGCCCTTCTACTACCGCATCACCGCGGTCTGGGGCGCGCTCGAGGGCTCGATCATCCTGTGGGCCTTCATGCTCTCGATCTACACCCTGATCGTGGTGGCGCGCTACCGCCGCACCCAGCCCCAGCTCTACCCGTGGGTGCTCGCGGTGATGCTCGGCATCTCCGCCTTCTTCCTGCTGGTGATGACGGTCCCGGCCCCGCCCTTCGAGCGCCTCTCGCCCGATTCCCGCCGACGGCCGCGGCCTCAACCCGCTGCTGGAAGACTCCGGCATGATCACCCACCCGGTGGCGCTCTACCTGGGCTTCACCGGCTTCACGGTGCCCTTCGCCTTCGCGATGGCCGCGCTCATCATCGGCCGCACCGGCGACGAGTGGATCACGATCACCCGGCGCTGGACCATCGTGGCCTGGTACTTCCTCTCGCTCGGCCTGCTGATCGGCGGCTGGTGGAGCTATCACGTGCTGGGCTGGGGCGGCTACTGGGCGTGGGACCCGGTGGAGAACGCGGCCTTCATGCCCTGGCTCACCGGCACCGCGTTCCTGCACTCGGTGATGATCCAGGAGCGGCGGCGCATGCTGAAGCTCTGGAACCTGACCCTGATCATCCTGACCTTCAGCCTCACCCTGTTCGGGACCTTCCTCACCCGCTCCGGCATCATCGGCTCGGTGCACGCCTTCAGCCAGGGCTCGGTCGGCCAGTTCTTCCTCGGCTTCCTGGCCCTGATCGTCCTGGGCGCCTTCTCGCTGCTGGCCTGGCGGCTCGAGCGCCTGCACGCGCAGGGCGAGCTCGACTCGATCGTCTCGCGCGAGTCGGCCTTCCTGCTGAACAACCTCTTCCTGGTGGCCGCCGCCTTCACGGTGTTCTTCGGCACCGTGTTCCCGCTGCTCTCGGAGGCGATCAAGGGCACCAAGGTCAGCGTGGGCGCCCCGTTCTTCAACCTGGTCAACATCCCGATCTTCCTCGCCCTGATCTTCCTGATGGGCGTGGGCCCGCTCATCGCCTGGCGCCGCGCCTCGGCCGAGAACCTGCGGCGCAACTTCCTCAAGCCGGTCGTGATCGGCATCGCGGCCGCCGCGATCTGCCGTGTCGCCGGCGTCGCCAACGCGCTGGTGCTGCTCTGCCTGGCGCTGGTGGTCTTCGTGGCCGCCACCATCGCGCTCGACTTCGCCCGCGCGGCCCGCGCGCGCCGCCGCACCGGCGACGGCTGGCTCGACGCCACCTGGGGCCTGGCGCTCCGGCAGAACCGGCGCTACGGCGGCTTCGTGGTGCACCTCGGCATCCTGGTCGTCGCGCTCGGCGTCGCGGGCTCGCAGGCCTGGTCCACCCAGACCGAGGCCACGCTGAACCGCGGCGAGTCGATGGAGCTGGCCGGCTACACCATCCGCTTCGACGGGCTGCAGGGCGTGGAGGAGTCGAACCACGCCAAGGTGGTCGGCACCTTCACGGTCTCCGACCGCAAGGGCCCCTACACCGTCCTCACGCCGGCCAAGAAGTTCTACCCGCAGGAGCAGACCCCGATCGCGGCGGTGGACTATCGCCTGGGCTTCATGGAGGACCTCTACCTGGTGCTGGGCGAGTTCGCCCGCGACGGCTCGCACGCCACCATCAAGATCCAGGTCAACCGGATGGTCTCGTGGCTCTGGATCGGCGGCTTCCTGCTGACGCTGGGCGCGGCGCTGGCCATCGTGCCGGAGCCGCGGCGCACCCCGGCGGTGCCGCGCGCGGGCCAGACCGCGGCGGCATGAGCGGCCGCACCCGCATCCTGCGCTGGGCGATCCCGCTGGCGGTGGTGCCGGTGCTGGTGCTGCTGGCCTACGGCTTCCGCACCGACCCGCGCGACATCCCCTCGCCGCTCGTGGGCAAGCCGGCCTCCCCGTTCAAGCTGACCGCGTTCGACGGCAAGCCGGTGGCGCTCGAGTCGCTGCGCGGCCAGGTGGTGGTCGTGAACTTCTGGGCCTCGTGGTGCTACCCCGCCTGCTACGAGGAGGCCCCGAGCCTCGAGCGCGCCTGGAAGACCTACAAGGACCGCGGCCTCATGGTGGTCGGCGTCAACTTCCAGGACAAGGACGAGCCGGCCAAGCGCTTCCTCACCCAGTTCGGCCACACGTTCCCGAACGCGCCCGACCCTTCCGGCCGCGTCTCGGTGGACTACGGCGTCTACGGCGTGCCCGAGACCTACTTCATCGACAAGAAGGGCCGCGTGCGCTTCAAGCAGGTGGGGCCGGTGAGCGACGAGACGCTGAAGAGCCAGATCGAGCGCCTGCTGGCGGAGGCGGCGTGAGGCGGCTGATCGCGCTGGCCGCGCTCGCGCGCGCTGCTCGCGGCCGCTCCGCCCGTGCTCGCGGCCGCACCGGCGAGCGGGCCGTCGGCGGCGTCCGGTAGCGCGCCGGCGGGCGCGAAGAGCCCGGTGAGCGAGGACACCGTGCACGACGTCGCCTCGCAGCTCCGCTGCGTGGTCTGCCAGAGCCTCTCGGTGGCCGACTCGCCGTCCGAGACCGCGCACCAGATGAAGGACATCATCCGCGAGCGCCTGGTCGCCGGCGAGAGCCCCGAGCAGGTCCGCGCCTACTTCGTCGAGAAGTACGGCACCTGGATCCTCCTCTCCCCGCCCCGCCAGGGCTTCAACCTGCTGGTGTGGGTGGTGCCCGTTCGTGGGCCTGGGGCTGGGGCTCGTCCTGGTGCTGATCGTCGTCCGCCGCTGGAGCCGCCGGCCCGCCGCCCCCGCGGCGCCCCCGCTGGACCCGGCCATGCGCGCGCGCATCCGGCGCGAGATGGCGGAGCGCGAGCCGTGAGCAGCCTGCAGATCACCCTGATCGTCGCCGTCGTCCTGCCCGCGCTCGCGATCGTGCTCTGGCCGCTGGTGCGCGGCCGCAGCGGCGACGTCGTGACGACGGAGGAGCGCCCGCGGGACGACCGGCGCCTCGAGCTGGAGGAGGAGAAGGTCGCGCTCTACCGCGCCCTGCGCGAGCTCGAGTTCGACCACGACGCGGGGCATCTCTCGGACGCCGACTACGACGGCCTGCGCGAGCGCTACGAGACGCGCGCCGCCGCGCTGATCACGGATCTCGACGCGCTGGGGCCGGCGCCCGCGCCGCGCGCGAAGCCCGCCGCGCGCGGCGGCCGAGGCGGGGCCGGCGCGCGTCTCCTGGACGCGGCAGCCGGTCGTGCTGGCGGTCGGCGCGGTGCGTGCTGCTGATCTTCGGCGTCGTCATCGGCATCAACGCCAGCCGCTTCACGGAGCCGGACCAGACGATGACGCCCCCCGGCTCGCGCCTGCCCGTTCAGGGCGAGTCGCCGGTGGGGCCGCCCAACGTGCGCCTCGAGCCGGGCAAGCCCATCCCGCCCGAGATGCTCGCCGGCATGCTCAACGCCGCGCGCCAGAGCCTCTTCGACGGCAACTACTCGCAGGCGATCGCCGCCTACCAGGCCGTGCTCAAGCGCGACGCCCGGAACGTGGACGCGCTGACCCACATGGGCCTCATCGTGGCCATCGGCGGCCACGCCGACACCGCGATCGAGACCATCGACAAAGCGCTCGCCATCGACCCCAAGTACGCGCCCGCCTACCTCTACCGCGGCCAGGTGCTCTTCGAGCAGAAGCAGGACTACGCGGGGGCGGTGAAGTCGTGGGAGAGCTTCTTCAAGCTCGTGCCCAAGGGCGAGGACCACGACCGGGTGGTGGCGCTGGTGCAGGACGCCAAGAGTAAGCAGCAGATGCGGTAGGAACCGAACATCCTCTACAACTCTCGCGCCGACCCCTTGATTCCGTCCTCCGTCTGCTCGAGCCAGAATGGCATGTCCATCTCGCGGTACATCGTCGTCGCGATGGTGAGGTGTTCGTGCGCCTGCTCGCGTTGGCCAGTGCGCAGGTAGAGTTTGCCGAGGCCAAGATGGCAGTGGGCGACGAGGGGCCGCATTCCGCGCGGCTCGGCCAGCGCCAGCGCCTTGCAGTAATGGACCTCGGCGCTCGCGGCATCGAATCGGTCGGGATGGCTCGCGATGTCGCCGAGCAGGTGCCGCGCATGGGCTACGTCGCTCTGGCGAAACGGAGAAAATAAAACCGCGCGTTCGCCCAGACGCTGCGCCTCGTCGAGCCGGTCGAGTAGCAGAGCGGCACGACCCATCGACTGGTAGGGCATGACGACGCCTCTCCACCTCGACATCGCTTGACACTCGAGGAGCAGCTCACCCTCCCGAAGCCGCGTCAGCGCCTCGCTCGCCTCGCTGAGCTGCGCGAGGATCCAGGCGGAGGCGGCGACCATGGTGCGAAGGCTGGCGGCAATGCTCCCCTTCCTGGACGCCGCGATCCCGCGCTCGATCACTGAGCGTGCCGTCGCCCAGTCACCTTTCCGGAGGTGAAGCCAGCTCGCGGCGTCGTGGGCCACCCCAACCGTGAACGCATGCTGAGTCGGCCCGGCGAGCCGGAGCAGCTCCGCCGCGTACGGGGCCGCCTCGGCGAAGCGGCCGAGCTCGGCGAGGCTCTGGACTACCCAGAGGCGACAGTAGACCGCTATCGGAATGGGGCTGTAGCCGAAGGGCTCGTGAACCCAGTTGGCGGGCAGTGCCGTGAGGCTATCGGTGGCCAGCTCGACCGCCCGCTCGAAGTCGCCCCGGAAGAAATGTGCCTGCGCGAGATAGGTCGGGGCCAGGATGCGAAGCCTCAGGTCCCCGAGGCGCCCGGCAATCTCCAGTGCGCGGGCGCCGGCCACCAGTGCCTCGTCCGGCTCGCCGATCAGCGCGTGGGCGTTGCAGAGGGCAAGGTAGGCCCGGCTTCGGCGGCGGTCGTCGTTCAACCGCTCGGCGAGGGTTTCGGCTTCGCGCGCGTGCTCCAGCCTCCGCCGATCCTCACCGAGCTGCACCAGCACCGGCCCCAGCTCGAGGCGGATCTCGAACCCCTGCTCGAGCGTGGACGGGCTCGCCGGCAGCGCCGCGAGGCCATCCAACGCCTGATCGAACCAGACCTGCGCTTCCCGCAGCGCCGAACGGGTGGCCGCCTTGAGTCCGGCCCGCCTGAGATAGGGCACCGCCTTCTCCCACACCTCGCCACAGACCGCGTGATGAGCGAGCCGCTCGATCTGCTCGCCGAGGCGATCACCATAGAGGCGCTCCATGGTCCCCACGATCCGGACGTGGAGGTCACGGCGTCGGCCAGGGAGGAGACTCCCGTAGGCCACCTCGTGGGTGAGCGCGTGCTTGAAGGTGTATTCGAGATCGGGGAGGAGGCGCGTCTCGAAGAGGAACTCGGCCGTCTGAAGCTGGCCGAGGTGGCGACGGACCGTCCCATCCTTCTCGCCCGCCACCGCCAGGAGTAGGGCTATGGGAAAGTCCTTCCCAATGACCGCGGCAATCTCGAGGAGCCGCTTCTCCTCGGGTGGTAGACGGTCGATGCGCGCGGTCAAGATGGCCTGCACCGTGTCGGGCACGTGGACCGCGGGCAGGTCGCGAGTCAGCTGGTACTTCCCCCGGTCACCCGTCAAGGCACCCGTCTCGACCAGCTCGCGGACGCTCTCCTCGACGAAGAGCGGATTACCCTCGGCGCGCTCGATCAGGAGCCGCTTGAGCGGGTCCAGGCTGAGGTCGCTCCCGAGGAGGACCTCGAGCAACGCCGCGGCACTCTCCCGGGGCAGCGGGTCGATCCGGAGCCGGGTGTAGATGGTCTGGTGGCCCCAGTCATGCGCATACTCGGACCGATGGCTGACGAGCAGCAGGAGACGGACACCGGGAAGGCTCTCGACCAGCCTCTCGAGCAGCGCCTGCGTCTCGCCGTCAACCCAGTGCAGATCTTCAAACACGAGCACCAGCGGTCGCACCTGGCTCTCCCGCAGCAGCAGACGCTTGAGCGCGTCCAGGGTCCGCCGTCGCCGCCCGGCCGGATCGAGCGCGTGCCACGCCCGATCGTCCACGGGCAGATCGAGCAGCGTCAAGAACGCGGGCAGCGCAACCTCGAACCCCCGGTCCAGGGCGAGGAGCTTGCCGATGACCTTCTCGCGGATGGCGCGCTGGTCATCCCGCTCGGCAATCCCGCAGTAGACCTTGAGCAGCTCGATCGCGGGGAGATAGGGCGTGGTCTTGCCGTAGGGCACAGCGCCCGCTTCCAGCACGAGCCAGCCGGACACATGCGCCGAATGGGTGAACTCCCAGAGGAGGCGCGACTTGCCCACTCCGGGTTCCCCGACGACAGCCACGAACTGGCCCTGCCCATGCTCCGCCGCGACCAAGTGGCCGCGCAACACTTCGAACTCGTCGCGCCGGCCCACGAACTGCGTCACCGCGCCCCACAAGCCCAACCCCCGACGTTCTTGCCCCGTGAGGCGATAGGCCGGGTCCACGCCCTCGGCTCCGCCGTCGATCGGGACGAGCTCGAACCGGCGCTCCAGGAAGAGGGTGGCGGCGGCGCTCGCCACCGTTTCGTTCGGCTCGATGGTTTGGAGAAGGTGATCGAGGACTGGCCATTGGGTACGCTTCGCATCTGCGTCAATGTCGATCCGGCCCGCCGAGCGTCCGACAAGCAGCTGAGCCACATGGATACCGATCTTGACCCCCGGCATCCGGCTCATGCCCTGACGGGCGCGCGCGGCCCACTTGTGAACCGCCATCGCGGCGTGGGCCGCGCGCCGCGGCGGATCGTCGACGAGATCAACCCCGAACGAGGCGACGACGCCCGTCGGCGTCAGCTCTTCCATGCGGCCGCCGAGCGCTTGGACCTTGTCGATCACGTCTTCGAGGACCCAGCTCGTCTCTGACCAGGCCTCAACCCCGGCGGGCGCCACGAGGTCGGCGCGGAGCAGCGTGATCCCGCGGTGTTCCCACTGAATCCGCGTGCCTGTTGGCGCGGGGGCCGCGACGGCGGCGGGTCGACCGGCGTGGCGGCGTGGAGCCGGGTGGGGACGTTGGGCGCGTACACCGTGCTTTTCAAGCCGGGCATACAGCGTGTTGCGCGCAATACCTAGCCGGGCCGCCGCGTGCGAGATGTTCCCCGCGCTCTGCTCCAATACCCCTTGGAGATACTGGCGCATCGCTTCCTCGGGCGTGATGGCGCTCGGACTCTCGCTGGGCGGCAGGGCCGCAGAGCGGGGCCCCTCCGCCCCAAGCGGCTCCAGCATCGCCCCCGTGATCACGGCCGCCTCGGTGAACAACGCCGCGCGTTCGATCACGTTGGCGAGCTCGCGGATATTGCCTGGCCAGGGGTGGGCGAGCAGCCGGGCCTGCGCCGACGCATCCAGGCGCTTCGGCGACAGCCCATAGTCACCGCAGGCGCGGGCGAGGAACCGCTCGGCGAGGAGGAGCACGTCGCGGGCCCGTTCCCGCAGCGGGGGCAGGTCGAGCGTGATCACCGCCAGCCGGTGGTAGAGGTCGTCCCGGAACCGCCGTGCGCGGACGGCCTCTCGGAGGTCAGTATTCGTGGCACTGACGACACCGACGTCGACCGCCTCGAGCTTGGTGCTGCCGAGGCGGCGGACGGTACGAGCCTCGAGGACAGTGAGGAGCTTGGCCTGGACCGATGCGGGCAGCAGACCCACTTCATCGAGGAAGAGCGTGCCCCGGTGCGCCGTGTGAAAGAGCCCGGGCTTGGCGTGGCGAGCGTCCGTGAACGCGCCCCGCTCGAAACCGAACAGCTCGGCCTCGAGCAGGGTTTCCGGGATCGCCGGGCAGTTGATGTCCACAAACGGGCCGCCCCCCCGGGGCCCCAGGCGATGCACGAGCCGGGCGACGAGCCCCTTGCCGGTGCCGGTTTCGCCCTGGATGAGGATCGCGGGCAGGCGCCGACCCGCCGGCTGGCCTTCCAGGAGCTTGCGCAGCTTCCCTCGGACGACGTGGATGGCCGGGCTCTCCCCGAGCAGTTCCGCCAGCGCTTCCATAGTCGCGGCTAGCCTACGCGGTTGCTCATCGGAAGGGGGTCAGAGTGGCCTTGCGGGAGTTGAGCCCGAGGCTGTCGATGAGCGTAACGACTCCCCGGCCGACACCGTCCTCTCTTCCTCCGCCTGCTCCAGCCAGAATGGCATGTCCATGTCGCGGTACATCGTCGTCGCGGTGGCGAGGTGCTCTCGCGCCTCCTGCCGCTTGCCCGTGCGCCGGTAGAGCTTGCTGAGGCCGAGGTGGCAGTGGGCGACGAGGGGCCGCATCCCGAGCTCCTCGGCGAGCGCGAGCGCGTCGCGGTAGTGAGCTTCAGCTTTCTCAGGGGGATTGCGGCGGGCGGTGACCTCCCCAAGGAGCCAGAGGGGCCGCACCTCCCAGCCGCGTTGACCGCGCTCATGGGCAAGGGTCAGGGCTCGCCCGGCGAATGCGAGAGCGTCCCCGAGCCGGTCGGCGAGGACGTACGCCTCGCCCAGGTACGCCAGGAAGAGCGGCTGGTGAACTACGAGTCTCATGGTCTCAATGGCGCTCAGCGCGTGCTCCAGCAACGGGATGCCCTCAGCAACTCGCCCCGAGAGCGCGTACGCGTACCCCAGGCTCCCCGTGGAGAGTGCTGAAAAGAAGGTCAGGTTCCACTCGCGAGACAGCGCCAGCGCGCGTTCGAGCAGGGCGACGGCGTGGTTGAATTCTCCCCTGATGATGTGGAGACAGGCGAGATGCCAGCAGACGTTGGCCAGGCTGTAGGGGTGATCGAGCACTTCAGCGATGCGGATGCCTTCCCGGCCGTGAATGATGCCGTCCTCGAACTTTCCCAGCTCGGCGAGAACCCAACCCAAAAAGCCGCGGACCGACACGGCGGGAAATCCGGGCTGGCCAAACAGTTCCTGAATCGGAACAGCTTCGAGCAACTGCAGGACATGCAGGAGAAGATCCTCGGCCCGTCGATACTCCCCCGTCCCGACGCAGGCCAATCCGAAATAGAGATTTCCCGTCACCTGGAGCAGAACATCTCCAAGCGAATCGGCAATAGCCTGGGCGTACTCGCCGAACGCGCGCCCTTCCGTCGGATGACCAGTCATCTGGAAGTTGTGGCACAGATAGACGTACAGCTGCCCGAGTCGCTGTTGATCGTCGAGCGTCCTGGCTAGGTCCTCGGCTTCGCGGAGACAACCCAAGATCCGTTCGAATTCGCCGAGCGGAAAGAGTGCAGTTCTCAGGTCAAAGCGAAGATCAATGCCCCGCTCCAGCCTCTCGCGGGTCTCGGGCAGATGCCCGAGGGCCGTCAGCGCTTGCTCGAAGCCGCGTACCGCCTCCCGGTTGGCGGACCGCACCAAGGCCTTGACGCCAGCCTGTCGGAGGTACGTGACCGCCTGCTCCCACATCTCACCCCGCATGGCATGGTGGGCGAGCCGTTCAACGTGCTCGCTCAGCCGGTCCTGATAGAAGCGTTCGATGGCGCCGACGATCCGGGTATGCGAGGTCCCGGCGCCGGTCGTGGAGGAGGCCCCCGTAGGCCACCTCATGCGTGAGCGCGTGCTTGAAGGTGTACTCGAGGTCGGGGAACAGGCGCGTCTCGTAGAGAAACTCGGCCGTCTGAAGGTGACCCAGCCCGCGACGGAGCGTCTCCTCGTTCTCGTCTGCGACCGCCTGGAGGAGGGCAAAGGGGAAGTCCTTCCCGATGACCGCGGCAGTCTCGAGGAGCCGTTTCTCCTCGAGGGGCAGGCGGTCGATGCGCGCGGTCAGAATGGCCTGTACCGTGCCGGGCACGAGGATCGCCAGGCAGGCCGTGCGCCAGCTGGTAGGCGCCCCGTGCGCCCGTCAATGCGCCCGTCTCGACCAAGGCCCGGACGCTCTCCTCGATGAAGAGCGGATTGCCCTCGGTGCGTTCGATCAGGAGGCGCTTGAGCGGGTCCAGGCTCGGGGTCGCTCCCGAGGAGGACCTCGAGCAGCTCCTCGGCGCTCTCCCGGGGCAGCGGGTCGATCCGCAGCTGCGTGTAGGAGGTCGAGCAGCCCCAGTCATGGGCATACTCGGACCGGTGGCTGACGAGCAGCAATAGACGGGCCCCGGGGAGGCTCTCGATCAGGCCCTCGAGCAGCGCCTGCGTCTCGCCATCGATCCAGTGCAGATCCTCGAACACAACCGCCAGCGGCTGCACCTGGCTCTCACGCAGGAGGAGACGTTTGAGGGCGTCCAGGGTCCGCCGCCGCCGCCCGACCGGGTCGAGCGCCTGCCACGCTCGGTCTTCCACGGGCAGATCGAGCAGCGTCAGGAACGCGGGCAAGGCGACTTCGAACGCCCGGTCCAGGGCAAGCAGCTTGCCGGTGACCTTCTCGCGGACGGTCGCGCTGATCATCGCGCTCGCCAATCCCGCAGTAGGCCTTGAGCAGGTCGATGGCAGGGAGATAGGGCGTGGTCTTGCCGTAGGGGACGGCGCCCGCTTCCAGCGCGAGCCAGCCGGCCGCATGCGCCGAGTGCGTGAACTCCCAGCAGAGACGCGACTTGCCCACCCCGGGCTCCCCGACGACAGTCACGAACTGGCCCTGCCCGTGCTCGGCCGCGGCCAAGCGGCCGCGTAAGACTTCGAGCTCCTCGTGCCGGCCCACGAACTGCGTCATGGCGCCCCACAGCCCCAACCCCCGTCGTTCTTGCCCTGTGAGGCGATACAGCTGGTCCGCGCCCCCGGCGCCGCCGTCGATCGGGACCAGCTCGAACCGGCGCTCCAGGAAGGGGGCGGCGGCCGCACTCGCCCCCGTTTCGTCCGGCGCGATGGTTTGTAGAAGCTGATCGAGGACTGGCCATTGGGCGCGCTTAGCATCTGCGTCGATGTCGATCCGGACCGCCGAGTGTCCGACAAGCAACTGCGCCACGTGGATACCGATCTTGACCCCCGGCATGCGGCTGGTGCCCTCACGGGCGCGCGCGGCCCCCTTGTGAATGACCATCGCGGCATGCGCTGCGCGCCGCGGCCCATCGTCCACCCGATCGACCCCGAACGAGGCCACGACCCCCGTCGGCGTCAGCTCTTCGACCCGCCCGCCGAACGTCTCCAGCTTGTCGATCACGTCGTCGAGGACTTGGCTCGTGCGGGCGCCACTATCGAGGCCTTCCAGCCCCACGACGGCCGCGCGGAGCAGCGTGATCCCGCGGCTTTCCCACTCAATCCGTGTGCCGGTGGGCGCCGGAGCCGGGGCGGTTTCGAGCCGACTGCGTCGACGGGGAGACGGGTGATGGCTACGCACCCCATACTTCTCGAGGCGCGCATAGAGCGTGTTGCGCGCAATACCCAGACGGGCCGCTGCGTGCGAGATGTTCCCCGCACTCTCCTCCAGAATCCGCAGGAGCCACTGCCGCATCGCCTCCTCCGGCGTGATGATGGCACTCGCGCCCGGCGCGGGGGCCACCGAGTGGATCCCTTTCGACAGTGGCTCCAGCATCGCTCCGGTGACGACGGGGGCGTCGGCGAAGAGTGCCGCCCGTTCCATCACATTCGCAAGCTCGCGGATATTCCCGGGCCAGTGATGGGCCAACAGGCGGGCCTGTGCTTCCTCATTCAGACGCTTCGGCGACAGCTCATAGTCGAGGCAGGCGCGGGCCAGGAACCGCCCAGCCAGGAGGAGCACGTCGCGTCCCCGTTCCCGCAGTGGGGGCAGGTCGAAGGTGATCACCGCCAGCCGGTGATAGAGGTCGTCGCGGAAGCGCCGGGCTCGGACAGCCTCTTGCAGATTGGCGTTCGTGGCGCTGATCACCCAGACGTCGACCGCCTCGGGCTGCGTGCTACCGAGGCGGCGAACGGCACGGTCCTCGAGGACGGTGAGGAGCTTGGCCTGGACCGATTCGGGAAGCAGGCCGACCTCGTCGAGAAACAGTGTGCCCCGGTGTGCGGTGTGAAAGAGTCCGGGCTTGGCGTGCCGGGCGCCCGTAAAGGCGCCCCGCTCGTAGCCGAACAGCTCGGCCTCGAGCAGCGTCTCCGGGATCGCCGGACAGTTGATGTCCACGAAAGGGCCTCCCCTCCGGGGTCCCATGCGATGCATGAGTCGGGCGACGAGCCCCTTGCCGGTGCCGGTCTCGCCCTGGATGAGGATCGCGGGGAGGCGCCGGCCCGCCGGCTGCCGCTCCAGCAGCTGGCGTAGCTTCTCCCGGACGGCCTCGATGGCCGGGCTCTCTCCGAGTAGGTCGGCCAACTCTTCCATGGCCGCGGCTAGCCTACGCGGTTGCTCAGATCACTGCTCAGATTTTCTAACACTCTGAGCAGACGCAAGGGTAGGCTCCCCGAGCGCCGCGAGCGCGACAGGGCGCAAGCCCGCGTCATACCGTCGAAGCACCATTCGCGAGGGCGACGCCTCGGGTGGCATGTCTCTCGCATCCTCGCCACACAACCTCGACTCGTCCAGGATCAACCGGTGCCCTACGAGAGGGCTCCGAGCGTCGGGTCGGCTCGATGCACGAGGTCTCGTGTGCGCGAGCGTTGCCACAGGGTGCCGCACTCACGCAGTAGTACCTGAACGCCGAGAGTACAGGAGGCTCCGGGGAGGAGGCGGTGATGAAAGCGACAAGGGGTGTCATGGAGGGGAGTCACCTCCACACAAGAACGAGGATTCCAGACCAGACGACCACAGGAAAGGAAACGACAATGAAATTGAGGGATGTCATCACATTCGTGGCCCGTGTGCTGGTCGCCGGCTTGGTCGCCCTGACTTTTTCACTGAGCGCGGGAGCGGCTTCGGTATCGGCGTCCTCCGCGAAACACGGACAGCTCCATTTGACGAAAGAATGCACGCAGTACACGGGCCTCCCCGGTGGCTTCTGCACGTTTACGTCCTCGGATCTCAGGCAGCTCGATGTTGGCTCCAAGGTCTTCTATGACCAGGCGCCCGGTATTCCGGCGGGCTTGCTGGACAGTAACGTCGTCCTCGACGCCGGGAACGGCAACAGGGCGGTCGGCCGTTGCACACTCGATTTCGGGACCGGTCAAGGACTGTGCACATTTTCGGACGGGACCGGGGACTTCAGCGGGTTCGAAGCTCGTGTCGATGTCTTGTGTCCCGGCGACGGAGTGCATTGCACCTGGGACGGGACGTACGGGTTCAGGCCGCAGCCTCGGAGATAGGAAGCAACCAGTCTCATCTCACAACCTGACCGGCGATCATCATGGAGCGGCGCGGCGCCGAGAATCCGGGATAGTCGATGCCCGGTTCTCGACGCCGCGAGCAAGGAGCGCATCGCCATGGCTTGCTCGGCGTATTCGTCTTCGGGTATGGTGCGAGCGGCATGCTCAACCGCTGTGCCGCGAGCATCGCAGCGCTCCTGCTCGCGGCCGGAGTTTCCACCGCGTCGGCCTCCGACAGCGCGTCACGCCTCGTCGATGGCGACGGCGTGGTCCACCTCACCAACGTCCCCGGCGATCCGCGCTATCGCGGCCTCCCCGGCGCCTCCGGCACCACGTCGGGCTGGCTGCGACTGCCCGCGCGCTCATGGACGCGCTACGCGGCAGATATCCATGAGATTGCCCGCGAGCACGGCGTGAGCCCGGTGCTGATCGAAGCGGTGATCCACACGGAGTCGGGATTCGATCCCAGTGCGATCTCGTCCAAGGGCGCGGCCGGGCTGATGCAACTCATGCCGAAGACCGCGGCGGCCCTGGGAGTGGCGGACCGCTTCGACCCGCGGGAGAGCATCCGCGGCGGCGTCCGGCACCTGCGCCATCTCCTGGAGCGCTATCAAGGCAGCGTCGTGCTTGGCGCTCGCGGCCTATAACGCGGGAGAAGGCGCCGTCGATACCCATCGCGGGGTGCCTCCCTACCCGGAGACGCAGCAGTACGTCCGGAGCGTGCTGCGGCGTGCGGGTCTCGCCGACCCGGGCGCGAGCGCGGAGGCCGTCTACCGCTACGCGGGGTCCGACGACGTCATCACGTACAGCAACCTGCCGCCTCGCCCTCGACACTGAAACGATATCGACACGGTGTCCACACAGAGTGACGATTGACGGCTCGTCGAGCCGCCAACCATAATCCGGCCACCTTGGGCACCGCCTCTTCGTCGCCGCTCCGTCTGGGCCAGATCCTCGTGCAAGGGCACGTGGTTACCGACGACGTCATCGCGGAGGCGCTCGTCCGGGCAGAGAGCGACCGCCAGCGTCTCGGCGAGGCCCTGGTGACTCTGGGCGCCGCCACCCACGAAGAGGTGCTGAAGGCGGTCGCCGCGCAGCAGGCCCTGCCCTATCTTTCCCCCGAGGAGCTGCCCTCGACACCCCCGGTGCTCAAGGAGCTGTCGCCGCAGTACCTTCGCCAGTCCGTCGCGTGTCCCATCGCGATCGAGGGGACGACGGTCACGGTCGCGACCGCCGATCCCACCGATCCGCGGCTGCTCGACGAGCTCCAGCAGACCCTGCCGCTCACCATCCGGCTCTGCGTGGCCCAGGCGCCCGCCATCCTGGAGGCCATCGAGCGCGCCTACGGGGCGAGCACCGCGCTCCAGAAGATCGTGGAGGGCATGGGCACGGCGGACCGGCAGGGCGACCCCGAAGACGACGTCGGGCACCTCCGCGACATGGCCTTCGAGGCGCCGGTGGTCCGCCTGGTGAATTTGTTGCTCGAGGGCGCGCTCGCGGCCGACGCCTCCGACATCCACATCGAGCCCTTCGAGGACAGCCTGCGGGTGCGCTACCGCGTGGACGGGCTGCTCTACGACCAGGAGGCGCCGCCGCGGCGGCTGCAGGCCGCGCTCACCTCGCGCATCAAGATCATGGCCGAGATGAACATCGCGGAGCGGCGCCTGCCCCAGGACGGGCGCATCCGCGTCACCGCGGCCGGCGGCCGGCGGGTGGACATCCGCGTCTCCACCGTCCCCACCATCCACGGCGAGTCCATCGTGATGCGGCTGCTCGACCGGTCCTCGGTCTTCCTGCCCTTCGACCGGCTCGGCTTCGCGCCGGCGGCGGCCCGCGGCTTCGAGGCGCTGATCCACCGACCCCACGGCATCGTGCTCGTCACCGGCCCCACCGGCTCCGGCAAGACCACCACGCTCTACGCCGCGCTCGACAAGATCAACCGACCCGATCTCAAGATCATCACCGTCGAGGACCCGGTCGAGTACCAGCTCAAGGGCATCAACCAGATCCCGGTGCGGGTCAAGATCGGGCTGTCGTTCGCCTCGGGTCTCCGGCACATCGTGCGCCAGGACCCGGACGTCATCATGGTGGGCGAGATCCGCGATCTGGAGACCGCGGAGATCGCCATCCAGGCCGCCCTCACCGGGCACCTGGTCTTCTCCACGCTCCACACCAACGACGCGCCGGGCGCGGTGACGCGCCTGCAAGACGTGGGCTGCGAGCCCTACCTGGTCTCCTCCGTGCTGAGCGGCGTGCTCGCCCAGCGGCTGGTCCGCCGCATCTGCCAGGCTTGCCGGGCGCCGGATCATCCGGACCCGGCGTCACTGCTCGCCCTGGGCGTGACCGACGCGGTGGGCGTCGAGCTCTTCCACGGCAAGGGCTGCGACGACTGCCGCGGTACGGGCTATCGCGGGCGCATCGGCATCTACGAGCTGTTCCGCATCACCGAGGACGCCCGCAGCCTGATCGTGCGGAAGGCGCCGGCGGGCGAGATCCGGCGGCACGCGGTGGCGCAGGGCATGGTGACCCTGCGCGAGGACGCGTGGGCGAAGGCGTGCGCGGGGCTCACCACGGTGGAGGAGATCTTGCGCGTGACCCAGGAGGATACGTGACGGTCTTCGCGTACCGGGCGGCCGACCGCCGCGGGCAGACGATCGACGGGGTCATGGAGGCGCCGGACACGCGCGCGGTGGTGGAGCGCCTGCAGCGCGACGCCTACTTCCCGATCGCGATCGACGCGCAGGATCATCGCCGCCGCTGGCTGGGCCTCGCCTGGCCCGAGACCGGGCGCGGCCGTGTCGCGGGCCGCGACCTGGTGGCGCTCACCCAGCAGCTCGCCACGCTGGTCGAGGCGGGCCTCCCGCTCGACCGCGCGCTCGCCATCCAGGCGGAGCTGGCGCCCACGCCGCGGCTGCGCGCCATCATGGCCGACGTGCTCCGCAGCGTGCAGGGCGGCACCGCCCTGGCCGACGGCCTCGGCAAGCATCACCCGCGGCCGTTCTCGCGCCTCTACATCAACATGGTGCGAGCGGGCGAGAAGGGCGGCGTGCTCGAGACCACGCTGCGCCGGCTCGCCTCATTCCTCGAGGAGTCGCAGGAGTTCCGCGACGCGCTGGCCTCCGCGTTGATCTATCCGCTGCTGCTCACCGGCGTGGGCGCGGCCGCGGTCGTCTTCCTGATGACGTTCGTCATCCCGCGCTTCGCGGCGATCTTCAAGGATCTGGGCGCGACCATCCCGCTGCCCACCCTGATCCTGCTCGAGGCGAGCGGCTTCATGCAGCGCTACTGGTGGCTGCTCGGGCTGCTGGCCGCGGCCGGCCTTGTCGGCAGCCGCGTGGTGCTGGCGACCCCGCGAGGCCGTCTCGATGCCGACCGGCTGCTGCTGCGCCTGCCGCTCGCGGGCACGGTCATCGCCCAGACCGACGTGGCCCGCTTCACCCGCATCCTCGGCACCCTGCTCAAGAGCGGCGTCGCGATGATCCCGGCCCTCACCGTGGTCAAGGACATGCTGACCAACCAGGTGCTGGCCCGCGCGGTCGGGGGCCTGGCCGACGGCGTCCGCCGTGGCGCGGGCCTCGCCCAGCCCATGGCCGAGGCGCGCGCGTTCCCGGCCCTCGCCGTGCACATGGTACGGGTGGGCGAGGAAACCGGGCGGCTCGAAGACACGCTGCTGCAGGTGGCGGCTTCGCTCGAGGCCGACACGCGCAAGCTCGTCAAGCGGCTGATCGCGCTGGCCGAGCCCTGCATCATCCTGGTCATGGGCCTGGTGGTGGGCTTCATCGTGGTCGCCATGCTGATGGCCATCCTCTCCGTCACCGACCTGCCCATCTGAGGCCGACCATGACGATCAAGCGACTGCTTCGAGATCAACGCGGCTTCTCCCTCATCGAGCTGCTCGTGGTGATCATCATCCTCGGGCTCATCGCGGGGCTGGTCGGCCCGCGGCTCTTCGGCCGCGTGGGCCAGAGCAAGATCGCCGCGGCCCGCGCGCAGATCGAGCTGTTCGGCGCCGCCCTCGACCAGTACCGGCTCGACATCGGCGCCTACCCGGCGGCCGGCGCCGGCCTGCAGGCGCTGGTGCAGAACCCGAACCTGGCCGCGTGGAATGGGCCCTATCTCAAGAAGCCGGCGGTGCCGTCCGACCCCTGGGGCCGCCCGTACCAGTACAAGTGCTGTCCCGGCGATCACGGCGACTACGACATCTGGACCACCGGCGCCGACGGCGCTCCCGGCGGCGACGGCGAGAACGCCGACGTCACCTCCTGGGACGTGAAATGACGCGGGGCTTCTCCCTCATGGAGCTGGTCGTCGTCCTCGCGGTCCTCGCCATCGCCGCCGCGGTCGCCGCCCCCGGCGTCGCCCGCACTGCCGACGGCGCCCGCGCCCGCGCCGAGGTCGGCGCCGTGGCCGCTTTCCTCCGCTCGGCCCGCGAGCACGCGGTGGTCCGCCAGCAGGCGGTGGAGGTGCACGTCGACGACGAGACCCACACCCTCGTCATGCGCCGCCCGGGCCAATCCGGCGAGGCGGGGGTGCAGGCCGCGCGGCCCGTCTCCCCGCTGCTCCGCATCGCGGCCGATCCGCCGCCGGCCGCCGTCACCTTTCTCCCGCATGGCATGTCGACGGGCGCGCGCTTCGCGATCGTCGCTCCGGGGTCGCGCGCGTACGTGATCACCGTGGATCCGCTCACCGGTCGGGTGAACACGTCGAGGTCAGGACCGTGACGAGCCCACCCTCACCCCGGCCCTCTCCCTCCCGGAGAGGGAGAGGGGGCGCGCGGGGCTTCACGCTCCTCGAGGTGCTGGTGGCGCTGACCATCCTGGCCGTCGCCATCGTCGCGCTGATGCAGCTCTCCTCGCAGGGTCTCCGGCTCCTTCACCACGCCGACGACTACCAGCAGGCCGTTGTCGTGGCGGACCGCGTCGCCCGCGCCGCCGAGGTCGTCGAGGAGGGCGCAGAGACCGGCCAGGAGGGGCGCTTCCGGTGGGAGCGCCGCGTGAGTCTCGTGCCGGTGCCCGAGGAGCTGGCGCCCGGCGCGGGCCCGCAGCTGCGGCTCTACGCGCTCTCGGTGGCGGTGCGGTGGGGCCGCGGCCGCACTCTCGAGCTGGCGAGCCTGCGCACGGTGTCGGAGAGCCCGAAGCCATGAGACGGGTGAGGGGGTTCACCCTGATCGAGATGGTGCTCGCGCTCGGCATCGCAGCCGCCGTGCTGGTGATCGTCTTCGGCGGGCTGCGCGCGGGGCTCGGGGCGTGGAGCCGTGGCGAGGCGCGGGCGGCCCAGATCGACCACGCGCGCGGCGTCCTCGTCCTGCTCGAGCGCGCGCTCGACGGCGCCTTCCCCTATCGCTTCGTCCCCGCGGACCAGCGGGAGCCGCGCGTCCTCTTCGAGGGACGCCCGGACCAGGTCCTGTTCGCCACGCTCGCCCCCCCATTCCCCGGCGGGGCGCCGATCGCGTTCACCGCGGTCAGCCTTTCCAGCGAGGATATCGGGCTCGCCCTCCGCCAGCAGGTGCTCCCCAATCCGCTCGTCCTCGACCGTCTCGCGCCGGTCCTGGTGGACCGCGAGACGACCGCGGCGCGCTTCCGCTATCTGGGCGAGGAGCCCGGCGCCTGGCAGGACACCTGGGACATGACCAGCGAGGAGACGATGCCGCGCGCGGTCGAGATCACCTTCGTCGGCCGCGACTCCACGAGCGGCGCCGCGACTCAAGTCCTCACCGTGCCCATCCGAGCGGCCATGCCATGAGGCGTGATCGCGGGTTCGTCCTGCTCGCCGTCCTGCTCGTGCTGACCCTGCTGGCCGTGATCGTCACCGAGCTGGCCTTCTCGGCGCGCCTCGAGGCGTCGATGGTCCGCTCTTACCGCGACGGCGTGCTGGCCCGACACCTGGTCGAGGCCGCCGTGCAGCAGGCCATCCGCGAGATCGCGACTCCGGCGCAGGTGACCGCGCTCGGCGAGGCCGGCCAGCTCGTCTTCTATCGCGCTCTGCCCGGACAGACGACCCCCACCCGGCTTCCGGCCCTGCCCCGCGCCCGCGTGGCCCTGGGCCCGGGCGAGTTCTCCTACCGGCTCGCCGACGAGAGCGCGCGGCTCGGCCTCAACACCGCGGGGCCGGACCGGCTCGATCGGCTGCTCGAAGCCCTCGGCCTGGACCGGACCCAGCGCGACATCATCGGCGACTCGCTCCAGGACTGGCGCGACCCGAACGAGGCGCACCGCCTCCACGGCGCCGAGAGCGACTTCTACCTGGCGCTGCCGGTGCCGTATCGCGCGCGCAACGCCAACCTCCAGGACGCGGCGGAGCTGCTCCAGATCCGAGGCGTGACGCCGGATCTCTACCGGGGCACGGGCGAGCGCCCGGGGCTGGGCGAGCTGGTCACCGCGGCGGCGGTGAGCGCGGTGAACCTGAACACCGCCTCGCCGCTCGTGCTGAAGGCGGTCGGCCTCTCCGACGCCGAGATCGCCGACGTCGTGCAGACGCGCGTGCGCGCTCCCTACCCGAGCGTGCCGGGGCGCTTCGTGAGTCGTGGGCTGGCGGTGGGCAGCAGCGTGTTCCGCATCGAGGCCGAGGGCTGGATCGCCGGCTCCCGGCGAAGCCATGCGATCGCGATCGTCCAGCGGGGCCGGAAGAATGCGCCGCTCGAGGCGACGATCCTGACGTGGCGCCCGGGGAGCGAGCCGTGAAGCCGTCGCGAATCGGGATCTTCCTCCGCGACGGCCGGCTCACCGTGGTCGCGCTCCGCGGGCGCGACCGGCTGGTCCACGTGGTCGTGGACGGGGCGGAGGACCCCGCCGCCACGCTCGCCGCGGAGCTGCGCGCCCGGGGGCTCGGGGCCGGCCGCCTGCGCCTCGGGCTCGATCGCCGGCTGGTGGTCGTGAAAGGCATCGAGCTGCCACGGGCGGCGGGCGGCGACCTGGCGCGGATGATCGGCTTCGACCTCGAGCGGCACGTGCCGTTTCCCCCGGAGCAGACCCGATTCGACTGGGTCGCTCTCCCGGACCAGGCAAACGAGTCGCGGCGCGTGCTGGTGGCGGCGGCGGAGGCGCGCACGGTGGAGCGAGCGCTGGCGCTGGTGGCGGGCGCCAAGCGGCGGCCCGCCGCGCTGACGGTCGCCTGCCACGCGCTCCCTGCCCTCCTGCCGCGCGCGCTGCCTCCCCGCCAGGCGGTGTGGGCGCACCGACACGACGGCGTCGCGGATCTCCTGTTCCTCGCAGGCCGCACACTGCTCACGAGCCGCCAGGTGACCGCGGCCGACCCGGCCGAGCTCGCGCGCGAGATCCGCCGGAGCCTGCCGGTCGTGCGCTGGAGCGCCGCGGACGACGTCTGGATCTCCGGGCTCTCCGGCGACGACACCACTGCCTGGCGCGACGGCCTGACCGCCGCGCTCGGTGTCCCCGTGGCCGCGCCGCCGTACAGCACCGCGGCCCGGCCGCTCGTCGACCAGGTGCCGGCGGACGACCAGGGCCCGGGCCTGCTCGCGCTGGCGGTTGCCGCGGAAGCCCGGAGCCCGCGGCTGAACCTGCTGCCGCCCGCCGCGCGCCCCTGGGTGCCGTCGCGCGGCCAGCTCGTGACCGCCGGCATGGTCGCGATCATCGCCGGCCTCGGCCTGAGCCTCGGGCTCGTCCATGTCATCCGGACCGAGCGATATCTCGGGCGGGTGAGCGCGGAGATCCGCCGCCTCGAGCCGGAGGCGAAGGCGGTGGACGGCCTGGCCGAGGAGCTGGCCCGGAAGCGACGCGAGCTGGCCGCGCTGGCGTCCGCCGAGGAAGGTCGCGTGCCGGCCCTGCCGGTGCTGCGAGAGCTGACCGAGACGCTCCCCGCGGGCGCCTGGCTGCAGGCCCTCGCCATGGACCGCCAGGGCGTCGAGCTGACCGGCCAGGCCGACGGGGCCAGCGCGCTGATCCCGCTGCTGGAGGCGTCGAGCCGACTCGAGCGCGCGGAGCTCACCTCGCCGGTGACCAAGACGCAGAACCGGGAGCAGTTTCGTATCCGCGCCGCGTGGGAGAAGACCCCTCACCCTGCAGCCCCTCACCCTTCAGCCCCTCACCCTGCCCTCTCCCCAGAGGGGAGAGGGTCAGGCACCCCCCTTGCCTCAGAGGGAAGAGGGCTAGGCACTTCCCTCGCCCCCGAAGGGGGAGAGGGCAGGGTGAGGGGGTCGCGCTGATGGGGACGCTGAGCCGGCGCGAGCGCGGGATCGTCGGGGCCGGCGCGGTGGCGGCGCTCGCGGTCGTCGGTTACCTTCTGGTCGTGGAGCCGCTGCTGGCGCGCGGGCGCGACGCGGAGGCGCTGGTGCCCGCGCGCGAGGCCACGCTCGAGCGGCGCCGGCTGCTGGTCGCCCAGCGGCCGCGCCTCGCGGAGGAGCTGGCCGCCGTGACCGAGCGGCTCGACACCGAGTCGGCCCGCCTGCTCCGAGGACCCACACCGCCGCTGGCCGCGTCCGAGCTGCAAAAGCTGGTGAAGGAGCTGCTGCCGCCGGGCGGCGTCGAGGTCCGGAGCGAGCGGGTCCTGCCGCCCGCCGATCACCAGGGCCTGCAGGAGATCGGCCTCGAGCTGACCTTCGTCGGCAGCATCCGCGACACCGTCGCCGCGCTGGCGCGTCTCGAGCGGACCGACCGGCTCCTCGGGCTGAAGGACGTGAAGATCCGGGTGGTCGCGCCCGGGCAATCGCGCGAGCTGCTGACCACGCTGACCGTGGCCGGCTATCTGCGGCCCGGCAGCGGGACCTAGACGTCCATGTCGACCCGGCTCCGCATCCTGAATCTCGCGCTCGGCCTGGTGGGCGGTCTGCTCGCGGCCGGGCTCGTTCGCGAGGCGCTGACGGCCCACCCGCTCCCGCCACCGCCCGCTCTCCGCGCAGCCCGGCCGGTCGCGTCCGCCACCGCGGCGCCCACGTCGACCGCGCCTGCGCCAGCGGCCGCCTATGGCGTCATCGCGACGAAGAACCTCTTCAGCGCGAGCCGGAGCGAAGTCCCCGCCGGACCGGTTGTCGCCGCGGGCCCCAGGCCGTTGCTCCACGGCGTGGTCATGGACGGGCCGAAGAGCCGGGCCTACCTGGAGGACCCGACGATCAAGCGCACCTTCAGCTACGGCATCGGCGACACGGTCGGCGGCGGTCGCGTGGAGTCGATCGCCGCGGATCGGGTGGTGATCGGCCGCGGCGAGGGGCTCGTCGAGGTCTTGCTGCACGATCCCTCCAAGCCCCGGCCCGCCCCGGTAGCCGCCGCGCCGACACCGGTTTCGCCGGCGGCCGCCCTGGGGGCACCCAGCACCTCCGGGCCGTGGGGACCTGCCTCGGCGACGCCGGCACCCCCGATCGCGGTCCCCACGGCCGTAGCCCCCCCGCCCGCGCAGAGCGAGCGGCGATGAGCACCTGGAGTCGCACCGCGTGCTGGCTCCTGGTGGCGGCGCTCGCCGTGGGCTGTGCCCCCGCCGTGGCGCCGCCAGGGGCCTCGACGGCTGCCAGCCCGCCCGGCCGGTCGGACCGACCGCGCGTCGAGGTCACGACCGAGCCGGCACCCGCCCCGATGGCGCCGGTCCTGCCCGCGCCGCCACCTCCACCCGCCCCGCCGGCCCCCGCGGTCGCGCCGCCGGCCGCCGGCCTCGACACGGCAACGCCGTCTGCGCCACCGGAGGCCGCCGTCCCGTCGCCCTCGCCCCCGGCCAGCGCCGGTACCGAGACACGCCCGCCGGCGGCGGCGCGTCCGGCGGCGCGCCAGCTCGTGCTGAACTTCGACAACGCGGACGTGGAGATCGTCATCCAGGCCGCCGCCGAGATCGTGGGCTTCAACTACGTGCTCGCCCCGACCGCCCGGGGCCGCAAGATCACGGTGCAAACGGTCGGGAAGATCTCGAGCGACGAGGTCTTCGCGGTGCTGCTCACCATTCTCGACGTCAACGGCCTGGCCGCGGTGCGCTCCGGCAGCCTGTACCGGATCATCCCGCGCGAGGGCGCGCCGCAGACGCCGGTGAAGACGATCGTCGGGCGGGAGATGGGCGAGTCCGTGCCCGCCGACGAGGTGGTGACCCAGGTGGTACCGCTCCAGTTCATCGGAGCCCAGGATGCGGTCGCGCTGCTGCGGCCCTTCGTGCCGGCCCAGGGCGCCCTCGCCGCACATCGCGAGACGAACCTCCTGATCCTCACCGACACCGCCGCCAACGTGCGCCGGCTCCTGGACGTGCTCAAGCTGGTGGACGTGGAGGTGGCGCTGAGCGAGCTGCAGATCATCGCCCTCAAGCACGCCGACGCCCAGGAGCTGGCCCAGCTCCTCGCCCAGCTCTTCGCGAGCGGGCGTGTGGGTGCGGCGCCGGGCGCCCCGGGGCTGCCGGCACCCCCGCCCCCGCCCGTCCCGCCGGCGGGCACCGCCCCGCCTCCCGCGGCGGCGGCTCCCGGCACCCCGGCCGCGGACCGGCCGCTGATCGTGCCGGAGCGTCGCTCCAACTCCCTCGTGGTCCACGCGCGCAAGCAGGACATGGAGATCATCCGCCGCCTCATCGAGAAGCTCGACGTGGATCTCTACGGCGGGCAGCGCGTGTTCATCTACTTCGCGGAGAACACCAAGGCGCGCGATCTCGCGACCACCCTCGACGCCATCTACGGCCGCGGCGACCGCGGCCCCGCCATCACCGGCACCCAGCAGGCCCCGCCCGGGGCCGCGAGCATCTCGAGCCTCACCGGGTCCTACCCGGGCCGGACGCCGTTGTCCACCCTGCCGCCGCCGCTCCTGCCCGGTCCGTCGGCGCTCCTGCCGACCGCGGCGCGCCCCGCGGGTGGGCTGATCCCGTTTCCCGGCGTCTCCGGCGAGGGTGCCCCGCTCGCGGTCGAGCTCCGATTCGTCGCGGACGAGGTCACCAACGCGATCATCGTGACCACCTACCCGCGCCTCTGGAAGGAGATCGAGGAGACGACCCGCAAGCTCGACAAGATGCCGCGCCAGGTCCTGATCGAGGTGCTGGCCGCCGAGGTCACGCTGACCGACGACACCAAGCTCGGCATCGAGTGGGCGGTCCGCTCGGGCCGCTTCGACGTGAGCTCCTCGCCCTCCGGCGTGCTGCCCTCCCGCCCCGCCCAGTCGCTGATCCCCCTCGGGGGCGCGGTGCCGGTGGGCTTCAACCTCTTCGCCTTCGCGGCCGACAAGTTCCTCGCCGCGCTGAACGCCATGGCGAGCGAGAACCGGGTCAACGTGCTGTCGAACCCGTCCATCATGACCGCGGAGAACCGCAAGGCGGTGATCAACGTGTCGACGTCGGTGCCCATCGTCACCTCCCAGCAGGTACCGATCGCGACCGGCGGCATCACCGGCAACTCGATCACCCAGACCGTGGAGTACCGCGACGCGGGCATCATCCTGACCGTGACCCCGCGCATCGGCGAGCAGGGCACGGTGGCCCTCGACGTCAAGCAGGAGGTCAACGAGGTGGGCGAGAACGAGCCGCCCCCGATCAATTCACCGCGCTTCACCAAGCGCGAGGCCGAGACCTCGGTGGTGCTGCTGAACAACCAGACCCTGGTCCTGGGCGGCCTCATCCAGAACAAGCGCACCCGGATCCGGACCGGCATCCCGTTGCTGAGCCGCATCCCGATCCTGGGCTACCTGTTCGGGTCGGTCGAAAACAAGATCGAGAAGACCGAGCTGCTCCTCCTGATCACCCCACGAACGGTCGGCACCGCGCTGGACGCGGCCCGCATCACCGATCAGATGCGCCGCGTGACCCCGGAGCTGGAGGACTCGATGCGCCAGGCTCCGCGCCGCCTGCCACCCACCCCACCGGCCCTCCCTCCCCCGCCGCCCGCCGCGCCGTAAGCGTCCGCTCGAACGCACGACCCGCACCGCGACGGGCGTGTGTGGCGCGAGGTGGAAGGCGTTGATATCCTGAGACACGCCATGGCATCGACGGCCGACGTCGCCGCGCGGATCGAGGAGCTGCGGGAGCAGCTCAACCGCCACAACTACCTCTACTACAGCGAGAACAAGCCCGAGGTCAGCGACGCCGAGTACGACCGCCTCTGGCGGGAGCTGGTGGCGCTCGAGGAGGCGCACCCGGAGCTGGTCACCCCGGACAGCCCCACCCAGCGCCCGGGCGGGCGCGCGGCCGAGCTGTTCGCACCGGTCGAGCACCTGGTGGCCATGCTCTCGCTCGACAACGCGATGGCCGCGGAGGACCTGATCGAGTTCGAGGCGCGGCTCAAGCGCGCCCTGCCCGGCATCGCCCCGGTCTACGTGTGCGAGCCCAAGATCGACGGGCTCGGCGTCGCGCTGCTCTACGAGCGCGGGCGGCTGGTGCGGGGGGCCACCCGGGGCGATGGGCGCATCGGCGAGGACATCACCCAGAACCTGCGCACGATCAAGTCCATCCCCACCACGCTCACGGGCCCCCTCAAGGGCGCGACCCGGCTCGAGGTGCGTGGCGAGGTGTACATGCCGCGCGAGGCGTTCGCGAAGCTCAACGCGGGGTTCGAGGAGGCTGGCCAGCCGGTCTTCGCCAATCCGCGCAACGCGGCGGCGGGGGCGGTGCGCCAGAAGGACCCGACGGTGACCGCGGCCCGGCCGCTCGAGATCTTCCTCTACCACGTGAGCGTGCTCGAGCCGCCGGGCTTCCATTCGCAGTGGGAGCGCCTCGAGGCGCTCCGCCAGAGCGGCTTCCGGGTGAACCCGCGCTCCGAGCGCGCCGCCGACCTGGAGGCGGTCTCCGCCTACTGCCAGCGGATCGAGGCCGAGCGCGACGGCCTCGGCTACGACGCCGACGGCGTGGTGGTCAAGGTGGACGACCTCGAGCAGCAGCGCCGGCTCGGGGCCACCGCGCACCACCCGCGCTGGGCCATCGCCTACAAGTTCGCGGCGCGCCAGGCCACCACCCGCGTGGTGTCGATCACGATCAACGTGGGCAAGTCGGGCGCGCTCACCCCCACCGCACAGCTCGAGCCGGTGGAGCTGGCCGGCGTCACCGTGTCCAACGTGAGCCTGCACAACGAGGACGAGGTGCGCCGCAAGGACGTGCGCGTGGGCGACACCGTGCTGATCGAGCGCGCCGGCGACGTCATCCCCTACCTGGTCCAGGTCGTCACCTCCAAGCGGCCCGGACCCCGAGCCCGAGCCGTTCCAGATGCCGACCCACTGCCCGGCCTGCGGCGGGGTCGCCCTGCGCGTCGAGGGCGAGGCGGTGTGGCGGTGCACCAACACCGCGTGCCCGGCCCAGCTCAAGGAGCGGCTCTTCCACTGGGGCTCGCGCCGGGCGATGGATATCGAAGGGCTCGGCGAGGTCATCATCGGTCAGCTCGTGGACCGGGAGCTGGTGCGCGACTTCGCCGATCTCTACGGGCTCTCCGTCGAGACCCTGGCCGATCTGGAGCGCATGGCCAAGAAGTCGGCCCAGAACCTCCACCGCGGCATCGAGGGCTCGAAGACCCGCGGCTTCTCGCGGCTGCTCAACGCCCTCGGCATCCGCATGGTGGGCGAGCGGGCCTCGCAGCTGCTGGCCGCGCGCTACGGCTCGATGGAGCGGCTGCTCGCCGCGACCGAGACCGACATCAACGACATCTACGGCATCGGGCCTCAGATCGCCCAGGCGGTGACCGGCTTCCTGTCCGAGCCGCGCAACCGCGCCACCATCGATCGGCTGGCCGCGGCGGGCGTGGTCATGACCGAGGAAGGCCACACCGAGGGCCCGAAGCCGCTCGACGGCAAGACCGTGGTGCTGACCGGCGGCCTGGCCACCTTGAGCCGCGACCAGGCCAAGGATCTGATCCTGCGCCTGGGCGGGCGCGTGACCGGCTCGGTCTCGAAGAAGACGGACTACGTGGTGGTGGGTGAGGACGCGGGCTCGAAGGCGGAGGACGCCAAGCGGCTCGGCGTCGCGACGCTCGACGAGGACGCGTTCCTCAAGCTGGTGGGGCGCTCGTGATCCGCGCCGGCCGCCTCGGAGCGAGCCTCACCATCGCCCTGATCCTCGGGCTGCTCGCGGCGGCGGCCGACGCCCAGACCAAGATCCCCCTCACCCGCGAGCAGGCGCTGACCGAGATCAAGAGCGAGGATCTCGAGCTGCGCCGCCGCGCGGCCGCGTGGCTCGGCGAGCTGGGCGGACCGGCCGACGCCCCCGCCCTGCTCGGCGTGCTGGCCGACCCCGACGAGGTGGTGCGGGTCCTCGCCGAGCACTCGGTCTGGCAGGTGTGGAGCCGCTCCGGCGACAAGGACATCGACGGGCAATTCCAGGCGGGCGTGGAGCAGATGAGCCGGGGCGACGGCGAGGCCGCGGTGGAGACCTTCACCCGGATCATCCAGCGCAAGCCCGACTTCGCGGAGGCCTGGAACAAGCGCGCCACGCTCTACTTCCTGATGGGCGAGAACGAGAAGTCGCTCCACGACTGCGACGAGGTCATGAAGCGCAACCCGGCCCACTTCGGCGCCCTGGCCGGCTACGGGCAGATCTACCTCCGCCTCGACCAGCCGGAGCGCGCGCTCACCTACTTCCGCCGGGCCCTGCGCATCAACCCGAACATGCGCGGCATCGAGCAGGTCATCCCCGAGATCGAGCAGTTGCTGACGGAGCGCCGAAAGGGCACTATCTGACCCGATCCAGCCGTCAAACCCACAGGGAGGACACCGTGCCGCTCACCACCCAAGAGGTCGAAGCGCTCAAGAAGATCACCAGCCCCAGCGTCGCCAACGCCATCGAGACCTTCAAGGTGCGGCCGCGCGAGCAGGGCAACGTCTCCTCGGCCATCCGCGCACTCTTCCCGGAGATGGGGCCGATGGTGGGCTACGCCGTCCCCTGCGTCATCCGCGCCGAGGCCGGCCCCATCGAGGGCCACCGGGCCAGCACCTACGGCTGGTGGGACTTCGTGCTCAGCATCCCGGCGCCGCGGGTGATCGTGGTCCACGACCTCGACGACCCGCGGGGCCAGGGCGCCCAGTGGGGCGAGGTGCAGGCCAACATCCACCGCGCGCTCGGCTGCGTGGGGGTCGTCACCGACGGCTCGGTGCGCGATCTGGACGAGGTGCGCGCGCTCGGCTTCCAGTTCTGCGCCGCCCACGTGTCGGTGTCCCACGCCAACGTGCACATGGTGGACTTCGGCATCCCGGTCAAGGTCGGCGGCCTCTGGATCAAGCCGGGCGACCTGATCCACGGCGACCAGCACGGGGTCTGCACGATCCCGCCCGAGATCGCGCCCAAGATCCCGGAGGCCATCGCCAAGGTCGAGGCCGACGAGCGCGAGATCATCAAGGTCTGCCAGAGCCCCGGCTTCACCGCCGACAAGCTCAAGGAGCTCTTCAAGCGCATCCGCCCCGGCACGTACTAGGCGCGCTCCGGTTGAGCGGGCGCCCCGGCGCGCTTACAATGCGCCGGGGCGCCCCATGATCGAGATTCGACTCCCGCGCGTGGCGGATTCGGTGGGCTGCACGACCCTCGCCGCGCAGGTCATCGGGGAGGAGCGGGCGCCCGCCTTCATCCGCTCGCACATGGAGCGGCACCACCTGATCGTGGCCGAGGCGGAGGGTGAGGTGGTGGGCTTCATCGCCTACCGGCTGGACTGGTTCCAGTGCACCTTCGTGAGCCTCGTGGTGGTCCGCGAGGACTTCCGGCGCAAGAGCATCGCCCGCGAGTTCTTCAAGTCGGTCGAGGTGGTCTCGCCGACCCCGCGCCTCTTCTCGTCCACCGAGGAGACCAACGTCGCCTCGATCCGCATGCACACCGCGCTCGGCTTCACGCCGAGCGGCCACATCGACAACCTGCCCCAGGGCGTCCGGGAGCTGCTCTTCTACAAGCGCATCCCGCCCCGCGGGGCCTAGCCCATCGGAGGCGGCCATGTCGGAGAAGACGACGCTGCTGAGCGGGGCCGAGACCGAGTTCGCGGCCTTGAAGCGAGCGATTGGCGGGCTCGGCGAGGCGCAGATGCGCGAGGTGTGGCTCGGCACGTGGAGCGCGCGCGACATCGTCGCGCACATCTCGGGCTGGCACCGCGAGCTGGCGCCGGCTCTCCAGCGCATGGCGAAGGGGGAGCGCCCGATCCCGGAGGGCGTCTCCTACGACGACGTGGACGCCTGGAATGCCCGCTTCGCCGACGCGAAGAAGACGGCCGCCACCGCCGACATCCTGAAGGAGCTCGACGCCTCCCACGCGGCCTTCCTGCAGGCGGCCGCCGGCGTGCCGGAGGAGCGGTACGTGCCCGGCAAGACCGCGCACAAGATCGTCGACTTCAACAGCCGACACCACTACCAGGAGCACCGCGCGCAGATCGAGGAGTGGCGCCAGCGCAAGGGCATCTAGCCGCCCGCATGGGCCGCATCCGCGAGATGGCCGAGCAGGGCTGGTCGGGCGCGGTCGAGCCCTACACGCTCTGGACGCCGACCGGGGCCACCGAGGAGATCGCGCCCGGCGTCTTCTTCCTGCACGCCTTCGCCAACGTCACGGTGATCCGCGCGGGCGACGGCCTCGTGCTGATCGATACCTCCAGCCAGGCCGCGCGGGCCCGGACCTTCGCGGCGGTCCGCGCCATCGATCCCGCGCCGGTGCGCGCCGCGATCTACACCCACGGGCACGCCGATCACGCCTTCGGGCTGCCGCCCTTCCTGGCCGAGGCCGACGGAGAAGGGCTGGCCGCGGCCGCGGATCGTGGCGCACCGGGACGTCGCCGCGCGCTTCGATCGCTATCGCGCCACCGCGGGCTACAACGGCCTGATCAACGCGCGGCAGTTCTCGCGGCCCTCGACCTGGCCCTCCGAGTACGTCTACCCGGACACGACCTACGAGCGCACGCTGCGCTTCGAGGCCGACGGCCTGGCGCTCGAGCTCGAGCACGCGCGGGGCGAGACGGACGACCACACGTGGCTCTGGTGGCCCGAGCGCCGGGTGCTCTGGACCGGCGATCTCTTCCTCTGGGTGGCGCCCAATGCGGGCAACCCGCAGAAGGCGCAGCGCTACGCGGCGGAGTGGGCGGCCGCCCTGCGAGCGATGGCCGCGCGCGAGGCCACCCTCCTGATCCCGGGGCACGGGCCGCCGATCTTCGGCGCCGAGCGGGTGCGCCAGGCCCTCACCGAGACCGCGGAGTGGCTCGAGGCGCTCGTCGGCCAGACCCTCGCGCTGATGAACGCGGGCGCCACCCTCGAGCAGGTGGTGCGCGAGGTCCGGCCGCCCGCGCACCTGGCCGGGCGGCCGTACTTGCAGGCCGTGTACGACGAGCCCGAGTACGCGGTGCGTAACCTGTGGCGGCTCTACGGCGGCTGGTACGACGGCGAGCCCGCGCATCTGCAGCCCGCGCCCACCGCCGAGATCGGACGCGAGGTGGCGAGCCTCGCGGGTGGCGTCGGGGAGCTCGTGGCGCGGGCGCTCGCGGTCGCCGGCGAGGGCCGGCTCGCGCTCGCCAGCCACCTGATCGACTGGGCTATCGCGGCGGCGCCCGAGGATGGTGGCGCCCACGCCGCGCGGGCGCAGATCTACGCGCGCCGGGCCCGCGAGGCGCGCGCCCTCATGACCCGCGGCATCTTCTCCGCCGCCGCCCAGGAGTCCGCCGCCAAGTCCCCTCCCCTCTCCCCTCAGGGGAGAGGGCCAGGGTGAGGGGTGGTGATGATCCGCATGGCCACCACCTACCGCCTAACCCCCAGCCGGCGCGCCGCCAACCGCGTCGTCCGCCTGCTCCTGAAGCTCGGCCTGATGCCGGGCCCGACCTATCTCCTCACGGTTCCGGGCCGTCGCACCGGCCGCCCGCTCTCGACGCCGGTGACCCTGGTCGAGGAGGGCGGCGACCGCTGGCTGGTCGCCCCGTACGGCGAC
The DNA here is from genome assembly GCA_963841755.1 of uncultured Candidatus Rokubacteria bacterium. GTDB lineage: Bacteria > Methylomirabilota > Methylomirabilia > Rokubacteriales > CSP1-6 > CAMLFJ01. The sequence goes on from CAWJDX010000017.1 coordinate 199,692, forward strand.
GTCGCCTGGGTCCGCAGCGCCCGCGCCGCGGGCCAGGTCACCCTGACCCGCGGCCGCCGCACGGAGACCGTCCCGCTCCGCGAGCTGAGCCCGGGCGAAGCCGCGCCCGTGCTACAGCGCTACGTCACCCGCGTCCCGATCACCCGCCCCTACTTCGACGTCACCCCCGCCTCGCCCCTCGCCGCCTTCGAAGCCGAAGCCCCCCGCCACCCCGTCTTCCATCTGGGGTCAGGTCTTACATTCCGACATTTTCAGGCAGACCAGCCCAGCTGATCGGCGAGAAATGTCGGAATGTAAGACCTGACCCCGTCAGACGACTTCGTCGGTGCGGGAGAGGATCTCGCCGAAGCGGGAGAGGGCGGGAGGCGGGAGGGTCTTGTAGACCTCGGCGATGCGGAGGTTGATCTCGCGGTTGGCGAGGGCGAAGAGGCTCTTGCCGGCCGCGTCGCCCTCCACCAGGAACGGGCCCAGGCGGTCGACCTCGAGCACCCAGAGCGCCTGGGCGATGCCGAGCTCGCGCAGCCAGTGCACCTCGCGCACGCGCGTGATCCCGCGCCCGTACGCCGCGCCCATGCCGTAGCCGACCGTGGTGAGGTAGACCGCGCCGTGGGGCACGAACCACTCGCGATAGGCCAGCTCGGTGAGCCCGGCCTTGCCCACGATCACGCGGGCGCCCGAGCGATCGAACCACGGGCCCATCGACTTGCCGAAGCGGAAGCTCGCGGTGGCGGTGACCGCCTCGACCACGTGGGTGCCGTCCGGGCGCGTGGCGGCGGCGGGCGAGCAGTGGAAGTTCACGTTGGTGAGCGCGCGCACCGACTCCGGGAAGGGCACGCCCTTGTCCACCACCTGGCGATAGACGCCCTCGCGCGCGGTGTAGAGGACCCCGCTCAGGTAGACGACGTCGCCCAGCTTGAGCGCGCGGATGGCCGCGTCCGATACCGGCGTGGTCAGGTGCACCTCGTCCATGGCCACGTCGTCGAGCCGCTCGATCGCGGCGGCCATCACTCGATCCCCGACCGCCGGTAGTAGTCGGTGAACCAGTCCGGGTCGCTCCGGAACTCCACGCGCCCGTCGGGGTGGAGCCGCGCGGTGGCCCGGCGCGACGAGAGGCAGAACTGGTGGATGCCGATCGGCATGCCGCCGGTGTGGGTGTAGGCCAGCTCCACGTGGGTGGCCACCACCATGGAGGTCCCCGCGAAGCCCATCGCGCCGATGCCGATGTAGTTGCCCAGCGCGGTCAGCTCCTCCTCGAGCGCGGCCGCGGCGGGATCGGGATTGCGGCTGCCGACTATGCGCAAGCACGCCGCTTCCTTTCCGAGCCGCACGCAGGTGTCCTTCGCCCCGCCGATCCCCACCCCCACGATGGCGGGCTGGCAGGCCAGGCCGCGCTTGCCCGACTCGATCAGGGTGTCGACGAAGAAGCGCTTGATGCCGGCGACGCCGTCGCCCGGGAAGAGCATGCGGAAGTCGCTGCCGAAGAGCCCACCCTTGTGCACGGTGGTGACGTCGATCCAGTCCGCCCCCGGCTCGACCGTGTAGGTGACCTCGGGCGCGTGGATCCCCACGTTGTCGTTGCGGTCCTCCCGCGTGAGCGGATGCACCCGGTTCGGCCGCAGGGGGATCGCCTGCGTCGCCTCCGCGGTCGCCCGCCGCAGCGCCCGCTCCAGCGCCACCAGCCCCCCCTCCACCACCGCCTCGTTCCCCAGCTTCACGTAGTACCGCGGCAGCCCCGTATCCGCGCACATCGGCCGCCGATCCGCCGACGCGATCTCCCAGTTCCCCAGCATCTGCTCCAACACGAACCGCGCCAGCCGATTCCCCTCCCGGTCCCGCGCCAGCCGCACCCCATCCCGGTAGTCCGCCGGAATATCGATCGCCGCCCGCGCGGTCAACTCCCGCGCCGTATCCTCGATCAACTTCGCCGGAATGCTAGCCACGCCTCACCTCGAGACAGACCAAATCGCCGACAGGCCGACGATACCGCTGAACGAGCAGATGGACCGGCGCTGAGCCATGCGAGACATCGTACGCCGTGGAATCAGCAGTTGATACTCCCGAAGCGGTAGGGAGGGGGAGGGGCGGGGGCGGCGGGTGGCGTGCCCGGTGAGTGGGGTATCGAACAAGGGCGCGCTGCCCGCCGCCCCCGCCCCTCCCCCTCCCTACCGCTTACCCTGCCGCTCGTCACGCCGCAGCTTGTACTCGACCGAATCGACGAGCGCCTGCCAAGAAGCCTCGATGATGTTGTCCGCCACGCCGACGGTCCCCCACGTGTCATTTCCATCGCCCGAGGTGATCAGGACCCGGGTGCGCGCCGCGGTCGCCTTCGACTCGTCGAGGATGCGCACCTTGTAGTCGAGCAGCGCCATCTCGCGCAGGTTCGGGTAGAAGTCCCCGAGCGCCTTGCGCAGCGCGTGGTCGAGCGCGTGCACCGGACCGTTGCCGGCCGCCGCGGTGTGCTCCTCGATGCCCTTCACGCGCAGCCGCACGGTCGCCTCGGCCACCGGCTCGCCGTCGCCCGCGTTCTCCTCCACGATCACCCGGTAGCCGCCCAGCTCGAAGTAGGGCCGGTGGTTGCCGAGGGCGCGCTCCATCAAGAGCTCGAACGAGGCCTCGGCCCCCTCGAACAGGAACCCCTCGTCCTCGAGCCGCTTGAGCATCTCGAGGATGCGCCGCGCCTCGGGCGTGTTCTTGTCGAGGTCGATGCCGTACTCCTTGGCCTTCCAGAGCACGTTCGACTGCCCGGCCAGCTCGGACACCAGCACCCGGCGCTGGTTGCCCACCGCGGCCGGGTCCACGTGCTCGTAGGTCTCGGGATGCTTGAGCACCGCGGAGACGTGGATGCCGCCCTTGTGCGCGAAGGCGGAGTCGCCCACGTAGGGCTGGGAGGACCACGGCTTGCGGTTGGCCAGCTCGGAGACCAGGCGCGAGACGTCGCGCAGCTCGCGCAGGTTCGCGCGCGGGATGCAGTCGAGCCCCATCTTGAGCATGAGGTTCGGGATGATCGAGACCAGGTTGGCGTTGCCGCAGCGCTCCCCGTAGCCGTTGATCGTGCCCTGCACGTGCCCGATGCCCTCGCCGACCGCGGCCAGCGAGGTGGCCACCGCGCACTCGGTGTCGTTGTGCACGTGGATGCCGAGCGGGGTCTCCGGCTTCAGCGCGCGCTTGACGGTCCGGATGATCGCGGCGACCTCGTGCGGCAGGGACCCGCCGTTGGTGTCGCAGAGCACGAGGCAGTGGGCGCCCGCCGCCTCCGCGGCCAGGAGCGTCCGCATCGCGTAGTCGGGGTTGCGCTTGAAGCCGTCGAAGAAGTGCTCCGCGTCGTAGATGACCTCCTCGAAGTGCTTGAGGAGGTAGGCCACCGAGTCCGCGATCATCGCCACGTTCTCCTCGGGCGTGGTGCCGAGCGCCGCGGTCACGTGGAAGTCCCACGCCTTGCCGAAGATGGTGACCACGGGCGGGCCCGCCTCCACCAGGGCCTGGAGGTTGCCGTCGTCCTGCGGCCGCACCCCCGGGCGCCGGGTGGCGCCGAACGCGCTGATCTTGGCCGACTTGAACACCGCGTCCTGCACGCGCTTGAAGAAGCGCAGGTCCTTCGGGTTCGAGCCCGGCCAGCCGCCCTCGATGTAGTGCACGCCGAGCGCGTCGAGGCGCTGCGCGATGCGGACCTTGTCCTCCATGGAGAAGGCCACGCCCTCGCCCTGGGTGCCGTCGCGGAGGGTGGTGTCGTAGATCTTGATCTGGCGCGAGCTGGCGTCACGGCCATGAGGGGCACATCATCCCGCTCCGCCCCGGCGAGTGTCAAGTTATGCTCGGGCGGTGATCCCGGCCGTGATGGCGGCGGTGGTGCTGGTGGCGGCCTTCATCAAGGGCGCCATCGGCTTCGGCTTTCCCTCCCTCGCCACTCCCCTGCTGAGCCTGGTCGTGGACGTGAAGACCGCGGTGGTGCTGCTGATCCTCCCCAACATCGTCATGGACGGCATCCAGTTCGCGCGGCGCGGGGCCCCGCTGGCCACCGTGCGGCGGTTCGGCACCCTGCTGCTCTCGGGCGGGGTCGGCATCGTGCTCGGCACGCGGGTGCTGACGCTGCTCTCCCCGCGCGCGGCCACCCTCATCCTGGGGCTCTTCGTCCTGATCTTCGTCACGCTGAGCGCCACCGGCCTCGCCCCGAAGATCCCGCCGCACTGGGAGCCCTGGCTCTCCCCACCCGCCGGCTTCGTGGCCGGCGTCATCGGCGGGGTGACCAATTCGCCCGCCACCGCGCTCGTCCTCTACTTCCAGGGGATCGGGCTGGCCAAGCACGACTTCATCTCGTCGATCGCCTTCACGTTCTTCTTCTACAAGCTGGTGCAGCTCGGCGCGGTGACCTGGTACGGGCTCCTGCCCTGGTCGCTGCTGTGGGCGTCGGTGGCGCTGACGGTGGCGGCGCTGGCCGGCTTCGCGGTCGGCCTGCGCGTGCAGGATCGGCTCGATCAGCGGAGCTTCAACGGCGCGGTGCTGGTCTTCCTGGCCGTGCTCGGCGCGTGGCTGCTGTTCCGCAGCCTCGGGTGATCGGCGGCCCGGCGATCAGGCCGGGCGCATCGTGTAGGTCCAGCACTCCCCCTCGAGCAGCACGGTCCCGTCCTGATTGGTGATCGTGGCCCGCAGCTGGCAGACCGGCTTGTCGGGCTTGAGCGCGAGCACCTCGATCTCGGCGGTGACGGTGTCGCCCAGATAGGTCGGGGCCAGGTACTTGAGCGACTGGCTCATGAAGACGGTGCCGGGCCCGGGCAGGTCCATGGCCACCAGCGCGTTCAGCATCCCGGCCGCGATGCCGCCCTGGGCCACCAGCCGGCCGAAGCGCGTGCGCGCCGCGAAGTCGGCGTCGAAGTGGAGCGGGTTGCGGTCGCCGGTGATCTGGGCGTAGAGCTCGACCTCACGTGCAGTCACGGTCTGCGTCCGCCGCGCCTTCTGGCCGACCTCGAGCCCGAGCGGGCCCACTCGCGGCGCGCCCGGCTCTAGACCACGCCGCCGGCGCGCAGCTTGTCGACGCGCGCCTTCGGCATGCGCAGGAGCCGGGTCAGGATCTCGTCGGTGTGCTGCCCCAGCAGCGGCGGCGGAGCCGAGGCCGCGCCCGGCGTGTCGTGCAGGCGCACCGGCACGCCCATCACCGTGATCGGCCCCGCCTTGGGATGCGGCAGCGAGACCATCATGCCGCGGGCGCGCAGGTGCGCGCTCTCGCAGACCTCGGCCACGCTCTTGATGCGCCCGGCGGGCACCCCCGCCTTGTCGAGGCGCGCGAGCCACTCGTCGGCCGGGCGCGCGCCCAGGATCTCGTTCAGGAGCGGCACCAGGACCTTGCGATTCGTCACCCGGTTGGCCTCGGTGTCGAAGCGCGGATCGCGGATCAGGTCCTCGCGGTCGAGGGCGCGGCAGGTGCGGTCCCACAGCGAGTTGTTGGCCACGCCCAGGGTGAGGTAGACGTCCTTCGCCTTGAAGACCTCGTAGGGCACGATCGACGGGTGCTCGTTGCCGCGACGCGCGGGACGGCCGCCCCCGTTCCAGTAGAGGCCGGCCTGGTAGGTGAGCAGCGAGGCCATCACGTCGAGCATGCCGATCTCGACCTTCTGTCCCTTGCCGGTCTTCTCGCGGCTCAGCAGCGCCAGCGTGATGCCCTGCGCGGCGGCCATGCCCGCCACCAGGTCGCCGATGGAGTTGCCCACCTTGACCGGCGGCCCGTCGGGGAAGCCGGTGATGTCCATGACCCCGGACTCGCCCTGCACGATCAGGTCGTAGCCGGGCCGGTGAGCCTCGGGCCCGCTCTCGCCGAAGCCCGAGATCGAGCAGTACACGAGCCGCGGATTGGCCTTCCGGAGCGCCGCGTAGCCGAAGCCGAGCCGCTCCATGGTGCCGGGCCGGAAGTTCTCGAGCACCACGTCGGCGGAGGCGAGCAGCCGGCGCAGGATCTCCTGCCCCTCGGGCGCCTTCATGTTGAGCGTGAGGCTCTTCTTGTTCCGGTTCACCGAGAGGAAGTAGGTGGCCTCGCCGTGGACGAAGGGCGGCCAGCCGCGCGTGTCGTCCCCCTTGCCGGGCTCCTCGATCTTGATGACCTCCGCGCCCATGTCGCCGAGCGACATCGCGCAGAACGGCCCGGCCAGCACCCGGGTGAGGTCGATGACGCGCACCCCCGCGAGCGGCGGCCGGGCGCGACGGGGCGCGGCCGGCTTCGGGGCGCGGCGCGGGGCGGTCTTGCGGGAGCGGGCTCTAGTCGTCGCCACGGGGCCTCCTGTTCCACATGCCTTTCACGACACTCTTGCCGATGGCGCCGATGCGCTCGCCGCGCGCGCCGGCGCGCCGCCAGAAGAGGCGGGCCCGGTCGGTGAATCCCATGTTCGAGAAGTAGAACACCGAGTCGACCGCCTCCACCGAGACGTGGGAGCCGATCTTGACGCCGTCGGTGGCCGCGCCGTGGCAGAAGAGCCGCGCGCCGCCCTCGAGCTGCACGAGCGCCAGGTGGAGCGGGGCCCGGAAGCCCTCGGGCGGCGAGTGCAGCGTGGTGAACGAGACCACCTCGCCGAGCGGCGGCAGCGTGGCCGCCTCCATCTTCACCGGGTGGTCCGGGCAGAGGCTGGCCGGCGGCACCACCAGGCGGCGGCAGCGGGGGCAGCGGGAGGCGCGGAGCAGCGTCCGGCATCAGCGGCGGGCCTCCACCAGCGTCACCCAGTTGTTGGTGGCGAGCCCGCCGATCGACTGGGCCAGCCCGACCCGCGCGGGGACCTGGCGGCCCTCGGCCTTGCCGCGGAGCTGCCAGCACAGCTCGACGATCTGGGAGATGCCGGTCGCGGCCAGCGGGTGGCCCCGCGCCTTCAGCCCGCCCGACGGGTTGATCGGCAGCCGGCCGCCCACCGCGGTCTCGCCGTCGAGGGTGGCGCGGCCCGCCTTGCCGGGAGGCACGAGGCCGGTGTCCTCGAGCGAGATCAGCTCGAACGGGGTGAAGGCGTCGTGCAGCTCGGCCACCTCGACCCGCTCGGCGCCGAAGCCGGCCATGCGATACGCCGCCTGCGCGGCCGCCTGGGTGGCCCGGAACGACGTGAGGTCGCTCCGGTAGCGCACCGCGATCGAGTCCGCCCCCTGCCCGATGCCGGCGATCCGCACCGCCCGGGGCTCGGCGGTGAGCACGAGCGCCGCGCCACCGTCCGAGATCGGGCAGCAGTGGAAGAGACGCAGCGGGTCGGCCACGAGACGGCTCTCCATCACCGCCTCGAGCTTCACCGGCTCCTGGAAGTGGGCGTAGGGGTTGCGCGCGCCGTGGGCGTGGTTCTTCACCGCCACCTGCGAGATCTCCCGGAGCGTGAAGCCGCGACGGTGCATCGCGGCCCGGGTGACCAGGCCGGCCAGCGCGGGCATCGTGGTGCCGTAGCTCTTCTCGTGAGGATCGATCGAGCGGCCGATGATCTCGGACACGCGCGGGGTGGCCACGTGGGTCATCTTCTCGCCGCCCACCACCAGGATCGAGCGATGAAAGCCGGCCGCGATCGCGGCGTAGGCGGCGTAGACCGCGGCCACGCCGGAGGAGGTGGCGGTCTCCACCCGGAGGGCCGGCACCTGCGAGAGGCCGAGCCGCGTGGCGATCAGGGAGGCGTAGTTGCCCTCCCCGGTGAACTCCTCGGGGTTCATGGCCGCGATCACCAGCGCCTCGGGCCGCTCGATGCCCGCGTCGGCCAGGGCGGCCAGAGCGGCCTCGGCCATGAGGTCGGGGAGATTCTCGTCGCGCCGTCCGAAGCGGGTCATGCCCGCTCCGGCGATCCACACGTCGGTCACGGGCCCATTTCAACCGGGCCGCGCGCGGGTGTCAACGGGTTTGCGGGAGGACCGCGCCGGCCTCTCCACGCCGCGGCGGCACCGACGGCGGCGGGACGCGGATCTCGAACTCGCGGATCAGGCGCAGGAGATAGGTGCGCTGCAGCCCCAGCGCGCGCGCTGCCCGGGTGCGGTTGCCACCCGCCTGGGTCAGCGTGGCCTCGAGCAGGCGCCGCTTGAAGTCGGAGACGGCGCCGTGGAAGCCGGGCAGCGGACGGGCCGGCGCGGCGGGCGGCACCTCGACGGTGGAGAGGCCCTTCGGCAGGCGCGGGAGGGACGGCCGGGGAGCGGGCTCGGGAGCGGGCATGAGTAGTGTGGTCATGCGGCAAGACCATCGCAAGGCATGTGCCACGCCGGATCGGGGTCGGGACCGCGAATTTGGCGGGGCTCATCGTGCGACTTGCACCGGACCGTGTGCAGGGCCGGCCGCGCCGTGCCGCTGCGCGTGGGCACGGACACGAAAAAACCGGGGACCCGCCGAACAGCGGGTCCCCGGTGACGGTACTCGAGCGGTCGGGAGTCGCCTACGCCTTGGTGGCCGGCTTGACGCCCGGGTTGTCCTTGAAGAACTGCTTGTTCAGGTCGATGAAGTTCTTCCAGTTGGCCGGAGTCTCGTCTTCCGCGAAGATCGCCTTCACCGGGCAGACCGGCTCGCAAGCGCCGCAGTCGATGCACTCATCCGGGTGGATGTAGAGCATGGTCTCGCCCTCGTAGATGCAGTCCACGGGGCAGACCTCGACGCAGGCCTTGTCCTTCACGTTGATGCAGGGCTCAGCGATGATATACGCCATTCTCCGGCCTCCTGTTAACCGGTCTCCCGGGAAAGCTCTCTCGAAACCCCCACACTTCTACCAACTTGCGCGACACGTGTCAAGGCGTTTGACCCCGGCTAGAGCGTGCGCAGCTTCGGATCCAGCGCGTCGCGGAGCGAGTCGCCGAAGAGGTTGAAGGCGAACACGGCCAGGCTGATCGCGAGGCCGGGGAAGAGCGCCATCCAGGGGGCCGCCTCCGCGAAGTCCACCGCGGCGCCGCGCAGCATCAGGCCCCAGGCGGCGGTGGGCTCCTGCACCCCCAGGCCCAGGAACGACAGCGAGGACTCGGCCAGGATGGCCTGGCTCAGGAACGCGGTGAGCATGATCAGATACGAAGCGACCACGTTGGGCAGCATGTGGCGCAGGATGATGCGGCCGTGCCCGAAGCCGGCGGCGCGCGCCGCGTCCACGTAGGGCATCTCGCGGATCGTGAGCGCCGAGGAGCGGATGACCAGCGCGGCGCGCGGGATCATCGGGATCGTGATGGCCATGATCACGTTCGGGATGCTGTTGCCGAGGATGGCCACCAGGGCCAGCGCGAGGATGATCAGCGGGAACGAGAGGAAGATGTCCATCAGGCGCTGGAGGTACAGGTCGACGCGCCCGCCGAAGTAGGCGCTGCCGACTCCGAGCACGGCCCCGACGGTGGCCCCGAACACCGCGGCGCCGAAGCCCACCAGCAGCGCGGTCCGCGAGCCGTAGATCAGGCGCGAGAGCACGTCGCGGCCGAAGGCGTCGGTGCCGAGCCAGTGCGCCGCGCCGGGCTTGGAGAGCATGGCGCCGAAGTCCACCGCGAGCGGGTCGTAGGGCGCGAGCAGGCCCGCGAACACCCCCACCAGAATCATCACCACCACCACCGCGGCCCCCACCGCGCCGAGGGTACGGCGGCGGGCGAAGTCGCGGATGACCGCCCAGGTGGCGGCGGTGGCGGTGGGCTCCGCCGCGGCGGTCGTCTGGTCGATCGGGGTGGTTATGGCCATGGGTTTACCGGTACCGGATCCGGGGATCGAGCCAGGCGTACATGACGTCCATCGCGAAGTTCACGAAGATGAAGATGCCGGCCACCAGCATGACCAGCGCCTGGATCAGCGTGTAGTCACGGTGCGCCACCGCCTGCACGAAGAGCAGGCCGATGCCGTTGAGGTTGAAGACCTGCTCGGTGACCACCAGGCCGCCGATGAGGAACGCGAACTCGAGCGCGATGACGGTCAGCACCGGGAGCATCGCGTTCTTGAGCGCGTGGCGAACCAGGATGAGGCGCTGCACCAGGCCCTTGGCCCGCGCGGTGCGCACGTAGTCCTCCCGCAGCACCTCGAGCATGGCGGAGCGGGTCATGCGGGTGGCCACCGCGGAATAGCGATAGCCCACCGCGAGCGCGGGCCAGATGAGCTGCTGCATGTTCTGCCACGGGTTCACCCAGAACGGGGTGTAGACCATCGGGGGCAGCCACTTGAACACGATCAGGAAGGTCAGGATCATCAGGATCCCGAGCCAGAACGAGGGGCAGGCGAGGCCCGCGATCGAGAAGATGCGCACCGCGTAGTCGATCCAGCTGTCCTGGCGGAGCGCGGCGAGCAGTCCGAGCGGCACCGCCAGGACCACCGCCACCAGCGTGGCCATGATCGCCACCTGCAGCGAGAGGGCGAAGCGCAGCTTGATCTCGTCCCAGATCGGCGACCCGGTCCACATCGAGGTGCCGAAGTCGAGGCGGGCCACCCCCACCATCCAGGTCGCGAACTGCTTCCAGACCGGCTGGTCGAGGCCGAAGCGCACGCGCTCGGCGTCGATCGCGGCCTGGGAGGCCGATCCCCGATCGCCGGCCAGCCGCAGCTCGACCACGTCGCCCGGGATCACCCGGATGAGGAAAAAGGTGACCACCGCCACCCCGACGAGGGTGGGAAACATCAGCAGGAAGCGCTTGAGCAGGTACTTCCACATGTGCCGGTGGCCGGGCCGGGCCGGATCGAGCTCCGGCCCGGCCCCGCGGCCTCGCCTACTCCGTCAGCCAGACCGTGTCGAGCTGGTTGTTCAGGTAGTGGCTGGGCGTGATCGTCCAGCCCTTCACCTTCGCGCTGTGCGGGATGATCCGGTGCCACTGGAGCGTCCAGATGACGTGCGCCTCCTCGTCGAGGAGCCGCTTCTCCAGCTGCCGCACCAGCTTCTTGCGGTCCTCCACGTCGATGGCGCGAGCCTGCTTCTGGTACAGCTCGTCGATCACCTTGTCCTTGTGCTTGCCGTAGTTGGCGTCCGAGGTGGTGACGAAGCGCACCAGGTCCAGGTCCGGCTCGACGATGAAGCCGCACTGGAAGTCCATCGCGACCTCGAAGTCGCCCCGCTTCAGCATCGGATGGTAGGCGGAGGCCTCGATGGTCTCGATCTTCACGTTGAGCCCGATCTGCCGCCACTGGTCGACGAGCCAGATCGCGATCGGCTCGTAGGGATGCGGGATCCCGCGGTTCTTGAACGTGAACGAGAAGCCGTCGGGCACTCCCGCCTCGCGCAGGAGCCGCTTGGCCTCGGCCCGGTTGGCGTTGATGTCGTGCCCGTAGCCGGCCAGCTTCTCCAGCTCGGCGGGGGGCGTGGCGTAGGGCGTGCCCGGCACCTGGACGCCGCTCACGTCCTTGACGATCGTGATCTTGGACAGCTTCTGCGAGGCCTCGTAGCGATCGAGCGCCAGCGACAGAGCCCGGCGCACCCGCTTGTCGTCGAACGGCTTCTTCTCGTGGTGCATCGAGACGAAGTTCAGGCAGTCCCAGGGGCTCTCCTGCACCGTGATCTTGTTGCCGAGCGCGGAGACGAGCTGGTCACGCTCCGGCGGGCTGAAGCCGCGGAACTGGATCTGGGCGCGCTCCCCGCGGATGGCCGCCACCTGCGCGGCGGAGGAGCTGATGAAGGTGGCCCGGAAGCCGTCGAGGTAGGGCTTGCCCTTGTCCCAGTAGTTCGGGTTCTTCTTGCCCACCCAGTGCGAGCCCTTGACGTGCTCGACGAAGAGGAAGGGCCCGGTGCCCATGACGTTCTTCTCGTACCAGTGCATGTCCTTGGCGAGGATGTCCGCCTTGTAGATCCAGTTCCACGGCGAGGCCAGGTTCAGGAGGAGCGAGGACTCGGGGTACTTGAGGCGGAAGCGCACCGTGTGGGGATCGGGCGCCTCCACGACCTCCACCGAGCTGTAGGACTCCTTGCGCAGCGACTTCACCCCCGCGGGCGGGAAGATGATCTTGTCGTAGGACGCCTTGACGTCCTTCGAGGTCATCTCGCTGCCGTCGTGGAACTTCACCCCCTGACGCAGCTTGAAGGTGTAGATCAGGCCGTCCTTGGAGATCGTCCAGGACTCGGCCAGATCGCCCACCGGCTTGGTGCCGGTCTTGTCGAAGGGATCGACCCGCACCAGCAGGCTGTAGTGCGGAGCGATGGGATGGATGACCCCGAAGGTCTCCTCGGCGTGCGCGTCGTAGGACGGCGGCTCCGACGGCACCACGAAGTCCAGCTGTCCCCCGTATCTGGGCTTGTCCTGCGCGTCGACCGGGCCGGGGCACATCGTGGTCAGACCAAGAACCAGCGCGACGAAGACAGACGCAATCCATCGGCTACGATGGCGCATGAGCCACCTCCCCACTGAGATAGGCGGTCGAGTCGTGTGTTGAATCAATCGGTAGAGGCGGGTCCAGGTTCCGTCCGAGTTTCGCTACTTTAGGGCCCCCCACGCTCCCTGTCAAGGCGCGGGGCGGCTACAGCCGGATGCAGGCGGCCTGGTGCCCGGGCTTGGTCTCCCGGAGCTCGGGAACCGTGGTCCGACATTCGGCCACCGCGATGGGGCACCGGGGGTGGAATACGCAGCCCGAGGGCGGATTGAGCGGGCTCGGCACCTCGCCCCCCAGCACCACGTGCTCCCGCTTCCCCTCCACCACCGGGTCCGGGATGGGCACCGCCGAGAGCAGGGCCTTCGTGTACGGGTGCTGGGGGTCCTCGTAGAGCGATTTGCGGTCGGTGATCTCGACGATCTTGCCGAGATACATGACGGCGACCCGGTCGGAGATGTGGCGCACCACCGAGAGGTCGTGGGCCACGAACAGGTAGGTCAGCCCGAACTCGGCCTGGAGCTCCTCGAGCAGGTTGATGATCTGGGCCTGGATCGACACGTCCAGGGCCGAGACCGGCTCGTCGCAGATGATGAGGCTCGGCTCCATGGCGAGCGCGCGGGCGATGCCGACCCGCTGGCGCTGGCCGCCGGAGAGCTCGTGGGGGTAGCGGCGCGCCATGGCGGGCAGCAGCCCGGCGTGGCGCAGCAGATCCTGCACCCGCGCGGCCCGGGCGGTGCGGTCCGGCACGATGCCGTGGACGCCGAGGGGCTCCGAGATGATCTGACCCACCGTCATGCGCGGGTTCAGCGAGGAGTAGGGGTCCTGGAAGATCACCTGCATCCGGCGGCGCAGGCCCCGCAGCTCGGCGTCGGAGAGCTTCGACATGTCCCGGCCCTCGAAGACGACCTCCCCGCTGGTGGGCGGCTCGAGGCGGAGGATGCACCGCCCGGTGGTGGTCTTGCCGCAGCCGGACTCGCCGACCAGCCCGAGCGTCTCGCCCCGCTGGATCTCGAAGCTCACGCCGTCCACCGCCTTGACGATCCCGGCCCCGCCGCCGAAGAAGCCCGCCACCGACCTGGAAGTGCTTCACCAGGTTTCTGACTTGAAGTATCGGTTCCCCTGAAGAAAGCTCGCGTTGCGCCGTGGCCTCTTCGCCCTTCGGGCTCATCGGGGTGTCGACGCGACCGGGTGGCATCGTCAGACCGGGACCTGGGCCCGGGTGTCGAGCTCGTTGGCGAGCCAGCAGGCCGAGAGATGGTCGGCCGCGACCGGATCGAGGCCGGGCTCCTCCACGCGACACCGGTCGATCGCGTAGGCGCAGCGAGGCGCGAAGGAGCAGCCGCGCGGGCAGTCGCGAGAGATCGGGCGGCTGGCCGGGGATGGGCTGGAGCTTCGCCCGGCGTGGCTCGTCCAGCCGCGGCACCGAGCGCAGCAGGCCGAGCGTGTAGGGATGGCGCGGGTTGGCGTAGATCTCGCGCGCGGTCCCTCGCTCCACGATCTTGCCCGCGTACATGACGTTGACCCGATCGGCGTAGCGCGCGACCACCCCGAGGTTGTGGGTGATCATCATGATCGCGGCCCCGAGCCGCCGCGAGAGGCTCTTCATCAGCTCGAGGATCTGGGCCTGGATGGTCACGTCGAGCGCGGTGGTGGGCTCGTCGGCCAGGACCAGGGCCGGGTCGCAGGCGAGCGCCATCGCGATCATGATCCGCTGGCGCATCCCCCCGCTGAACTGGTGCGGGAACTGGCGCAGGCGGCGCACCCCTTCCGGGATGCCGACCAGGGAGAGCAGCTCCACCGCCCGCGCCTGGGACTGGGCGCTCGTCATGGCGAGGTGCGTCTCGACGGTCTCGGTGAGCTGGCGACCGATGGTGAGCACCGGGTTGAGCGAGGTCATCGGCTCCTGGAAGATCATGCCGATCTCGCGCCCGCGCACGCGCCGCATCTCCTCCTCGGACAGGGCGAGGAGGTTGCGGCCCTTGAAGAGGATCTCCCCGGCCACGATGCGGCCGGCCGGCGCAGACACCAGGCGCATCACCGAGAGCGCGCTGACCGACTTGCCGCAGCCGGACTCGCCGACGAGGGCGACCGTCTCCCCCTTGCGCACGTCCCACGACACGCCATCGACCGCGCGGATCACGCCGGCCGACGTATGGAAGTGAGTGCGGAGACCGCGGACGTCGAGCAGGACCTCCATGTGGCGGGGAGTCTAACACACCGCCGGAGAGGCCTGGGGAGGCGGCGCCTCAGCGCGACCGCAGCGGGGCCCGTTCTTCCACGCCGGGCAGCGCGGTGCGGAAGGTGTCGCAGTCCTGGAGCCGCCCGGTCTCGAGGCCGCGGCGGAACCACCCGGACCGCTGGCGGGCCGACCCGTGGGTCCAGCTCTCCGGGCTGACGCGGCCGCCGGCCTGCTTCTGGATCCGGTCGTCGCCCACCGCGGAGGCCGCGCCGAGGGCCTCGTCGACGTCGCCCTCCTCGAGGAGACGGCGCTCGCCGGTGGAATGGGCCCAGATGCCGGCCAGGCAGTCGGCCTGCAGCTCGAGCCGGACCGAGAGCGCGTTGGCCCGCGACGGGCTGCGCTCCTGCTGGGCGCGCACCTCGTCGGTCCGGCCCAGCAGATGCTGGACGTGGTGGCCGATCTCGTGGGCCAGCACGTATGCCTGCGCGAAGTCCCCGGGCGCGCCGAATCGGCTCCGGAGCTCGTCGTAGAACGCGAGGTCGATGTAGACCTTGCGGTCCTCCGGGCAGTAAAAGGGGCCGGACGCGGTCTCGGCGACCCCGCAGCCGGAGCGCGTGCCTCCGGTGAACAGCACCAGGTGGGCCCGCTGATAGTCGCGCCCCATCTGCTGGAACTCGCGCGTCCAGGTGTTCTGCACGTCGTCGAGCACGAACGAGATGAAGTCCGCGCGCTGCTCCTCCGCCGGCGAGGCCTTGCGCGGCGGGGCCGACGGCGCGCCGCCGCCCGGACCGGTGGAGACGTCGCCGCTGCCGTCCAGCAGGGCGAAGAAGTTCTGCCCGAAGACCAGGCTCAGCACCAGCAGGATCACCGCGCCGCCCAGGCCGATGCCGCCGCCGATCCGGAGCCCACCGCCGCCGGTCGGTCCCTCGCCGCGGCGGTCCTCGATGTCGTCGCTGCGGTCCCCTCGCGTCCACCGCATGGCGGCCTCCCTAGCCCCGGCCGGGCGCGCCCGAGGCCACGCCCAGCTCGCCGAGCACGATGCGGATGGCGTCCAGGACCCCGCGCATCTCGCTCTCTCCCAGGGCCCCGATGCAGCCGATGCGGAAGCTGTCGGCGACGGTGAGCTTGCCCGGGTAGATCACGTAGCCGCGCTGGTTGAGCCGCTCGTAGAACGTCTCGAAGTGGAACTTGGCATCGGCCGGCATGCGCACCGTGACGATGATCGGCGCCTGCAGCCGGTCCGGCAGGAGGGTCTCGAAGCCGAGCGCGCGAAGCCCCTCCACCAGCTGCGCGCAGTTGCGGCGGTAGCGCGCCCCGCGCCCGGCGACGCCGCCCTCGGCGGCGTGCTGGTCGAGCGCCCGATCGAGCGCGGCGATGACGTGGGTGGGCGGGGTGAAGCGCCACTGCCCGTTCTTCTCCATCGCGGCCCACTGGTCGTGCAGGTCGAGGCTGAGCGACGGGGCCTGGCCGCGCGCCTCCTCGAGCGCCTCGCGCCGCACGATCGCGAAGCCGATGCCGGGCACGCCCTCGAGGCACTTGTTGGCCGAGGCCACCACCGCGTCGAAGGACACGCGCCGCGCATCGAGCGGGAGGGCGCCGAAGGCGCTCATCGCGTCGATCAGGAGGCGTCGACCGCGCCGCGCGGTCACCGCCGCGACCTCCTCGACCGGATTCAGCACGCCCGGAGGTGGTCTCGCAGTGCACCACCACCACGTGGGTCACCGCGGGATCCCGTGCGAGCGTGGCGTCGAGGGCGGCCGGGTCGACCGGCTGGTCCTCCGGCGTCTCCTGCACCACGCAGGCGCGACGGTAGTACTCGCACATGCGGACCATGCGGCGGCCGTAGGCGCCGTTGACGAGCACCAGGAGCTTGCCGTCGGGCGGCACCAGGGTGCCGATCATGGCCTCCACGATGAACGTCCCGCTGCCCTGCAGCGGCACGCACACGTGGCTGCCGTCGCCCGAGACCAGCTCGAGGAGGCGCCGGCGCACCCGCGCGTTCATGGCGATGAATTCGCCGTCCCGCGAGCCCCAGTCGCGGAGCATCGCCTCCTTCGTGGCGCGACTCGTGGTCAGCGGTCCGGGGGTCAGCAGAAACGGCTCGCGCGGCGTCGCGTCCATGACGATCGATCCTTTCCGGTTGCCCGGCTAGCCCTTGATTCGCAGCCCGCGCGGGTCGTACGGGGCGGCGAGGCTCGCCCGCGCCGGGACCCGCGCGCCACCGACGTCGAGGGCGAAGGCGCCACCCGCGATGTAGGCTTCGTCCACCCCGGCCGGCTCCCGCACGTAGCCCATCGCCACCGCCCGGCCCAGCGTATGGCCGAAGGCGGCCGAGGTCACGACCCCCACCACGCGCCCGTCGCGCAGGATGGGCTCGTCGCCCCACGGCAGCGCGTCCGGATCCTCGAGCACGAAGGTCAGCAGCCGCTTCGTGAGCGGCTGGGTCCGCCGACTCACCAGCGCCTCCCGGCCGATGAACGGCACCGCCTTGTCGAGCCGGACCGCAAAGCCCAGACCCGCCTCCCACGGCGTGTCCTCGGTGGTGACCTCCCGGCCCCACGCCCGGTAAGCCTTCTCGCACCGCAGCGAGTCCATCGCGTAGTACCCCGCGTCGCGCAGCCCGAGGTCCCGGCCGTGCTCCTGGAGGACATCGTACACGCCCGGGGCCTCCGCGACCGGCACATAGAGCTCCCAGCCCAGCTCGCCCACGTAGGTGATGCGCGAGGCCCGCACGGTGGCCGGTCCGATCGCGATCTCCCGGGAGGCGCCGAACGGGAACGCGGCGGCGCCGAGGTCGGCCCCGCTCGCGCGCCCGAGCAGCTCGCGGGAGCGCGGTCCCATCACCCCGAGCACCGCCCAGGCGTCGGTCACGTCGGTGACCGTGACCCGCGCGTCGGCGGGCAGGTGGCGGCGGATCCAGTCGAGGTCGCGCGTGCTCTGGGCGGATCCGGTCACCACCAGGTAGGCATCCGCGGCCAGCCGGGTGACGGTGAGGTCGCTCTCGTAGCCCCCCTGCTCGTTGAGCATGCCGGTGTAGACGATGTGGCCGGGCGGGACGGCCACGTCGTTCGCGCAGAGGCGCTGGAGAACCGCCTCCGCGTCCGCTCCCTGCACCCGGAGCTTGGCGAACGACGTCTGGTCGAAGACGGCCACCGCCTCGCGCGCGGCCCGGTGCTCGGCCGCCGCGTAGGGGAACCAGTTCTGGCGCCCGAACGAGTAGATCGGCGCGGGCTCGACCCCCTCGGGGGCGAACCAGTTGGCGCGCTCCCAGCCCATCTTGGCTCCGAAGGCGGCACGCCGGGCGCGCAGGCGCTCGTGGAGCGGGGAGCGGCGCAGGTCCCGGCCGCTCGTGAGCTCGCGGTTCGGGAACGCGATGTTGTAGTGGACGCCCACGATCTCGCTGACCCGCTCGCGGAGGAAGCGCGGGTCCGCGTGGAAGGGAGCGAAGCGCCGGATGTCGGCCTGCCAGAGATCCATCGGCGGCCGGTCCTCCACGATCCACTCCGCGAGCGCGCGCCCCGCCCCGCCCGCCGCCGCGATGCCGCCCGAGCAGAAGCCGGCGCCCACGTAGTAGCGGCGCACCTCGGGCGCCTCGCCCAGGATGAAGTAGTTGTCGGGAGTGAAGGACTCGGGCCCGTTGAGGAACGTGCGCACCTCGGCGGTCTCGAGATCGGGCAGCCGCTGCACCGCGTTGGTCATCAGGATCTCGAACTTCTCCCAGTCCTCCTTGAGGGTCTGGAAGGAGAAGGGATCGGGGATGCGATCGGTCCCCCACGGCTTGGCCCACGGATCGAAGCCGCCCATCAGGAGGCCGCCCACCTCTTCCTTGACGTAGATGTGGCCGTCGGGATCGCGCAGCACCGGCAGGTCGGTGCGAGACGCCCGCGATGGGCTGGGTCACGATGTACATGTGCTCGCAGGCGTGGAGCGGGATCGTCACCCCGCTCATGCGGCCGAGCTCCCGCGCCCACATCCCCGCGCAGTTGACCAGGATCGAGGTGGTGATGGGGCCGTCGGAGGTCTCGACCGCGGCGACCGCGCCCCGCTCGAGCCGCACCCCGGTGACCTTGACGCCCTCCAGCAGCCGCGCGCCGCCCGCGCGCGCGCCCCGCGCCAGCGCCTGGGTCACGTCGGCCGGGTTGGCCTTGCCGTCGCCGGGGATCCACACCGCGCCGACCAGGTCGTCGGTGCGCATGAGCGGGTAGCGCCGACCCGCCTCCTCGCGCGAGATCACGTGGGCCTCGACGCCGTAGGCGTTGGCCACCGACGCGTTCCGGCGGAGCTGGATCATGCGCTCGGCGGTGCGGGCGACGCTGACGCTGCCGCATTGCTTCCAGCCGGTGGACTGGCCGGTCTCCGCCTCGAGCCGGCTGTAGAGATCGACGCTGTACCGGATGAGCCGCGTGAGGTTGCTCGACGAGCGCAGCTGGCCCACCAGCCCCGCCGCGTGCCAGGTGGTGCCGCCCGAGAGGCTCCCCTGCTCCAGCAGCACCACGTCCCGCCACCCCAGCTTCGTCAGGTGATACGCAACGCTCGTCCCGACGATGCCGCCCCCGACGATGACCGCGCGAGCGCTACCGAGCACGACAAGCCAGCCGGTCGTCCGCGGAACGAAGTAAACGGTCGTCCGCCGCTGGGGGAGTGCGGGGGCCATTTCTGGGCCCCCGCAGATGAAGAGCTTGAAGAACTAAACGGTGGTCCGCTGAAACGGCCTCACGCCACATGATTCAGCGCGAGGTCGAAGATATCGAAATTCCGCAGGCGCTGGTCGGCAGGCACGCCGGGCGTCGGCCGGCTCAGCAGGAGCGGCACCCGCTGCTCGCTGATGCCGCCGTGCGAGCGCAGCGGAGCGTCGAGGCCGGAGAGGTCGTGGCGCGCCTCGCTGGTGCCGATCACCACGTGCCGCTCGGAGACGGCCACCAGATCGCCCACCCGGTCGGGGGGCAGCTCGAAGCGCCGGCAGGCCGCCTCGCGCCCCAGCACCACCTCCATCCCGGGCAGCGCCGCCACGCGCTCCCGCAGCCGCTCCGCTTCCGCGCCGGCCGGCAGGTAGACGGTCGCGAAGGAGCCGAGGGCCCCGTGGTGGACGACGTAGGGATCGGTGATCGGCAGGATCACCCGCGCCTGGGCCGCGCCGAGCCACGCGTCGAGCGCGTCCTGGAGGTAGATCACGCGCGGGCGGCCGCTCGCGTCGGTCTTGGCGTTCATCCCGTGGTCGGCGGTGATCGCGAGCGTCGCGCCGAGCCCGGCCAGCTTGGCGAGGTAGCCGTCCATCATCCCGTAGAACTCGTTGGCATCCGGCGTGCCCGGCGCGTGCTTGTGCTGCACGTAGTCGGTGGTGGAGAGGTACATGATGTCCGGACGCACCGACTCGAGCAGCTTCACCCCCGCCGCGAACACGAACTCCGACAGCTCCGCGCTGTACACCGACGGCAGCGGCATCCCGACCAGGCCGAGGCCGTCCGCGATGCCGTGCTCGGCCACGGTGGTCTCGTCGGCCTTCTCGGCCGAGAAGCAGACGCCCGACATCTCGTGTCCGAGCAGCCGGCGCAGCTTGTCCTTGGCGGTGACCACCGCGACGCCGGCGCCCTCGCGGGCGAAGGCGGCCAGGATGGTGCCGCACCGCAGGTAGCGGGGGTCGTTCATCATGACCTCCGCCCCCGCCTCGCGATCGAAGAAGTAGTTGCCGCAGATCCCGTGCGCGGCGGGGGGCACCCCGGTCACGATCGAGAGGTTGTTGGGGTTGGTGAAGCTCGGCACCACGCAGTCGGCCAGGCGCTCGGTGCCGCCGGGCAGCGCCGAGGCCAGGTACGGCATCGCCCCCGCCCCGATGGCCTGCCGCACGTAGTCCGGCTCGCAGCCGTCGATGCACATCACCACCAGCGGGCGGTCCGGCCACGCATACGACCGGCCGTTCACGGTCAGGGTGGAGGCTCGTCGAGTGGCCATGTCAGCTCCAGCCCCGGCACTGGGCCTGGGGGAGATGCTGCACCGCCGCCGGGCGCAGCTCGGAGTAGAGGCGGCACACCGCTTCGGCCACGCAGGGCCAGCGGTGCTCGGCCGCCCAGCGGATGGCCTGCTGGCCGAGCCGGCGGCCCTCGGCGCCGTCGAGCAGCGCGGTGATCGCGGCGGCCAGCGCGGCCGGGTCGCCCTCGGGCACGAGCCGGCCGGTCACCCCGTCCTGCACCGTGGTGGTGAGCCCGCCCACGCGCGAGGCCACCACCGGGCTGCCGCACGCCATCGCCTCGAGCGCGACCATCCCGAACGACTCGTAGTGCGACGGGACCACCGTCGCGGCCGCCGCGGCATAGAACAGCCGGAGGCGACGCTGGGGCTGGGCCCGCAGGAAGCGCACCCGCCGCTCGAGCCCGAGCGCGCTCAGGCGCCGGCGCAGCGCGACCCCGTGGGCATTCTCGCGCTCGTCGTGCTCGCCGCCCACGATCAGCAGGTACGCCGGCTCCGGCACCGCGGTCATCGCCTCGAGCAGCGTGTCGAGCCCCTTGATCGGCTGCATCCGGCCCACGTAGAGGAGGAGCGGGTCCGGCGGCAGCTCGAGCAGGTCCTTGGCCTTCGCGGGATCCATCGGCTGGAACAGGTCGGTGTCGACGCCGCACGGGATCACCGCGATGCGATCGGCGCGGGCTCCGTAGTGCCAGACCAGGTGCGCGCGCTCGACGACGTTGGCCGCCACCACCCGATCGGCCTCGGCCACGATGCGGGTCTCCTCCTCGAGGCGCAGCGCGGGCTCGAGCTCGGCGTCACTCTGGGCCACCGTGTTCTTGAGCCGGCCGAGGGTGTGGAACATCTGCACGAGCGGGGCGCCCCACTTGTCCCGGAGCCGCAGGCCGGCCACCCCGGAGAGCCAGTAGTGCGAGTGGATCAGGTCGTAGGCGATACCGCTCTGCCGCGCGAAGTCCTCGACGCCGGCCGCGAACTGGTCGAGATGGGGGTGGATCGCCTCGCGCGGCATCGGCGCCTCGGGACCCGCGGGCAGGTGCACCACGCGGGCGCCGGGGCCGAGCTCGACCACCCGGGGGATCGTCGGGTTCTGCGACCGGGTGAAGACGTCGACGTGCAGCCCCATGCGCCCGAGCTCGCGCGCGACCTGCCGCACGTAGACGTTCATCCCGCCGGTCTCCTTGCCGCCCAGCGCGGCGAGGGGGCAGGTGTGCACCGAGAGCATCGCGACCGAGAGGTTCACGGGGTCACCTTCACGTTGAGCACGTCCTCCGGCGAGGGGCCGAAGCCGTACTTGTAGGGCTCCTCGCCGCGCAGGAAATCGAAGACCGGGAAACCGCGGTCGATCGCGTCGCGGATGACGTGGGCCAGCAGCACGATGCCGGGGGCGAGCACCGCCCGCGCGGGATCGAAGCCCGAGTTGTAGAGGCCGACGCTGCCGCCGTACTCGAGACAGAGGAAGGCGGCCACCGCCGCGCCCTCGAACTCGAGGAACCAGAGCCGCGCCCAGCCCGCCGCGGCGAGCCGGCTCGTCGCCGAGCGGAAGAAGCGCTCCATCCGCTCGTCCATGAAGCGCGCCTTGCCGACCTTGGAGAGGCGGTGCAGCGTCAGGAAGCGCGTCATCGCCTCGTCCCAGCCGTCCACCGCCCCGTGCGAGCGCGTGGTCGCGCCCGGCAGCTCCCGCTCGAGCCGGCGGATCTTGCGCCGCAGCTCGTGCCGGTCCTTCCCGGAGAGGCGCGCGAGGTACTCGTCCCAGGTCTTCGGCAGGGCCAGCACCGGGCAGCGGTCCTCGCGCTCCACGCTCGGCGTGAGGCCGCGCGCGGGCGCGAGCGCGGGCACCAGCGTCGCGGTGGGCGACGCGGCCCGGATGCCGTGGAGGTCCCACGCCGCGCTCTGGGTCGCGCAGTGCTGGAGCAGCGCCGCCCACACCTCCTCCTCGCGGCCGTCCGGCGCGATCAGGTCGAGGTAGTCGGAGACGTCGACCCCGCCGACGATGCGCTGCCGGCCCGGACCGTCCTCGTAGAGCGGCAGCAGACCCGCGAGCTCGCCCCCGGTATCGGTGGCGGCCAGGATCTGCTTCGGGCGGTCCGCCGAGAAGGCCAGGCTCCACTCGGTCTGCCACTGCCAGGTCATGAAGACCGACGGCAGACGCGACCGGTCGAGCAGCCCGTTCCAGCGGGTCTCGTCGAGCGCGCGGAGATCCGGGTGCACCTCGATCTTCATGGCTCAGAGCTCTCCCGCGTCGTCGGCGCCGCCCCCGCCCGCGTCCATGACACTGCCCTCGCCGTCCCCGCCCATGTCCCCCTCGTCCATCGCCTCGTCCATCGCGGCGTCGAGGTCCGGGCCCAGGTCCTCTCCCATCTCGGAGCCCATCTTCTTGACGAACTGGGCCACGCTGCGGGGGTCGTTCTCGTCGAGGTCTCCGAAGCTGGAGGGATCCGAGAGGGAGTCGAGGCGGGCATCTTCGGACTTCACGGTGGCGAAGCGGGACATCAGGCGGGACAGCTCGGCGCTGTTACATCGCGGACATCGGGGCGCCTCGGCGGGATGGAGGGTGCGGATGAGCAGGCTGACCCGGCGTCGGCAGCCCTGGCACTCGTACTCGTAGATCGGCACCCTGTGCTCCTCCGCCCGATTTAGATGCGTCATTCTAGCACGCGGATTCCGGGGGGCTCGGGGGGGCCGCCGGGCGCGCCCGGCGGCGGCTCCGCCACTCCTGCTCGACCGCCGCGCGGTCGGCCGTCTCCTGCCCCAGCAGCTCCTTGATGTCCTCGCCGTTCAGCGCCGGGGCGTCCCCCACGTTGTTGTTGAGCTTGAAGTAGACGCGCCGGGCCCGGCCCTCCAGGGCCCGGCCCCGGGCCACGATCCCGGTCAGCTCCTCGCGGTTGTAGAGGTAGCCGTACTTCTCGGCCACGCTCGGCCCCTGCCCGCGAAGCTGCTTCATGAAGCCTTCCCGGTTGCGCCCGTGCAGTCGCAGGATCGCGGTGGGCGAGGTCAGCGCGACCGCGGTGTCGACCGAGGCCGGGGTACGCGGGGCGTCCACCGAGACATAGGTGAGATGCCGGTCGCGGAGCAGGGCGAGCGTCTCCTCGGCGTGACGCGGCAGCCACGAGGCGTCGCGGAACTCCACCGCGATGGTCACGCCGGGCAGGCGCGCGGGCAGCGAGGCGAGGTACTCCACCGCCCGGTCTCCGTACTTCACCCAGGGCGCCATCTGGAAGAGCACGTAGCCGAGCTTGCCCGCGTCCGCGAGCGGCCGGAGGGCCTCGCGGAACGCGGCGAACACCCACTCGCGCGCCTCCTCGCCGAAGACCGCGTTGTCGAGGCGGCCGTCCGCGTCCGGTCGGGCGCGGGCGGGCAGCAGGCCGAGCAGCGGCGGCGGCAGGCGGCCGGCATCCAGGTGATGCCCGGTGAGGAGCGCGTAGGCCTTGACGCTGAAGAGGAAGCCGGGCGGCGTGCGCTTGGCCCAGAGCACCGCGTTCTGGGCCGAGAGCGGCGCGTAGAAGGTGGAGTTGACCTCGACGCAGTCGAAGAAGCGGCTGTACCACCAGAGCCGCTCCTCCGCCTTCATGCTCTTGATGGGATAGAACGAGCCCTCCTCCACCATGCTCTTGTCCTGCCAGGCGCAGAGGCCCACCCGGTACTCGGTGGTGACCGGGCCCTCGGCGTGATACCGGATCAGCGGGGGCGGCGGAGGCGGGCTATCGGGGGACGACTTCGGCATTGGAGCTGCGCTCGGCCAGCCCCAGGCGGCGGTGGAGCGACGCCAGCGGCGCGGGCGCCCACCAGTTCCACCGCCCCATCAGGCGCATGGTGGCGGGAACCAGCAGCGCGCGCACGATGGTGGCGTCGATCACCACCGCCAGGCCGATGCCGATGCCCACCGCCTGGATGATGACCGAGCGGGCGGTGGCGAACCCGAAGAACACCGCGGCCATGATCGCGGCCGCGCCGGTGATGAGGCGGCCGGTCGACTCGAGCGCCTCCGCCACCGCGTGCGTGGTGTCGCCGCCGCGCTCGTACTCCTCCCGCACGCGGCTCAGGAGCAGGACCTCGTAGTCCATCGAGAGCCCGAACACGAAGCAGAACATGATCAGCGGGGTCGCGGTCTGGATGGGGCCGGGCGTGAAGTTGAGCCAGCCCGAGAGGTGGCCCTCCTGGAAGATCCACACCAGCGCCCCGTAGGAGGCGCTGATGGACAGGAGGTTCATGATCACCGCCTTGAGCGGCAGCAGCACCGAGCCCAGCAGCAGGAACAGCACCACGTAGGTGGCGAGCATGACCAGGCCCACCGTGAGCGGCGCGTGCCGGGTGACCAGGTTGATGATGTCGAGGTCGAACGCGGTCTGCCCGGTCACCAGCACCTCGCCCCCGATCGCGGGATGGGAGGCGCGGATCTCCTCGACCAGCGCGCGCGCCTCCGCGCTCGACGGCTTGAGCGGGGTCGCGACCACGAGCAGGGCGAGCCGGCCGCCGACGGTCTGGCGCAGCAGCTGCTGCACCCCGGGCGGCCGCATCTCCGGCGGGGCGGTGGCGAGCTGCTGGTACTGCTCGCGGGTCACGCTCGGGTCGAGGTCGACCAGGCTCTCGACGCGCGCCACGTTGGGCCGCTTGGCCAGCCAGCGGCTCAGGTCGTAGAGACCGCCGATGCGCTCCGCGGTGAGCGGCGAGCCCTCCGGATAGCGCACCACCACCAGGACGCGGTTGCTGTCGCCCCCGGGGAAGTGCTCGCGGAGCGCCTCGTCGCCGCGCCGCGAGACCGCCTCCGGCGGGAGCGCGTTGACGTCGCCCGAGCCCACCTGGAGGTGGAGGAACGGCAGGCCGAGCACGAGGAGCAGGGCGGAGACCGAGAGGAACACCAGCCACGGATGCGTCATCACCACCACCGCCACCCGGTGCCAGAGCCCGCGGCCCTTGCGCGAGCGCTCCGGGTGGATGAACGGCAGCCGCAGCGAGTTGACGCGGGGCCCGATGACCGCGAGCAGGGCCGGCAGCAGGGTCAGCGCGTAGAGCACCGCGAGCGAGACCACCACGGTGCCGGCCCAGCCGATCGAGCCGATGTTGCCGAGGCCGAGGAAGACCATGCCGAGGAGCCCGATGGCGACGGTGAGGCCGGAGAACAGGATCGCCCGGCCCGCGGTGGCCATGGTGCGCGCGAGGGCCTCCGGCTCCGGGTGGCCGCGAATCTCCTCGCGGAACCGGCTCACGATGAACAGCGAGTAGTCGATCGCGACGCCGAGCCCGATCATGGTCACGATGTTGGGCGCGTACACCGAGACCGAGGTGTAGCGGGCCATCAGCAGGGTGCCCGCGATCGCGCCCGCCATCGACAGCGCGCCCACCAGGAGCGGCAGCATCGCGGCCACCACCGAGCCGAACACGAGCAGGAGCAGGATCACCACCAGGGGCAGGATCACCAGCTCGGCCCGCTGCAGGTCGGTGCGGGTCACCTCGGTGAAGTCGTGGTTGAGCGGGATGTTGCCGACCGGCAGCATCTCGAGCGTCTCGGTCTTCACCTTGGCCCGGAGCGACGGGTAGACGTCGGGCGGCAGCACCGAGAACTCGAGCGAGGAGAACGCGGCCGCCTCCCCCTTCAGCTCCACCACCGCGAGCGCGCGCCGGCCGTCGCGCGAGATCATCTCCGCCGCGGGCACCGAGGCGTCGTAGACCGGCGGGTCGTAGGCGGTCACCACCCGGGCCACCCGCTCGTCGCTCCGCAGCGGCGCGAGCGCCCGCTCGACCTCCCGCCGGAAGGCGGGGTCCTTCGCCGGGAGCGTGGCGCTGCTGAAGATGAAGCTGAAGGACGGCGGCCGGCCGGGCAATTCGCGGCCGATCAGGTCCAGCGCGCGCCCCGACTCGGTGGTGGTGGGCACGTCGGTGGTGGCGAGCCGTCCGCCGTGGGCGATCAGCCAGAGCGACGGGATCACGCTCGCGAGCGACAGCGCGATCACCGCGAACCGGAAGCGATGCACGAAGCGACCCCAGCCCGCGAGCATAGGATCCTATCGTAACCCACAAACCGCGACGGGACCCGCGGTCTAGGCGCGGCCGGCGATCTCCTCGACCCGCACCCCGCGCCCGCCGCTCACCGCCACGATCCCGCCCACCACCACGAGGGCGCCCGCGAGCGACCAGAAGACCGGGCGGTAGCCGCCGAGCAGCGTGTAGAGCACCGCGGCGCCCACCGGCCCGAGCGCGCGCGCGCCGTTGGCGCCGAGCGCGACCGCGCCGCTGATCGTCGCGTAGTGCGCGGGCCCGAAGACCTCGGCCAGCGTGGTGGCGCGCGCCAGCGTGGCCATGCCGTTGGCCGCGCCGAGCACCGCGATCATCAGGATGAGGCCGCCGGGGAGCGAGGGCGCGAGCGCGACCAGGACGAGCCCGAGCGCCTGGGCGATGAACACCGCCATCGTGACGCCGAGCGCGCCGAAGCGGCCCGCCACCGCGACGAAGAGGAGCCGCCCCGGGATCTGCATCGCCCCCATCCAGCCGATGGCGATGGCCACCGCGGTCGCGACGTGGCCGTTGTCGACCATGTAGGGAATCAGGTGCAGCGTGACCGCCGAGGTGGCGAAGCTGCCGATCGAGAACGCGAGGCCCAGCGCCCAGAAGATCGGCGCGCGGGCGGCCACCGCCAGGGGCACCCCGGGGCCTCGGCCCGCGGCGCGGGCCTCGCGCGAGGCGCCCTTGACGAAGTGGGGCGGCTGCCGCCGCAGCACGAGCGCGTGGAGCGGGATGGTCAGGATCGCGAGGATCACCGCCAGCCCCAGCAGCGCCGGGCGCCAGCCCCAGTGCTGGAGGAATCCGGCGCTGATCGGCATGAAGATGGTGCTGGCGAGCGCGCCCGCGAGGGTGACGATGGTGAGCGCGCGATCGCGGTGGTCGGTGGGGAACCAGCGGACCACCGCGCCGAACGCGGGCTCGTAGAGCGTGGCGGCCAGCGCCAGGCCCATCAGGCTCCAGATCACGTAGAGCCCCACCACCCCGTGCACCTGCGACCAGGCGACCATGAGCGCGGTGCCGAGACACGAGCCCACCGTCATCAGCCCCCAGGGCCCGCGGCGGTCGAGCCAGCGGCCCACCGGCAGCGCGGCGAGCGCGGCCACCGCCATGCCGACCGTGAAGGCGCCGGTGATCGCGATGCGCGAGGCCCCGAGGTCGGCCTCCATCGAGGCCAGGAACACCGGGAAGCCGTAGTACATGATGCCCCACGAGACGATCTCGGTGACGCAGAGGGTGCCGACGACGGTCCAGCCGTAGCTCAGAGCAGACGCTCCATGATCAGCACGTCCACCCAGCGGCCGTCGAGGCGGCCCTGCTCGTGGTAGACCCCGACCGGGCTGAAGCCCATCTTCCGGTAGAGGGCGACCCCGGCCTCGTTGTAGGGGAAGGTGGCCAGCACCATCTTGTGGTAGCCGAGCGTCCGCGCCAGCGGCAGCAGGTGCTGCAGGAGCGCGCGCCCGACCCCGCGGCCGCGCCAGCCGCGCTCCACGTAGACCGAGAGGTCCACCACGTTGTCGTAGGCGGGCCGCGGGTTGAACGCGTTGAGGCTCCCCCAGCCCACCACCTGGCCCCCGGTCGACCGCGACCACCACCGGATGGCGCGCGGCGCGACCGCCCATCCACTGCCGGCGCTCCTCCGGGGTGCGCAGCTCGGTCTCGAGCGTGGCGATGCGGTCCTCGATGCCCTGGTTGTAGATGGTGCAGATCGCCGCCGCGTCGTCCGGGGTCGCGGGGCGGATCGAGACGTCACCCATGACGATCGTCCTCCTTTCCCGCAGTGTGTCCCGCGGCGATGCGATAAGGGAAATAGATTGTTCTCATGCAAACGATGAGGAATACTGCGCCATGGATCTGAACCCGGCCCACGTGCGGACCCTCCGGGAGATCGCCCGCCACGGCAGCTTCTCGCGCGCGGCCGAGAGCCTGCACCTGAGCCAGCCCGCGGTCAGCCTGCACATGCGCCAGCTCGAGGCCCGCTGCGGCACCGCCCTGCTCGAGCGGGTGGGCAAGCGCGCGTTCCCCACCCGCGCCGGGACGGTGCTGCTCGAGCACGCCGGCCGCGCCTTCGCCGAGCTCGACCGGGCCCAGGAGGCGCTCCACCAGCTCCGCGGGGTGGTGGCGGGCCGGCTCCGCCTCGGCACCGGCGCCACCGCGAGCATCCACCTGCTGCCTCCGCTGCTGCGCCGGCTGCGGACCCGCTACCCCGAGCTGGAGCTGATCGTGGTCACCGGCAACGCGCCCGAGATCGCGGCCGCGGTGGCCGCCAACGAGCTGGACGTGGGGCTCGTCACGCTGCCGGTCACCGGCCGTCAGCTCACCGTGACCCCGTTCCGCCACGACCCGCTCGTGGCGGTGGGGCCGCCCGGGCACCGGTGGCCGGGCCCGGGCGCGCTCACCGCGGCGGAGCTCGCGCAGCAGCCGCTCATCCTCTACGAGCGGGGCGGCACCATCCGGCGCGTGATCGACGGCTGGTTCCGGCGCGGCGGCGCGCGGCCGCGGGTGGTGATGGAGCTGGGCAACGAGGAGGCGATCAAGAAGCTGGTGGGCGCCGGGCCTCGGCGTCTCGGTGAGCCCGGAGATGGCGGTGCGGGACGAGGTGCGGGCGGGCGCCCTCCGGATGCGCCCGCTGTCCCCCGCCCTGGTGCGACGCCTCGGCCTGGTGCGCCGGCGCGACAAGCCGGAGACGCCGGCCCTGCGCGTGTTCCTGGCCGCGGTGGCGGGCCTCAGTGAAAATCGTGCGAAGGCACGCTCGCCAGGCGATGGCGCAGGGGGGCGAGCCGCTCGGCGCGCACGGAGGTGACGTCGTCCTGCCGCTGCAGCGTGCCCTCGATCAGCAGGAACGACTCGCTGACCAGGGCCAGCCGGTGCCGGTGGAAGAGCGCCGGGCGCACGATCACGTTGATGAGCCCGGTCTCGTCCTCGAGGTTGAGGAAGACGAAGCCCTTCGCGGTGCCGGGCCGCTGGCGCACCACCACCGCCCCCGCCACCTTCACCCACGCCCCGTGACGGAAGGCGGCGAGATCCGCCGCCCGCGACACGCCCATTCGCAGGAGCCGTCCGCGCCGGAACGCCATCGGATGCGGGCCGAGGGTGAGGCCGGTGCCGTCGTAGTCGGCGACCAGCCGCTCCTCGGCGGTCATCGGCCGCAAGGGCGAGGCCTCCGGGGGCGCCGCCAGCTCCTCGTAGAGCGCCCCCGCCGGCCGCCCCGCGCGCTCGGCCTCCCACAGCGCGGCGCGACGCTCCGGCTCGAGGCTCGCCAGCGCGCCCACCCGGGCCAGCTGGGCCACCTCGTCGTGACGCAGCCCCCCGCGCTTGACCAGGTCCTCGACCGAGGCGAAGACCCGCCGCTTCCGCTCCGCCTCGAGGCGCAGGCCCGCCTCCTCCCGCAGCCCGCGCACGTAGCGCAGCCCCAGGCGGACCGCGCCGGCCGGCGAGCCCGTGGGTTCGCCCATGAATTCGCCCGTAGATCGCCGTGATTCGATCGTACAGAGCCAGCCCGAGTAGTTGACGTCGGCGGGGTGGATCACCTGCCCGTGCCGGCCCGCGTCGTTCACGATGGTGGCCGGGTCGTAGAAGCCCATCGGCTGGTTGTTGAGCAGCGCGGCGTAGAACGCGGCCGGGTGATGCGCCTTGAGGTACGCGCTCGCGTAGGCGAGCAGCGCGAAGCTCGCCGCGTGCGAGTTGTGCACGACCAGATCGTCGGCGACGAAGTTGTGATCCTCCTCCACCGCGAGGTCGTACGTCGGGCTCATGCCCGCCGGCTCCACGCTCATCACACAGTCCCAGCCGACGCACGACGCATCCGGCTCCGCGGTCGCCACGTGATCGTCGAACTGGAGACTCCCCAGCGGCCGCCAGCCGTCCTCGGTGAGGAGCAGGTGCTCCGGGGTGGCCACCAGCTCCCGCCCCAGGAAGGTGCGCAGCCGATACACCATCCGTGATCCGCTCGCGGTCGCGGCGAGGACCCGGCGCGTCCGGATCTTCAGATCCGGGTCACAGGCCAGGGTGTGGGTCAGGGACGCGCGGCCCTCCACCACGTCCTCGATGCGGACCCGGCGCCCGGTCTCCGCGTCGACGACGCGGGTGTCGCCCGCCACGCACTCCGGGAAGCCGTAGAGCGCGAACGCGGTGATGGAGTGGATGATGGCCTCGGCCGCGGCGCCCGAGATGCCCTGGCGGGCCATGCCCGCGCGGAGCTTCAGCTCCACCTCCTTCATGGCGCGCTCCGAGCGCTTGAAGCCGAAGGCGCGCCGCAGCTCCTCGGCCTCGCCTCCGGTGAAGCCGGCGGTGGCCATCGCCATGCGCAGCAGCTGCTCCTGGAAGAGCGGCACCCCGAGGGTGCGGCGCAGGATCGGCTCGAGATCGGGATGGGGCACCGTGATCTCCTCGCGCCCCGCGCGGCGGCGCAGGTAGGGATGGACCATGTCGCCCACGATGGGGCCGGGGCGGATGATCGCCACCTGCACCACCAGGTCGTAGAAGCACGTGGGCCGCAGGCGCGGCAGCGTGGCCATCTGGGCGCGGCTCTCCACCTGGAAGACGCCGATGGTGTCGGCCCGCTGGAGCATGCGGTAGACCGTGGGGTCCTGGGGCAGATGGGCGAGGTCGACCGCGCCCCCGCGGCGGCGGATCATCTCGAGCGCGTCCTGGAGCAGCGACATCATGCCGAGCCCCAGCAGGTCCACCTTGACGATGCCGAGCGCGGCGCAGTCGTCCTTGTCCCACTGCACCACGCTGCGCCCGGGCATGGTGGCGGGCTCGAGCGGCACCACCCCGTCGAGCCGGCCCTGGGCGATCACCATGCCGCCCGAGTGCTGGCCCAGGTGCCGCGGCAGATCCTGGATCGCGCTCCAGAGCCGGGCGAAGTGCTGGACGCGCGGCTCGGCCGGATCGCAGCCCGCCTCGCCGAGATGCGCGAGCAGGCTGTCGCCGGGATCGTTGTACTCCCAGTTGCTCACGAGCTGGGAGAGGCGCTCGATCACGTCGGCGGGCAGGTCCAGCACCTTGCCGATCTCGCGGGCCGCGCTGCGCCCGCGATAGCTGATCACGTTGGCGGTCATCGCCGCGCCCAGCCGGCCGTAGCGCTCGTAGACGTACTGGATCACCCGCTCGCGGCGGTCCCCGCTCGGCAGGTCGAGGTCGATGTCGGGCCACTCCCCGCGCTCCTCGGAGAGGAAGCGCTCGAAGAGCAGCTCCATGCCCACCGGATCCACCGCGGTGAGGCCGAGGGCGTAGCACACCGCGCTGTTGGCCGCGGAGCCGCGCCCCTGCACCAGCACGTCGTGGGCGCCGCAGTACTGCACCAGGTCCCAGACGATGAGGAAGTAGCCGGCCAGGTCGAGCCGGCCGATCAGGGCCAGCTCGTGCTCGATCTGCCGCCGCGCCTTCTCGGCGAGCGGCCCCGAGCCGTAGCGGGTGCGCGCCCCCGCGTGGGCGAGCTCACGCAGGAAGCCGATCGGGGTCTCCCCGCGCGGCAGCGGGTAGTCGGGGAAGCGGTAGCCCAGGTCCTTCAAGGTGAAGCCGAGCCGCATGGCCAGCTCGCCGGTGTTCGCCACCGCCTCCGGACAGTCGGAGAAGAGCCGCTCCATGGTGGCGCCGCTCTTCATGAAGTGCTCGCTGTTGCGCGCGAGCCGCCGGCCCGCCGCCTCGAGCGTGACGTGCTCGCGGATGCACGTGAGCGCGTCGAGCAGCGGCCGGTCCCGTCGCGCGATCAGGCGGGGCTCGTTGGTGGCGAGCGGGCCCAGGCGCAGGCGCCGGGCCTCGCCGCGCAGCCACTCGTTGCGCGCTTCCTCCGGACGGCTCAGGTGGCGCTGCAGCTCCGCGAAGACGTTGAAGCGGCCGTAGATCGAGACGAGGCGCTCGAGCAGGCGCCGGCCCGCCGGCGCGCCCTCGCGCTCGAGCACGGTGGCCACCGGCCCCCGGCCGCCGCCGGTGAGACAGACGAGCCCGCCCGCGAACTCGGAGAGCTCGTCGAGGGTGGCCGCGCCCTCGCCCTTCGCGGCTCGCATCTTGACCCGGGTGAGCAGGCGGCAGAGATTCTGATAGCCCTCGCGGTCCTCCGCCAGCAGCGGCAGACGGCTGCCGTCGGCCAGCGTGACCTCCGCGCCCACCCGCGCGGAGAGCCCGAGCCGGGTGCAGGCGCGATAGAGCCGGGGCGCGCCGTAGACCCCGTCGGCGTCGAGGAGGGCGACGCTCGGCTGACCGAGCGCGGCCGCCCGCTCGGCCAGCGCCTCCGGCAGCGCGGCCGCCTCGAGAAAGCTGAAGGCGCTCCGGGCGTGCAGCTCGACGAACATGGCTCAGACCGGGAAGCGGCGGAAGTCGATGCGCCCGAGCAGCTCGCGCGAAGCCGTCGGACAGGACGTGAGTCGGCCGGACGTCGGCCTCGCGGATCCCCTCCGAGCGGGCCATCATCGCGGCCGACCAGTGCGTCACCCGGCGCAGCAGGGCGTAGCCCGGCCGGCTCCGGACGTCCCCGTAGCGGGCGAAGACGTCCATCACCGAAGCGGCCTGGGCCATCGCGACGTCCTTGACGAGGCTGTCTCCCACGTAGACCGCCTGGGCGGGCCCGGCGCCGACCTCGCGCAGGATCTCGAGCAGGACGGAGGCGTCGGGCTTCCACGCGCCTTCGCGCGTGTGACGGTGGACCGTCTCGCGGAGACGGTAGTGCTCGGGCGGGTAGCGCCGGATCTGCGACGGCGTCAGGCCCTCGGGGAGAGCGTGGTCGGGCAGCGAGTAGAGATAGTCGATCGCGCCGTCGAGACCGAGCATCCGCACCCGGTAGTCGGCGTAGTAGGCGCGGGACTCGGTGTAGGCCACGACGAGCGTTCCCGCGGCCCGGATCGTCCGCAGGGTGTCGAGGACCCCGGGGTAGAGCGTGAGGGTCCGGCGCCGCATCGTGCGGTAGGCCTCGATGGCGGCCGCGTACCGGGTCGGCAGCTCCTCCGGCGGGTGACGGGCGCGCAGGGACGGCAGCTCCTGGATCGCGAACGCGTACTCGGTGGTGCCGTGGCGCTGGTGGATGGCGAAGAATTCCTGCTCGAGCGTCTCGCGCGGGACGCCGCTGTCGGCGGTGAGCCGCTCGAGCATCGCGCCGAACGCGGCCTGCCACATCTCGAGCCAGTCGAAGAGGGTGTTGTCCATGTCCGTGACCAGGACCGTCACGGCGGGACGTCCGGGCGCGGCGCTCATCAGTCGTAGATGCCGGCGATGTGCCAGGCCGAGCCGTCGTGGGCCAGGCGGCAGAGCGTGCCGTCGGCCAGCTCCACGTCCCACTCGTCCTGCAGCCACGGCTGCGTGGTCCACCACTCGCCGGACGAGCGCCACGGCCCCACGCCGGCCACGATGCGCCCCGCGAGGCGGCTCGAGCGCATCGCCACCGGGCGGCCGGAGGCGAGGGTCACCGCGGCGGGGGCCGGGGGGCGGAGGCGGCGCAGCGCGAGGACGGGAGTGGGCGCGGAGCCCTTCACCTCGGAGCCCCTCACCTCGGAGCCCCTCACCCTGCCCTCTCCCCTGAGGGGAGAGGGAGGAGCATAGGCGCCCAGGCCCACGGCGTCGGGGCGATGGCTGTCGAGCAGCGCCGGGGCGCCTATGCGGTCCGAGCCCACCAGCGCGACCAGACGGTTCATGGTGGCCGCGAGGAACCGTGGGCTCGGACGTGAAGGATCGGTGAGCGACTCCTGGACCGCCCCCGCCCGGGTGGGCCGGGCCCGAAGGGTGAGGCCTTCGACGATGCCGCGCGGGGGCCGGGCCTCGAGGGCGAGCCGCAGCAGGCCCGTCACCGCGGCGGCATCGGTCAGCGGCACGGCGGGGGTGAGCGCACCCTCGTGAGCGCGCCCACCCGCGAGCCGGCAGACCCACTCGAAGCCGTCCGCCGCGAGCCCGCGGGCGCCGAGCCGCCCGCAGAGCTGCGTGGCCAGCTCGCTCAAGCGCTCCACCACCGGCTCGAGGGTCTCGAGCCCCCACTCGCACTCCACCGACTCCTCGAAGGCCGGCACCGGCCGCCAGGACGCGAGCGGGCGGGGGTCCTCCCCACGGGCCAGCCGCTGGGCCTGGACCGCCTCGGCGCCGGCCCGCTCGAACAGCCCCGCGGTGGGCAGCGCCGCGAGCTCTCCGAGCGTGCGCAGCCCCCAGCGCGAGAGCCGGGTCGCCAGGGGCTCGGAGATCGTGAGGAGCGAAAGCGGCGCCGTGGCCAGCGAGGCGGCGTCGCCTCCCGGCTCGACCACGGTCACGCCCGCTCCGAGGCGGGCGGCGGCCAGCGCGCCGAGGCGGCTCGCCGCGACGCCCACGCGAATCGCGAGCCCCACCGCGAAGGCGGCGTCACGGAGCCGCTCGGCCAGCCGGGCGTCGTCGCCGAAGAGGCTCTGGAGCCCCGAGGCGTCGAGATAGATGCAGCCGGCGCCGGCGTCCTCCACCCGGGGCGAGTGCGCGAGGGCCACCTGAAGGAGGGCGCCGTGAGCTTGGAGCTCGTTCGTCAGAAGTAGACAGGCGATGCGGGTCATTGGCTCAGCGTCCAGTCGAGGGTCCAGCGCCCCTCACCTTTGAGCCCCTCACCTTTGAGCCCCTCAGCCTTGAGCCCCTCACCCTGCCCTCTCCCCAGGGGGGAGAGGGAGTGGAGGCGGGAGCGGGAGATGGAGATCTCGGAGCGCAGGCCGGCCAGCCGGGTGAGCGGCCGCAGCCCTATCCACTGGGGGGCGAGGCGCCGGGTGGCCAGCACGAGCGAGGCGGGGCTGCCCTCGCGATGCCGCTCGCTGCGCACGATCAGGGTGGTGCCGGTC
Source organism: uncultured Candidatus Rokubacteria bacterium (assembly GCA_963841755.1). GTDB lineage: Bacteria > Methylomirabilota > Methylomirabilia > Rokubacteriales > CSP1-6 > CAMLFJ01. Next base: position 234,835 of record CAWJDX010000017.1, read on the forward strand.
CCTTCCACGGCGCGCTGGAGCCGGATACAGGCCGACGCGGGGATGGGGCCGAGGTCGTCCAGATCCAGGACGACCAGGGCAAAGCCCGGGCAGCGAGCGAGCAGATCGGCGGCGCTGAGCGCTACCCGCAGGCGGCCGCCACAGCGCACCCAGAGCAGGGCGGAGAGATCGGCACCCGCCGCGGCGGCGGAGAGTGGGTCGAGCGCATCCATCCCGTCCACGAAGGCCACCTGGCCGCCCTTACCGTTACCCGAAGTCGTGATCCGGGCGACGAGGGCCAGGAGCAGGCTGCTGGCTCCGGAGGACCGGGGACCGACGATCTCGCTGAGCCGGCCCGGCGGGAACATGCCGAGCAGGCCGTCGATCCCTTCGCGCTCCCACCCTGGCGGAGGTGAGGACTCGATCGGGATGCCCATCGAGGCCAATTACACGTCACTTGTTTAGTATCTTTCAACAACAAGATACAGGGTAGCCGGCTGGATACACCCACTAGCTGGAGGACATGCGGGGGCCGAATCGCCCCCGGACCAGGGCCACGTAGGCCGCCACGTACACCAGCACCCCGCAGAGGTACACCGTCCACGCCACCGCCCAGATCGGCGATCCCGACGCGTACCGGGCGAAGCCCTCGTACGCGAAGATGCTGAGAAAGATCCCGGACGGCGCCATCAGCAGGGCCGCAATGATCCGCGGAGTCGACCCGCGCGTCACCGCCCAGGGCGCCAGCAGCAGCCCCGCCTGCGAGACGAGCCCCATCACCCCGAAGATGGCCAGGCTGATCAGGTCGGTGCGCTCGGGCTCGGACATGCGCCCGAAGCCGTACGCCGACGTCGCGAAGGCGGCCGCGAGCGACAGGCCGGTGAGCCAGGTCAGCACGAAGAACACCACGAGCACGCCCGGGCGATCAGCCAAGCCAGGGCATCTCGACGCGGCGGCGCGCCTCGAAGGCCTCGATGGCCGGAAGCTGCTCGAGGGTCAGCGCCAGCTCGTCCAGGCCGGTGAGCAGCCCGTGCTTGCGGAAGGCGTCCACCTCGAACCCGATCGGCGGGCCGTCGGCTCCCGCGATCGTCTGGGCCTCCAGGTCCACCGTCAGGCGGGTCCCGGGGCGCGCCGCGAGCGCGTCCCGCAGCCCGGCCGCGGTCTCGCCCGGGACCACGATGGCGAGCGCGCCGTTCTTGAAGCAGTTCTCGAAGAAGATGTCGCCGAAGCTCGGTCCGATCACCACCCGGATGCCGTGGTCCAGGAGCGCCCACACCGCCATCTCGCGTGACGAGCCGCAGCCGAAGTTCTCCGCGGTCACCAGGATGCGCGCCTCGCGATACGCGGGGCGGTTCAGCACGAAGTCGGCTCGCTCCCCGCCGTCCGCGCCGAAGCGCACGTCGTGGAAGAGCAGCGGTCCGAAGCCGCTCTCGCGGGGCCGCCGCAGGAAGCGCGCGGGGATGATGCGGTCGGTGTCGATGTTGGGCAGATCCATCGGCGCGGCCACCGCGGTGAGACGGGCGAACGGCTCCATCGGTCGCCTCAGCCGAGCGTCCGCACGTCGGTGAGCCGCCCGGTGACCGCGGCGGCCGCCGCCATCGACGGGCTCATGAGGTGGGTGCGCGCTCCCTGCCCCTGGCGGCCCTCGAAGTTGCGGTTGGAGGTGCTGGCCACGCGCTCGCCCGCGGCCGCGGTGTCACCGTTCATGCCCACGCACATCGAGCAGCCGGGCTCGCGCCACTCGAAGCCCGCGTCGGTGAAGACCCGGTCGAGCCCCTCGGCCTCGGCCGCGCGCTTGACCGCGCCCGAGCCCGGCACCACCCACGCGGGCACCGCCGCGTGGCGACCCCGGGCGATCCCGGCGGCGGCGCGCAGATCCTCGAGCCGGCTGTTGGTGCACGAGCCGATGAACACGCGGCTCACCCGGGTGCCTTCGAGCGGGGCGCCCGGGGTCAGCCCCATGTAGGCGAGCGCGCGCTCCATGCTCGCCCGGCGCGCCGGATCGCCCACCGCGGCGGGATCCGGGACGCGCTCGGTGATCGGCAGCGCGTCCTGCGGGCTCGTGCCCCAGGTGACGGTGGGCGCGATCAGGGCCGCGTCGAGGGTGATCTCCCGATCGAAGATGGCGTCGGGATCGGAGGGCAGCGTGCGCCAGTGGGCGAGCGCGCGGTCCCACAGATCCCCGCGTGGGGCGAACGGCCGGCCCTCGAGGTGGGCGAACGTGGTCTCGTCGGGCGCCACCATGCCCGCGCGGGCGCCCGCCTCGATCGACATGTTGCAGACCGTCATGCGCTCGTCCATCGACATCGCGCGGATGACCGGCCCCGCGTACTCGAGCGCGTACCCCACCCCGCCGCCCGCGCCGATCCGCGCGATGATCGACAGGATCACGTCCTTGGCCGTCACCCCGAAGGGCCGCGCCCCGGAGACCGTGATCCGCATCACGCGCGGCTTTCGCTGCCAGAGGCACTGGGTGGCCAGCACGTGCTCCACCTCGGTCGAGCCGACGCCGAAGGCGAGCGCCCCGAACGCCCCGTGGGTCGCGGTGTGCGAGTCCCCGCACACGAGCAGGATACCGGGCTGGGTCACCCCCTGCTCGGGGCCGATCACGTGGACGATGCCCTGCCGCGGCTCGCCGCGTCCGAAGAACGTGATGCCGAGCCGACCGGTGTGGCGGCCGAGATCCGCGACCATCCCGCGCACCTCGGGGTCCGCGATCTCCCCGGCCCCCGGGGCGGTCGGCACGTAGTGGTCGGCGGTGGCCACGCACGCCTCCGGCCGGCGCACCGCGCGGCCTTTCTTCTCCAGGCGCCCGAAGGCGTGGGTGGAGCCCTCGTGGAGCAGGTGGCGGTCGACGTAGAGCAGCGACTGGCCGCCCGGCCCCTTCGCCACCACGTGGCGGCTCCAGATCTTCTCGAACATCGTGCGGGACATCAGCGCGCCGCGAACTTCTCCTCGATCCCGTGCCACCAGTCGAAGCCGACGCGGCGGAAGATGTCCATCGGGCTCAGCACCGGGCCGGGCTGCCAGTCGGTGCCGTGCTCCTTCAGGTAGGCGAGCGACTTCTCCATCGCGGGCACCGCGGCCGCCATGCACACCGCCGGGAAGATGACCATCTTGAAGCCGATGCGCTCGAGCTCGGCCACCTTGATCGCGGGAGTCTTGCCGCCGATCACCATGTTGGCCAGCAGGGGCGCCTTGATCTCCCGGGCCACCCGGCGGATCTCGTCCTCGGTCTGGGGCGCCTCGAAGAAGATCACGTCGGCACCCGCCGCCGCGTAGCGGTTGCCGCGGTCGATGGCGTCGTCGAGCGAGGTGACCGCGCGGGCGTCGGTGCGCGCGATGATGACGAAGTCGGGATCGGTGCGGTACTCCGAGGCGGCGCGGATCTTGTCGCAGAACTCCTCGGTCGGGATCACCTGCTTGCCCGCGATGTGCCCGCACTTCTTGGGGGCCACCTGGTCCTCGATGTGGAGCCCGGCCACTCCCGCCTTCTCGTACTCGCGCACGGTGCGCACCACGTTGAGCGCGTTGCCGTAGCCGGTGTCGGCGTCCGCGATCACCGGCAGCGAGACCGCGGAGGCGAGATGACCGGCGTGGTTGGCCATCTCGGTCAGGGTGGCCAGGCCCAGGTCGGGCTGGCCCAGGTGCGAGGCGGCGGTGCCCGCGCCGGTCATGTACACCGCCTGGAAGCCGGCCGCCTCGATCAGGCGCGCGGAGAAGCCGTCGTAGGCGCCGGGCGCGACGATGATGCCGGGAGCCTGGAGCATCTGGCGGAGTCGGGTCGTGGTTCGCATGACGGAAAACCTTTCCCGGGCGTTCGGCCCGACGGGGACGGCGTGGCCGCCGAGGGCTCGGAGGCGAAGCCGATTGTCGGCCAGGGGGCTCGCGCTTGTCAAATGCGGCCGGTTCTACGCACCACCGGAGCAACAATGGCCGAAGCGACGTCACCACGATCCCAAGCGAGGGCCCGGTCCATGCGACAGATGACGCTGACCTTCTTTCCGATGCTGATCCTCGTCCTCTCCCCGGTCGGCCCGGCCCTAGGGGACGAGGTGCTGTTCCAGAACGGCGACCGGCTGTCCGGCAAGATCCTCAAGGCGGCCGGCGGCAAGCTCACGATCAAGACCGACGGCGCGGGCGAGGTCTCGGTGGACATGTCGAAGGTGAAGACGTTCTCCACCGACGCCCCGGTGACGGTCGGCGTCAAGGAGCAGCCGCCGGTCAGCGCGGACGTGGCGGCGGGGCCCGATCGCTACGTGCAGACCGCGCCCGCGCCCGGGGCGCCGGCGCAGCCGGTGGCCATCGCGGACATCAGCGCGATCAACCCCAGCCCGCCCGCGTGGACCGGATCGTTCAGCCTGAACGGCCTCTACACCACCGGAAACTCGGTGACCCAGCAGCTCGGCTTCCGCGGCGCCCTGTCCAAGCGCTGGCCGGACGACCGCCTCACGTTCGGGGCCGAGTATTCCTTCGGCCGGCAGGAGGACCCGAGCACCGGCCGGAAGTCCACCACGCTCGACTACGCCATGGGCCTCGCGAAGTACGACCACTTCTTCACCAAGAAGTTCTACGGTTACGTCAGCACCAAGGCGGAGCGCGACGGGGTCGCGGAGCTCGAGCTGCGGGTGGCCCCGGGCACCGGCGTCGGCTACCAGTGGTTCGAGGGGCCCACCTTCAACCTCTCCAACGAGGCCGGCCTGGTGTGGGTCTACGAGAACTACAAGCGGACGGGATGGAGCGAGTTCTTCGGGCCACGCCTGGCCTACTCGGTGGACTGGACCCCATTCCAGCCGCTGAAGCTCTACCACACGCTCGAGTACATCCCGAGCTTCGAGGACCTCGGAGGCGACTACCTGCTCAACATCGACGCGGGGGCGCGCCTGACCGTGTGGAAGGGGCTCTTCGCCGAGGTCCGCTACGAGTACCGCTTCGACGCGACGCCGGCTTCCGGCCGGCACCGGACGGATCAGCGCTACATCCTGGGCGCGGGCTGGGCCTTCTGAGGGAAGGCGGTCAGTCGTGGGTGCCGCGCTTGCGGGCGATCAGGACCGCGTGCGCGTACGGCCGACCTGCGTCCAGACGTCGGGTCGACGTGACCGAGGCCCCGCAGCCCTCCACGAGGGCCACGTACTCTTCCAGAGACTGGAAGCATATGGTCGCACCCTTGGTCAGCCGGAGCCCGTTCACCATGACCAGCTCCTGGAGGTACGCGACCCAGTATTTCCAGCGGGGTCGCGTCACGTTCAGGACGAGGATCAGCGTGCCTCCCGGCCGGAGGGCGGCAAGCACGTGCGAGATGAACCGGCGCCGCTGGTCCAGCGGGATCAGATAGAGAACGTGGATGACGGATGCCGCGTCGTAGGCTTCGGCGGGGGCCGCCGCGACGTCCTCGGCCCGAAACTCGGCCCCGGGTATTCGAAGCGCTCGGGCAATCGCAACCCGGGCGGGGTCATGATCGAATCCCACGAGTCGGCGCGAGCCGGAAGCCTGGCGGTCCAGCAAGTAGAACAGCAGCCCATTGCCGCATCCCACGTCGAGCACCGAGCCGCTGGCCGGGAACAACGACAAGAGGCGGCTCCACGAAAACAGGACGTAGCGGACCACCGCGCGGACGCGCTCGTCGCCGCCCGCCGCGCTGTACGCGTTCCAGATGTCGCGGATCACCCGGAGGGAGGTCAACCCCGGCGGCTCGACCGGCCATCGCCCTCGCCGTCTGGCCGCCCGGCCACCTCCGAGCAGAGATCCGCGAACGATGTCAGAGTGATGCCCCGCTCGTGCAGATGCCGTCGCACCACCGGGTCGCAAACCGCGGCCAGCTCCAGGGGGCGTTGTTCGACGTAGCGATCCACTGCGGCCAGCGTGTCGTCGCGCCGACCGGGGTGAACGGCCAGCTCCGAGACCCCGGGGGGCAGGCCGTCCAGTGCGGTCATGAGCTCGTCTCGCGTGCGGTGACCGCGCGCGTACCAGGCGACGAAGTGATCCGGCATGCACAGGCCGGCGTCGGCGAAGATACCCCTGGCCCGCTCCGCGCAGCGACGGATCAGCCACCACTTGCACCGCGTGAGACCGACGCCGCCGGGGCCGATGGCCCATGGAAGGCGAATCGCCGGGATGCGGTGGGCCCGGGCGAGCGCGGCGACGATCGGCGCGATCTGGGGGAGCACGTGGATGTGATGGTGCCCATCCAGATGAGATACCGCGACCCCGAGGCCCTTGACGGCTTCGATCTGTCTTCCCAGCTCCGCCTCTATCGCCGACGCCGGAAGCCGCCCGAGTACCCCGAGCGACCACACTCGAGCCGGCCCCGAGAAGGCCCCACCCGGGGCGAGGAGCCGGGTCGCGACCGGTCCGACCGGCCGACCGCTCGTGAGATTCAGATGAATGCCGATCGACCGGCAGCCGATCTCTCCGAGTCGGCGCACCCCGGTTTCGGTCTCCGGACCGTTCGCGAGAAGGCTCGTGCTGGTCACGATGCCCCGCTGCATCGTCTGAATGATCCCGTCGGTGACTCCCTCGCTGAGACCGAAGTCGTCCGCGTTCACGATCAGACTCCGCGCGCGAGTCATCGTTTACGGGCCACCCACCATCGGATCAGCCCGCAGCAGGCCGAGCCGGCGCGCTCGACCTCGCAGCCCGCCGCCCGCAAGCCGGCCTCGATCTGGACCGGAGCGACGATCTGGTGGCACGTCTCGTCGTCGTGGCCCTCCGGTCCGTATCGCCAGGCCCGGATGCGCTCCCACACCGGTTCCAGCCGGATATAGGTCGCCGACGGCACGGTGACCACGAGGATGGCCCCGGCTCGGAGGTGGCCGACCAGGTTGTGCAGGGCGGCCTGCCGATCGCTCGCACCCAGGTGCTCCAGCACCTCCGAGCAGATCACCGCGTCGTAGGTGGAGGCCAACCGGCACGAGCGCACGTCACCCGAGCTGAATTCCCCCTCGGGGACGAGGGCTCGGCACCACGCGACCCGGGCCGGATCCAGATCCACCCCGGTCACGGTGCATCCGCGATCGGCGAGCATCCGGCACAGTACCCCGGAGCCACAGCCGACGTCCAGCACGCGGGCGGGGGTGGGTACGAGCTGTGCGAGCGAATCGATCCGTCTCTTGTGAAAGACGTGCCGAAGGCTCCCGCGCTCGTGGTAGGAATCGAAGTAGTAGGAGGCGCGCTCCGTCATTCGACGTGATACTGGAAGTCGGCCTCCCTCGGCTCATAGTGGCCCCGCCAGTCGGCGACCTTGATCTGGCAAAGATCCCGCAGGACGGAGGGCGCGTCGCGGAGTACCCGCACCGTCGTCATTCTGCCGGCATAGCTGAGCTCGACCGGGATCTCGGCGATACGGTACCCGGCCCTCTGGGCCGCGAGGATGAGCTCCACGTCGAATGCGAACCGGTCGATGCTCAGACGCGACGCGAGGTAGCGCGCCACCGACAATCGGCACGCCTTGAACCCACACTGAGTGTCGGAGACGTCGAGCCCGAACATCAGATTGACCGCTCTCAGCAAGGCCCGGCCCAGCAGATGGCGCGCGAAGATGTAGGGGAAGTGCTGTGAGCTCATCCGGACCATGGAGCCGGGATGCACCCGGGAGCCGATGACGAGATCGGCGCCGCCCTCCAATGCGGTCAGGGCGGCCTCGAGGGAGTCGAGCCCGTAGGGCAGGTCGGCGTCCGTGAACAAGACGTGGGTGCCGGCGCACTCGGCGTAGGCCCGACGGATCGAGTATCCCTTGCCCCGGTTGCGCTCGTTGCGCAGGACGCGGAGCTCTCGGTGCCCACGCTGCGCGGCGAGCAGCGCGGCGCGGGTTTCTTCGTCGCTGCCGTCATCGACGACGAGGAGCTCGAAGACCATGCCGCGAGCGCGACAATGGCTCACGACGCTCGCGACGACGTCCGCGAGACCGCCGCCGCTGTTATAGGCGGGAATGACGATAGAGAGACGCACCGGACTCCCGATCCACGTTGATCCGGCTCTCCGGCCTACCCCCCACGGGCTTCGCCCTCCTCGCAGGCAGCACGGTCACATTTGGAGCGATCCGGTTTGGCCCTCCGCCCCGGGCGAACACCCCGGCGGTTACCGCTGGACAGCATAGGTCGTGCCGGGGGCGAACGCGAAATTTAATAAGCCTTTCCATTGCGGCCCATCCACGACTCCGCAAGACATTGTAAGAACTGCCGGTATAAAGGTGCCGGCCGGGCCTGATGTACAATCCCGCAGGGGCCGTCCACACGGGCCGAGGAGCCGAGCCAATGCCATTCGCCGACGTCGCCGGAGTCAAGCTGTTCTACGAGGAGACGGGTGAGGGCGCGCCCCTCATCTTCGTCCACGAGTTCGCGGGCGATTACCAGAGCTGGCACCTGCAGGTGCGCTTCTTCGCCCGCCGCTACCGCACCATCGCCTACAACGCGCGCGGCTACCCGCCCTCCGACGTGCCGGACAAGCCCGAGGCCTACTCGCAGGTACAGGCCGCCGAAGATATTCTGGGAATCCTCGATCACCTGAAGATCTCCAAGGCGCACATCTGCGGGCTGTCGATGGGCGGCTACGCGGTGCTGCACTTCGGCCTGCGCCATCCCCAGCGCGCGCTCTCGCTGACGGTGGCGGGCGCGGGGTACGGCAGCGTGCCGGGCGAGCGCGAGCGCTTCCGCAAGGACGTCGACGAGACGGCCCGGCGCTTCGAGACCGACGGCATGGCCGGGGTGGCCGGCTTCTACACCAAGGGCCCCACCCGGGTGCAGTTCATGGACAAGGACCCGAAGGGCTGGCAGGAGTTCTACGACCAGTTCGCGGCGCAGTCCGCCAAGGGCCACGCGCTCACGATGCGGGGGGTGCAGATGTCGCGACCGTCCATCTTCGACCTCGAGGCGGCGATGAGCCGTCTGGAAGTCCCGACCCTGATCATGACGGGCGACGAGGACGATCCGTGCCTCGAGCCCGCCATCTTCATGAAGCGCAAGATCCGCTCGTCCGGCCTCGTGGTCATCCCCAAGGCCGGCCACACCATCAACCTCGAGGACCCGGAGCTGTTCAACCGCGCGCTCCTCGACTTCCTCACCGCGGTGGACGCCGGCCGCTGGCCGCTCCGCAACCCGCAGTCGCAGACCGGATCCGCGATCATGCCGGCCGGAGGATCGCGATGACGCTGCCGCTCGAACCCTACACCGTGATCGATCTCACCCGTGCCCGCTCGGGCCCCACCTGCGTGCGCCAGCTCGCGGACATGGGCGCGCGCGTGGTGCAGATCTCGGCGCGCGAGGACGTGGAGGGCGACTTCCCGCGGCGCGGCTTCGACTCGCAGAACCTCCACCGGAACAAGCGCTCGCTCACCCTCGACCTCAAGTCGCCGCGCGGCATCGAGATCATCCACAAACTGGTGAAGAAGGCCGACGTGGTGGTGGAGAACTTCCGGCCCGACGTCAAGACGCGCCTCGGCATCGACTACGAGACGCTCTCCCGCATCAACCCGCGGCTGGTCTACGGCAGCATCTCCGGCTTCGGCCAGGACGGCCCCTATCGCGAGCGGCCGGGCTACGACCAGATCGCGCAGGGCATGGGCGGGCTCATGTCGATCACCGGGCTGCCCGGGCAGGGCCCGGTGCGCGTGGGCATCCCGGTGGCCGACCTGACCGCGGGCATCTTCCTGGCCCAGGGCATCCTGGTCGCGCTGCTCGAGCGCGAGCGCTCCGGCAAGGGCCAGTGGGTGCACACCTCGCTGCTCCAGGCGATGGTCACCATGCTCGACTTCCAGGCCGCGCGCTGGCTCATCGGCCACGAGATCCCGCCCCAGGCCGGCAACGACCATCCCACCGCGATCCCCACCGGGGTGTTCAAGACCGCGGACGGGCACCTCAACATCGCGGCGTCCGGGCAGCACATGTTCCGGCGCCTCTGCGAGGCCCTCGGCACCGAGCCGCTCCTCGAGGACCCGCGCTTCCGCACCGCCCCGGACCGCTCGAAGAACCGCAAGGCGCTCGCGGTCGAGCTCGAGAAGGGATTCGCCAAGCGCACCACCCAGGAGTGGGTCGAGGTGCTCAACGCCAAGGGCGTCCCGTCGGGCCCGATCCTCGACGTCAAGCAGGTCTACGAGGACGAGCAGATCCGTCATCTGAAGATGGCGGTGCCGGTGAAGCACCCGGCGCTCGGCGAGCTGCTCGTGCAGGCCCCGCCGGTCACGCTCTCCCGCACCCCGGGCGCGGTGCGCACCCCCGCCCCCGACACCGGCGAGCACAACGACCAGATCCTGACCGAGCTCGGCTACTCCCCGTCCGACATCGACACCCTGCGCAACGACAAGGTCATCTAACAGGAGAGTGATGTGAGAGAGAACGCGCTGAGGAAGATCTGGGCGAAGGGCGAGGCGGTGGTGAACGGGTGGCTGTCCATCCCGAGCGGCTTCTCGGCCGAGGTGATGGCCCACCAGGGCTTCGACTCGCTCACCATCGACATGCAGCACGGCGTGGTCGACTACCAGGTCGCGGTGAGCATGCTCCAGGGCATCTCGACCCTGGGCGTGGTGCCGCTGGCCCGCGTGCCGTGGAACGACCCCGCGCGGCTCATGAAGATCCTCGACGCGGGCGCCTACGGGGTGATCTGCCCGATGATCAACACCGCGCAGGAGGCGGAGGCGATGGTGCGCGCGTGCAAGTACCCGCCGCGCGGCTTCCGGAGCTGGGGCCCGGTGCGCGCCTCGCTCTACGCGGGCGGCGACTACGGCGACCACGCCAACGTCGAGACCATCGTGATGCCGATGATCGAGACCGCGGAGGCGCTCAAGAACCTCGACGAGATCCTGAGCGTGGACGGCGTCGACGCCATCTACGTGGGCCCTTCCGACCTGAGCTTGGCCATGGGCCTGAAGCCGCGCCTCGACCAGACCGATCCGCCGGTGGTGGACGCCCAGAAGAAGATCGTGGCGGCCTGCAAGCGGCACAACGTGATCGCGGGCATCCACAATGCCACCGCGGCCTACTCGCTCAAGATGATCGCGGAGGGCTACCAGTTCGTGACCCTGGCCAGCGACAGCCGACACATGGCGGCCAAGGCCGCCGAGGAAGTCGGCATCGTGCGCAAGACCGGCACCAAGACCGGGAAGCTGCCGGCCTACTAGTGCCGGCCCGGCTGGACGGCGCGCTGCTCGACCGGGCGCGCGCCAACCTGGCCGCCTTCGAGCGGCTCGCCCTGCCCGACGACGGACGGCGCCGCGCCGCGGTGGCCCTCGTCCTGCTGCCCGACGAAGACGGCCGCCCGTGCTTCCTCATCACCCGGCGGGCCGCGACGCTGCGCCAGCACACCGGCCAGTGGGCGCTGCCGGGCGGGCGCGTCGACGCGGGCGAGACCGCGGAGCGCGCGGCGCTGCGCGAGCTGCAGGAAGAGGTGGGCCTGACCCTCCACGAGAGCACCGTGCTGGGCGTGCTGGACGACTACGGCACCCGCTCGGGTTACATCATCACCCCGGTGGTGGTGTGGGCCGAGCCCGATCACGAGCTGGTGCCGAACCCGGCCGAGGTCGCGAAGATATTCCGGGTGCCGCTCGACGATCTGGAGGGCCCGGACGTGCCGCGGCTCATCAGCATCCCGGAGAGCGACCGGCCGGTGATCCAGCTCCCGCTGCTCGGCACGCTGATCCACGCGCCGACCGCGGCGGTGCTCTACCAGATGCGCGAGGTGGTCGTCCACGGACGGCCCACGCGCGTGAACCACTTCGAGCAGCCCGTGTGGGCCTGGCGCTGAGGCGCCGGGCCCTCCGGGCGGAAGGAGCCTCATGGGAGCTCTCGACGGGCAGGTCGCGATCATGACGGGCGGCGGCAGCGGCATCGGCCGCGCGGCGGCGCTGATGCTGGCCGCCGAGGGGGCGCAGGTGGTGGTGGCGGGGCGGCGAAAGGCCCCGATCGACGAGGTGGCCGGCGAGATCGCGCGCGCGGGCGGCCGCGCGGTGGCCCGGACCTGCGACGTGGAAAAGCCCGCCGAGGCCCGCGCCCTCGCGGAGTGGACGGTGGCCCAGTACGGGCGCGCCGACATCCTGGTGAACAACGCGGGGCACTCGAGCAAGGCCCGCAACGTCCGGTGGGTCGGCCAGGAGGAGTGGGACAGCGTGCTCGCGGTGAACCTGACCGGGGTCTACGCGCTCACCCAGGCGGTGCTCCCGAGCATGATCGAGCGCGGCGGCGGCACCATCATCACGATCAGCTCGCTGGCCGCGCTGAAGCCGGGCCTGATCGGCGGCGCTCCCTACGGCGCGGCCAAGGCCGCGGTGCTCAACTTGATGGGACACGTCCACAACGTGCTGCGCGACAAGGGGATCCGCGCCACCACCATCATGCCCGCCGAGGTCGACACCCCGATCCTCGACAAGCGGCCGTTCCGGCCCGACGCCAAGGCCCGCTCCACCATGATGCTCGCGGAGGACGTGGCGCGCGCGATCCTGCTCTGCGCGACGATGCCTCCGCGCACCGTGATCGAGACCATCGTGATGAGCCCGACGATCCTGCGGGACCAGAGCGAGGACATCAAGGTGGCGCGCGACGAGGGGGCGACGCCGGGCGCGAGGTAGGCGGACCGCTCAGCCCGACGCGGGGGGCGTCCCGATCGAGGCCTGCTGCACGTGGTTGCGGAACCCGATCGGGTCGCGCACCCGGCGGAAGACCTCGCGGGCGCCGCCGGTGCCGGTCACGGTCAGGTCCCCGTAGCCGAGCATGCGGCCCATCAGGCCCTGCTGGACGCCGATGGTCTCCACCTTCGTCAGCAGCAGCTCGGTGGTGTAGCGCGAGATCAGGCCCACCTTCAGGATGAGCCGGCTGCTCGTCACCGCGAACTCGGACGTCATCAGCTCGACGTAGTGGACGAGCCCCCACCCGAGCCCGACCAGCGTGACGCCGGCGCCGATCATCCAGAGCCAGGGCGGGTCCTGCACCGGCCGCAGCACCAGCGCAAGGGCGATACCGGCCACCATCACCAGCGCCGGCCGCAGGAACAGGATCCAGTGCAGGCGCGTCTTGTAGACGACGTGCTCGCCGGCCAGCAGGTGCCGCTCGACGTACCCCACGCGGCCAGCCTACCCCATCAGCGGTAGTCGCGGTGCCAGAGATCGAGGTACTCGGTGGCGTTGCGGAGGATGTCGTCGAGCTCGTCCTGGCTCATCTTGCGCACCGGCTTGGCCGGCACCCCCATGACGAGCCAGCCCGCCGGCACCACCTTGCCGGGCGGCACGAGCGCCCCCGCTCCCACCTGCGCGCCCTCCTCCACCACCGCGCCGGTCAGCACCACCGCGCCGATGCCGATCCGCACGTTGTCCATCACGGTGCACGCGTGGACCACCGCGCGGTGGCCGATGGTCACGTTCGCCCCCACGATGCACGGGAACTGCGGCGTCACGTGCAACACCGAGTTGTCCTGCACGTTGGAGTTGCGCCCGAGGGTGACGTAGTTGTCCTGGTCTCCGCGCAGGACCGTGAACGGCCACACGCTCGCGCCCGCCTCGATCGTCACGTCGCCGATGACCTGGGCCGCCGGGTCCACGTAGGCCTCCGGGTGCACCCGCGGCGTGCGCCCCGGCACCGAGCGGATCATTTGCCGGTCCAGCGAGCCTTGCGCTTCTCGAGGAACGCGCGCACCCCCTCACGGAAGTCGGCGCTCATGTAGGTGGTGGCGATCAGGTCCTCGTCGTCCGGCAGGGCCCGGCTCGCGGCCAGACGGCGGATCGACTCCTTGGTCACCCACAGCGTGATCGGCGCGTGCTCGGCCAGCTGGTGGGCGAGCGCGGCCACCCGCGCCTCGATCTCGGCCGCGGACACGATCTCGTGCACGTAGCCGGCCGCGTGCGCCTCCTCGGCGGTGAGCAGGCGCGCGGTGAAGATCAGCTCCTTCAGGCGCGAGGGCCCGAACACGTCGACGAAGCTCGCGTAGGCGGCCATCGAGAGGCAGTTGCCGAGGGTGCGCGCGATCGGGGCCCCGAAGCGCGCGTCGGGGGTGGCGATGCGCAGGTCGCACGCGGTGGCGATGCGGAAGCCGCCCCCCACCGCGAATCCCTCGACCTGGGCGATCACCGGCTTGCGCACCGCCTCGAGGCGCGCGATGCGCTTGTCGCCGTCGCGCTCGTAGGCGATGCCGTCCTCGGCCCGGTCGAAGACCTTGAACTGGCTGATGTCCGTCCCGGCCACGAACGCCTTGCCGCCCGCCCCGCGCAGCACGAGCACGCGCACCGAGTCGTCGGCGTCCACCTCCTCGCAGACCTGGTAGAGCCGATCGTACATGCCCCAGGTCAGGGCGTTGCGCGCCTCGGGGCGATTGAAGGTCAGCGTGACCACCGGCCCGTCGCGGGTCACCAGGGTCTCGTCTTGCGTCGACACGGCGCGCGCCTCCTCCGGGAGCAGCGATGAGAATCGCCGCATCGTAACACGCCCCTCTCGCGTAGCATCGAGCGCATGCCTCGCCCCGCCGGCCTCATCCTCGACTACGGCAACGTGCTGAGCCGCGCGCAGGACCAGACGTGGATGGACGAGGCGGCGCGCCGGCTCGGCGGCGACGCCGCGGCCTTCCGGGCCGCCTACTGGCAGCACCGGCACGCCTACGACGCGGACCTTCCGGCCGCCGCGTACTGGCAGCGCGTGGCGGCCGCCACCCGCCCGGGCCCGCTCGCGCCCGGCGATCTGGCGTGGCTGATCGCCTCCGACGTCGCCTCGTGGACCGTCTATCACGACGAGATCTGGGCGCTCGCGGCCCGCTTCCGCGCCGAGAGCGGGCGCACCGCGTTCCTCTCCAACAGCGGTCCGGAAGTCATGGCGCGCGTGCGCGCCGACCATCCGCTGGAAGCGCTCTTCGACGCGGTCGTGATCTCCTGCGAGGTCGGGCTCGCCAAGCCGGATCCCCGCATCTTCCGGCTGTGCCTGGAGCGCCTCGGCCTGTCCGCCGGCGCCGCGCTCTTCGTGGACGACCGCGCGGACAACGTCGAGGGCGCCGCCGCGGTTGGACTGCAGACCCTCCAGTTCGAGGGCCCGGACGCGCCCGGGCGGTTGCGCGCCCTGGTCCGCTAGGCGGCCAACCTGGGCAATTCCCTTCTTCGCATGGGGGGAGGCTTCCAGACGCAACCCTTGCGGAGTTCGTCCAACGTGGTGATTTTCCGGGGCGTCAGCCGTGGTGTGGCTCTTGCGTTGTGGTTGATCGTGGTCAACGATGGACCCCGACAGGAGACACGACGCATGGAGCGACTCGCGATGGCGATTGCACTCGGCCTGGGCCTTCTGCTCTCGGCCGGGGCGGCGGACGCGCAGTGGCGGTACACCGACGACAAGGGTGTGAGCCGGGTCACGCAGTACAAGATCGACGTGCCCGAGCCCTCCCGCGACGCGGCGGAGTGGATCGGGCCGGTCGGGATCGGCAAGCCCGCCCTGAGCGCGGAGCAGGTCCGGGCCGCGCAGCTCGCGGACGCCTTCCGGCGGATCGGCACCGCGGAGGCCGGGCTCGTGCAGTTCCGGAACATGCCCGCCCCGGCGCGACCGGCTCCCGACCAGGGCGGGTCCAGCAAGCCGATGGCGACCATGTGCGTCTCGGGCGAGCAGCGGGTCATGACCTCCCCGGGCATCTGGAAGGTCGTCGGTGGGTGCAGCTCGGACTTCTCGTCGAGCTACGGGACGGGCGGCTACGGCACCATCGGCCCCTCGGGCGGCTACCCCACCCACTAGCCTAGAGACGAAAGCGCGCGCGGATCTCGTCGGGCCGCTCGGAGTACGGAGGAATCTGCTCCGCGGGGTCGAAGGCGATCTCGACCACGATGGCGGCGGGGCCGCCGGCGCTGCGCGCGGCCGTGAAGGCGCTGCTCAGCCCGGCCACGTCGCCCACCGTGGCCACGTGGCGCAGGCCCGCCGCGCGGGCCAGCGCGGCCCAGTCCACCGTCACCGCGGGCAGCGCCTGGCCGCCGGAGGACTCGTAGCGGCCGTTCACCCAGAGCAGCATGGTGAGATTGGGCGGCGCCGCCGCGGCCACCGTGGCCAGCACGTTCGGGCTCATCAGCAGCGAGCCGTCGCCCTCGAGCGCGATCACGTGACGGTCGGGCCGCTGGAGCGCCACGCCGAGGCCCAGCGGGATGGCCGCGCCCATCGAATCGCAGAGGGCGAAGACCGGACACGGCACCGTCATGTGCGGCAGGTAGCGGGCGTTGGCGCCCGAGGCAGGAGACGACCACGTCGCGCGGGGTCAGCATCGCGACCAGCGCGTCCAGCAGCGGCTTGCGGGCGGTCACGCCAGATCCTCGCCGCTGATCAGCAGCACGAAGGGCCCGCGCGACTCGACGCAGAACTCGACGCCCTGCTTCACCTGAGCCGCGAGGTCGCCCCGGCGATCGGCCCGCGCGTAGGGCAGGCGCCAGGCCCGCAGCGTCTCCTCGGTCACGCGGCCCTTGGGCGCGTGGTAGTAGACGGGGTCACGGTGGTCGCCGCGCAGCGACACGATGAAGAAGCACGGCAGGTGGTAGAGCTCGACCAGCCCGGCGAGCACGCCGCCGCAGTTGAGCAGCCCCGCGTTCTGGATCAGGACCGCGCCGCGGCCGCCGGCCAGGTTGGCGCCGCACGCGACCGCCACCGCCTCCTCCTCGCGCGCCACGTCGACCGCGCGCAGCCGCGACGATCGGCGCACGCCTACCATCAGCCGTCCGATCCACGTGTCCGGCACCGAGGCCACGATCGAGACCTGGGCCGCCTCGAGGCCGGCGACGATCTGCTCGATCCCGGTCACCGGCCCGCCTCCGCGCCCGCGGGGCCGAGGCGCATGAACGCGTCCGCGGGCAGGTGCAGGCGCAGCGCCTGCCCCACCGCGAGCGCGGTGGGCGCCGGCTCGGCCACGAACACGAGCAGCCGCTGCCCGGCCCCGATCTCGACGGTCAGCTCGGTCTGCACGCCCTGGTAGACCACGCCGGTGACCCGCCCGTCCATCACGTTCTCCTCCGCGCCGCCGGCGAGCCGGATGCGCTCCGGCCGGATGGCCAGCTCGATCGCCTCCCCCGCCCGGATCCCGGACAGGCCCCGCACCCGCAGCGTCTCGCCGCCGGCCAGCGTCACCCGATCCGCGGCGGCGCCGTGGCCGCGCAGCACGGTGGAGGCGCCGATGAACTCGGCCACGAACCGGGTCGCGGGCCGCTCGTAGATCTCGCGCGGGGTGCCGAGCTGCTCGACGCGCCCGGCGTGCATCACCGCGATGCGGTCGGAGAGGCCGAGCGCCTCGGCCTGGTCGTGGGTGACGAAGATGGTGGTGATGCCGACCGCGCGCTGGATCTCCCGCAGCTCGCTCCGCATCTCCTCGCGGAGCTTCTTGTCGAGCGCGGCGAGCGGCTCGTCCAGCAGCAGCACCCGCGGCTCGTAGACGAGCGCCCGGGCCAGGGCCACCCGCTGCTGCATGCCGCCCGAGAGCTGGGCCGGGCGGTGGTCGGCACGGGTGTCCAGCCGGACCAGGGCGAGGGCCGCGCGCACCCGCCGCTCGATCTCGGCCCGCGCCGTCCGCCGCTCGCGCAGCCCGAAGGCCACGTTCTCGAACACCGAGAGGTGCGGGAAGAGCGCGTACGACTGGAACACCATCCCGAGCCCCCGCTGGTGGGCGGGGCGGTCGGTGACGTCCTGGCCGTCGATCCGCACCCGGCCCGCGGTCGGCAGCACGAAGCCCGCGATCAGGTTGAGGGTGGTGGTCTTGCCGCAGCCGGACGGGCCGAGCAGCGAGAGCAGCTCGCCCTCGTACACGACCAGGTCGAGACCGGCGACCGCACGCACTCCCCCGTATTCCCGGCTGCAGCCGGCCAGCTCGACCACCGCGCGGGCCATCAGCTGAGCCTCATCGATGGTGGAGGAACACGCCGCCCAGGTCCAGGTAGCGGTCGGCGAGCCAGACGATCAGGAAGGTGCCCACGATGAAGAGGGTCGAGAGCGCGGCGATGGTCGGATCGGTGTAGTTGACCACGTAGCTGAACATCGCCACCGGGAGGATCTCGGTCAGGCGGGTCGAGATGAAGAGCGAGACCACGAACTCGTTCAGCGACACGATCACCGCGAAGAGCAGCGCGGCGAGCAGGCCGGGTCGCAGGAGCGGCAGCGTCACCCGCCGGAAGGCCCGCCAGGGAGTGGCGCCCAGGCTCGCGGCGGCGCGCTCGAGCGTGGGATCGAGGTTGCGCACGCTGACCCACACCGAGCGCACCACGAACGGCAGCACCAGGGCCACGTGGGCCGCGATCAGCACGCTCCGGCTCCGCAGGAGGCCGAGCGCCGCGCCCACGATGAGGAAGCCCAGGCCGGCCGCGACGCCCGGCACCACCAGGGGCGAGAGCAGGAGCGTGGCCCAGAGCGAGGCCGCCCGGGGGCGCCCGCGGGCCAGGCCGAGCGCCGCCGCGGTGCCGATGGGCATGGCCAGCGCCACCGCGCCCGCGGTGACCAGGAGGCTGTTCCACATCGCGCGCTGGAACTGCGGATAGGTGACCACGTTCACGTACCAGCGCAGCGACAGCCCGCTCGGGGGGAAGGACAGGATCGCGGTCGGGTTGAACGAGACCGCCACGACCACGAGCGTCGGCAGGGTCATGAACGCGAGCAGGAGGAGAACGGCCAGCCGGAGCATCACGCCCCCCGGTCGGCGACCGCGGTGAGCCGCCCCACCCCGGCGAGCAGGCCGAGGGTCACCGCCAGGGCCATCACCGCGAACGCGGCGCCCCCGGGCCAGTTGAAGGAGTCGAGCGCCAGGTCACGGACCACGTTGGCGATCATCTTGACCCGGCCGCCGCCCAGGAGCTCGGGGGTGGCGAAGGCGCTGAGGGTCCAGGCGAAGACGATGACCGAGCCCGACACCACGCCGGGCATCGAGAGCGGCAGCGTCACGCGCCGGAACACGCGGGCGGGGCTCGCGCCCAGGCTCGCCGCCGCGCGCTCGTACACCGGGTCGACGTGGCTGATCGCGGCGGCCAGCAGGAGGATCATCGTCGGCATCGAGAAGTGCACGAGCCCCACCAGCACGCCACGGGGCGTGAAGAGCATCGGGATCGGCCACGTGACCACCGTGTTGCCCAGGACCAGCACCCAGGCGTAGGTCCGCACGATGGCCCCGGTGAAGAACGGGGCGAGGGTCAGCACCAGCAGCGCCGAGCGCACGCGGGCGGAGGGCGTGCGCGCGAGCACGTAGGCCACCGGGTAGGAGGCGACGAGCGTCAGCGCGGTGGTGGCCGCGCTCAGCAGCACGGTGTCCCACACCGCGCCCAGGTACTGCCGGCTCATGATGCCGGTGAAGTTGGCGACGGTCAGCCCCCCGCTGACGAGCGACCCCGGCACGAACTCGAGCACGCTGTAGCGCAGCAGCGCGGAGAGCGCGGCCGCGAACACCGCCACCACGAGCACCGCCGGGGTCAGGAGCCACCGCACCGGGCGCCCGCGCTACTTGACGATGTTGGCGGTGAACCACTCGCGCCAGGCCGGCAGGTTCTTGGCCCGCACCTCGTCGTTGACGATGTAGGCGCGCTCCTTCCACTCGGCGGGGGTCAGGAAGATGCCGGGCTGGCCGTGGAACGCGGCGGGCACGGTGGCGCCGCCGTTGACCGGGCCCGCCTTGAGCGCCTTGGCGAGCTCGGTCTGGATCTCCTTGGAGAGCGCCAGGTTGATGAACTGGTACGCCGCGTCCGCCTTCTGGGTGCCGGCCATCACCGACATGCAGTCGATCCCCACCACGCCCGGGTAGTCCTTGGGCTGGACCAGCTTGACCGCGATGCCCTGCTCCTGGAGATGGTAGGCGTTGACCGAGAGCATCACCTGCACCGGCGCCTGGCCGGTCTTCATCAGATCCTGGCTCTGGGCGTCGGTCGAGTAGAAGGCCACGATGCTCGGCTTGAGCGCCTTGAGCCGCTCCTGGCCCTTCTGCCAGGTCGCCTCGTTGCCGCCCTCCATCAGGGCCGCGATCGTGATGATGTGCGACGGATCGAAGTCGGGCATGGCGATCTTGCCCTTGAGCGACGGCTTCCAGAGATCCGACCACTTCGTGATCTCCTCCTTCACCAGATCCGGCCGGTACACGATCGTGTACACGTAGCTCCAGCCGCCGATCTGGTACTCGCTCCGCAGCGCCTCGCGCGCGGCTTCCTTGGCGTTGGGGAGCTTGGCCATGTCGAGCGGCGCGAAGAGCCCGTCGGAGATGTAGAGCCGTCCCACGTGGCTCGTGGTGAACGTGATGTCCACCAGCGGGCTGCCCTTGGCCACCCGCGCCTTGGCGAGGCGGTCGATGGTACCGCCCACCTCGAACTCGACCGGCGTGCCGGTCTTGGCGGTGAAGGCCTTCCCGATCACCCGCTCCACGGTGTCCTTCCAGTTGCCGCCCCACACGCTGACCACCAGCGAGTTCTGGGCGTGGGCGGTCGCGACCGGGAGGCACAGGGCGAGCAGCGACGCGACGACGAGGCGGGCAAGCATGGCGAGTCTCCTATTCCGTCCGAGGTGTGGGACGGGGTATGGGCGGCGCGAGCGCCTGGGCGGCCGCCTCGATGGCCTCGACGATGAAGTGGTAGCCGGTGCAGCGGCAGAGGTGCCCGGCCAGCATCTCGCGGATCTCCTCGCGCGACGGCGCGGGCTGCTCGCGGAGGAACGCGCAGGTGCTCATGATGATCCCGGGGGTGCAGTAGCCGCACTGGAGCCCGTGCTTGGCCCAGAAGGCCTCCTGCACCGGATGCAGGCCGTCGGCGGGGGCGACGCCCTCGATGGTGGTGACGCTCCGGCCGTCGGCCTGCACGGCCAGCATGAGGCAGGCGCGGATCGGGCTCGCCGTCGAGCAGGACGGTGCACGCGCCGCAGACCCCGTGCTCGCAGCCCAGGTGCGTGCCGGTCAGATCGAGGTCTTCTCGCAGGAAGTCGGCGAGCGTCTGGCGCACCTCCACCACGCGCTCGTGCTCCTGGCCGTTGACGGTCACCCGGATCGTCCTGGTCACCGGGCCCCTCCACACCGCGCCAGCGCGGCGGTGAGCGTGCGCTCGGCCAGCGTCGCGGCGACCTGCCGCCGGTACGCCGCCGTCGCGTGGATGTCGGCGTCGGGCGAGAGCGCGGCCGCGGCCGCCCGCGCCCCCTCCGCGATCAGCGCGGGCGTCGGCGGTGTGGCCCGCGAGCGCCTGCTCCAGCGCGAGCCCGCGCATCGGGGTGCCCCCCGCTCCGAAGAAGGCGAGGCGGGCGCGGGCCACCGTGCCGTCGGCGGCGAGCGCGATCACCGCCACCGCGCCCACCAGCGCGAAGTCCCCGTGGCGCCGCGAGACCTCCGCGAAGCCCCAGCCCGCGCCGGCCGGCGGCAGCGTGAAGCGCACCGCGGTGGCCAGCTCGTCGGCGGCCAGCGCGGTGGTGAGCGGCGCGCGGTAGAAGCGGTCGGCCGGGATCATGCGCTCGCCCCGCGGCCCGCGCGCCACCACCACGCCCTCCAGGCAGAGGAGCAGCGCGGGCAGCTCGGAGGCGGGATCGCCGTGGACCACGTTGCCCACCACGGTGCCGCGGTTGCGGATCGGGGGATGCGCGACGTGGCGCAGCACCTCCGCGAACAGCGGCGAGCGCGTGGCGGCCCAGCGCTCGAGCGCGCGCTGCCGGACGAGGGCGCCGATCTCGAGCATCCCGGAGGCCTCGCGGATGCCGTCGAGGCCGGGCAGGCGGTTGATGTCCACCAGCAGCGTCGGGCGCGCCAGGCGAAGCGCCATCATCGGGATGAGGCTCTGGCCGCCCGCCAGCACCTTGGCGTCGCCGCCCGCGGTGGCCAGGGCGGCGACGGCCTCGTCGAGGCTGGCCGGCGCCACGTAGTCGAACGGCGCCGGCTTCACGCCTTCCCCAGCAGGCCCAGCACCACCGACGGGCCGAGCGGCGTCCGCGTCACGCGCACCTTCCAGGGGGCGAGCGCGTCCTCCACCGCGTTGGCGATGGCCGCGGGCGGCGAGATGGCGCCGCCCTCCCCGATGCCCTTGACCCCGAGCGGGTTGCGCGGCGACGGGTACTCCAGATGGACCGTCTCGATCGGCGGGCAGCTCCATCGCGGTCGGCACCAGGTAGTCCATGAACGTCCCGGTCAGGAGCTGCGCCTGCTCGTCGTAGACCATCTCCTCGAGCAGCCCGCCGCCCACGCCCTGCGCCACGCCGCCGTGGATCTGGCCGTCCACGATGACCGGGTTGATCACCTTGCCGCAGTCGTGGGCGACCAGGTAGCGGCGCAGCGCGACCGCGCCGGTGCCGGTGTCGACGTCCACCACCGCGACGTGCACCGCGCTCGTGTAGGTCACGGTCGGCTGGTGATGATAGACGGTGGCCTCGAAGTCGAGCGCGGCTCACCCCGGGCTTGGCGAAGGTCGGGATCGCGGCCCGGATGACGGCGGCGAGCGGGGTGACCGAGCCGGGCGCCCCCCGCACCGCGACGGTGCCGTCGCTCACCTCGATGTCCGACGGCGCGGCCTCGAGCAGCGCGGCGGCCGCCGCGACGATCTTGTCCTTCACGCGGCCGGAGGCCTCGTGGATCGAGCTGCCCGCGTTCACCGCGCTGCGCGAGGCGAAGGTGCCGACGCCGAACGGGATCGCCGCGGTGTCGCCGCCCACCACCGTCACCCAGTCGAGCGGGATGCCGAGGGCGTCGGCCGCGATCTGGGCGAACGAGGTCTCGTGGCCCTGCCCCTGGCAGCAGGCCCCGGTCGCCACCACCGCGTGGCCCGACGGGTCGAGCCGCACGGTGGCGCCTTCGTACGGCCCGATCGCGGTGCCCTCGACGTAGCCCGAGATGCCCGATGCCGCGGTGGATGCCCTGCTCGCGCAGGCGGGCCTGCTCGGCGCGCAGGGCCGGGTAGTCCACCGCGGTGAGCGCGGCCTCGAGGCCGGCGCGGAAGTCGCCGCTGTCGTAGACCAGCGGGTTGCCGTCGCGGTACGGGATCTGGAGCTCGTACGGCATGTCCGCCTCGGTGAGGTAGTTCTTGCGCCGCAGCTCCGCCGGATCCATCGACAGCTCGCGGGCCAGGCAGTCGACGATGCGGTCCATGGCGAACACGGTCTCGGGCCGGCCCGCCCCGCGATAGGGCGCGTTCGGGGTCTTGGTGGTGACCACCCCGCGGCACTCGACGTCGAGGTTCGGCACCCGGTGCGGGCCCAGCAGGTGGGCCACCGTGTTGTAGGGCAGCACGATGCCCCACGAGTTGTAGGCGCCGAGGTCCACCCAGATGCGGTCGCGCACCGCCAGCATGGTCCCGTCGCGCCGCGCCGCGATCTCGATGTCGTGCACCTGCGCGCGGGCGTGGGCCGAGCCCATCATGTGCTCGCGCCGGTCCTCGGTCCACTTCACGGGGCGGCGCGAGGCGATGGCGGCGGCGGGGATCAGGAGATCCTCCGCGTAGCCGTTGGCCTTGGTGCCGAAGCCGCCGCCCACGTCGGGCGCGATCACCCGGATCTTGTGGGGCGGCAGCCCGAGCGCCGACACCAGGCCCTGCTGGACGAAGTGGACCACCTGGGTGCCGTTCCACGTGGTCAGCGTGCCGTCGCGCGCGTCCCACTGGGCCACCACCCCGCGCGTCTCGATCGGCATGCCCACGTAGCGCGGGATCACGAACCGCTCCCGCACCCGCGCGTCGGCCTGGCGCAGCGCGGCCTCCACGTCGCCGAAGCCGGTCTTGAACGAGAGCGCGATGTTGTCGCCCCACTCCGGGTAGAGCACCGGCGCGTCCGGCTGGGCCGCGGCCACCACGTCGGCCAGCACCGGCAGCGGCTCGTAGTCGACCTCGATCAGCTCGCAGCCGTCCTCGGCCAGGGCGCGGCTGCTCGCGAGCACCATGGCCACGATCTCGCCCACGTGGCGGGCCTCGTCGCGGCACAGGGCGAGCTGGCCGATCTGCTTCATGGTCACCGCCACGCGGGCCGACAGCCCGGGCGGGATCGCGCCGAAGAGCGGCAGCGGCTTCATCCAGCGCTCGAGATCGGCGAACGTGAACACGTGGGCGACGCCGGGCAGGCGCTTCGCGGCCTCGGTGCGGATCGCGGTGATGCGGGCGTGGGCGTACGGGCTGCGCACGAAGGCGGCGTGGAGCATGCCGGGCAGCTTGATGTCGTCCACGAAGCGGCCCTCGCCGCGCAGGTAGCGCGGGTCTTCTTTGCGCTTCACCGAGGCCCCGAAGTACTTGGCGCCCATGTTAGCGGTGAGCTCCTTGGCGCTTCTGCGGAC
The DNA here is from genome assembly GCA_963841755.1 of uncultured Candidatus Rokubacteria bacterium. Taxonomy (GTDB): domain Bacteria; phylum Methylomirabilota; class Methylomirabilia; order Rokubacteriales; family CSP1-6; genus CAMLFJ01. The sequence goes on from CAWJDX010000017.1 coordinate 258,985, forward strand.
TGGCGTTTAGTTCTTTGAAGCCTCTTCATCTGCGGGGGCCCAGAAATGGCCCCCGCACTCCCCCAGTCGGCGGACATCCGTCTACTGCTTGGTTCCGGCGCGGCCATCGGTCAGCCTCCCAGGTAGGCCTTTTTCACGTGGTCGTTTTGCATCAGGTCGCGGGCGGGGCCTTCGAGGGTGATGCGGCCGGTCTCCATGACGTAGGCGCGGCCGGCGAGCTGGAGCGCCATGTAGGCGTTCTGCTCGACCATCAGCACGGTGGTGCCTTCCCGCTGGATGCCCGCGATGATCTGGAACACGGTCTCGGTCACGGTGGGCGCCAGCCCGAGCGAGGGCTCGTCGAACAGGATGAGCCGGGGGCGCGCCATGAGGCAGCGGCCGATGGCCAGCATCTGCTGCTCGCCGCCCGAGAGCGTGCCCGCGGCCTGGCGCCGCCGGTCGGCCAGGATCGGGAAGTGGCCGAAGACCCGCTCGCGGTCCGCCGCGACCGCCACCCCGTCGGTGCGCACGTAGGCGCCCATCTGGAGGTTCTCCTCCACCGTCATGTGCGGGAACACGCGCCGGCCCTCCGGGCAGTGGGCGATGCCGCGCCGGAGGATGTCCTGGGGCGCCAGGCGCTGGATCTCCTGCCCGTCGAAGACGATGCGCCCGGCCCCCGCCCGCACCAGCCCGGAGATCGTCTTGAGCGTGGTGGACTTGCCGGCCCCGTTGGCCCCGATGAGGCACACGAACTCGGCCGCGCCCACCGTGAGCGACACGCCGTGGAGCGCGGTGATGCGCCCGTAGCCCGCGGCCACCCGCTCAAGCGTGAGCATGGGCTCCCGATCCCAGGTAGGCGCGGACGACCTCGGGGTCGCGCTGCACCGCGGCCGGGTCGCCGTCGGCGATCAGCCGGCCGTAGTTGAGCACCAGCACGCGATCCGAGATGCCCATGACCAGCCGCATGTCGTGCTCCACCAGGAACACCGTGATGCCCTGCTCGCGGATCCGGCCGATCAGCGCCGCGACCGTGACCTTCTCGGAGGCGCTCATGCCCGAGGCGGGCTCGTCCAGCATGAGCAGGCGCGGCTGCGCGGCCAGGGCCACCGCCAGCTCGAGCAGCCGCTGGTCGCCGTAGGAGAGGCCGCTCGCCGCCTCGGCCCGGCGCGACCCGAGCCCGACGAAGTCGATCACCCGCTCGGCCTCCGCCTCGAGCCGGCGCTCCTCCGCGCGCACGCGGCCGCGGGTCAGCAGGGCCGCGGCCACCCCCACCCGCCCGCGGAGGTGGAGCCCGGTCAGCACGTTCTCCCGCACGCTCAGGCCGGGGAACACGCTCGTCTTCTGGAACGTGCGCACGAGCCCCCGCGCCGCGATCCGGTGCGGCCGCCAGCCGGTGATGGGCTGCCCGTCGTGCCGGACCGTCCCCTGCGTCGGCCGCTGGAAGCCGGTGATCACGTTGAACGCGGTGGTCTTGCCCGCGCCGTTCGGGCCGATCAGGCTGGTCACGGTGCCGGCCGCGACCGTGAAGCTCACCCCCGCGAGCGCGGCCACCCCGCCGAAGCGCACCGTGAGATCGTGGGCCTCGAGGGTCACGACGGGCTCCAGCGGCGCCGGGCGGCCGGGCCGAGCCCGCGCAGGGCCGGCACGATCCCCTCGGGCATGAAGAACAGCACGCCCACCAGCAAGATTCCGTAGAGCAGCATCTGCCACTGCCAGGAGGTGGCGGCCCGCAGCGCCTCCGGCAGCACCGTGAAGAGCACCGCGCCCACGATGGGGCCGGCCAGCGTGCCCTTCCCGCCCGCCACCACCATGATCACCATCGTGACGGTGTAGGTGAAGAGGAAGACCTCCGGGCTCACGAAGCGCGTGTAGTGCGCGTAGAGGCCGCCGCCGAAGCCGGCCATCGCCGCGCTCACCACCGCGGCCAGCACCAGGTAGTGCGTGCCGTCGATGCCGACCGAGGCGGCGAGCGTCTCGTTCTCCCGGAGCGCCACCAGCGCGCGCCCCACCCGCGAGCGGATCAGGGCCAGGCACACCAGGTACGAGAGCGCGACCGCGGCCAGCACCACGTAGTAGAAGGCGCTCTTGGTGCGCAGCGAGAGCGCGGGCAGGCCGGGCAGCGCGATCTCGAGCGGGGGCACTCCGGGCAGGCCGAGCGGACCGTTGGTGAGATCCATCCAGTTCACGCTCACCAGCGAGACGCACCCCGCGAAGGAGATGGTCAGCAGCACGAAGTAGGCGCCGCGCAGCTTGAGCGCGAGCCGGCCGATCACGTAGCCCGCCACTGCCGGCAGCACGATCGCGGCGAGCAGGCCGATCCAGGCCGACCACTCGAGCTTCACGGTGAGGAGCCCGGTGGCGTAGGCGCCGATGCCGAAGAAGGCGGCGTGGCCGAGCGAGAGCTGGCCGGTGTAGCCCAGCAGGAGATTCAGGCTGAGCGCGAGCACCGCGAAGATGCCGGCCATGATCAGGGTGTGCAGGTGGTACGGGTTCCAGACCCACGCCGGCGCCGTCACCGCCACCACCAGCCCGAGCAGGAGCGCGAGACGGCTCATCCCACCCGCTCGGCGCGGGCGAAGAGCCCGGAGGGACGCAGCAGCAGCACCGCCACGATCATCAGGAAGCCCACCGCGTCGCGGTAGCCGGAGGAGACGTATCCCGCGCCCAGCTCCTCCGCCACGCCCAGGACGATGCCGCCGAGCGCGGCGCCCGCGAAGTTGCCGAGCCCGCCCAGGATGACCACCGAGAAGGCCTTGAGCGAGGCCAGGTCGCCCATGGAGGGATAGAGCAGGAACACGGGACCCAGCAGGGCCCCCGCCGCCGCGGCCAGGCCGGCCCCGAACGCGAAGGTGATGGTGTGGATGCGCTCGATGCTCACCCCCATGAGGGCGGCGGTCTCGCGATCCTGGAAGGTCGCCCGCATGGCCCGGCCCAGCTTGGTCCGCGAGAGGAGCAGGTGCGCGCCGAGGATCAGGCCCCCCGAGACCACGAAGACGAACACCCGCAGCGGGGCGACCGAGACCGGGCCCAGCACCAGCGGCTGGGTCGGAAACGGCGTCGGCACGCTCTTGGCGACCCCGCCCCAGCCGAGCAGCTCCGCGTTCTGCATCGCGATCCAGACCCCGATCATCACCAGCATCACGGTGTCGATCGACTGGCCGCGCAGGGGGCGCAGCAGGACCCGCTCGCAGATCGCGCCCGCCACCGCGCCGGCGGCGATCGCGAGGGGGATCGCGAGGAAGAAGTCCACCGAGGCCAGCGTCAGCGCCGCGAACGCGGCGTAGGCCCCCAGCGTGTAGAACTCGCCGTGGGCGAAGTTCACCACGCTCATCAGCCCGAAGACCAGGGTGAGGCCGATCCCGAGCAGGCTGTAGGTGGCCCCCAGCAGCAATCCGTTCAGGAGGTGCTGGAGAAGCTGGTCCAAGCGCTCGCGGTCGCCTCCCGCGCTACTTCTTGGCCGCGAACGCGGGCAGCGCGATCTTGCCGTCCTTCACCTGGACGATGAAGATGCTCGGCTTGGACTGCCCGCTCTCCTTGCCGGCCGGACCGTCCTTCTCGAACTTGATGGGCCCGTTGAGCCCCATCACGCTCACCTGCCAGAGCGCGGCCTGCACCGCCTTCGGCTCGGCCTTGCCCGCGACCCGGATGGCCTCCACCGCGGTGAGCACCCCGTCGTGGCCGCGGAAGCCCTCGGTCAGCCCCTCGAAGGGATGGCCGCGCTTGGCCCACTCGTCGACGAAGGCCTTCGCGAGCTTGCCGTCCGGCATCGCCTCGGGGAACCAGGGCAGGAAGAACAGGATGTGGTACGAGCCCTCGGCGGCCGCGCCCGCCTGCTTGATGAGCTGGCTCGGCGAGGAGCTGCCGCCGGTGGTGATGACCTTGCGGGTGAGCCGCTGCTCCTGCGCCTGCTTGAGCACGAGCGTGATCTGCTCGACGCTCGTGGTGAGGAACAGGGTGTCGGCCGAGCCCGCCTTCACCTTGGTGATCTGGGCGTTCATGTCGGTGGCGGACTGCTCCATGAACTCCACCGCGCCGACCGAGGCGCCGGACTTCTTCAGGAGGTCGCCGAAGGCGGTGACCGAGCCGCGGCCCCAGTCGGTGTTGACCGCGAGGAAGTCGGCCTGCTTGATGCCGAACTCCTTCAGGTACTTCTCGAGGCCGAGGGCCTCCATCTCGCTGGGCGGGCTGATCCGGAAGATCCACGGGTTGCCGCGCTTGGTGATGGTGGCCGCGCTCGAGGTCTCCACCACCATCGGCACGCCGTACTCCTCGAGCTTCGGCATCGCGGCCAGGGTCATCGAGCTGCCCCACGCCCCGACGATGACCGGCACCTTGTCGCGCACGATCAGCTTCTCGGCCGCGGTGGCGGCCTCCTTCGGGTCGGACTTGTTGTCCTCGATCAGCAGCTCGACCTTGCGTCCGAGCACGCCGCCCTTGGCGTTCGCCCAGTCGCGGGCGATCTCGGCGCCCATCCGGACGTAGTTCCCGGAGGCGGCCACCGGGCCCGACAGGGGCTGGATCACGCCCACCTTCACGGAGTCCTGCGCCTGCGCGCCCGGAGCGCCGGCGGCGAACACGATGGCCAGCGCAACGGAAAGGGCCCGGATTGCTCGCGTCATGAACGACCTCCTCTTGCCCGGCACTGTTTGGGTCTCACGCCGCCACGTTGCGGTGGTTAGGGGAATCGCGCACTTATCCTACATTTCATGTCACGTGTCAAATGAAAACCCGATTGACAACGCCTTCGGTCGCGCCAAGAATACGGCTCCATGTCACCCGCCCGGTCGACTGCACCCCGCGCCGCGATCGCCCCGCTGCTGCACGAGAGCCTCGGCGAGCGAGTATACCGGACGGTGCGCGACCTGATCCTGAGCCAGGTCTTCCCACCCGGCTCGAAGCTCAACGTCGAGCAGATCTGCCGCGACCTCGGAGTCAGCCGCACCCCGGTGTGGGACACCATGCGCCGCCTCGAGAGCGAGGGTCTGGTCAACACGGTGCCCCGCCACGGCGTCTTCGTGCTCAACTACGGCGCCGACCAGATCCGCGACCTCTTCGCGGTGCGCGGGGCGCTCGAGGCGCTGGCGGTGCGACAGGCCGCGGGTCACCTCGAGCCCGACGACCAGGCGGACCTCGAGGCCTCCATGAAGGAGATGGAGCAGGCGGCGGCGGCCGGCGCGATCGAGCAGTACTCGCGCGCGGCGATCGACTTCCACGACCGGATGCTGGCCGCGGCGCGGAACCAGGTGCTGAGCCGCCTGCTCGAGAACGTGTACGCCCAGATCCTGGTCCTCCGCCTCCGGTCGCTCTACCTGCCGGAGCGCGTCGAGTCGAGCGTGGCCGAGCACCGCGAGCTCTTCGAGGCGGTGGTGGCGGGCGACGCCGACCGCGGCGAGCGCCTGGCCCGCGCCCACGCCGACCACGTGCTGCAGGACGCGCTCGAGTTCACGCGTCGGGCCGAGCAGGATCGGTGACCGGGCGGCTCGCGGGCAGCGCGGTCGTGGTCACCGGAGGCGCGGCCGGCCTCGGCCTGGCCTACGCGCGCCGCTTCCTTCGCGAGGGCGCCTGCGTCTTCATCGCCGACATCGTGGACCCGGCCGGGGCGGTCGCGAGCCTCGACGCGGGCGACCGGGTGGGCGGCTGTCGGGTCGACGTGGCCTCCGCCGCGTCGGTGGCCGCCATGGTGGAGACGGCCCACCGGCGCCTCGGGCGCATCGACGTCCTGATCAACAACGCGGCGGTGTTCGCCAGCCTCAAGCCGCAGCCCTTCGACGCCATCCCGGAAGAGGAGTGGGACCGGGTGATGGCGGTCAACGTGCGCGGGATGTGGAACTGCGTCAAGGCGGTCGTGCCGGTGATGCGCGCCCAGAAGGCGCGGGCGCATCGTCAACGTGGCCTCCGCCATCGTGGCCAAGGGCACCCCGTTCCTGCTCCACTACGTGGCCTCCAAGGGCGCGGTGATCGCGATGACGCGCGCGCTGGCCCGGGAGCTGGGCGACGACGGCATCGCGGTGAACGCGGTGGCGCCCGGCCTGATCCTGAGCGACACCGTGCGGGCCAATCCCGACGGTGACCTCGTTCCAGTCCGCCGCGGTGCTGCAGTCGCGCGCCTTCAAGCGGGACGCGGTCCCGGAGGACGTGGAGGGCGCGGTGGTCTTCCTCGCCTCCCCCGACAGCGCCTTCATGACCGGCCAGACGCTGGTGGTGGACGGCGGCTCGGTGTTCGTCTAGGCCGGGCGCGCTGCCGTGCACACGACGGTCCCGGTCATCGACATCGCGCCCTTCGACCCGCGCGCGCGAGCGCGCGCGGCCGACTCGAGCGCGACGCGGTGGTGCGCGCGGTCGACGCGGCCTGCACCGACATCGGCTTCTTCACGATCGCCGGGCACGGGGTCCCCGCCGCGCTGGTCGACCGCATGCTCGCCACCTCGCGCGCGTTCTTCGACCTGCCGGCCGACGAGAAGCAGCGGGTGGCGCGGCCGCGGCCCGAGCAGAGCCGCGGCTACCTCGCGCTCGGCGCCGAGAATCTCTCCTACAGCCGTGGCGACGCCTCCACCACCGATCTCAAGGAGTTCTTCGCCATCGGGCCGATCGACGTCCCGGACGAGGCCTACTACCGGCGGCCGGAGGCCTACCCGTCGTTCGCGCCGAACCTCTGGCCCGAGCGGCCCGCGGCGCTGCGCGCGGTGTGGACCGAGTACTACCGGGCCATGGAGGGGCTCGCGGCGCGTCTCATGCGGATCTTCGCCCTGGCGCTCCACCTGCCGGAGAACTTCTTCCGCGACAAGACCGACCGCCACATCAGCGGCATCCGCGCCAACCACTATCCCGAGCAGGTCGATCCGCCCGCGCCGGGCCAGATCCGGGCGGGGGCGCATACCGACTACGGGGCGGTCACCATCCTGCTGCCCGAGAACGTGCCCGGGCTGCAGGTGCTGAATCGCGCGGGCGCCTGGGTCGACGTGAGCGCGCCGCCGTCCACCTTCGTCTGCAACATCGGCGACCTCATGCAGCACTGGACCAACGACCGCTGGATCTCGACCATGCACCGCGTGGTGAATCCGCCCCGCGAGGCGGCCGCCGGCAACCGCCGGCTCTCGATCCCCTTCTTCCACCAGCCCAACTACGACGCGCTGATCGAGTGCCTGCCCACCTGCTGCGGCCCGGACAACCCGGCCCGCTACGAGGCGGTCACGTCCGGCCAGCACCGGCTCACCAAGTTCCTGCGAGGCGTCGGCGCGGTCGCGCCGGGCCCGCGAGGCTGACATCATGAGCGCAGAGACCAGGCCCCAGTGGGACCGCTACACCGCCGCGCTGCCGTCCATCGCCGCCGCGGTGGGCCGCACGCCGCTCGTGCGCCTCAATCGCATCACCCGCGACGTGAAGCCCGCCATCTACGTGAAGGTCGAGTGGTACGGCGCCACCGGCAGCCTCAAGGACCGCATCTACCTGCACATGTTCGAGCGGGCCGAGGCGCGCGGCGATCTCAAGCCGGGCATGCAGGTGCTCGAGTGCTCGACCGGCAACGCGGGGATCGCCTGCGCGTGGGTGTCCGCGGTCAAGGGCTACCCCTGCACCATCGTGATGCCGGAGGGAATGAGCGAGGAGCGCAAGAAGATCATGCGCGCCTACGGGGCCGAGCTGGTCTTCACCCCGGGCGGCGAGAGCGACGTGGATCTCTCGCTCGAGCGCCTCCGCCAGATCCGCGACGCGGCCCCCGGCCGCTACTGGGTGCCCGGCCAGTTCGACAACCCCGACAACGTCGAGGCCCACATCCTCACCACCGGCCCCGAGCTGTGGGAGCAGTCGGGTGGCCGCATCGGCGCCTTCGTCGACTCGCAGGGCTCGGGCGGCCTGCTCACCGGGGTGGGCCGCTATCTCCGGACCCGCGACCCCCAGGTGAAGCTCTACGCGGTCGAGCCCGCCGAGTGCGCGCTGCTCTCGCGCCGGGCGTGGGGCCACCACGGCATCGAGGGCATCGGCGACGGCTTCGTGCCGCGCAACCTGGACGTCTCGCTGCTCACCGGCGTGATCACCACCACCACCGAGGAGAGCGTCGACATCGCCCGGCGGCTGGCCCGCGAGGAGGGCATCTTCTGCGGCATCTCGAGCGGCTGCAACGTGGCCGCCGCGCTCAAGCTGGCCCGCCGCCACCCCGAGCTGCCCTCGGTGGTGACGATCATCAACGACACCGGCCAGCGCTACTTCACCACCCCGCTCTGCGGCGAGGCCAAGCACGTCGACATTCCCGAGCGCGAGCATCCGCTCGACCCCTACACCGTCGAGCAGCTCGACCGCTACCAGAAGACCTGGGAGGTCCTCGCGTGACCATCGCCGCGCGCGAGTACGACTTCGAGGCGGCGCGGAAGCGGCTCGAGGCCAAGCCCAAGTCGGCGGGCCCGAAGCTCCGCTCGCTCGAGGAGGCGGCCGCGCTCGTGAAGGACGGCGATCACGTGGCCCTCGGCGGCTGCCTCTACTCGCGCACGCCCCTGGCCCTGGTGTGGGCGCTGCTGCGCCGCCGGCCGCGGCGCCTCACGCTCTCGCGCAACCTCATGTGCTACGAGGGCGAGTGGGGCATGGTGGCGGGCGCGGTGGACAAGCTCGTCACGTCCTGGATGGGCATCGGCCTGCCGTGGGGCCTCTCGCGCATCCAGCGCGAGTTCGTGGAGGCCGGCCGCGTGGAGTTCGAGGAGTGGAGCCACCTGGGCCTGGGCCTCCGCTACCGCGCCGCCGCGATGGGCGTGCCGTTCCTCCCCTCGCTCACCATGCTGGGCTCGGGCCTCATGGGCGTGGGCGGCTCGAAGACGGTCGCGTGCCCGTACACCGGACAGACCCTCCACGCGGTGCCGGCCCTCTTCCCCGACGTGGCCCTCATCCACGTGCAGAAGGCGGACCGGCTCGGCAACTGCCAGATCGACGGCTATCCGCACATGGACGCCGACATCGCGCGCGCCGCCTCCACCGTGCTGGTGACCGCCGAGCAGATCGTCTCCGAGGACGAGATCCGCCTGCAGGGCGACCGGACCCTCATCCCCGGCTTCATGGTGGATGCGCTCGCGCACGTGCCGTACGGCTCCTACCCGCACGAGTGCTACGGCGCCTACGACGCGGAGCCCGAGCACTTCACGAGCTACGTGGACGGGATCCTGGCGCGCGGCAGCGCCGCGGTGGCCGACTACCTGGAGCGCTACGTCTACGCCCCGGCGGCCCACGCCGACTACCTGGCCCTCTTCGGCGACGGGCGCCGGGCCGACGCGGCCGCCCGCGCGCGGATGCTCACCACGTGAGCGTCACCGCCAACGAGCTGCTCGCGGTGATGGGCGCGCGGGAGCTGCGCGACAACACCACCGTCTTCACCGGCGTCGGCGCCCCCATGATGGCCTCGGTGCTGGCCCAGCGGACCCACGCCCCGCGGCTCACCATGATGGTCGAGGGCGGGGTCATCGGGCCCATGTGGAAGCCGGGCGAGCTGCCGATCTCCACCAACGAGATGCGCGCCGCCTACCGGGCCCAGATGCTGCCCGGGATCACCGACGCCTTCCTGCTCGCCCAGCGCGGCTTCTTCGACGTGGGCTTCATCGGCGGCGCCCAGATCGACCGGCACGGCAACCTCAACACCAGCGCCATCGGCGGCTACGCCCGGCCCAAGGTGCGCCTGCCCGGCAGCGGGGGCGCCAACGACATCATCTCGCTCTGCCGCGAGGTGCTGATCCTCACCGTCCACGAGAAGCGCCGCTTCACCGAGCGGGTCGACTTCGTCACGAGCCCCGGCTACCTGGACGGCGGGCGACTCCCGCCGCCGCCACGGCCTGCTCTTCGGCGGCGTCTCGCGCGTGGTCACCACGCTCGGCATCTTCGGCTTCGAGGCGGAGAGCCGCCGCATGCAGCTCCTGGCCCTGCACCCGGGCGCCACCGTGGAGCAGGTCCGCGAGAACACCGGCTTCGAGGTCCTGGTGAGCCCCGCCCTCACCACCACCAAGCCGCCGACCGACGAGGAGCTCGCGATCCTGCGCATGCTAGACCCCAAGCGCCAGTTCATCGGATGAACCCTCGAGCCGGTTGTCCGCCACTGCTCGAAACGGTTGTCCGCCACTGTTCGAGACGAGACGGTTGTCCGCCACTGGGGGAGTGCGGGGGCCATTTCTGGGCCCCCGCAGCTGAAAAGCCTAAAGAACTAAACGGTAAAACGGAGCAACGGGGGAACAGCTAGTGACAGACTTCGGCCTCGCGATTCGCAACTTCGTGGGCCCCGGCGAGGTGCCGGACATCCAGGGCCTGTACGCCTACTCGGAGCGCGCCGAGGCCCTCGGCTTCGAGTCGCTCTGGGCCTGGGATCACGTGCTCCTGGGCGTGGAGCCCTCCTTCCCCATCGTGGACTCCATCACCATGCTGGGCGCGGTGGCCGCGCGCACCCGCACGATCAAGCTCGGCACCGGGGTCCTGGTGCTGCCGCTGCGCAACCCGGTGGTGGCGGCCAAGGCGCTCGGCAGCCTCGACGTCATCTCGGGCGGCCGCCTCGTCCTCGGGGTCGCGGCGGGCTGGTACGCCCGCGAGTTCGACGCGGTGGGCGTGCCCTTCAAGCAGCGGGGCCGCCACTTCGAGCGCAACCTCGACATCCTCATGCGGCTCTGGACCGAGGAGCGGGTGACCCTCAAGGTGGACGAGTTCAACCTGCGCGAGGCGGTCATGGTGCCGCGCACCGCGCAGCGCCCGCGCCCGCCGGTCCTGATCGGCGGCTACGTGGACGCGGTGCTCAAGCGGGCCGGCACGGTGGGCGACGGCTGGCTCACCTACTTCTACACCCCGGAGAGCTTCACCAGGTCCTGGGACAAGGTGAAGGCCTTCGCGCGCGAGGCGGGCCGCGACCCCGCGAAGCTCACCGCCACCAACCAGCTCGCGGTGTACGTGGGCCGCAACCGGGAGGAGACCACCGCGGACATGCGCAAGTGGCTCTCCACCGAGTGGGACACCGCGGCCTGGAGCGAGTCGACCATCGACCACGCCGTCCACGGCTCGGTCGCCGATTGCATCGAGCAGCTGCGCGCCCACGTGCGGACGGGCGTGCACCGGATTATCCTGATCCCGTACCGCTATCAGCCGGAGCAGGTCGAGCGCATCGCCAAGGAGGTCTTGCCCAAGCTATGAGCCAGCCCGTCTACATCGACATCAACTGCGACATGGGAGAGAGCTACGGCCGCTGGACCCTGGGCCACGACGAGGAGGTCATGCCCAACATCACCTCGGCCAACATCGCGTGCGGCTTCCACGGGGGCGACCCGCACGTGATGCGCCAGACCGTGGCGCTGGCCCTGCAGCACGGGGTCGCGGTGGGCGCCCACCCCGGCCTGCCCGATCTGATGGGCTTCGGCCGGCGCCGCATGGACGTCTCCCCGGCCGAGCTGAAGGACTACCACCGCTACCAGATCGGGGCGCTCGCCGCCTTCGCCCAGGCCGCCGGCACCCGCGTGCAGCACGTCAAGCCGCACGGCATCCAGTACCACATGTTCGAGGAGAACCTGCCGCTCGCGCGCGCGACCGCCGAGCAGGTGCTCGAGCTGGATCCCGAGATGATCCTGATGACCATGGCCATGACCAAGTACGACACCGAGGCCCGCAAGGTGAAGGGCCTGCGCATCGCGGCCGAGGGCTTCGCGGACCGGGTCTACGCCGACGACGGCCAGCTGGTGACGCGCAAGCTCGGCAAGGACGCGCTGATCACCGACCCGGCCAAGGCCGCCGAGCAGGCGGTGCGCATGGCGATGGAGGGCAAGGTGCGCACGATCACCGGAAAGGTGATCGACGCGCGCGTCGAGACGATCTGCATTCACGGCGACAGCCCCGGCTCGGACAAGATCGTGGCCGCGGTGCGCGAGGGCCTGGTCAAGGCGGGCGCGACGGTGAAGCCGTTACGCGACTGGTTGCCGCGCTGAGCGACGGTTCACCGTAGCGCAGGTCCTGCGGGGTCGGACCGAGGCGTCCGAAATGGGTACACTGTCTGGCGCTCCTCGTCACCGGGCATCGGAGCTCGGTCCGACCCACCGCTCGTAACTGTTCGACACTCCAGCTCTTTCCTCCCCTCCGAAAACTGGCACCGAGTTTGCCGTAGAGAGGCTCGGCACATAGCCATGGCGGACTACACGGACGGCAGGAGCGTGAAGGGCGCGAAGACCGGCGGCACCCGGCCCGGCGAAATCAAGCCGAGCTCGGGGCATCGCGGCCATCGTCTCGCGGGACTTCACGCGCCTCGCGGGGACTTCCGGCAGCGTCACGCCCTGGAGTCCCGACCGCACGAGTATCCCGGTCAGCTCGCGCGGGCTCATCGCCTCCCGCATCATCCGCGAGGCCTAGGTCGATGAGTGCAACCGATCCGGCCGGAATCGCCACAGGGGAGGAACGGACCATGATGCTCACAGAGCGCACCAGCGGAAACACGACGCTTCGGCTGCTCTCCGGGTCGGGTTACCGGCGAGAGAGCAGCGCCATGCCCTCGGACTCGCAGATCGCCCACGCCCTCTTCGACGCGCAGAGCGCTCCGAGCGTGCCGTCGCGGAAGAGCTTCGACGAGATCCTGTTCATGGGGCAGCACAGCTCGGGCTGGACGCAGGTGTTCAAGCAGCTGAAGTCGGAAGGTCTGATCCAGGAGCAGACGCTGGGGCACGTGGTGGCGCGGTGGACCAACCGCACGATCCGCAGCCGCCGGCCGATCCTGGCTCACGCCGAGCTCGAGCCCGCTTCCGCCTAGTCCGTTTCGTTTCGAGCGCTACCGCGCGGCCAGCAACGCCTCGAGCCGCGCGGTAGCGCGCTCCCAGTCGAACTGAGTCCTCACGAAGTCCTGCCCGCTCCGGGCCAGCCGCCGCCGCAAGTCAGCATCCTCCACCAGCCTCGACAGCCCCCACGCCAGCGCGTCCACGTCCCGCCGGGGGGCCACCACCGCGGTGCGACCGTCGATGGCGTAGTCGCGACAGCCGCCGTTGTCGTAGGTGCAGAGCGTCGCGCCGCAGGCCATCGCCTCCATGGCGGGCATGCCGAGCCCCTCGTCCCAGGACGGGCAGAGATAGATCGGGCAGCGGCTGTAGAGCCAGGCCAGGCGCTCCTGGGGCAGGTTCTCGTGGAACTCGGCGAAGGGGAGCTTGCGCGGGGGCGGCTTGACTCCGAAGCCCACCAGCCGCAGCTCGGGGTGCCGCGCCCGGACCCGGCCGAAGGCCTCGAGCCCGTCGGCCACCCCCTTCCAGGGATACTCGTGGAAGAGCATCAGCACCCGGAGCTTGCCGTCCTCCTCGGCGGGAACCGGATGGAAGAGACCCGGCTCCACCGGGGTGACCACCACCGCGGCCGGCGTCTCGAACCGCTCGGCCATCACGTCGGCGAGCCACGTCGAGATCACGATCTTCCGCAGGGGCACGCGGTAGGTCGCGTCCACCCGGGCCGCCTCGCCGTGGTAGAGGCTCTCGTAGTGCTGGATGAAGTAGAACTTCCGCCCGCAGCGCGGCGGGGCCGCCGCCACCGTCTCCACCGACTGCCAGGAGGTGGCGATCACCACGTCGCCATCCGGCACGCGGGCCGCGCTCCACTCGGGCACCCAGCGCACGCGCGCCTCGAGGCCCGGCATCCAGTCCGGCCCGGTCCGCACCCGGTTGCGCCACCACGCGGCGAGGGTGCGCTTCACCGGCACGAGCAGGGTCACCTCGTGGCCCCGGCGGGCGAGGCGGTCGGCGTGGATCAGGATCGCGCGCACCCCGCCCGCGATGCGGAGATGCGGGCAGAGGAACGTGATCTTCATGGTCAGATGGCCATCGACACCTGACCCGTGCGGCGATAGGCGGCCGGGTCCAGCACCACGTTGATGCAGTAGACCTCACCCGAGCCGAGCGCCCGCTCCAGCGCGGGCCGGAGCTGGCCCGGCTCGGTCACGTGGATCCCCTTCCCGCCGAGCGCCTCCACCATCCGGTCGTAGCGGGTGAACGGCAGCGAGGTCGCCACCGAGCGCTCGGCCCCGAAGAACGACAGCTGCGGGTTGCGGATCTGTCCCCACCCGCCGTCGTTGCCGACGACGACCGTCATCGGCAGCTTGAAGCGCACCGCGGTCTCCATCTCCATCCCGTTGAGCCCGAAGGCTCCGTCGCCCGCGATCAGGAGGACGCGCTGCTCGGGACGCAGCAGCTTGGCCGCGATGGCGAACGACGGGCCCACCCCGAGGCAGCCGAAGGGGCCCGGATCGAGCCACTGGCCGGGCCGGGAGAGGGCCACGATCTTCGACGCGCATCCGACCACGTCGCCGCCGTCGCCCACCACGGTGGTCTCGGCGTCCACCACCGCCGCGATCTCGTGGCCGAGGCGGTAGTGGCTGATCGGCACGTCGTCGGAGAGCCGCTCCGCCATGAGGCGCGCCTGCGAGTCCGTCTCCTTCTTGCGCACCGCGTCCCGCCAGCGGTCGAAGCGCGCGGCCAGGTCCCGCGGCAGGGCGTCGGCGAGCGCGCGGAGCGTGAGACCGATGTGGCTGGTCAGGCCGACCGCCAGCGGGCGGTTGCGCCCCAGCTCCACCGGATCGCAGTCCACCATCGCCACCTGGACGTTCTCGGCGAACGAGGGCGCCCGGCCGTAGCCCAGGCGGAAGTCGAGCGGGGTCCCCAGCACCAGCACGAGGTCGGCCTGGCCCAGCGCGAACCCGCGGGCCTGGGCGAAGGCCTGCGGATGGTCGTGCGGGAGGCAGCCCCGCCCCGCCCCGTTCGTGAACACCGGCACCCCGGCGCGCTCGGCCAGCCGCCCGCAGCTCCGCGGCCGCGTCGTCCCAGTAGACGCCGCTGCCCGCCATGATCATCGGTCGCTCCGCACGGGCCAGCAGCGCGGCCAGCTCCAGGACCGACGCCTCATCGGGGGCGGTGGGCCGCCGGTGAGCGTAGGCGGTCGGGATCGGCGCCATCCGGTCCTCGACCGTGGTCATCAGCAGGTCGACCGGGATCTCGACGAAGACCGGCCCCGGCCGGCCCGTGAGCGCGTGCCGGATGGCGGTGGTGAGCACCTCGGGGATCTGGCGCGTCTCGGAGACCGTCCACGAGCCCTTGGTGATCGGCCGCAGGAGGTCGACCTGCTCGACCTCCTGGAGCGAGCCCAGGCCGCGCAGCCCGAGCGGCGCCGCGCCCCCGATGAGGAGCACCGGGCTGCGGGCGGAGTAGGCATTGGCGATGCCGGTCACCGCGTCGGTGACGCCGGGCCCCGCGGTCACCAGGGCCACGCCGATGTTGCGGGTGAGGCGCGCGTAGGCGTCGGCGGCGTGGGCGCAGGCCTGCTCGTGGCGCATGTCCACCACCTGCACGCCCTCGGTGATGCAGCCGTCGTAGATCGGCAGGATGTGGCCGCCGCAGAGGGTGAACACGTGGCCCACGCCCGCCTGGCGGAGCGTGCGCGCGACCAGGTGCCCCCCGTTGAGATCCGCCACGCTAGCCGCCCGGCTTGCCCGGGATGTGCACCACCTCGAGCTTCACCCGGTCCGGGTCCTCGAAGAAGACCGCGTAGTAGCCCGGCCGGTACTCCGGGAACTCCCGTGGCGTCTCGTAGAGCGGCGGGAGCCGGCGCGGGCCCATGAACTCGTCGCGGAATCGATCCACCTCCTCGCGGCGCTCCACCCGGAAGGCCACGTGATTGAGGCCCGGCCGCTTGCGGTGGAACCCGTGTCCGGCGTGGGCCGGCTCGGTCGCGATCACCCAGATGTCGGCCCCGCTCCCCGAGAAGCCGGCGACCGTGTCGCTCTCGTAGACGGTGCGGTACTCGAGGTAGCCGAGGAAGGCCTTGTAGAAGGGGAGCGAGCGGGCGGGATCGCGGACGTTGATCTGGAAGTGATAGACCTGGGCCTTCACCAGAACTTCTCCCACTTCACGCTCTTGCGGTCCATGCCCTTCTTCACGAGCACGTCCCGCACCCGGTTGATGGTCTCCCCGCCCCCGCAGACGTAGACGATCAACCGGTCGATGCCGTACACGAGGCGCTCCACCGCCTCCGCGGGCTCCCCCTTCTCGCCGCGCCAGGTCGCGGGCGGCTCGCGCAGCACCGGCAGGTAGGAGAACCCCGGGTAGCGGCGCGCGAGCGAGCGGAAGTCGGCGTCGTAGGCGAGCCAGCCCGGGTTGCGGGCCCAGTAGATCAGCGCGGTGGGCCGGCCGTAGCCGGTCTCGTAGAGATGGGTCAGGATCGAGCGCACCGGCACGATCCCGATCTCCTCGGCCACGAAGACGGCCCGGCGGGTGTCGGCGCGGTCGAAGACGAAGCCGCCGGTCGGCCCCTTGAACCGCACCTCATCGCCCGGCTGGAGGCCCCGCACCCACTGCGAGCCGATGCCGCCCGGGGCCACGTCGATCGACAGGGTCAGCACGCCCTTCCGGGCGGGCGACGAGACCATGCTCCAGGCGCGCACGATCTTGGGGCCGAACGGCACCGAGATCCACTGCCCGGCCTCGAAGCTCCAGTCGGCGGGCTCGCTCACCGCGAGATCGACCTCGATGATCTCGGGGGTGACCGCCCGCAGCGCGGTCACGCTCGCCCGGCACTCCCGCGGCTTCATCGCTTCTGGAACCGCGGGATGATCTCGCGCGCGATCGTCTCGAGCTGCGCCGGCTCGTCCGCGAGATCGCCGATCGGGTTCATGACGAAGTAGCGGCAGCCCGCCTGCATGAAGCGATCGACCTGCTCGGCGCACTGCTCCGGGGTGCCGATCACCCCGTACTTGCGCGCGAGCGGGCCGAAGTCCTGCGCGTAGCGACTGGAGAGGATGCGCACCCAGGCGCGCTCCGCGCTCTCGTAGTCGCGCCCGACCGTGACGAAGGTCAGGTGGCCGGCCACGAAGCCGTCGAGGCTCCGCCCCGCTTCCTCCGCGGCCCGCCGGATCTTGGCCAGGCTCTGGGCGTAGCGCTCCGGCTGGACGACATACGAGATCCACCCGTCGCCCTGGCGGCCGGCCCGGGCCAGCGCCGCGTCGGAGCGGCCCCCGATCCAGATCGGCGGCCCGGGCCGCTGCACCGGCTTGGGATCGATGCTCACGCCCTCGAACTGGGTGAAGCGGCCCTTGAAGGAGGCCGGGGTGTCGCGCCAGAGCGCCCGGACCACGTCGATGCCCTCGGTCACGCGGGCCCCGCGCTCCTGGTGGGGCACCCCGCAGGCCTCGAACTCCTTCGGGTTCTCGCCACCCACCCCGACCCCGAAGATGAGCCGTCCGCCGCAGAGCGCGTCCAGCGTGGAGGTGATCTTGGCCACCACGGTGGGCCGGCGCAGGGCCAGCAGATACACGCCGCTGCCGAGCTTGATCCGGCTCGTGATGGAGGCGTAGGAGGCCAGCAGCGTCAGCGACTCGTAGAGCGGGTTGTGGAAGGACACGTGGTCGCCGGTCCACAGCGAGTCGAGCCCGAGCGCCTCGCAGCGCCGCGCGAGGGCGAACTGCTGCTCGGGCGGGTGCATGGAGAGGAACGCGCCGAACCGGGCTTGCGGATCCATCGGCTCCGCCTACCGCGGGAAGGCGTCCTTGACGCCCCCGTCCACCGTGATCGTGCACCCGGTGGTCTTGGCCGAGCGGTCGGAGGCGAGGAACAGGACGGCCTCCGCCACGTCCTCGGGCAGGATGGGCCGGGCCAGGATGTTGCGCTTGCGGTAGAAGTCCTCGAGCTCGTCCACCGTGATGCCCTGGGCCCGCGCGCGCTCGCGGCGCACGTCCTCGGACCAGAGCTTGGAGTCCCGGAAGACCGCGTCGGGGTTCACGATGTTCGAGCGGATCCCGTGGGGGCCGCCCTCGAGCGCGAGCACCTTGGCGAGCTGCGCCTCCGCCGCCTTCGAGGCCGAGTACGCGGAGAAGTCCTTCCCGGGCGACATCACGTTCTTGGTGGCCACGAAGACGAACGCGCCGCCCAGCCCCTGCGCCTTCAGCACCCGCATGCCCTCGCGCGCGACCAGGAAGTGCCCGGTGGCGTTGACCGCGAAGGAGCGCTCCCAGTCGCCGAGCTCCATGCGATCCACCGGCGCGGAGTGCGCGGTGCCCGCGTTGGAGACCACGATGTCGATCCCGCCGTAGGCCAGCACCGCCTCCTCGAAGGCGGCCCGCACCGAGGCCTCGCTCGTCACGTCCATCCCGAGCCCGATCGCCCGCCCCGCCCCGTGGGCCCCCACGATCTCCTCGGCCGCCTTGCGCGCCCCCGCCGCGTCGAGATCGCCCACCAGCACGTGCGCGCCCTCGGCGGCCAGCCGCTGGGCCGCGGCCCGCCCGATGCCGCTCGCTCCCCCGGTGACCAGCGCGATGCGCCGGGCCAGCTCCTTCTCGGGCGGGGCGAGCGAGAGCTTGTAGAGCTCGAGCGGCCAGTACTCCACGTCGAAGGCCTCGCGCGCCGAGAGCGAGACGTAGCCCCCGAACGAGGTGGCGGCGCCGAGCACCGAGATCGTGTGGTGGTAGATGTCGTCCACGATGCCGGCGGTGCGCCGGTCCTTGCCGGCCGCGAAGAGCCCGAGGCCGCCCACCACGATCACGCGCGGGAACGGATCGGTGAGCTTCGCGCCCTCGGTGTTGTGCGCCTCGAAGTAGGCGGTGTAGTCGGTCACGAAGCGCTCCACCGCCGCGGTGACCCCGGCCCGCACCGCCTCCGGATCCGACGGGTCCGCGACCGGCGCGAAGCACGGCAGGCGCTTGGTGAAGATGGTGTGGTCGGGGGTCGCGGGCCCGATCCGGCAGAGGGCGTCGGCCTCGCGCGAGGCCGCGAACTCGAGCACCGGCGGCGCGTCGTCGAAGAAGAGCACCTGCCGCCGGCTCTTGCCGACCAGGCCCCGCACGTGCGGGGCCACCGCGAGCGCCACCCGCCGCCGCGCCTCCGCGGCCGGGCTCGCCACCGCCGCGCCGCCGAAGCGCGCGCGCCCCTTCGCGCGATGGGCGATGGCCTCCTCGGCGCGGCTGATCAGCTCGATGGTGGCCTCGTAGGCGTCCTTCACCGAGGCGCCCCAGCAGATCGTCCCGTGCTTCTCGAGCAGGATCGCGCGCGCGTTCGGGTGCGCCGCGAACACGGCGGCCACCTCGCGGGAGATCAGAAAGCCCGGTCGCCGATACGACAGCGCGATGACCTCGTCGCCGTACACCTCGCGGAGCACGTCCCGGCTCCGGTCGTTGTTGGTGAGCGAGACGACCGCGTCGGCGTGGGTGTGGATCACCGCGGAGGCGGGCAGGAAGCCGTGCAGCAGCGTCTCGATGGACGGCCGCGGGCTCGCCGGCTCCTGCAGCGCGTGCGCGAGATAGTCCACCATCTCCTGGTCGCCCATGTCCTGGCGATCCAGCAGCGCCAGCACGTCGTCCATGCGCACGCCCGGGAAGTCCTTCTTCTGGATGCTCTTGAGGTCGGAGCCGCTGCCCTTGACCCGGAGCACGCGGGTGGGACGGCCACGATGGTCGCGCTCGTCCTGCTTGATGGAGGTGTTGCCCCCGCCCCAGACCACGAGCGTGGTCTCGGCGCCGATCAGGCGCGAGGCGTAGACGAGGAGATCGAGATCGCTCTTGCCCTGCGCGTCTCCGTCGCTCCAGCGGGAGTTCATGGCGCCCTCACCATACCCGAATCCGCCATGGCGGTAAAGATTGCGGGACGCTATCGTGGGCGCGTGACCGCGTGGACGCGACGGTGCCTCACACTGGGCGCGGCGCTGGCCCTCGCCCTGATCGGGCCGCTCGCGTCCGGACGCGGGCCCGGCGCAGGCGAAGCGCGCGCCGACGGCATCATGCTCATCGAGGCCGGCGCGTTCTGGATGGGCAGCGATTCGACCGTCCCCGACGAGGGGCCCATGCACCGCGTGTACGTGCGCGACTTCTGGCTCGACCGCAACAAGGTGACGAATCGGGAAGTGGCCCGGTTCCTCGAGGCCCGCGGGCTCCGGAGCCCGGAAGGCATGCGCTACTTCGATCAGGACGACCCCGACGCGCGGATCCACCGGCGCGAGGGCCGGTTCATCGCCGATCCCGGCTTCGAGGAGCACCCCGCGGTGGAGGTCTCCTGGTTCGGCGCCCGCGACTACTGCCTCTGGCTCGGCCGGCGTCTGCCCACCGAGGCCGAGTGGGAGAAGGCGGCCCGCGGACTCGACCGACGCCGCTACCCGTGGGGCGACGAGGCGCCGGATGCCGAGCGGGCGATCGTCGGGCGCCCCTACAACGCCACCGAGCGCGGCGACCTCCGGCCGGCCGGGGCCGGGCCCACCGGGGTCCAGGACCTGCTCGGGAACCTGCGGGAGTGGACGGGCTCGGCCTACCGGCCCTATCCCTACCGGGCCGACGACGGGCGCGAGCACGCCCCACTCGACGCCGCGCGAGTGGTCCGGGGCGCGAGCCACGACGACCCGGTGGACGCACTGCGCGTGACGATCCGGCGCCTCTCCTCGTATGATGGAGGGTACGGTGGGCTGGCCCACGGCCACCACCACACCGGCTTTCGCTGCGCCACCTCGGAGGATCTGGGAGGACGATGACGTCATGAGAGGCCTGATGATGGACTACCCCCTCACCCTCACCCAGTTCTTCGAGCGCACGCGGCGGCTCTTCCACCGCAAGCGCATGGCGACGCGGGTGCCCGGGGAGGGGCTCCAGTGGTACTCCTACGCAGACTACGCGGACCGGGTCTGCCGCCTGGCCGGCGCGCTGCGCGGCCTCGGCCTTCAGAAGGGGGCGCGCGTCGGCACCTTCGCGTGGAACTCGCACCGCCACATGGAGGTCTACTTCGCGGCCCCGCTGATGGGCATGGTGCTCCACACCGTGAACATCCGGCTCTCCGCGCAGGACATCACCTACATCGTCAACCACGCGGGCGACGAGGTCCTGATCGTCGACGCGAGCCTCTGGTCCATCCTCGAGCCGATCCGGAAAGATCTGATCACCGTCAAGCACATCATCATCATGAAGGACACCCCCGCCGCCCACGTGCCCCCGGGCGCGCTCGACTACGAGCAGCTCGTGGCGGGCACCGACCCGGTCACCGAGTGGCCGCGCCTCGAGGAGACGGACGCGGCCGGCATCTGCTACACCTCCGGCACCACCGGGCACCCGAAGGGCGTGGTCTACACCCACCGCGCGATCTACCTCCACTGCTTCGCGTCCTCCACGGTGGACGTGCTCGGCATCTGCGAGCGCGACGTGATCCTGCACATCGTGCCCATGTTCCACGCCAACGCGTGGTGCGTGCCGTTCGCGGGTGTCATGAACGGGGCGACCCAGATCTTCGGCGGGCCCAACCCGCAGCCGCGCGACATCATCGAGATCGTCCACCACGAGAAGGTCACGGTGGTGGGCGCGGTGCCGACGGTGTGGATCGCCATCCAGGGCATTCTGGAGAAGGAGCCGCAGTGGGACATCTCCTCGATCCGCTGCATCCCGATCGGCGGATCGGCCGCGCCGCGGACCCTCATCGAGCTGTTCGACAAGAAGTACGGGGCCTACATGCTCCACGCGTGGGGCATGACCGAGATGACCCCGCTCGGCAGCGTCTGCCGGCCGCGCTCCTACATGGACGCGCTCCCCGAGGACGAGCGCTACGCGGTGCGGGCCAAGCAGGGGGCGCCGGTGGCCGGCGTCGACATGAGGATCGTCGACGACGCGGGGAACGTGCTGCCCGTGGGACGGCAAGAGCGCGGGCGAGATCCAGGTGCGCGGGCCGTGGGTCACCAGCGGGTACTACAACAACCCCGAGGGCGCGGCCCAGTTCACCGCACGACGGCTGGTTCCGCACCGGCGACGTGGCCGCGCTCGATCCCGACGGCTACATCCAGATCACCGACCGCACCAAGGACCTGATCAAGTCGGGCGGCGAGTGGATCTCGAGCGTGGACATGGAGACCACCATCATGGGCCACCCCAAGGTGCTGGAGGCCGCGGTGATCGCGGTGCCGCACGAGCGCTGGGTGGAGCGGCCGCTCGCCTGCATCGTGCCCAAGCCCGAGCACAAGGGCACGCTCACCGCGGACGAGATCTACGAGTACCTCAAGCCCCGGGTGGCCAAGTGGTGGCTGCCCGACGAGGTCGTCTTCATCGAGGCGGTGCCCAAGACCAGCGTGGGCAAGTTCGACAAGAAGGTTCTCCGCGACCGCTTCAAGGCCTGGAAGCCGAAGTAGCGGCCGCCTGACCCCCTCAGCAGCGCTTGGCGAGGGCCGCCCAGTCCTCGCCGGGGAGGAGGGGCTCGGGCGTGCCCTTCCACGCCGCGGCCATGGCCTTGAGGCGGGCGATCCGGTCGGCGGCCAGCGGGTGGGTCGAGAAGTAGGTCAGCGCCTTCGCCTGCCGGCCCTCCTCCCGCCCGATGGTGTCGAAGAAGTCGATCATCCCCGCCGGATCGACCCGGGCGGCCAGCAGCATCTTCATCCCCTCGGTGTCCGCCTCGTCCTCCGCGCGCCGCGAGTAGCGCAGCTCGCCCAGCGTGCGCGCGGTCTGCAGCCCGTAGGCGAGCGGGCCGGTCACGTCGCCGGTCAGCGCCATCAGCAGGAGCCCGGTGGAGGCGTCCTGGATCACCGCGCGCGTGGTGTGACGCCGCAGCACGTGCTGGAGCTCGTGGGCGACCACCCCGGCCAGCTCCTCCGGCGTGCGGGTGCGCTCGAGGAGCCCCTTGAAGATGACGACGTTGCCGCCGGGCAGCGCGTGCGCGTTCACCACCGCCCGGTTCACGACGTACACCCGCAGGGTGTAGGGTGACGGCGGCGCGGACGCGGTGAGGCGGCGCACGATCTCGTCCATCGCGGCGCCCAGGCGCGGATCGCCGCAGCGGCGGTCCGGCGGCGCCATGTAGGCGATCGCCGACCGGCCCACGCTCTCCTCCCAGGCCACCGGCACGCGCGGCGCGACGAGGGCGGCCAGCGCCGGGATGCCCCACAGGTAGATCGCGGCGGTGACCGCGAGCACGCCCGCCGCGGCCGCGATGGTCCAGCGCACCCGCGCCCGGCGCCGTCGCGGGTCGTGGAAGCGCAGGCGCAGGCCGGGCGCGACCTCGTGCAGGCTCTCGAGGAACGCGCTGTCCGGGATCAGCAGCGTCTCGGGCAGGTCGCCGCCCCGCTCGATCCGCACCTCCTCCCCCGCGTAGAAGCCCTGGGTCTGGCGCAGCTCGCGGTAGGGCCAGAGGCGGGGCGCGCCGCCCGCGGGGCGTGATCTCGAGCGCCTCGCGCATCAGACGCACGGTCGCGGCGTGCCGGGCCGCGGTCTGCCCGTCGAGATAGATGCCCTGCCAGTCGGTCCGCACCGGGAGCCGCGGAGGGTCAGGCGAGGTCGAAGCCGGAGTCGAAGAAGCCGGACAGGCCCTCCCCGATGCTCCCGACCTGCTGCGCCTGCTGCTGGATGCGCGCGAGGTCGAGGGCGCCCACCAGGGCCAGGTTCCGGAAGGCGAAGTGGATGTTGCGCACCCGGACCCACGGCCACGCGATGCCCAGCGTGCCGACGAGCAGTATGAGATTTACCACCCACAGCCCGAGCAGGGCGCCGCCGGTCACGCTGCACGAGAAGCGCGCGGTCCCGAAGGTGGTGTGGTCCCAGAAGTAGCGGCGCTTGAACGCCACGTACCAGACCCAGCACAGGCCGAGCGTCGGCAGGGTCAACAGGATCGCCACCAGGAAGGGCCCGAAGAGCTCACGCCCGCGCCCGTTGAAGTCGAACTGCTCGCTGCCGAAGTAGGAGTGCGCGACCATGAACGCCTGACGCGACACGAGGAAGAACGGGTAGTAGAGCCCCAGGGTGAGGCCGGTCAGGAAGCTGCCGAGGATGAAGATCTTGATCAGCGCCCACACGTGCCCGCGGAACGAGAACCGGATGCCCCGCCAGGAGGTGCGGCTCAGGCGATAGCGCCGCGCGCCCACCATCGCGATCGGGAAGAACACGAAGAACAGGCTGCCGGAGACCACGCCCGCGATCACCTTCGCCACGGGCGGCACGTCCAGGACGTCGCGGATCATGTTCAGGAAGAGGATCGGCAGGCCGAAGACCAGCACCGCCTTGATCGTGCCCAGCAGCAGCTCGCGGGCCGTCCCGTGATAGGCGAAGCGGTCGCCCTCGATCTCGGTCTGCCCGGAGAGATACGCGCGGATGCGCGTCTTCGCCCAGAAGTAGTAGATCCCGAGCGTGACGATGGTCAGCAGGACGTTGACGACGTGGATGCCGAAGAGGGTGCCGCCGTTGCCGTGGAAGGTCGGATGCCGGACGGTCGAGACCGCGGGCGGCTCGGGCCCGGGCCCGGACGGCGGCGACACGTAGACCGACGGGGGTGACGGAGGCCCCGGCGGCGGGGCGGCGGGAGGCCTCGGGGAGCGGGGCGGCGGCGCGCCGGGCGGTCCGGGCTTGCGGAAGAACGACGGCGGCCGGCCCGCGGGTTCCTGCCCGTCCATACGAATCGACTATGGGCAAGAACCTGCTGGGGGTCAACTTTTCGCGGGTCAGGCCCCCGCGCCGTCGGCGGCGGCGTAGCGCTCGAGGTGGTGCTCGGCGTCCCCGAACGTCTGCCCGATCATGGTGAGCCGCCGGAAGGTGTGGCTGACCTTCAGCTCCTCGGTCATGCCCATGCCGCCGTGGAGCTGCACCGCCTCCTGGCTCACGTGCCGGCAGGCGTCCGCGACCTTGATCTTGGCCGCGGAGACCGCCCGGCGCCGCTCGTCGGGCGGGGCGCTGTCGACCTTCACGCACGCCAGGCACGCCATCGAGCGGGCCTGCTCGTAGCTGATCACCATGTCCACCATGCGGTGCTGCAGCGCCTGGAAGCTGCCGATCGGCACCCCGAACTGCCGCCGCGTCTTGATGTACTCGAGCGTCGCCTCGTTGGCGGAGCGGATCGCCCCCACCGCCTCCGCGCAGAGCAGCGCGGTGGCGTAGTCGGCGGCGTCCTCGATCAGCGGCAGCGCGCGGCCCTCGTCGCCCAGCCGGGCCTCGGCCGGCACCGACACCCCGGAGAGCCACACGTCGGCGGCCCGCAGCTCGTCGATCGTGCGGTACTCCTTGAGGGTGACCCCGGGCGCGCTCCGGTCGACCAGGAACAGGCTGATGCCCGCCGCGTCGGTCTCGCC
The DNA here is from genome assembly GCA_963841755.1 of uncultured Candidatus Rokubacteria bacterium. Classification (GTDB taxonomy): domain Bacteria; phylum Methylomirabilota; class Methylomirabilia; order Rokubacteriales; family CSP1-6; genus CAMLFJ01. The sequence continues at coordinate 283,984 of CAWJDX010000017.1, forward strand.
GCCGCTCGTGCGCGCGGACACGATCAGCGTGTCGGCGGCACCCCCGGCCAGCACCGCCCGCTTCTCACCCTCGAGCGTATAGCCCGCGCCGGATCGCTTCGCCTGCGTCCCCACGTGGCCCAGGTCGTAGCGCGCCGTGCGCTCGGTGTGCGCAAACGCCAGCCGCTGCTTGCCCTGGATCAGCCCGGGCAGGATGCGCTTCTGCTGCGCCTCCGACCCGCCCCGCGCCACCAGCCGCCCCCCCAGCCCCACATTCACCCAGTAGGGCTCCACCACCAGCCCCTCACCGAGCGCCTCCATCACCAGCATCACGTCCACCGCAGTACCCCCGAACCCCCCATGCTCCTCCGCGAACGGCACCCCGAGCAGCCCCATCTCCGCGAACGCAGCCCACACCGTCTCGCTCCACCCGCTCGCCGAATCCACGATCTTCGCCCGCTTATCGATCGAGTACTCATTCGCCAGATACCGCTTCAGGCTGTCGGCCAGGAGCTGCTGCTCTTCAGTCAGATCGAAATTCATCGAGCAACTCCTGGACGAGAGGGTTCGTCATGCGGCACCGCGACGTCCGGCGGGGCCGGGGGGTGGCCCTGGGGGGTCAGGCTGACCCGTTCCTGCCAACCAGAACGATGCCGCCCACCGCCCAGGTTGGGAACTCCTCCCAGGGTCGCCGGAGAACAGCGCTGCGTGGTCAGACGACCCCCCAGGGCCACCCCCCGGCCCCGCCGAACATCACCGCGCGCGCCCTCAGTGCGATCCACTACAGCCCGAGCGTCGCCTTCGCGATGATGTTCCGCTGGATCTCGTTGGACCCCGCGTAGATCGTAGCCTTGCGGAGGTTGCAGTATCGGGGAGCGAGCCGCGCCGTGAAGTGGTCGAAGTCCATCGCGTCGACGGGCCGGAACGCCTGCGCCAGCGGCCCCGCGGCCTGCATCATCAGCTCGGTGATCGCCTGCTGGATCTCGGTGCCCTTGATCTTGAGCATCGACACGTCGGCGCCCGGGGGCCGGCCGCTGCGGCGCATCTGGTCGAGGAAGCGCAGGTTGGTGATCTCGAGCGCCATCAGCTCGACCTCGACCCGCGTGAGCCGGTCGCGGAAGCGCGGGTCCTCGATGATCGGGCGGCCGTCCTTCATCTGCTCGCTCGCCACTTCCTTCAGCTTGGCCAGCTCCCGCTTGGAGGCGCCGATGCGGCCGGTGCCCATGCGCTCGTAGCCCAGGAGGTACTTGGCCACCGTCCAGCCCTTGCCCTCCTCGTGCACGAGGTTCTCGGCCGGCACCTTGACCTCGTCGAAGAAGACCTCGTTGACCTCCTTGCTGCCGTCGAGCAGGACGATCGGCCGGACCGTGATGCCCGGGGTCTTCATGTCGATCAGCAGGAACGAGATCCCGTCCTGCCGCTTGCCGCTGCCGTCCGTGCGCACCAGGCAGAAGATCCAGTCCGCGTGCTGGGCCATGGTCGTCCAGATCTTCTGGCCGGTGACCACGTAGTGGCCGTTCTGCCGCACCGCGCGCGTCTTGAGCGACGCCAGGTCCGAGCCCGAGCCCGGCTCCGAGTAGCCCTGGCACCAGAAGTCCTCGCCCTGGTAGATGCGCGGGAGGAACTGCTTCTTCTGGGCGTCGGTGCCGAACTGCAGGAGCACCGGGGCGCACATGCGCACGCCGAAGGGGACGACCATCGGAGTGGCCGCGAAGCCGCACTCCTCCTCGAAGATGTAGCGCTGCACCACGTTCCAGTCGGTCCCGCCCCACTCCTGCGGCCAGTCGGGCGCCACCCAGCCCTTCTTGGCCAGGATCTTGTGCCAGCGCAGGAGCTCTTCCTTGGACAGCTCCTGGTAGCTCTCCATCTTCTGGCGCAGGTCGGCGGGCAGGTTGGTGCGGAGCCAGCCGCGGACTTCGTCGCGGAATGCCAGCTCCTCGGGCGAGTAGTTCAGGTCCATGGTCAGGCTCCTCTCAGCGGAGTCGTCGTCGGCCCCGGGCCGGGCCGAGGGCCATGCTATCCCAGGGCACGGATGAGGTCCAGCAGCCGGCCCAGGGTGGCGAGCCGCGCGGCCAGTCCCTCCCCCGCGGGCTCGACCCGCAGGGTGGTGATCCCGGCGCGGCGGTAGGCCTCGAGGCGGGCGCGCACCATCGCCTCGGTGCCGAGCAGGTTCGTCTTCTGGACCAGCTCGTCGGGCACCCGGGCGGCCGCTTCCTCGCGCTTGCCGGCCGAGCCACAGGCGCTGCACCTCGACCGCCACGTCCTCGTAGCCCGCCCGGCGGAAGGCCTCGTTGTAGAAGTTGTGCTGGCGGGAGCCCATGGCCCCGAGCGTGAACGCGAGCCCGGGCTTGCGCGGAGGGAGCAGCCGCTCCACGTCGTCCGAGAAGGCCACGAAGCCGCCGGCCTGCAGGTCGAGCTGGGCCAGCGAGCGGCCGGCCCGCGCCGCGCCGGCGGCGAGGTGGTCGGTGAAGACCTGCGCATGATCGGGCATGAACGAGGTGCCGAGCCAGCCGTCGGCGATCTCACCCGTCATCTCAAGGCTCTTGGGGGAAAGGGTCGCCAGATATATCGGAATCCCAGGCTGCGGCCTGGCCGCCGACCGGATCGCCTTCCCCTCGCCGCCCGGCAGCGGCAGCTCGTAGAGCTTGCCCTTGTACGCCAGGTGCTCGCCGGTGACGGCGCGCCGGACGATCTCGACGATCTCCCGCATGCGCTGCACCGGCCGGTCGAAGCGGATGCCGTGCCAGCCCTCGATGACCTGTGGCCCGCTCACCCCGAGGCCGAGGACGAAGCGGCCGTTGGACATGGAGGCGAGGCTCATCGCGGTCATGGCCACCAGGGCCGGCGTGCGGGTGCCCGCCTGGATGATCCCGGTGCCCAGGCGGATGCGCGAGGTGCGCGCGGCCATGAAGGCGAGCGGCGTGACCGCGTCGTGGCCCCACGCCTCCGCGGACCAGACGTCGTGCACGCCCAGGCGCTCGGCCTCGGTGACGTAGGCGCTCGCCTCCGCCCAGTCGGTCTGGGCGAGGCGGAGCGAGATCGAGACGCGCATCAGGCGGGACGGGCGGCGCCGAGGGCGGCGGCGATCTTCTGGAGCTGGCCGGCGTGATCCAGGTCGTGCAGGCGGGTGAAGAGCAGGGTCTCGCGCCAGGAGAGCGGCCCGAACATGGGATGCTCGATGCGCCGATCCGCCGCGGCGGCGGGGTCGGCGGCGAGGACCTCGGCGAAGAGGGCCTCGCGCTGGCGGCTGAGCACCTCGTACCAGGCCTGCGCGCTCTGGAGCGGCGCATCCTCCACCCCGCGTCGGGTCGGCCGCGGCCCGGCCGGGCGCCCGGCGAGCGCGTCACGGATGCCGCCGCCGAAGTAGCCGTCGGCCATCACCACGTGGGCCATCACCTCGTTGCCGCTCCACTCCTCGGGCGCCGGCCGCTCCGCGAACCGGTCGGCCGGCACCGCCACTGCGGCCGCGCGCAGATCACCCATCGCCGCCCGCACCTTCTCGACGAGCGCAGCCGGCGTGAGCTTCGCCCCCTGCGCAACCAGGTAGCTCCGGATCCGCGCCTGCTCCTCATCCATCGCGCCTGGACTTTACCAGATGGGGTCAGGTCTTACATTCCGACATTTTTGGCGCTTCGTGACTCACTCGGCTGCCTGAAAAATGTCGGAATGTAAGACCTGACCCCGTCAGAGGCCGAGATCGGTGAGGAAGGTGCCGATCACGCGCTGGACCTCGGCGCGGTGGGTGCGGTTCGGGAAGTGGGGGCCGCCCTCGACCACGTGCAGGCGGGCGCCCGGGATGGTCTCGGCGACGCGGCGGGACATGGCCACCGTGGGGAAGCTGTCCACCGAGCCCGCGATCACCTGCACCGGGCAGCGGATGCGGCGGCAGTCCTCCAGCCACTCGGGGCGCTGGTAGGTCTCGTCGAGCAGCGCGAGCAGCGAGGCCACCGAGTGGCGGCCGAGCGCGCCGGTCAGCTCCGCGTAGCGGTCCGGGCGCGCCTTGAGCCGCGCCAGCGCGTCCTCGCCCATGCGCAGGCGCACGTTGGCGTCGAAGTACTCGGCGAAGCGTCCCGCCTCCACCAGCGGCCGGTGGCGGGCCCACCAGGCCTTGTCCTCCCGGGTGGGCTCGAAGGGCGGCCCGCTGATCGACACCACGCCTCGCACCCGCTCCGGCGCGTGCACCGCCAGCCACAGCGAGAGCGCGCCGCCCATCGAGGCGCCGCCCCACACTGCCTCGCGGATGCCGAGCCCGTCCAGCCAGTGGAGCAGGTCCTCGGCCTTCCGCGCGTAGGTGTAGTCCTCCACCCGCTCGAAGCGCGAGGAGAGCCCGTGGCCGCGCGTGTCGGGGAACAATGCACGCACCCGGTCGAAGAAGGGTTCCAGGTCCGCGACCATGACCGAGGAGTCCTCGACCGATCCGCCGTGGATCCAGACCACCACCGGGGGAGCGACGCCGGGCCCCGCGGCCAGCCCGGCCTCCCGCCAGTGGAGGCGGACGCCGGTGGGCAGGGCGACCTCAGGCAGGGCCCATCCTCTTCTCCAGGTAGCGCGCGTAGCGGGACATGGAGTAGGTGCAGACCCAGTAGACGACCGCGATGAAGAGGTAGATGGGGAACGGGCGGATCTCGCGGTTGTTGACGACCTGGGCCGCCTTGGTCAGGTCCATGAAGCCGATGATGGAGGCGAGCGAGGTGTCCTTGAAGAGCACGATGAACTGGGTCACCAGCGACGGGATCATGTTCTTGAGCGCCTGGGGCAGGATCACGAAGCGCATGCCCTGCGATCCGCTGAGCCCGAGCGCGGTGCCCGCCTCGACCTGGCCGCGCGGCACCGACTGGATGCCCGCGCGGACGATCTCGCCCAGGTAGGCGGCCTCGAAGATCACGAAGGCGGCCAGCGCGACCCCGAACTCCGGGATCGCGGTGTGGAGCACGATCGGCATGATGAACCACATCCAGAAGATCACCATGACCAGCGGGACGCCCCGGAAGAACTCCACGTAGAGCACGGCCGGGGTCCGGATCCACCACTGGGGGGCGAGCCGGGCGATGCCGATGAAGATGCCGAGGAGGAAGCCCAGGATGATCGACGGGATGGCCAGCCGCAGGGTGCCGCCCACGAAGTTGCCGATGCCCAGGAAGCCCTGGAGCATCAGGAACGGGAAGTTGCGCCAGATGACGTCCAGGTCGCCCATGGCTAGCGCCGCTGCCGCCCGCCCACGATGAGGCCGGGGATCGCGGTGTGCCGCTCCACCCAGGACATGATCGTGGCGATCGACACGCAGAGGACCAGGTACACGAGCGTCCCCGCGGTGAGCGCCTCGATGGCCTTCGCGGTGTAGGTCTCGATCTGGCGCGTCTGGAACGTGAGCTCGGCCACGCTGATGGTGAGCGCCACCGACGAGTTCTTGAGCAGGTTGAGCGACTCGTTGGTGCCGGGCGGGATGATGAGCCGCAGGGCCACCGGCAGGATCACGTAGCGGTAGGCCTGGAAGGTGGTGAGCCCGGAAGCCACCGAGGCCTCCAGCTGCGTGCGCGGGATCGACTGGATGCCCGAGCGCAGCACCTCGGAGAAGCGGGCCCCGCTGTAGACGCCGAGAGCGCACACCGCGGCCCAGAACTCGAGCCCGTGCGCGAAGAGCCATTCCTGGACCGCCTGGGGCAGGAGCGGCGGCACCGCGAAGTACCAGAAGAACATCCAGACCAGCAGCGGGACGTTGCGGAAGAACTCCACGTAGAAGGTCGCGGCGGCCCGCAGGGGCCAGAAGCGCACCGTGCGCAGCGTGCCCGAGAGGATGCCGAGGGCGGCCGCGAGCAGCCACGCCACGATCGACAGCTCGAGCGTGGTGATCAGGCCGCTCAGCAGCCACTGGCCGGACTCGCCGGTCCAGAGCACCGACCAGTTGAACTGGTATCTCATGTGGAGCTCCCCCTCACCCTGCCCTCTCCCCAGAGGGGAGAGGGTCATGGTGGCTCCCTCCCCCTCTGGGGAGAGGGCCGGGGTGAGGGGCTACTTCGGGACCACCTGCAGGAGCATGAAGCTGCGCACGCGGGCGTCCATCGGGTACGGCAGCTCGCCCTTGACCCCGAACCACTTGTCGTAGATCTCGAAGAACTTGCCGGACTCGATGCCGTCCATCAGCCCGGAGTTGACCACGTTGCGGAAGTCGGACTCGCCCTTGCGCATCGCCATGCCGTAGGGCTCGTAGGAGTAGAAGTCGCCCACGATGTCCCACTGGGCCGGATTCGGCGACTTGACCTTGAGCCCGGCGAGCTGGATGCCGTCGTTGGTGTAGGCGTCCACCTGGCCCTGGGCCAGGGCCTGGAAGGCCGCGGGCTGGTCCGGGAACTCGCGCAGGATGGCCTTGGGCGCCTTCTCGCGGATGATCCGCGCGTTGGTCGAGCCCTGCTGGGCCGCGATGCGCTTGCCGTCGATGTTCTTGATGCCCTTGATGGGGCTGCCCTTCTTCACCAGGAACTGGGCCCCGGTGACGAAGAAGGTGAGCGAGAAGTCGACGCTGTCGCGCCGGGTCCGCGTGTCGGTCATGGTCTCGGCGATCAGGTCCACCGCGCCCGACGAGAGCAGCGGGATGCGGGTCGGCGGCGTGCTCTCCTTCTTCTCGACCTTGATCGGCTTGCCGAGCTTCTTCTCCAGCGCGGGCCGGATCAGCTCCTCGACCAGGTCGATGGAGAAGCCGACCCACTCGTTCTTGGCGTTGACGTAGCCGAACGGCGGCGACCCGGTGCGGGTGCCGACGGTCACCGTCCCCGTCTCGCCGATCTTGTCGAGGGTGCTCTTCTGCTGGGCCTGCGCCGGGGCCATCGCCGCCGCGAGCACCGCGAGCGCCATCACGAGTCCCATCAGTCGTCTCATGCACGTCCTCCTGAGTGAGGGGTTCAATGGATCACATCAGTGCGTCAGGATCTTGGACAGGAAATCCTTCGCGCGGTCGGACTGCGGCGCGGCGAAGAAGGCCTCCGGCTTCTGCACCTCCACGATCTTGCCGTAGTCCATGAAGACGACCCGGCTGGCCACGCGGCGGGCGAAGCCCATCTCGTGGGTCACCACCATCATGGTCATGCCTTCCTTGGCGAGATCGGTCATGACGTCCAGCACCTCGTTGATCATCTCGGGGTCGAGCGCGGAGGTGGGCTCGTCGAACAGCATGATGCGCGGCTGCATCGCGAGCGCGCGCGCGATGGCCACCCGCTGCTGCTGGCCGCCCGAGAGGTTGGCCGGGTAGTAGTCGGCCCGGTCCGGGATGCGCACCCGCTCGAGCAGCGTGCGGGCGATCTTCTCGGCCTCCGCCACCCCCAGCCCCTTCACCTTCCGCGGCGCCAGCATGATGTTCTGCAGCACCGTCATGTGGGGGAAGAGGTTGAAGGACTGGAAGACCATCCCCACCCCGGTGCGGAGCTTGACCAGGTTGGTCCCGTTGCCGGTGATGGGCTCGCCGTGGACCGAGATCTCGCCCTTCTGGACCGGCTCCAGGCGGTTCACGCAGCGGATCAGCGTGCTCTTGCCCGAGCCGGAGGGCCCGCAGACCACGATGACCTCGCCCGCGTCCACCTTCAGATCGACGTCGACCAGCACGTGGTGCTCGCCGAACCACTTGTTGACGCCCTTGAACTCGATGGCGATCGCCATGGGCTACTCGATCACCACCAGCACGTCGCCCGGATTGACGGTCTGCCCGGCCTGGGCGCGGATCTCCTTCACCGTGCCCGCCACCGCCGCCTTGAACTCGTTCTCCATCTTCATCGCCTCCAGGACGATCAGGCCGTCGCCCGGTGCCACCGTTTGCCCCACCGTGACCTCGACCACCGTCACCTTGCCCGGCATCGGGGCCTTGAGGATCTGGCCCCGCTCGGCCCCGGTGGCCCCGCGGGTCCGGATGAGGTAGCGCGACTCCTCCTCCACCCGGATCGAGTAGCGCTCGCCCTCCACGTCCACCGCGTAGCCCGCGTCCTGCTCGGTCACGTCGGCCACGTAGGAGGCGCCGTCGAGCAGGATGGACCAGATGCCCTCGACGGTCTGCCGCGCGTCGACGGTGAGCGTCTCGCCCTCGAGCACGATCGTGTACCGCCCCGCCGCGCCGGTGACCTCGACGGGGACGACGTGGCCCGCGTGCTGGGCCTCGAACTTCACCGGCTCCCCCAGCCCGGCCGGAGCGCCTGGCGCCAACCGCTCGACGCGGGCGACGTCGCGATCGGCGCCTGGCGGCCCGCGCGGTCGTAGGCGGTGAGGGCCGCCGCGATCAGGGCCACCTTGCGGTGACGGCCCGCGCCTTCTGGACGATCCGAGGCGAGCAGGCGCTCCATGAAGCCGGTGGAGAGGCGGCCGGCCGCGAAGTCCGGGTGCGCGACGATGCGCTGCAGGATCGGGATGGTGGTCTGCACGCCCACCACCTGGTACTCGGCGAGCGCCCGCCGCATGCGCGCGATGGCCGCGTCGCGGTCCGGCCCCCAGACGATCAGCTTCGCCATCAGCGTGTCGTAGAAGCGCGGGATGGTGCAGCCCGCGTAGACGCCGGTGTCGTCGCGCACCCACGGCCCGCCCGGCGCGCGCAGTCCCGACACGAGCCCGGGCGACGGGATGAAGGAAGCGTACGGGTCCTCGGCGTTGATGCGGCACTCGATGGCCCAGCCGTTTGCGGCGACATCGTCCTGGGCGAAGCCGAGCTTGTCGCCCGCCGCGATGCGGAGCTGGTCCTTCACCAGGTCGCGGCCGGTGACGAGCTCGGTGACCGGATGCTCCACCTGCAGGCGCGTGTTCATCTCGAGGAAGTAGAAGTTCCGGTCGCGATCCACCAGGAACTCCACCGTGCCCGCGTTGACGTAGCCCACCGCCGCGGCGACCCGGCAGGCAGCCTCGCCCATCCGCCGCCGCATCTCCGGCGTCACGAAGGGCGACGGGCTCTCCTCGACCAGCTTCTGGTGGCGGCGCTGGATGGAGCACTCCCGCTCGCCCAGATGCACCACGCCGCCGTGAGCGTCGGCCAGCACCTGGATCTCGATGTGGCGCGGCTCCTCCACGTAGCGCTCGATGTAGACCGCGGCATCGCCGAAGGCGGCCCCCGCCTCGGCCCGCGCCGCCCGCAGCGCGGACGGCAGCTCGCCCGCGGTGCGCACCAGGCGCATCCCCTTGCCGCCGCCGCCCATGGCGGCCTTGAGCATGACCGGGTAGCCCACCTGGCCAGCGACGCGGGCCGCCTCGCCGTCGTCGGTCACCGGCTGCTCGGTGCCCGGCACCACCGGCACCCCGAGCTTGATGGCCACCCGGCGCGCCGACATCTTGTCGCCCATCGCGCGGATGGCCGCGGGCGGCGGCCCGATGAACGTGAGCCCGGCGGCCTGGCACGCCTCCGCGAAGGCCGCGTTCTCGGCGAGGAAGCCGTAGCCGGGGTGCACGGCCTCGGCGCCGGTCGAGCGCGCCGCCGCGATCAGGCGCTCGATGACCAGGTAGCTCTCGGTGGCGGGCGCGGGGCCGATCGGCACCGCCTCGTCGGCCGCGAGGACGTGCAGCGACTCGCGATCGACCTCGGAGAACACCGCGACGGTGGCGATACCCAGCTCGCGGCAGGCTCGAATGACCCGGACGGCGATCTCGCCGCGATTGGCGATGAGGACCTTCTTGAAAGGAGGGCTCACGACGCTGGGATCATAGCAGGAGTGGCGCCTGAGGAGCAACGCTTAAACCCGCGCCCCACCTACTCAATCTCCCCTCTCCCCTCAGGGGAGAGGGCAGGGTGAGGGGTGGTCTAGCGATCGAGCCCCTTCACCGCCTCCTCCACGAACGAGGTGTCCACCAGCGCCTTGAGCGGCAAGGCCTTCTTCATGAACCCGTTCGCCACCCACCAGCTCATCTGCCGCTCGATGTCGGGAACCAGCAGCCGCCCGTTCCGGTCCTGGAAGGGGAACCCGAGCTTGATGATCTCCGGCCGGGCCCCGGTGTACCGAGCGGTGATCTCGACCACCTCGTCGTAGTTGGCCCCGTGGGCCGCGCGCCCGTCCTTCTGCACCAGCGCGGCGTCGAAGTAGTATCGCGAGGCCTTCACGTAGCCCTTCATGAAGGCCACCGCCCGCACTCGGTCGGCCGCGAGCTTGTCGGAGTAGAAGACGGTGGCGATCTGCCAGGGGTAGAGGTCCCCGGCCCAGGCGAGGATCTTGCCGAAGCCCTGCGCCTCCGCGGCGCCGGGGAAGGGCTGCGGCACCAGGATGGCGTCCACCTGCTTGCCCTTGAGCGCCTCCACGGTGGCCGCCATGGCCTGGAGCGGCACGATCTTCACGTCCGACAGGCGGAGCCCGTCCTTCTCCAGGATGTTGCCGATGTGGTAGTGGAACGTGGAGCCGAGCTGGGTGACGCCGATGCGCTTGCCCCGGAGATCCTTGATCGACCGGAGGCCCGCGTCCCACGCCTCCTTCTGCACCACGATGGCGACGAGCGGATAGCCCGGCCACTCGCGCCCCTTGTCGGCCACGATCCACAGCTTCTCGCCACCCAGCACGATGTTGTAGAGCGCGGCGGTGAGCCCGGTGGCCCCCACGTCGAGCTGGCCCGCGGCCAGCGCGGTGGCGATGGGCGCGGCGGCCTGGAAGTAGACCAGCTCCGGCTCGACGCCGAACTCCTTGAAGAAGCCCTTCTCCACGCCGACGAAGATGGGAGCCGACGAGGTGAGCTTCAACACCCCGACCTTCATACTGGGGACCGGCTTGGGCGCAGTGGACTGGGCGCCCGCAATGGCCACGACGGTCAGACTGGTCATGAGCGCCACGGTAAGCGCAGCGAGGCCGCGGAGACGAGTCCAGGGCATACGCGAGATCCTCCTATACTCGTGGGCGATACGCGTGAGCGATCAGGTGTGGCGCCAGCGGATCACCGCGCGCTCGAGCGCGCCGATGGCCCAGTACGAGGCCACGCCCAGGAGCGACAGCACCACGATGCCGACCATGAGCTTGGTGGTCTCCATCAGGTTGCCGGACTGCAAGATCAGGAAGCCGATGCCGGCGTCGGCCGCGATCTGCTCGGCCGCGACCAGCAGGAGCAGCGCGGTGCCGGCGCCCAGCTTGAGCCCGGCGAAGACCATGGGCAGGGCCGACGGCAGGATCACCTTCCGGATCACGCTCCACCGCCCCGCCCCGAACGAGACGGCGGCGCGGATCAGCAACGGGTCGGCCTGGCGCACTCCCGCGTAGGTGTTGATGGCCATCGGGAAGAACACGCCGAGCGCCACCACCGCCACCTTGGAGGCCTCGCCGATGCCGAGCCAGAGGATCAGCAGCGGCAGCAGGGCGATCTTGGGGATCGGAAAGGTGGCCGCGATGATCGGCTGCACCACCGCGTCGGCCAGCGCGAAGAACCCGACCGCCACGCCCACGCTCACTCCCGCCACCGCGCCGACGCCGAAGCCCCAGGCCAGGCGCTCGAGGCTCGTCACCAGGTGGACGAGGAGCTGGCCCGAGCGGGCCATGTCGAGGCCCTCCGCCAGCACTCCCGAGGGCGCCGGCAGGAAGAGCGAGGACACCCAGCCGGTGCGAGTCACCAGCTCCCACAGCACGACGATCCCCAGCAGCGCCAGCACCCGCACGACCCGGTAGTCGGGGCGGCGCAGGAACGCGGTGCGATCGACGACGACCAGGCGCTCGACCGCCATCAGCCCCCGCGCTCCGCCCCCACCTCGTCGTCGAGCAGCGCGGCCTGGGCCTGCGACTTGATCAGCCCCCAGATCCGGTTCACGGTCTGCACGAAGATCGGGTCGCCCTGCTGGCCCTCGCGCCGCGGGCGCGGCAGCTTGACCGGCACGACGTCGAGCACCTCGCCCGGCCGCCGCGACAGCACGATCACCCGGTCGGCCATGAACACCGCCTCCTGGATGTTGTGCGTGACGTAGAGGATGGTCTGCCGCGTGCGCTCCCAGATGCCGAGCAGCTCGTCCATCATGAGGGTGCGCGTCTGCGCGTCGAGGGCGGAGAAGGGCTCGTCCATCAGCAGCACCGCCGGCTCCACCGCGAGGGCCCGCGCGATACCGACCCGCTGGCGCATGCCGCCCGAGAGCTGGTGCGGGTACTTGCCCTCGAACCCGTCGAGGCCGGTCATGTCGAGGTAGCGCCGCGTCCGCTCGACCCGCTCGAGCCCGGTGATGCCCAGCTCCTCGAGACCGAGCTGCACGTTGGCCCTGACGGTGCGCCAGGGGAAGAGCGCGAACTCCTGGAACACGGTGGCGGTCACCGGCGCCCGCCCGGGGCGCGGCTCGCCCTCGAAGCAGACCCGCCCCGCGCTGGCGGGCAGGAGCCCCGCGATGATGTTGAGCAGGGTGGACTTGCCGCAGCCCGAGGGGCCCAGCAGGGCCACGAACTCGCGCGACTCGACCGCGAAGTCCACCTGGTGGAGCGCGACGACGTCGCGGCCCCGGCGGTCGTGGAAGGTCTTGGCGACGCGCTCGACGACGACGCGCATCTCAGCGCTGCCGCAATGCGAACCGCTGGATCTTGCCGGTCGTGGTCTTCGGCAGCTCGGCCACGAAGTCGATCCAGCGCGGCGACTTGTAGCCGCCCAGGCGCTTGCGCACGCCCTCTCGCAGCTCGGCGGCGAGCGCGTCCGACCCGGCGATCCCGTCGCGGAGCACGCAGTAGGCGTGCGGCTTGGTGAGGCCGTCGGCGTCGCCCCGCCCGACCACCGCGACCTCCAGGATGGCCGGATGATCGCTCACCGCCGCCTCCACCTCCGCGGGCGCCACCCACATGCCGCCCACCTTGAGCATGTCGTCGGTGCGCCCGCAGAAGAAGAAGTAGCCGTCGGTGTCCTGGTAGAACATGTCGCCGGTGCGAAGCCAGTCGCCCTGCATGGTGGCCTTGGTGCGCTCGTGGCGGTTCCAGTAGCCGGGCGAGGTCGAGTCGCCCTTGATCAGGAGCTGGCCGATCATCCCGGGAGCCACCGGACGGCCCTGATCGTCGACGAGGCGCGCCTCGAAGCCGGGGATCACCTGCCCGCTCGACCCGGCGCGCGCCGCTCCCGGCCGGTTGGCGATGAAGTCGTGCAGCGCCTCGGTCGAGCCCACCACGTCGAGCAGCTCGAGGCCGAAGCGCGCCTGCCAGGCGTGGAAGAGCGCGGCGGGCAGCGTCTCGCCCGAGGAGACGCAGAGCCGCAGCGAGGAGCAGTCGAAGCGCCGCTCCGCGTTCTCGACCTGGAGCAGCCGCCGGTACACCGTGGCCACCGCGAACAGCACGGTGGGCCGCTCGGCCTGGATCAGCTCGAAGACGCGCTCCGCCTCGAGCCGCTCCGGCACCAGGATCGAGGCCGCGCCCACCAGCGCCGGGAAGTAGAGCGAGTTGCCCAGCCCGAACGCGAAGTGGAGCTTGGAGGCCGAGAAGACGCGGTCGTCGGGCCCGATGCCGAAGGTCCCCCGCCCCACCAGCTCGGCCGCGTGCACCAGGTCGTGGTGGAGATGCACCGCCGCCTTCGGCCGCCCGGTCGAGCCCGAGGTGTAGAGCCAGAGCGCCACGTCGTCGCGACTCGTGTCGGCCGGGGCCAGCTCGGGCGAGGCCCGCTCGAGCAGCCGCTCGTACTCGAGACCGCCGCGCCGGCGTCCGCCCACCACGATCACCGACTGGAGCGCCGGGCACCGCGCCCGGACCGCGAGGATCCTCGGCGCCGCGTCCTCCGACGCGATCACGGCCCGGGCGCGGCTGTCGCCGAGCATGAACGCGAGCTCGTCGGCGGGGAGCACGTCGCTCACCGGCACCGGCACCGCGCCGATCTTCATCGCGCCCCAGAACGCCTCGGCGAACTCGGGGCGATCCGGCAGGGCCAGGAGCACCCGCTGCTCCATCTGGACGTCGCGGGCGAGCAGCGCGTTGCCCAGCCGGTTGGCGCGCAGGGCGACCTCCGCGTAGGTGACGGCGCGCCCGTGGAAGCGGAAGGCGGTCCGATCGCCGCGGCCCTCGGCCAGGTGGCGATCGACGAAATGCGTGGCGGCGTTGAAGCGCTCGGGAACGTCGATGGCCGCCGTCATGCGGCCGATTCTAGCAGTACCGTGACCCCGCACCTGCCTTCTTGGGCTGCGTCCGCATGCGTGTGACCTTCGACTCAGCCGAGCAGGCGCAGCTCGATCGCCCGCTTCCGAGGTCCCTCGAACTCCAGCAAGACGACCCGCTGGAACTCCCCGAGCGCCAGCTTGCCGTCCTGCACCGGGACGTGAACGCTCGGGCCGACCAGGGCGCTGAGGAAGTGCGCCGCCACGTGGGCGGCCGAGTCGTGCCGGTACGCGAGCTTCGGCGTCAGCGACTGAAGGATGTCCATGATGTCCTCGGGGACGCCGGCTTCCCAGGTCATGACCGTCAGCGCCGCGGTCGTGTGCTTCAGGTAGAGGTGGCAGGTCCCGCCCGGCGCCCCGTCGAGCATGGCGTCGACCCGGCCGGTGATGTCGATGACTTGCTTCGGGCTCTGCGTCTCGATCTCGATGGTCAATGGCGCGATCGCACCCATTCGCCGTCCTCCTCCGGCCGTCCCTACTCGCCAGGGCTCGGCAGCACGAGTACCTCGTCCCCATGCGTGTCCTTCTCGCCGACCGGTCGCCAGCCCAGCGCCCGGTAGAAGCCGTGAGAGCGCGTCTTCGGGTCCGAGGAGGCGCCCAGCCAGACCCGCTTCGGCTTGAACGACCGCAGCCAGTCGACCACCAGTGACAGGAGCGTCTTGCCGATGCCGCGCCCCTCGAACGCCGGCAGCACCGCCAGCACGAGCACCTCGCCGGTAGCCCACTCGCCGATGCAGAAGCCCACGATCCGCGACTCCGCCACGCACACCCAGCCCCTGGTCGCCCCGGCCGCCAGGTGCTTCGCCACCGAGGTAGACGTGATGCCCAGCGCCGCCAGCCGCTCGCGCGAGATCGCGCTCTCACGGGTGGCCCCCCTCAGGTCGAAGATCTCCTCGATTTCTCTCTCGTGTAGCGCTCGAAAGGTCGTCTCCCCACCGAGACGGAGGGCCAGGTGGTACTCGACGACCGCGCGGCCCTCGTGCCTCAAGGCTTCCGGCTCCGTGCCCCACACCTCGAAGCCCGCCCGCTCGTAGAGCCTCCGCGCCTCGGGGGCGGCGGACGTGACGGCGAGATGCACCCACGACACACCGGGCAAGCCTCGCGCGTGCTGGAGCGCGGCCTCGAGCAGATCGACCCCGACACCGTGGCCGCGCTGGCCGGGGGCCACGTACATGCCCCAGACGCCGATCAGCCCGTCCTGAAACGCCCTCACGATCACCCATTCCGGCCCCTGCCGAATCCGGTCACGTACCGCCTCCGCCGAGGCGGCGATGTCGTCCTGGGAGATGCGCCAAAGGCGAGTGGCGCCTCCAGGAGCCCTCGCCGTCGGAGCTCGACGTACGACTCGGCGTCGGCCTCCCGCAGCGGCCTGATCACCCTGGCGCCGGCAGCCATCACGCGCGCTCCGGCTCCGTCACAGACCCGGGCAGATCTGCCTCGCCTGCGCGAGGCTGATCTCCCGGCCGACGTCGACCACGACCCCTCCGGTGGAGGGATTCACGCGCATCGTGCTGCAGAGCTTCTGTGTCTTCTCGACGACCTGCGCCCGCTCCGCAGCGTCGAGGGGCGCATAGTCCTTGCGATAGGGAAAGGGCCAGCCGTAGCCCCAGCGATACGAGGTGGGCAGCTCCGGGCCACCCCCAACACGCACCGCCTGGTACATCGCCTCGGCCAGGGCCACGTTCTGCGTCATGTCCTGGATACAGGCGCGCAGTGATTTGTCCGCGCGCTCCCGCTCGTCGGCCGGCCCGCCCGGCCAGTACGCGACGTCGTGGAGGTAGCAGCAGCTGTAGTAGGTTCCATCGGGGAACAAGCTGCACCCGTCACTCTTGAAGTCGGCGAGCTTGACGTCGGCGGGGTCGACAGCCGTCGCGCACCCGGCCACGCCCCACGAAAGCCCCAGGAGACCGAGCGCCGTCACCAGGTGCCGCCGTACGCTCTCGCCGATCGTCACGAGGCCTGTCTCGTATCCCCGGAGCGAAACCGGTCCGCGCCCCTCGCGCGGGCCTTCGACGCTTCGACCTCGCGATCGCGGGGCGGCGCGTTGGTCACGAGATCATCGAGAAGGGCGCGCGCCGCCCGCGCGACCTCGTCCACCGCCCGGGAGAAGGCGACCTCGTTCGCCTTGGACGGCTTCGCGAAGCCGCTCAGCTTCCGGACGAACTGCAGCGACGATGCCCGGATCTCCTCGTCCGTGGCCGGCGGCTTGAAGTTGTGCAGGGTCTTGATGCTTCGGCACATGTCATGTCCTCCGTTGGTCGCGTGGTTGCCACCGACACCGATGTTGCCGAAGCGCGGGCCCGTGAGCAAGCCTGTCGCGTGAGAGCAAGAACCCGCGAATGCGCCCCGCGCGGTGGCGGGCTACCATTGTCACGAGCCATGCCCGACCTCCTCGCCGCGCGCTCGCAGATGGCCATGTCGCTGGGGTTCCACATCCTCTTCGCGATGGTGGGCGTGGCCATGCCGGTGCTCATGGTGGTGGCCGAGCGGCGCTGGCAGCGCACCGGCGATCACATCTATCTCGATCTTGCGCACCGCTGGGCCAAGGGCACCGCGATCCTCTTCGCGGTGGGGGCGGTCTCCGGCACCGTGCTGAGCTTCGAGCTGGGGCTGCTCTGGCCTGCCTTCATGGAGCAGGCGGGCGCCATCATCGGCATGCCCTTCTCGCTCGAGGGCTTCGCCTTCTTCACCGAGGCCGTCTTCCTCGGGGTCTACCTCTACGGCTGGGATCGCATCTCCCCGCGCGCGCACCTGGCCGCGGGCTGGGCGGTGGCGGTGAGCGGCATGCTCTCCGCCGTCTTCGTGGTCATCGCCAACGCCTGGATGAACTCGCCCACCGGGTTCCGGTGGGTGGACGGGCGAGCGGTCGACATCGACCCGATCGCGGCGATGCTGAACCCGGCCGCCTTCTCCCAGGTGATCCACATGACGCTCGCGGCCTACGCCTCCACCGGCCTGGTGGTGGCGGGCATCCACGCGCTGCCCCTGCTCCGTCAGCCCCGGAACGCCTTCCATCGCCGCGCGCTCTCGGTGGCGCTGCTGATCGGCGCGCCGGCGGCCCTGCTCCAGCCCGTGGCGGGCGACCAGAGCGCGCGCTTCGTGGCGCACTACCAGCCGGTCAAGCTGGCGGCCCTCGAGGGGCACTTCAAGACCGAGCGGGGCGCGCCCCTGCGGATCGGCGGCTGGCCCGACGAGGCCGCGGGCAAGACGCGCTGGGCGATCGAGATCCCCTACGGTCTCTCCCTGCTGGCCTTCAAGAACCCGAGCGCGGAGGTGAAGGGCCTGGAGGACTTCCCGCGCCAGGACTGGCCGCCGGTGGCCATCGTCCACGCGGCCTTCCAGGTCATGGTGAGCCTCGGCTCGTTCATGGCGCTGGTGAGCGCGGCCGCGCTCTGGCTGATGTGGCGCGGGCGGGAGCTGGCCCGACACCGCTGGCTCCTGCGGGCCCTCGTGCTGACCGCGCCCATGGGCTTCATCTGCACGGAAGCGGGCTGGGTCGTCACCGAGGTCGGGCGCCAGCCGTGGATCATCCACGGCGTCATGCGGACCGCCGAGGCGGTCACGCCCATGCCGGGCCTCGTGGTCCCCTTCCTGGTGTTCACCGCCCTTTACGCGGGCCTCGGGGTCGTCGTCGCGTGGCTACTCTACCAGCAAGTCCTCCGGAGCCCCGCGGCCACCGAGGAGGACGCGGCGTGACGGCCGACCTGGGCCCGGCCGAGATGGTCGCCGGCTGCGCGCTGCTGGCGCTGACCGCGTACGTGCTGCTGGGCGGGGCCGATTTCGGGGGCGGCATCTGGGACTTGCTGGCCGCCGGCCCGCGCAAGAAACAGCAGCGGGCGCTCATCGCGGAGGCGATCGGCCCCATCTGGGAGGCCAACCACGTCTGGCTCATCATCGTGGTCGTGCTCCTGTTCACCTGCTTCCCGGCGGCCTTCGCCCGGCTCGCGATCACGCTGCACATCCCGCTGTCGCTGATGCTGATCGGCATCGTGCTCCGCGGCTCGGCCTTCACGTTCCGCAGCCACTACGGGCCGGGCCACGGCCAGGCCGACGGCGAGGCCGCCCGCACGAGCGAGCATTGGGGGCGCGTCTTCGCCATCGCCAGCGTCGGCACGCCGGTGCTCCTGGGGCTCTGCGTGGGCGCGCTCGCGGCCGGTGCCCTCCCGGTCCCGGGGCGAGCCGGCTTCGCGGCCACGTTCGTGACGCCGTGGCTCACGCCGTTCGGCCTGAGCGTCGGCGGGCTCACCCTGGTGCTCTTCGCATTCCTGGCCGCGGTCTACCTCACGGTCGAGGCGAAGGACCCCGCCCTGCGCGAGGACTTTCGCCGTCGCGCCCTGGCCGCCGCCGCCGCGGTCTTCCTGGCCGCCATCGGCACGCTCGGGCTGGCCCTCCTCGGCGTGCCGCTGATGGGCCGCGCGCTGACCACCGCGCCGTGGGCGGCGGTGCTCCACGCGGCCACCGCGGTGGCCGCGGTCACCGCCATCTGGGCGCTGTGGCGCCGGCGCTACCGGCTCGCCCGCGTCGCCGCGGCGGGCCAGGTCGCGCTGATCCTGTGGGGCTGGGCGCTGGCCCAGTATCCCTACCTGATCCCGCCCGACCTGACCATCCGCGCGGCGGCGGCCCCGCGCATCACCCTGGTCCTCGTCCTCTGGGCCCTCGTGGCCGGGGGGCTCGTGCTTTTCCCCTCGCTGATCTATCTTCTTCGCGTGTTCAAGCGCGAGCCGACCCGGCCGTGAGCCTGACCGTCTTCTCGGTGGCGGTGCTCTTCACGTCGCTGGGGGCCGGTGTGGTGGGGGCCATCCTGGGGCTGGGCGGCGGCATCCTGCTGGTGCCGATCCTCACCATCTTCTACGGCGTCGACCTCCACTACGCGATGGGGGCCAGCATCATCTCGGTCATCGCCACCTCGAGCGGAGCCGCCGCGTCCTACCTGCGCACCGGTCTCAGCAACCTCCGCGTCGGCCTGTTCCTGGTGGTGGCCACCATCACCGGCGCGCTCACCGGCGCCTTCCTGGCGGGCGTGGTGCCCACGCGCTGGCTCGAGCTGATCCTGGGACTCGCGCTCTCCTACTCCGCGTTCACCACCATCCGGCAGCTCGGGGACGAGCTGCCGCGGGACCTCTCGGCAGACGGGCTCGCGATCCGGTTCGGCCTCGAAGGCACCTACCACGACCTGCGCCTCGACCGCGAGATCCCCTACCGCGCGCGCAACGTGGCGGGCGGCTTCGTGGCCATGTACGGGGCGGGCGTGCTCTCCGGCATGCTCGGCATCGGCAGCGGCGCGTTCAAGGTGCTCGCGATGGACTACCTGATGCGCCTGCCCATGAAGGTCTCCACCGCGACCAGCAACTTCATGATCGGGCTGACCGCGGCGGCCAGCGCGGGCATCTACTTCAGCCGGGGCGACATCCACGTGCTGATCGTGGCCCCGGTCGCGGTGGGCGTGCTGGCCGGCGCCTACCTGGGCACCACCGTGATGGCGCGCATGCGCAACACCACGGTGCGGAAGCTCTTCCTGCCCATCGTGGTGTACCTGGCGCTCTCGATGATCCTGCGCGGCCTCGGCATCCACCTGCTGTGACCACGAGCCGGCCCGTGTTCCCCGTCGAGTACCTGGTCGCGCGCGTTCTGCTCGTGGGCGGGCTCCTCGGGCTCGGCCTGATCGTGCTCGGCCTCGGGCTCTACGCGGCCCACGGGGGCTTTCACCAGCACGTGCTGCTGCTGAGCCGCCCGGTCGGCGACGCGCCGCCCGGGGTGTTCACCTCGCTGCGACAGATCGGGGTCGGGCTGCGGCACCGGCCCATCGATCCGCTCGCGCTGAGCGCCCTCGGCCTGGTGCTGCTGATGGCCACCCCGGGCGCCGCGGTCACGCTGGCGATTCCGGGCTTCCTCGCCGCTCGGGACTTCCGCTACGCGACGATCGCGGGCTTGGTGCTGGCGATGCTGCTGGTGAGCCTGCTCCTGGCCGGCGCCATCCACAGCTAGCGCCGGGGCTACCTGACCGCGAGCGCCTCGAGGCAGGCGCCGAGCCGCCCGGCGGTCTCCGCCACGTGGCGCGTGATGCAGCCCAGGTGATCGCCGGGCACCGCGTGCACCTCCACGCGCGGGCTCACCTGCGACCAGCCGAGATCCGGGCGCGGATCGTCCAGGTGGTGCGAGCGCAGAACCACGAGACGTCCGGGATAGGGCGCGGGCACGTAGACCTGCACCGCGCGCCGGTAGCGGGCGGTCAGATCGGGGACGAGCGGCACCGCGCGCTCCCCTCGCCCGGCGGTCGTCGCGCCGTTCCGGGCGGCCAGACGCCGCCCGATCATCCGCCCGACGAGCACTGCGCGCTCCTCGAGATCCGCACGGGTCAGCACGGCGAGCCGGCCGCGGTAGTAGCGAAGCCGGGCGCGCGCCAACTCCTCGCGCGCGCGCCAGCGGATCAGCCGCTCGCGGCTCCGCTCCGCGGGCACGCCGCGCAGGCCATCCACGACCGCCGCGGCCCGGACGAGGGCGCGCAGGATTCGCGGGGGCGCCAGGGCGTCGAGCAGCACGACCGCGGGCACCGCCGCGCCCGCGGCCGCGAGCCGCCGCGCCATCTCGAGCGCGACCAGCGCGCCGTCGCAGTAGCCGCCGAGGAGATAGGGGCCCTCGGGCCGCACGGCCCGCAGCGCCGCCAGCCGGTCCTCCGCCATCGCCTCGATCGAGGCCGGCACGGGCTCGCCCGCGAGCCCGTGCGGATGAACCGCGTAGACGGGCTGCTCCGGCCCCAGCGCCCGCGCGAGCGCCCGGCTGTAGAAGCCGCCGCCCGCGATGTCGCCGTGCAGGAAGAAGAGCGGCGGGCGCGCCCCGCCCGCGTTCAGCGAGACCACGGGCGGGCCGGGGCGGCACTCGTCGCTCCGCACCACGTCGGCCAGACGCTCGATGGTGGACGCCTCGAACAGCGTGGTGAGCGGCACCGGGCGGCCGCTCACGCGCTCCACCGCCTCCGCCATGCGGGCGGCCAGCAACGAGTGGCCACCCAGGTCGAAGAAGTCGTCGCGGATGCCGATGGGCCGCACGCCCAGCACGTCCTCCCAGATGCCGACCAGCGTGTACTCGATGGCGTCGCGCGGCGGCGCGGGCGCGACCTCGCGGCGCCCGGAGGCCACCGGGGGCGGCGGGAGCGCGGCGCGATCGACCTTGCCGTTGTCGTTGAGCGGCAGCCGCTCGAGCGGCACGAACGCGGAGGGCACCATGAAGTCGGGCAGGCGCCCGGCGAGGGCCCGGCGCATCTCGGTCGGCGACGGCGGCGGCGCCGCGCCCGGCACCAGGTAGGCGATCACGCGCGCCTCGCCGGGCGCGTCCTCGCGCACCGTCACCGCGGCCGCCGCGACGCCCGGCAGCGCCAGCAGCGCGCTCTCCACGTCCGCGGCCTCCACGCGCTGGCCGCGGACCTTGGCGAGACCGTCCACGCGGCCGCGATGCTCCAGGATCCCGCTCGCCTGGAAGCGCCCGAGGTCGCCGGTGCGGTAGAGCCGCACGCCGGGCCGCTCGCGGTCGTCGAGGAAGCGCTCCGCGGTCAGCTCGGCCCGCCGCCAGTAGCCGGCCGCGAGGTAACGGCTGCGCACCGCGATCTCCCCGGTCGCGCCCTCGGGCACCGGCGCTCCCGTCTCGCCCAGGAGCACGATCTCCATGTCCTCGACCGGCTCGCCGATCGGGGCCACGCCCTCGGGCAGCGCGTGGCCGGGCGTGAAGAAGAACTGGCGCACGAGCCCGCACTCGGTGGCCCCGAGCCCGTTGACCAGGACGCAGTGCCCCGCGAAGTGCCGCTGGAAGGCCTCCAGGTCGCGCACCGAGGCCTGGTCGCCTTCCAGGCGGACGATCCGCAGCGCGGGGAGCCCGGCGCCGTGGGCCACCACCTCGCGGAAGAGGGCGGGCACCGAGTGGTAGATCGTGATCGCTTCCTCGCGGAGCCAGCTCGCGATCCGGTTCGCGCCCTCGCGCGGCACGTCGAAGGGAAACGAGGCGGCGCCGTTGAGCAGCGCGCCGAAGAGGCTCGAGACCGCCCCGCTGAAGGCGGGGCCCTGGAGGAGGGTGAGCCGGTCGTCGGGGCCCAGGTGGAGCGTGTTGGTGTAGCGCATCACGTTGTGGAGCACGTTGCGGTGGGTATCGAGCACGCCCTTGGGCCGGCCGGTGGAGCCGGAGGTGTAGAAGATGTACGCGCCCGCGTCGGGCGACACGGTCAGCCCGGGCCGCCGGTCGGGCGCGGCGGCACCGTCCTCGATCGCGACCACCGACCGACCGGGCGCGACGCGCCGGGCGAGGTCGACATGCTCGGCGGCGGTCAGCACCAGGCGCGCGTCCGAGTCCGCGATCGCCTCGGTGAGACGGGCCGGCGGGTGCGTCGGATCGAGCGGCACGTAGATCTTGCCCGGCCTTGAGGGCTCCCAGCACGCCCGCGACCTGCCCCGGGCTCTGCGGGAGCAGCAGCACCACCGGCTCGTTGTCGGGACCGAGCCGGTCCAGCAGGACGTGGGCCACGCGGTTCGCCGCGGAGTCGAGCGCGCGATAGCTCTGCGCCTCCGCTCCCATCTTGACCGCGAGGCGGGCGGGCGCGCGGTCGACCTGGTGCTCGAAGCGCGCGCCGATCGCGCCCTCGAGATCGGCGCGATCGAACGGCGCGAACGGGTTGGTGGGCCGCCCGTCGATCACTCGCTCTCGTTCGGGCGGCTGCGCCAGCGCTTCACGTCGGCCCGCTGCTTCTTGCCCGCCAGCCGGCGACGCCGGGCGCCGGCCGACGGCCTCGTCTTCACGCGCGGGCGAGGCGCGACCAGCGCGGCGCGGACCAGGTCCGCCACCCGGGCGCGGGCGTCTTCCAGGTTCCGCGCCTGGTTGCGGGTCGCCTGGCTCGTCACGACCAGCCGTCCCTCCGCGTCGACGCGCGACCGCGCCAGGACGCGCAGGCGGGCCCGGGCCGCGTCGGCGAGCCCCTCGATCGCCTCCAGGTCCACGCGCAGGTCGATCTTGGTCGCGACCTTGTTCACGTTCTGGCCGCCGGGTCCGGAGGCGCGCACCGCGTGGACGGTGAGCGCGGAGGCGGGCACCCGCACCTCGCCGGTCACGACGATCGGGTCGGCCACGGCGCGGATCCGGTCGGCAGGCGGGCGCTCAGCGCGGCGACGAACTCGTCGGGGCGGCTCGGGGAGAGCACCACGAAGCCGCCCGGGGTCTCCAGGAACACCAGGTCGGCGGTGTTGGTGATGGCCAGGTAGTGCCAGCCGCTGCGCGGGTTCCAGCGCGGGCCGTGGGAGCCGAAGAGCCCGTTGAGCCCGGCGGCGAGCAGCCCGCCGATCGGCCGGCGGCGGCGATCGCACCCGGTGATGCGGTCGTAGGGGATGAGGCGCCGGAGCCAGCGCCGCTCGAGCCGCACGCCGTGCTCCTCGAGGGTGTAGCCGCTCGGGGCGAGGCCCTGGATGGCCCAGAGCGCGCCGAGGAACGGCAGGGGCAGGATCAGCGCGGTCGGGATCGCCGGTGGCGGCCACCAGCCCCACCGAGCCGAGGAAGGGCCCGCCGAAGCCGACCCCGATGCCCAGCACCCCGGCCAGCAGGCGCTGCTTCCGGCCGAGGGACGCCGGGAAGTGCACTCCCTACCTGGCGAAGATCTCGAGCGCGCCGAAGAAGTAGGGGATCTCGAAGGCGGCGGACTCGGGCGAGTCGGAGCCGTGGACCGCGTTGGCCTCGATCGACGACGCGAAGTCCTTCCGGATCGTCCCCGCGTCGGCCTTGGCCGGATCGGTGGCGCCCATCAGCTCCCGCAGGCGCGCGATCGCGTTCTCCCCCTCCAGCACGATCGGCATGCACGGCCCCTGGGTCATGAAGGCGCAGAGGCTCGCGTAGAACGGCCGCTCCTTGTGCACGATGTAGAAGCCGCCGGCCTGGGTCGCGCTCAGGTGGATGAGCTTGGCCGCGAGGAGCTTGAGCCCGGCCTTCTCGAAGCGGGCGATGATCTGGCCCGCGACGCCCTTGGCGACGGCGTCCGGCTTGATGATGGTGAGAGTGCGCTGGACGGCCATCGCGGACGGGTCCCTACCCTTTCTTGCCCACCACGCGGGCGACGGTCGCGCCCATGTCGGCGGGGCTCTTGACGGTGGTGATGCCGGCGGCCTCCATCGCGGCCATCTTCTCGGCCGCGGTTCCCTTGCCGCCCGCGATGATGGCGCCGGCGTGGCCCATGCGGCGGCCGGGCGGCGCGGTCTGGCCGCAGATGAAGCCGACGACCGGCTTGGTGACGTGGGCCTTGATGAAGGCGGCCGCCTCTTCCTCCGCGGTGCCGCCGATCTCCCCGATCATCATGATCGAGGTGGTGTCGGGATCGGCCTGGAAGAGGGTGAGCACGTCGATGAAGTTGGTGCCGTTGACCGGGTCGCCCCCGATGCCCACGCAGGACGACTGGCCGAGCCCGCGCTGGGTGAGCTGGTGGACCACCTCGTAGGTGAGCGTGCCGCTGCGCGAGACCACGCCGACGTTGCCGACCTTGTGGATGTGGCCCGGCATGATCCCGATCTTGGCCTGGCCCGGCGTGATCAGGCCCGGGCAGTTGGGGCCGATCAGGCGGCTCGAGGTCCGCGCGAGGAAGGCCTTGACCCGCACCATGTCCGCCACCGGCACGCCCTCGGTGATGCAGACCACCAGCGGAATCCCCGCATCCGCGGCTTCCATGATGGCGTCGGCGGCGGCCGGCGGCGGCACGAAGATCAGCGCGCAGTCGGCGCCGGTGGCCTTGGTCGCCTCCTCCACCGTGTTCCAGACCGCGAAGCCCTCGTGGGTGGTGCCGCCCTTGCCGGGCGTGACCCCGCCCACCACCTGGGTGCCGTACTCCTTGCAGCGCGCGGCGTGGAAGGCGCCCTCCTTGCCGGTGATGCCCTGCACGAGGACGCGGGTCTTCTTGTCGACGAGGATGCTCATGCCCGGGCACCCCGGGCCAGCGCCACGACCTTCTTCGCGCCCTCGCCCATGTCGTCGGCCATCACCAGCGAGAGGCCGGACTCGGCCAGCATCTTCTTGCCCTGCTCGACGTTGGTGCCCTCGGCCCGCAGCACCACCGGGAGCTTGAGCCCGAGCTTCTTGACCGCGGAGATGATGCCCTCGGCGAGCCGATCCACTCGGAGGATCCCTCCGAAGACGTTGATGAAGACCGCCTTCACGCTCGGATCGGACGAGAGGATGCGGAACGCGTTCTCGATCTGCTCGGGAGAGGCTCCGCCGCCCACGTCGAGGAAGTTGGCGGGCTCGCCGCCGGCCAGCTTGACGATGTCCATGGTGGCCATCGCCAGCCCGGCCCCGTTCACCATGCAGCCGACGTTGCCGTCGAGCTTGATGTAGTTGAGGCTGTACTTCGAGGCCTCGACGTCGAGCGGGGTCTCCTCGTTGACGTCGCGCAGGGCCACGATCTCCTTGTGGCGGTAGAGCGCGTTGTCGTCGAAGTTGAGCTTCGCGTCGAGCGCCATCACCCGCCCGTCCTTGGTGACCACCAGGGGGTTGATCTCGGCGAGCGAGCAGTCCTTCTCGAGGTAGGCCCGGAAGAGATTGAGGATCAGGGCCACGCCCTGCTTGAACTGCTCGCCGGTGAGCCCGAGCCCGAAGGCCAGGTTGCGCGCCTGGAAGGGCTGGAGCCCGAGCGCGGGATCCGTCCACTCGCGGATGATCTTCTCCGGGTGGGTGGCCGCGACCTCCTCGATCTCCATGCCGCCCGCCTGCGAGGCCATCACCACGTGGGTGCCGCGCCCGCGGTCGAGGGTGATCGAGAGGTAGAGCTCGGTGGCGATCGGTGAGGCTTCCTCCACCAGCACCTTGAGCACCTTGATGCCCTCGGGCGGGGTCTGCGGGGTCTTGAGCATCATGCCGAGGATCTGCTTGGCCGCCGCCTCCGCGCCCGCCGCATCGTCGGCCAGCTTCACCCCGCCCGCCTTGCCGCGCCCGCCCGCGTGCACCTGGGCCTTGACCACGACCTTGCCGCCGAGGCGCTGGGCGATCGCCCGGGCCTGGGCCGGGGTGTCGGCCACGTCCCCGCCGGGGACCGGCACCCCGAACTCCTTGAGGATGGCCTTGCCCTGGTACTCGTGGATCTTCATCGAGCGGTCACTTCTTGCCGCCGAGGCCGAGCCTGCGCAGCACCCACACCACCGGGTCGTAGCCGTCGGCCACGCGCTCCTTCAGCGGGATGATGCCGTTGTCGGTGATGTGGATGTGCTCCGGGCAGACCTCGGTGCAGCACTTGGTGATGTTGCAGAGCCCGATGCCCGCGTTGTCGCGCAGGAACCCGGTGCGGTCCACCGTGTCGAGCGGGTGCATCTCGAGCGCGGCGGCCTTGATGAAGAAGCGCGGGCCCGAGAAGACTCTTCTTCTTCTCCTCGTGGTCGCGGATCACGTGGCAGACGTCCTGGCACAGGAAGCACTCGATGCACTTGTGGAACTCCTGCCCGCGCTCGACGTCCTCCTGCATCATCCGGTACTTGCCGTCCGCGTCCGGCGGCTTGAGCCGCAGCGGCGGGACCTGCTTGGCCTTCACGTAGTTGTAGGAGACGTCGGTGACCAGGTCCCGGATCAGCGGGAAGGTCCGGATGGGGGCCACCGAGATCGGCTCCCCTTCCTTGAACAGGTCCATCCGGGTCATGCACATGAGCCGCGGCTGGCCGTTGACCTCCGCGCTGCACGAGCCGCACTTGCCCGCCTTGCAGTTCCAGCGGCAGGCGAGGTCCGGGGCCTGGGTGGCCTGGATCCGGTGGATCACGTCGAGCACCACCAGGCCCTCGCCGCCCTCGACCTTGTACTCCTTGAAGTCGCCCGCCTCGGGGCTGCCGCGGAACACCCGCATCGTGAAGGTCGGCATCACTTCTTCTCCTGGAGGAGGGCCTTCGGAGCTCGGGCGGCATCTGCGGCAGCGGCTCGCGCCGCAGCTCCATCCGGTCCCCCTTCTGCCGGGAGACCAGGTTGACGGTGCCCCAGGTGTCGTCGGTGTACGGATGATCCTCGCGGGTGTGGCCGCCGCGGCTCTCCTTGCGCTCGAGAGCTGCGAGGGCGCAGCACTCCGAGACGGTCAGGAGCGCGGCCAGGTCGAGCGCGGTGTGCCAGCCCGGGTTGTACACCCGCCCGCCCTCGACGCGCACCCGCTTGGCGCGCTCCTTCAGGGCCTCGAGCTTCTGGAGCGCCTCCTTCAGCTCGGCCTCGACCCGGATGATGCCCACCAGGTTCTGCATCGTCTCCTGCAGATCGGACTGGATGGTGTACGGGTTCTCGCCGCCGGTCCGGGTGAAGGGCTCGAGCATCTGCCGGGCGATCTGCTCCACCTGACCCGCGTCCACCTTGAGGGCGCCGCCCAGGTTCTTGGCGTAGAGCGCGGCGTGCAGACCCGCGCGCCGGCCGAACACCAGGAGGTCGCCGAGGGAGTTGCCCCCGAGCCGGTTGCTGCCGTGCATGCCGCCCGCGACCTCGCCGGCCGCGAAGAGGCCGGGCACCGTGGCCGCGGTCGAGTCCGCGTCGACCCGCACCCCGCCCATCACGTAGTGGCAGGTGGGACCCACCTCCATCGGCTCCTTGGTGATGTCGACGCCGGCCAGCTCCTTGAACTGGTGGTACATGGAGGGCAGGCGCTTGCGGATGTAGTCGGCGTCGCGCCGGGTGCAGATGTCGAGGAACACCCCGCCGTGGGGCGTGCCCCGGCCCGCCTTCACCTCCGAGTTGATCGCCCGCGCGACCTCGTCGCGCGGCAGCAGGTCGGGGGTGCGGCGGTTGTTCTTCTTGTCCACGTACCAGCGGTCGGCCTCTTCCTGGCTGTCCGCGGTCTCTCCCTTGAAGAACTCGGGGATGTAATTGAACATGAACCGCTCGCCGTTGGTGTTCTTGAGCGTGCCCCCGTCGCCCCGGACCCCCTCGGTCACCAGGATGCCGCGCACCGAGGGCGGCCACACCATCCCGGTCGGGTGGAACTGGACGAACTCCATGTCGATGAGGTCGGCGCCGGCCCAGACCGCGAGCGAGTGGCCGTCGCCGGTGTACTCCCAGGAGTTCGAGGTGAACTTCCACGCCTTGCCGATGCCGCCGGTGGCCAGCACGACGGCCTTGGCCTTGAAGAGCACGAACTTGCCGGTGTTGCGCCAGTAGCCGAAGGCTCCCGCCACCCGGTCGCCGTCCTTGATCAGCCGCTCGATCTTGCACTCCATGTAGACCTCGATCGGCTGATGGATCGCGTGGTACTGGAGCGTGCGGATCATCTCGAGGCCGGTGCGGTCGCCCACGTGGGCCAGGCGCGCGTAGCGGTGGCCGCCGAAGTCGCGCTGGGAGATCAGGCCCTCCTTGGTGCGATCGAAGAGGGCGCCGTAGCGCTCCAGCTCCAGCACCCGCTCCGGGCTCTCCTGGGCGTGCAGCTGGGCCATGCGCCAGTTGTTGAGCATCTTGCCGCCGCGCATGGTGTCGCGGAAGTGCACCTGCCAGTTGTCCTCCGGCCACACGTTGCCCATCGCGGCCGCGATGCCGCCCTCGGCCATGACGGTGTGGGCCTTGCCGAGGAGCGACTTGCAGACGAGACCGACCGACATGCCCTGCGCGGCCGCCTCGATGGCCGCGCGCAGCCCGGCGCCGCCCGCGCCGATGACGAGGACGTCGTGCTCGTGTGTCTCGTACTCTTCGGTCGCCATCAGATGATCCTCCAGTCGCGGATGATCCCCATGGAGACGAGGCGGATGTAGAGGTCCGTCAGCCCCACGCTGAACAGGGACAGCCAGGCGAAGACCGGATGCTTCTCGTTGAGCCGGGTGATGCCGCGCCACAGCGAGTAGCGCACCGGGGCCTTGGAGAAGACGTCCACCGCCCCGCCGCAGACGTGCCGGCAGGAGTGGCAGGAGAACGTGTAGCCGGCCAGGAACAGCACGTTGATCCACATCACGATGGTGCCCACCCCGATCCCGAAGCCGTCCTTGAACCGGAAGGCCAGGATCGCGTCCCAGGTCAGCATCACGATGAACAGCACCGCCACGTACCAGGCGTAGCGGTGGAAGTTCTGGAGGATGAGCGGGAAGCGGGTCTCGCCGGTGTACCCCGACTTGGCGTCCCGCACCGCGCAGGCCGCCGGGGCCAGCCAGAACGAGCGGTAGTAGGCCTTGCGGTAGTAGTAGCAGGTCAGGCGGAAGAGGCCCGGGCCGCCCAGGATGAGGAACGCGGGCGACACCACCCCGATGATCGGGAACGTGAAGTCCGGCAGCGTCCACCCGCCGAAGCTGTGGTGCAGGCAGGCCTTGGTCAGACAGGGCGAGTAGAAGGGCGAGAGATAGGGATCCGCGAAGTAGTGGGCGTTCTGGAACGCGGCCCACGTCGAGTAGACGATGAAGGACAGCAGCACCACCACCACCGTGAGCGGCAGCGCCCACCACGAATCCGTCCGTAGATGCGCCGCCCGGATGGGCGGGCGCGCTGCGATGCGGCCCTGCCCCTGCGCCGTTGCGCCGTTCATGACCCCTCCCTCGCGAAGGCCTTCATGCCGTCCTGATAGAGATCGCCGCCGTGGCAGTCGTTGACCACGATGGCCGGGAAGCCGGCCACCTCGAGGCGCCGGATGGCCTCGGTGCCGAGATCCTCGTACGCCACCACCTCGAGCTTCTTCACGAAGCCCGACAGCACCGCGCCCGCGCCCCCGATGGCCCCGAAGTAGACCGCCTTGTGCTGGCGGAGCGCGTCCTTGACCGCCTGGGAGCGCGCGCCCTTGCCGAGCGTGCCCTTGAGCCCGAGCGCCAGGAGCTTCGGGGTGAACTTGTCCATGCGCCCGCCGGTGGTGGGCCCGATGGAGCCCACCACGTCGCCGGGCCGCGCGGGCGAGGGCCCGGTGTAGTAGATGATCTGGCCGCGCACGTCGATCGGCAGCGGCTGTGCCCGCGTCGATCAGCGGCAGCAGGCGGGCGTGGGCCGCGTCGCGCGCGGTGTACATCACCCCGGTGATGCGGACCCGGTCCCCCGCCTCGAGCGACTCCGCGTCGGCGTCGGAGAGCGGCGGCGTGACCTCCTTGATCCCGTCCGCCCCGATGGTGACGCTCACAGCGTCACCTCTTTGTGGCGATGCGCGTGGCACTCGATCGTCACCGCCACCGGCAGGCTCGTGATGTGGCACGGATAGGTGAGGATGTGGATGCCGAAGGCGGTGGTGTCGCCGCCGTAGCCCTGGGGCCCGATGCCGAGCCGGTTGGCGCGCTCCAGCACCTCGCGCTCCACCGCGGCCACCGCCGGGTCCGGGTTGGGCGCCCCCAGCTCGCGGAAGAGCGCCTTCTTGCTGAGGCGCGCGGCCTGCTCGAAGGTGCCCCCCACCCC
Organism: uncultured Candidatus Rokubacteria bacterium; assembly: GCA_963841755.1. Classification (GTDB taxonomy): domain Bacteria; phylum Methylomirabilota; class Methylomirabilia; order Rokubacteriales; family CSP1-6; genus CAMLFJ01. The sequence continues at coordinate 314,315 of CAWJDX010000017.1, forward strand.
CACCCCCGCGATCAGCGGCGGGCAGGCGTCGGGGCCCGCGGTGCGGATGCACTCGACGATCCACTCCTTCACGCCGTCCACCCCCTCGGCGGGGGTGAGCATCTTGTACTTCGAGCGGTTCTCGCAGCCGCCGCCCTTGGCCATGATCTGGATCTTGAGCGCCGCCCCCGGCACCACGTCGAGATGGACGACCGCGGGGGTGTTGTCGCCGGTGTTCACGCGGTCGAACGGCGAGCGCACGATGGAGGCGCGGAGGTAGCCTTCCTTGTAGCCCTGCCGCACCCCCTCGTCGATCGCCTCGGTGAGGCCGCCGCCGGTGACGTGCACGTCCTGGCCCAGCTCGAGGAAGCAGACCACGAAGCCGGTGTCCTGGCAGTAGGGGATCTTCTTCGTGCGGGCCAGCTCCGCGTTCTGCTGCAGGATCTGGAGCACCTGGCGGCCGGCCGGGGAGCGCTCCTTCTCGAGCGCCCCCGCGAAGGCCCGCAGCATGTCGGGCTCGAGCGAGTAGTTCGCCTCCATGCAGAGCTTCTTGACCGCGTCGACGATGGAGGAGACGTGGATCTCGCGCATCTGCCTACTTCTTGTCGGCCATCGAGGCGAAGAACTCCTTCTGCCGCTGCGCCATCTGCTCGGGGGTCGGGTCCTCCACGTGCGTCGCGAGGCCCCAGCGGTGACCGGACGGATCGTCGACCGCCCCGAAGCGGTCGCCCCAGAACATGTCGGTCACCGGCATCACCACCTTGGCCCCCGCGGCCACCGCGCGCTTGAAGGCGGCGTCGACGTCGGGCACGTAGAGGTAGAGGGAGCCGGTGGCCTGGCCCACCGAGACCGGCGCGACGCAGCCCATGCCGGGATGCTCGTCGGCCAGCATGACGCGGGAGTCGCCGACCTGGATCTCGGCGTGCATGATCTTGCCGTCGGGCCCGTTGACGCGCATGATCTCGCGCGCGCCGAAGGCCTTCTGGTAGAACTCGATCGCCGCCGCGCCGTCCTTGACGGTCAGGGACGCGGTGACGGTGTGGTAGCCGTCCGGAATGGCTTTGGCCATGGCCAACCCCCTCACCCCGGCCCTCTCCCCTGAGGGGAGAGGGAGCGAGGTTAAAGTTTCAGTTTGTCGACGAGCTCGCGGACCGCGGCGGCCGACTTGTCGAAGGCGGCCTGCTCGTCCTTCTGGAGCTTGATCTCGATGATCTGCTCGACGCCCCGGCGCCCGAGCTTCACCGGAACCCCCACGTAGAGCCCCTTGGTGCCGTACTGGCCGTTCAGGTAGGCCGCGCAGGGCAGGATCTTCTTCTTGTCCTTCAGGATGGCCTCGACCATCTCCACCGCGGAGGCGGCCGGGGCGTAGTAGGCGCTGCCCGACTTGAGGAACGCCACGATCTCGGCGCCCCCGTTGGCGGTGCGCGTGACCAGGCTCTGGATCTTGTCCGCCGGCAGCAGGTCGGTGATCGGGATGCCCGCCACCGTGGAGTAGCGCGGCAGGGGCACCATGGAGTCGCCGTGGCCGCCCAGCACGAAGGCGGTCACGTTCTCGACCGACACGTCGAGCTCCCGGGCGATGAAGGTGCGGAACCGGGCCGAGTCGAGCACCCCGGCCATGCCGATGACCCGCTCGGCCGGGAAGCCCGACTTCTTCCACGCGAGCTGCACCATCGCGTCGAGCGGGTTGGTGACCAGGATCAGGATCGCGTTCCGGGAGCGCTTCACCACCTGCTCCACCACCGAGCCCACGATCTCCGCGTTCTTGAACAGGAGGTCGTCACGCGTCATGCCCGGCTTGCGCGCGAGCCCGGCGGTGATGACCACGATGTCCGAGTCGGCGGTCTCGTCGTAGCCGTTGCTGCCGATCAGACTGGAGTCGTAGCCGTGGACCGGGCCCGGCCTGGGCCAGGTCGAGGGCCTTGCCCTGGGGAATCCCCTCGACCACGTCCACCAGGACCACGTCGCCCAGCTCCTTCTCGACCGCGTACTGGGCCACCGAGGCGCCGACGTTGCCGGCGCCGATGACCGAGATCTTGGGCCGCGGCCGGTACTCGCTCAGGATCTCGGCCTTGCCGACTTGCAGCGCTGCCATCACATGGACTCCATGTTCTTGACGATCGCGGTGCCGAACTCCGAGCACTTCACTTCCTTGGCCCCGTCCATCAGGCGGGCGAAGTCGTAGGTCACCGATCTTCTGGGCGAGCGTCTTCTCGATGCCCGCGATGATGCGGTCCGCCGCCTCGGTCCAGCCCATGTAGCGCAGCATCATCTCGCCGGAGAGGATGACCGAGCCGGGGTTGACCTTGTCCTGCCCCGCGTACTTGGGCGCGGTGCCGTGGGTGGCCTCGAAGAGCGCGTGCCCGGTGTCGTAGTTGATGTTGGCCCCCGGCGCGATGCCGATGCCGCCCACCTGCGCGGCGAGCGCGTCCGAGATCAGGTCGCCGGTCAGGTTGCAGCACGGGATCACGTCGAACTCGTCGGGCCGGGTCAGGATCTGCTGCAGGAACGCGTCGGTGATGGCGTCCTTCACCAGCATCTTGCCCGCGGGCGGCTTGCCCCCGCAGTCGTCCCAGGAGACGAGGCGGTCCGAGAACTCCTTCTTGGCCAGCTCGTAGCCCCACTTCATGAACATGCCTTCGGTGAACTTCTGGATGTTGCCCTTGTGCACGAGGGTCACGTTGCGCCGGCCGTTCTCGATCGCGTAGCGCATGGCCGCGCGGGTGAGCCGATCCGAGCCTTCCTTGGAGATCGGCTTGACCCCGATCGAGGAGGAGTTGGGGAAGCGGATCTTGTTGACGCCCATCTCCTTCTGCAGGAAGTCGATGACCTTCTTGGCCTCGGGAGTGCCGGTCAGCCACTCGATGCCCGCGTAGATGTCCTCCGTGTTCTCGCGGAAGATCACCATGTCGATCTTCTCGGGGTGCTTCACCGGCGACGGCACGCCCTTGTACCAGCGCACCGGGCGCAGGCACACGTAGAGATCGAGCTCCTGGCGGAGCGTCACGTTCAGCGAGCGGAAGCCCTCGCCCACCGGCGTGGTGAGCGGGCCCTTGATGGCCACCAGGTACTGGCGGATGACGTCGAGGGTCTCGGGGGGCAGCAGGTTCGGCGGGCAGTCCTTGCCGTACACGGTCTGCGCCTTCTCCCCCGCGTACACCTCGGCCCACGAGATCTTGCGGCGCCCCTTGTAGGACTGGGCCACCGCCGCGTCCAGCACGCGGACCGACGCGGCCCAGATGTCGGGGCCGGTGCCGTCGCCCTCGATGAAGGCGACGATCGGGTGGTCGGGCACCTGCAGCTTGCCGTGGCTGATCGTGATCTTCTCGCCCGCCGGAACCTTGACTCTCGCTGCCGCCATGGGAGCGTCTCCTCTGCTCAGAGTTATTTGAGGGCGTTCAGGGCGGAGCCCGCCTTGAACCACCCGATCTGCTCGTCGGTCATGGTGTGCAGACACTGGATCGTGACCGTCTTGCCGTCCCGCCTTGTGGATCACCACCTCCACCGGCTTGCCGGGCGCGAGCGCGGCCAGCCCGCGCACGCTGACGCGGTCCGCCTGCTCGAAGAGGTCGTAGTCCGACGTCTTGGCGAAGGTGAGGGGCAGGATCCCCTGCTTCTTGAGGTTCGTCTCGTGGATGCGCGCGAAGCTCTTGACGATGACGACCTTGCAGCCGAGGTAGCGGGGCGACATGGCCGCGTGCTCGCGGCTCGACCCCTCGCCGTAGTTCTCGTCGCCGATCACGATCCAGCTCGATGCCCCGTGGCCTTGAGGTCGCGCGCGTTCTGGGTGAAGGTCTTGCCCACCTCGCCGGTGACCGGGTTGACGCCCTTGCCCGCCTCGCCGGTGAACGCGTTGACCGCGCCCAGGAACATGTTGTCGCTGATCCGGTCGAGGTGCCCGCGGAACCGCAGCCACGCGCCGGCGGGCGAGATGTGGTCGGTGGTGGTCTTGCCCTTGGTCTTCACCAAGATGGGAAGCTCCCCGAAGTCCCGCCCATCCCAGCGCGGGAACGGCTGCAGCAGCTGCAGCCGCTCGCTGTTCGGCGCGATCACCACCTGCACGCTGTCGCCGTCGGCGGCGGGCGCCTCGAAGCCCGCGTCGCCGCCCGCGAAGCCCTGGGCGGGCAGCTCCTCGCCCTCCGGCGCGGTGAAGCGGAACGGCTTGCCGTCGGGGCCGGGAATCGTCCCGTGCACCGGGTCGAACTCGAGCGTGCCCCCGAAGGCCATCGCGGTCACGATCTCGGGGCTGGTCAGGAACGACAGCGTGGAGGCGCTGCCGTCGTTGCGGCCGGGGAAGTTCCGGTTGAACGAGGAGACGATGGTGTTGGTCTCCTCCTTGCCCACGTCGCTGCGCTTCCACTGCCCGATGCACGGCCCGCACGCGTTCGCGAGCACGGTGCCCTCCGATCTTCTGGAAGGTGTCCATGATGCCGTCGCGCTTGATCGTCTGGTAGATGCGCTCCGAGCCCGGGGTCACCAGGAACGGGGTCTTGGCCTTGACGCCCGCCTTGAGCGCCTGCATCGCGATGTGGGCGGCCCGCCGCATGTCCTCGTAGGAGGAGTTGGTGCAGGAGCCGATGAGGGTCTGGCGGATCTGGGCCGGCCAGCCTTCCTTCTTCACCTCGGCCGCGAGCTTCGAGATCGGGCGCGCCCGGTCCGGCGAGTGCGGGCCCACGATGTGCGGCTCGAGCTCCGAGAGGTTGAGCTCGACCACCTCGTCGTAGAACTTCCGCGGGTCGCGCAGCACGTCCGGATCGGCCACCAGGTGCTGGCGGTGCTGCTCGGCCAGCCGCGCGATGTCGGCCCGGTCGGTGGCGCGCAGGTAGGCCGCCATCCGGTCGTCGAAGTGGAAGAGCGAGGTGGTCGCCCCCAGCTCCGCGCCCATGTTGCAGATGGTGCCCTTGCCGGTGGCGCTGATCGACTCCGCCCCCGGCCCGAAGTACTCGATGATCTTGTTGGTGCCGCCCTTGACGGTCAGGAGCCCGCAGAGATACGTGATCACGTCCTTGGGCGAGCTCCAGCCCGCGAGCTTGCCGGTCAGGTGCATGCCGATCAGCTTGGGATCGAGCACCTCCCAGGCGAGCCCCGCCATCGCCTCGCCGCAGTCCGCGCCGCCCACCCCGATGGCGACCATGCCGAGGCCGCCCGCGTTCGGGGTGTGGGAGTCGGCGCCGATCATGAGGCCGCCGGGGAAGGCGTAGTTCTCGAGCACGACCTGGTGGATGATGCCGGCGCCCGGCTTCCAGAAGCCGATCCCGTACTTCTTGGAGGTCGAGTACAGGAAGTCGTAGACCTCGCGATTCTCCGCGATGGCGCGCTCCATGTCCGCCGCCGCGCCGCTCTCCGCCCGGATCAGGTGGTCGCAGTGCACCGTGCTCGGCACCGCCACCTGCTTCTTGCCCGCCTGCATGAACTGGAGCAGGGCCATCTGGCCGGTGGCGTCCTGCAGGGCCACCCGATCCACCCGCAGTCTCAGCTGGGCCTTGCCGCGGCTCCACTCCTGCTTGGCGAAGTCGTCGGCGTGGGCGACCAGGATCTTCTCCGCCAGGGTGAGCCCGCGGCCGAAGCGCCGGCGCGCCTCGTCGAGCTTGCCGGGCATGGATTCGTACAGCCGCTTGATCTGGTCAACCGCCATGGTGGGCCTCCTCGACTATTTCTCGCTGAGCGGCCGCCGCCGCTGCTCCCAGTGGGCCCGACGGCAGACCGCACACACACGTATCGCCTCCCACCGGCTAGGCAGGAGGCGACCAGGTAAAATCACGAGTTACGCTAACATGTCGCCCGGGGGAGGTCAAGGGAACGCCCCCGCCCACACCCATGTCCGACCCCATCGAGGACTACGCGCTGATCGGAGACGGCGAGACCGCGGCCCTGGTCTCGCGCCGCGGCTCCATCGACTGGCTCTGCCTGCCCCGCTTCGACTCCCCCGCCTGCTTCGCGGCCCTGCTGGGCGGCCCCGAGCACGGCCGGTTCAGCCTGGCCCCGCGCGACGGCGCCCGCTCCATCCGCCGCCGGTACCGCGACGGCACCCTGGTGCTGGAGACCGAGTTCGAGACCGACGGCGGCGCGGTGACGGTGGTCGACTGCATGCCCCAGCGCGAGGGCCCGCCGGTCCTGATCCGCCAGGTCGTCGGCACGCGGGGCACCGTGGCGATGCGCATGGAGCTGGTGATGCGCATGGACTACGGCTCCGTGGTCCCCTGGGTGCGCCGGACCGCGGACGGCATCCACGCGGTGGCCGGGCCCGAGGCGCTCGCGCTCGCCACCGACCTGCCGCTGCGCGGCGAGGGGCTCACCACCGTGGCCGACTTCGAGGTCGCGGCCGGCCAGCGCCGCTCGCTGACGCTCGCCTGGCATCCCTCTCACCTGCCCGCGCCGCCGCCGCTCGACGCCGACGAGGCGGTGCGCGACACGGAGGCCTGGTGGCGCCGGTGGGTGGACGCCTGCCGCTTCCAGGGGCCCGACCGGGACGCGGTGGTGCGCTCGCTCGTCACGATCAAGGCGCTCATCTACGAGCCCACCGGCGGCATCGTGGCCGCGCCGACCACCTCGCTGCCCGAGCAGCTGGGCGGGGTGCGCAACTGGGACTACCGCATCTGCTGGGTGCGCGACGCCACCTTCGCCCTCTACGCGCTCGTGCTGGGCGGCTACCTCGACGAGGCGCGCGCCTGGCGGCAGTGGCTGCTCCGGGCGCTCGCCGGCACGCCCGAGCAGGTGCAGGTCATGTACGGGCTCGCGGGCGAGCGCCGCCTCACCGAGATCGAGCTGCCCTGGCTGCCGGGCTACGCGGGCTCGGCCCCGGTGCGCATCGGCAACGCGGCCCACGCCCAGTTCCAGCTCGACGTCTGGGGCGAGATGCTCGACGCGGCCCACGCGGCCGAGCGCGCACGGGCTCGAGCGGGACCCGGAGGGCTCGCGCGTCGTCACCAAGCTGATGGAGCATCTCGAGTCGGTGTGGACGGAGCCCGACGAGGGCATCTGGGAGGTGCGCGGGCCCCGCCGGCACTTCACCCACTCCAAGGTGATGGCGTGGGTCGCCGCCGACCGCATGGTCAAGCTGACCGAGGCGGCCGGCCGGGGCGAGCCCGATCGCTGGCGCGCGCTCGGCGCGGCCATCCACGCCGACGTCTGCCGCCGCGGCTTCGATCCGGCCCGCAACGCCTTCGTGCAGGCCTACGGCGCGCGCGAGCTGGACGCGAGCCTGCTCATGATCCCGCTGGTGGGCTTCCTGCCGCCGGAGGATCCGCGCGTGCGCGGCACGGTGGCCGCGATCGAGCGCGAGCTGATGGTCGACGGCCTCGTGCTGCGCTACTCCGACCGAGACGGGCGTGGACGGCCTGCCGCCCGGCGAGGGCGTGTTCCTGGCCTGCTCGTTCTGGCTGGTCGACAACCTGGTGCTGCAGGGGCGGCGCGACGAGGCGCGGCGGCTCTTCGACCGGCTCCTCGGCCTGCGCAACGACGTGGGCCTGCTCGCCGAGCAGTACGACCCGCGCGCCCGCCGCCAGCTCGGCAACTTCCCGCAGGCGCTCTCGCACATCGCGCTGATCAACAGCGCGTCGAACCTCTCGGGCGGGCTGCGCCCCGCGGAGCACCGCGCCGGGCGCTGAGCCGGTCCGCCGCGGGTCACGCCCGCGCGTCGAGCGCCCCTCCTGCGAGCGCGGCGGCGATGCGGGCGCGGGTCTCCTCCATCGCGGCCGGGCTCTCGTAGCGGCCGCGGGGCCAGAAGAAGCCGCGCAGCCCGTCGCCGCGCCGCCGCGGCACCACGTGCACGTGCAGGTGCGGCACGCTCTGGCTCACCCGGTTGTTGATCGCCACGAAGCTGCCGTCGGCGCCGAGCCCGGCCTCGAGCGCGCGCGCCACCGCGGCGGCCGCGTCGAAGAGCGGCGCGGTCAGCGGGCGCGGCAGGTCGCCGAGCGTGTCGACGTGCTCGCGCGGGATGACCAGGCAGTGGCCGGGGAAGAGCGGGCGGTGGTCGAGGAAGGCGATCACGGTTTCCGTCTCCAGCACGCGGGCGGCCGGGGTCTGGCCACGCGCGATCTGGCAGAAGAGGCAGGTGGGTGGAGCGGCGGACATTCGTCTAGTTCTTCAAGCTTTTCAGCTGCGGGGGCCCAGAAATGGCCCCCGCACTCCCCCAGGCCGCGGGCTCTCGTTCAGCTGGTCTGCTTGGGTTCAGGAGAGTAGGCGGCGGGCGGCGCGGCGGCGGAGGGCGAGGATCGACTGGGTGGGGGAGATTTCCATGGGGCAGACGTCGGTGCAGTTGGCCTGGGTGTGGCAGCGGGTGAGCGCGTCCTCGCTGAGCATCACCGCGGCGCGCTCGGGGTGGCCCACGTCGCGGCTGTCCTCTTCCAGGGTGAAGAGGCGGTTGAGGGCGGCGGGACCGGGGAAGCGCGGGTCGTTGGCCACCATGGTGCAGGCCGACATGCACATGCCGCAGCCGATGCACTCGATGGCGGGGTCGATGCGGCGGCGCTCGGCCGCGTCGCGGCCGATGCGGGCCGCGGTCGGCGGCCCGGCGGCGGGCACGAAGGCGCCGCCCACCCGCGCGGTCTGCTCGGCCAGCGGGGCCATGTCCACCACCAGGTCGCGCACCAGCGGAAAGTGGTAGAGCGGACGCACGGTTACGATGCCGGTCTTCAGAGTCTTGAGCAAGGTGCGGCAGGCCCAGCGCTCGCGCCCGTTCACCACCATCGCGCAGGAGCCGCACATGCCGACGCGGCAGGCGTAGCGGAAGGCGAGGGTCGGGTCGAGCCGGCGCTGGGCGTCGACCAGGGCGTCGAGCACCGTCATGCCTTCCTTGGCCGGCACCCAGAAGCGCTGCAGGCGCTCGCGAAAGCCGGGGGACCAGCGGAAGACCTTCAGTACCATCGCCACCCCCAGAAGGCCGCGAAGACCACGACGCCCAGGACCAGCGCCCCGGCGAGCAGGGCCCGGTGCCACCGCACCGGCAGGCCGAAGTCGAGCACGATCGCGCGCACCCCGAGCAGGCCGTGGAGCAGCACGAGCGCGAGGAGGGTCGCCTGCACCGGGCGCCAGAAGGGGTTGCGCAGGTGCAGCACGATCACCGCGAGCAGCGCGACCGCGGCCCCGCGCTGGGCGAGCCAGGCCCACATCCCGGCCGGGGTGGCGCGCCAGCCCTCGGTGGTGGCCCACCGCCGCCGCAGGATCCGCCGCGGCCGCTTGGCCATCAGTCGCCGACGTCCACCGCGACCGGCAGGCGCGTCGCGTCCGGCCGGAGGCGCGTGTAGCGTACCGGCTCGGTCCACACCTTGGGCCCCGCCCCGTCGGCGTAGCCCGCGATGACCGCCACCGCCTCGGTCGCGGTCTCCGGGAAGTCGCGACGGTAGTGCGAGCCGCGGCTCTCGGTGCGCTCGAGCGCGCTGCGCGCGATGAGCCACGCCGCGGTGGTCTGGCTCTGGAGGTTGATCCAGTCCTGCCAGGCGAGGTTGTAGGCGCCGCCTCCGCGCACCGCGACGCGTCTCGAGCCGGCGCCCCACGTCCTCGATCTCGACGAGCGCGCGCTTGAGCCCTTCCCCGGACCGGATGAGCCCCACGTGGTCCCACATGACCTGGCGGAGCTGGGCCTGCAGGGTGTAGAGGTTCTCGCCCTCGCTGCGGGCGAGCGGCGCGCTGAGCGCGGCGACCGCCGCGTCCACGAGCGCGGGGGAGATCGGCGGGCGGGGTCGCCCCACCACCCACTCCGCCATCACGTCGCCCGCGATGCCGCCGAACACGGTGGACTCGGCCACCCCGTTGCCGCCGAGCCGGTTCGCCCCGTGCACGCCCCCCGAGTCCTCGCCCGCCGCGAAGAGCCCCTCCGCGTCGGTGCGACAGGCGCGGTCGATGACGACGCCGCCCATCATGAAGTGCGCGGTCGGGCCCACCTCGACCGGCTCGCGGGCCAGGTCGCGGCCGAAGTCGCGGCAGCGGCGCACCATGCCGCGGAAGCTCTCCTCGACCACCTCGGCGCCCAGGTGGGAGACGTCGATCCACACCCCGCCGTTCGGCGTGCCCCGGCCCTCGGAGACCTCGATGAAGCACGCGCGCGCGACCAGGTCGCGGGTGGACCGCTCGAGGCGGGTCGCGTCGTAGCGCTGCATGAACCGCTCGCCGCGGCCGTTGAGCAGGCGGCCGCCCGCCCCGCGCAGGCCCTCCTCGAGGAGCGCGCCGGTCATGAGCGAGTTGGGCACGATGAGCCCGGTCGGGTGGAACTGCACCATCTCCATGTCGCGCAGGCGCACGCCCGCGCGCAGGCCGAGCGCGATGCCGTCGGAGGACTTGTCGGCCGAGCAGGCGATGACCTTGTACATGGTGGGGCCGCCGCCCATCGCGAGCAGGATGGCGCGGCTCCGGACCAGCACGAAGCTCCCGCGCCGGATGTCGAGGAGGAGCGCGCCCCCCACCTGCCCGCCGTCGCCGCGCAGCAGCTCGACCGCGCGGTGCTCCTCGAGGCTCCGGATCGACGGCCGCCGCCACACCTGCTCGGTCAGCCGGTTCATGATCTCGATGCCGGTGAGGTCGCCCTTGTGGATGGTGCGATCGTGCGTCTGGCCCGCGAACGGCTTCTGGTGGATACGGCCGTCCGGGTGCCGATCGAAGAAGCAGCCGTAGCGCGCCTCCAGCTCGAGCACGCGGGCGGGCGCCTCCTTGACGAGCGTCCACACCAGCTCCTGGTCGTTGATCCACCCGCCGCCGTGCAGGGTGTCGATCAGGTGCGCCTCGACGGAGTCCGGGTGCCCGAGCACCGCGTTGTAGCCGCCCTGGACCATGCGGGTGCAGCCGGCGCGGCCGAGCAGGCCCTTCACCGCCACCGTGATCGTCAGGTCCGGCGAGTGATCGGCCGCGTGCAGGGCCGCGCAGAGCCCGGCGCCGCCCGCGCCCAGGATCAGGATGTCGGTGTCGAGGCTGTCGATCGGGGACTCGGTGGCCATGGGTGGGAGCGGCCCCGAGGCTACTTCGCGGGCGCGGCGACCAGGGCGTCGAGCAGGGCGCGGCCGGCGGGGCCTTCCCACTCGCGGTTGCCCGCGGCCCGCGCCACCAGGCGCCCGTCGCGCCCGATCACGAACGTGGTCGGCGTGGCGGTGACCCGATAGTCCCGCGCGACCGCGCCGTCGTAGTCGAGCAGCACCGGCAGCGTCACGCCCGCGCCCTTCACCCAGCTCGCGACCAGGTCCTTCGGCTCCTCGATGCTCACCGCGAGCACCGTGAACGGCTGGCCGCGGCGCTCGCGGGTGACCTGCTCGATGCCGGCGGGCAGCTCGCGGCGGCAGTACGGGCACCAGGTGGCCCAGAAGTACACCAGCACGACCTTGCCCTGCTGCTCGGCGAGCGAGACCTTGCCGCCTCCGACCGAGGGCAGCGAGAAGTCGGTCGCGCGCGCGCCGGGCAGCGCGGTGAGGTTGAGGGGGCGCATGAGGCGATCGAGGGCGTCGGCCGCGTCCGCCCGGGCGGTCAGGAGCAGGCCGAGCGCGAGCGCGGCCGCGAGCGCGCGCGCGATCACGTGACCTTCACCTCGGCCGTGCCTTCGAATCGTCCGCCGTGCGTATCGAAGAACGTCACCTTGAGCAGCCCGGTCTCGGTGGCCCGGAACGGAATCGTGAACGACGGGTTCTCGCTGATCGCGGTCGACGGCTCCAGCTCCACGATGTCGCGGCCGAGGTACGTTACCACGACGCGGTTGACGAAGCGGTAGTTGCGCTCGACCGACCGCCCGCCCTGCCGCTCCACCCGCTCCTGGGGGTGCAGGACCAGGGCCCGCAGGCGCGCCACCGTGCCCCGCCGCACGCTCGCGGGCACCGCGAGCTTCACGCGCCCGGGATCGGCCATCGGCTCAGGCCGCGCAGCCGGCCACGGTCACGCGGACCTCGCGCGCCGCCATCAGGACGGTGCCGTCGCTCATCTCGGCCACCACGCGCACCGGGCCGCTGTCGGCCAGGCGCAGGTTGGTCGCCACGAAGGCCTGCCCCGCCGCCGGGGTGAGGCTCATCTTCACGTTCAGCGGGCGCGGGTTCTTCTCGGCCAGGATGTAGATCGCCTTGACGTGGCTCTCCGGCGTCATCGGCGACTTCACCTCCACCGCGATCGGCACCGAGCCGCCGTCCTCCGCGATCAGCGGCATCTCGATGCCGATGACGGCCGCCCCGTCCTTGATCGGGCGGTCGGCGAAGAGGCGACGCAGCGTGGCCGCGATCGGCTCCTCGGGGGCGAGGTTGGCGAGATGGCCCTGCGCGGCCGCGATCCGCGGGCGCACGCCCGCGCCGACCGCGCCGAGCGTCGCGAGCCCGAGCCACGCGCGCCGCGTGAGGCCTCTGCTCATGGCCCTCAGGATGCCTCCGTTCGCGACGAAGTCAACGGGCTCACGCCCCGTCGAGCCGGTAGGTGGAGGCGTCGGGCTTGAAGGCGCGCGGCAGCCAGAGCGGCCGGCGCAGCCCGCCCGGCCCCGGGGCCGGCCGCGCCATCGCGAGCCACTTGCGGTAGACCTCGAACGACTTGTTGGTGTCGACCACCACGTCGCCGTAGAGGTCGTCGGGCCCCGGCCGGCTCACCGTCACCTTCTGATGCCAGCAGTGCTGGCCGCTCACCGGGTCCGGGTGCACCGGGAAGGTGAGGTTCTGGTGCACGCCCGCGTCCTCCCACCACACCCGCTGCGAGTCGGGATCGGCGCTCTCCCACGGCCGCACCCCGTGCACGTGGCGGAGGCGCCACTGGCCGGGCCCGGTCCGGTCGAGCTTCACGAGCGCGGTGGACCAGCGCTCGCCGCCGGTCTGCTCGGAGAGCCGCCAGCGCCCCAGGTGGTGCGAGCAGGCCAGCACGCCGGGCCGGATCGACTCGGTGACCCAGACCCGGTCGACGAAGTGGCCGATCTCGGTGGTGACCTTCAACAGATCGCCGGTCTCCACCCGGAAGCGCGCCGCGTCCTCCGGATGCAGCCAGAGCGGGTTGTTGTGCGAGATCTCGTAGAGCCACTTGGCGTTGCCGGAGCGCGAGTGGATCAGCGTCGGCAGCCGGAAGGTGGGCAGCAGCGCCATCTCGCCCCGGTTGCGGTCGATCTCGGACCAGTGCACGTGGCTCCGCGCGTAGGTCGGCACCGCGTGCTCCGGCCACTTCCAGTCCTTGAGGGTCTTGGAGAAGAACTCGAGCTTGCGCGAGGGCGTGGGGAAGCCGCCCATCCACTGCCCGTCCACCTCCACCCCCACCGACGCCCCGCTCTTCATGACCAGGTGCGAGGCGGGATCGGCGGCGGCCCCCTCGCGCTCCGCCGGGGTGAGCGACGTCTCGTGCGTGCCGTAGACGTTGTCCTGGACCAGGAACGCGCCGTACTTGCGCATGTAGGCGAGCGGGGTCAGGCCCTCGCGCTCGGCCGCCGCGGGCAGGCCGGGCACGCTGTGCTCGAAGATCCAGCGGTAGAACTCCTCGATGCGGAGCTTCTCGCCCGGCCGGTAGGGCGACTCGAAGTACTTGCGGATGCCGAGCGAGCCGTCGGGATCGATGCGCCACGACAGCTCGATCCAGAACTCGTCCTCCTCCCACACCTGCCCGAGCCCGGCCGTCTCGTGGGCCTGCCAGGTGTGATCGAAGGTCTTGCCCTGCTTCTCGAGCGCCACCCGCAGCACCGGCTGGCGGAAGCCGATCCAGCGCGCGGCGTGGGTCTCCTGGCTCATGAGGTCGTGGCGCTCGGAGGCGTGCCCCATCGGCAGCACGTAGTCCGCGAACCACGCGGTCTCGCTCCAGGTCGGGGTGAGGCAGGCGTGGCGCTCGACCTTGGCCTCGTCGGTCAGCATCTCGATCCACGACATGCCGTCCGGGTTGGTCCACACCGGGTTGTAGACCCGCGTGAAGTACATCGCGAGCTTGCCGCGCGCCTCCTTGAGGAAGTGCGGCAGGAGGAAGCTCATCTCGAAGAAGGAGAGCGGGTACTCGCGCGGCATCAGGAGCTCGCTCCACACCTTGCCCGGCGGCGGCATCATCGGCGGGGCCGGGACCGCCTTGTTCCACCCGCTGGGGGCGGTGCCGCCCGGGGTGGCCACCGCGCCCGCGAGGACCACGATCAGCTCCAGCGCGCGCGCCACTTCCCAGCCGTCGAGGTTGCCCGCGGCCGCGTTGCGCCACACGTGGGTGGAGAGCGCGCTCCCGGCGCGGCCGACCTCGCGCGCGACCTCCTCGATGCGGGCCGCCGGCACGCCCGACTCCCGCTCCGCGAACTCGGGGGTGTAGGAGGCGTAGAGGGCCTTGAGGGCCTCCTCGAAGGCGGCCATGGTCACCGGCAGGTCGGGGCGCTCCTCGCGCAGGTACTCCTCCCAGTTCACCCAGCGGCGGACGAACTCACGGTCCCACGTGCCGTCGCGCAGCATGCAGTGCACGATGGCCAGCAGCATCGCGGCCTCGCTGCCGGGCCAGGGCGAGAGCCAGTAGTCGGCCATCGACGCGGTGTTGCTGAGCCGCGTGTCGACCACGCAGATCTTGGCCCCCGCCATCTTGCCGTCGATGATCCGCTGGGCGTGCGGGTTGAAGTAGTGGCCGGCCTCGAGGTGCGAGGACAGCAGCAGGATGAAGCGCGCCTTGCTGTGGTCGGGCGAGGGCCGGTCGAGCCCGTGCCAGAAGGCGTAGCCCGCGCGCGCGGAGGCCGAGCAGACGTTGGTGTGGCTGTTGTGGCCGTCGATGCCCCACGCGTGGAAGACGCGCTGGAGGTAGATCAGCTCGTGGCCCGGGCCGCCCCAGGTGGTACATCACTTCCTTCTGCCGGCCCTCGACCAGCGCCTTCCGGATGCGCCCGCCGATGTCGTCGAGCACCTCGTCCCAGGTCACCCGCTCCCACTTGCCCTCGCCGCGGCCGGCCGCGCGCCGCAGCGGATAGAGGATGCGCTCCGGGTCCGTGATCTGGTTGAGGGTGGCCGGGCCCTTGGCGCAGTTGCGGCCGCGGCTGCCCGGGTGCACCGGGTTGCCCTCGAACTTGTGGACCTTGAGCGTCTCGGCGTCCACGTAGGCGAGCAGCCCGCAGGCCGCCTCGCAGTTGAAGCAGATCGTGGGGATGAGCTGGAAGCGGCGCTTGACCTTGCGCGGCCACGCCTTGCTGTCGCAGCTCCTCCCAGTCGTCCCACCGCGCCGCGGGCGGAAACCGCGTGAGGCCCGACGCGGGCGCCGCCAGCGTCCGCGCCACCGGATGCAGCGGCTCGTTTGGGGTCAGGTCTTGCATTACGACATTTCCTCCCTGGTGGTCTGCCCTCGCGTCGCGAAAATGTCGTAATGCAAGACCTGACCCCTTCCTAGCTGAGCGGGATCGATCTGGCCCGCGCGGATCCAGAGCTCTTCCCAGAGCCAGAGGCCGGCCAGGGCGAGCCCCGCGGCCAGCTCCGAGCCGAACGGCACCGACGCGCTCAGCAGCAGCACGAGCGGCAGCACGATGCCCCCGACCACCACGCCGCCCCAGAGCGCCACCCGCAGGGGCCCGTGGGTGAGCAGGCGGGCCGCCCGCGCCGCGTCCTGCGTGCCGTGCGCGGTGAACAGCTCCGCGAACAGGACCAGGGCGCTCACCAGCAGCGAGCCCCAGAGCACGAGGCCGAGGCCGCCGGTGATGATGGACGCGCTGCCGAGCGCGTTGGCGGCGAGGAGCAGGCTCGCCGAGCCGGCCACGAGCGCGGCCACCAGCAGGTGGGGCAGCAGCAGCGGGCTCTGCCAGAAATCGCGGCCCTCGGCCTGCCCGAAGAGGAACGCGCTGTAGCCCGCGGTGGCCGCGGCCACCGCCGCGGTGGGCCAGGCCAGGAGCTGCAGCGCCAGCAGGTTCGACATCACGCCCGCGAGCAGCCAGAGGGCGCCGAGCAGCCCGGCCGCGAACAGGATGAAGCCGCCCAGCACCAGCCACGAGCGCGGGTTCGGCTTGAAGACCAGATAGAGGAAGCGCTCCGGGCGCTTCAGGTCGAAGACCAGGAGCAGGCTGGTCAGGAGCAGGAACGCGAGCCCGATCACCGGCACCGCGAGCCCGACCAGCGCGTCGGCGGTCAGCAGGCCCGCCGCGAGGCCGAGCGAGGCGACCAGGAACGCGCCCGCCGCGATCGACTTCGTCCACAGGTACGCGGCGACCTTCCACCCCCACGGCCGCGCGGGGTGCGCGACGTCATAGACGGTGCGCGCCAGCGCGAGCAGATCCATTCCGTCCGTCACCGCGGTGGCCGACGAGCTCGCGCCGCGCGATCGCGGGAGCGGCCGGGCGATTCGGCTGGCCCGGGCTCGGGATGCTGCCGACCTGCGAGAACACGAACCCGCCGCGGCGCTCCTGCATGTCCGGCGTGAGCGCGGCCGCCTCCGCGCCGAGATAGTAGAGCTTGGGCCGCGTCCCCTGCTCCGGCTTGCGCACCTGCGTCTGCTGCGAGGCGACGAGCCGCGAGATCGTGCTGTGCGGATCGTCGAGATCGCCCGGCACGATGGCCTGGACCGGGCACACCACCACGCACGCCGGCTCGAGGCCGCTCTCCACCCGGTGGGCGCAGTAGTGGCACTTGGCCGCGGTCTTGGTCTCGGGATCGATGTAGAGCGCGTCGTAGGGGCACGCCTGCATGCACGACTTGCAGCCGATGCAGCGGTCCCCGTCGAAGTCGACGATGCCGTCGGGCCGGCGATAGAGCGCCACCGTCGGGCAGATCGTCACGCAGGGCGCGTTGTCGCAGTGGTTGCAGCGCATGACGCTGAAGTAGCGCCGGGTGTCCGGGAACACCCCCTTCTCGATGTACTTCACCCACGTGCGGTTCACCCCGAGCGGGACCTGGTTCTCCTCCTTGCAGGCCACCGTGCAGGCGTGACAGCCGATGCACTTGCGCTGGTCGATGACGAAGCCGTATCGCATGTCAGTGGGTCGCCACGTCGTGCCAGACGCGCAGCATGACCAGGGCGATGATACCCGCGAGCACGCCGCGAAGCACCCGCACCGGCACCCGGCGGCTCACCCGCCCGCCGAGCGGCGCCCCGGTCAGCGAGCCCAGCACCACGGTCGCCGCGGGCCACAGCGGCACCTGACCGGTCGCGGCCTTGCCGAGGAACCCGGTCACCGCGGCCATGCCCACCATGGCGAGCGAGGTGCCGATGCCGAGCCGCATCGGGATGTGCATCAGCCCGACCAGCACCGGGACGAGGAGGAACGCGCCGCCCGCGCCCACGAGGCCGGCCATGAGCCCGATCGCGCCCGGGAGCCCGACCGCGGCCGGGCGGCTGAACGGGACCGCGGCCGGGTCGCCGTCGCGCGCGGGCTCCGCGGGCGTGACGAGCATCAGCGGGAGCGCCGCGGTGGTCATCAGCGCGAAGGTGGCGAGCAGCGCGCGACCGGAGACGTGGGCGGAGGCGAGCGCGCCCAGCAGCGCGCCCCCCGCCATCGCGGGCCCGCCGGTCCAGGCCAGCCGGTGGTGGACGAGGGCGTGGCGTCCGTGGCTCCAGGCGCCGACGATCGCGGCGGCGAGCACCTGGGTCATGCTGAGCCCGGCCACTTCCTGGATCGGCAGCTGGCCGGCTCCCAGCAGCGGCGGGACGTAGTAGAGCAGCGGGATCATCACGACCGCGCCGCCCACGCCCACCAGCCCGGAGATGAAGGCCCCGCAGAAGGCGAGGCCGAAGAGAAGGAGAGCGAGCGCCAGCGTCACGCAGGCGACCCCGCCGTTCCTCCTCCAGGGTGGCTCATGGGAGCCACCAATATAGCGCGAGTCGCGCTAGCGGAGACTCGAGTAGTACGCGGCGAGATCAGCGAAGGTCTCGTCCGGGACCGTCTTCAGCAGCGCTTTCAGCGCCGCCAGCGCCGGATCGCCCGGACTGCGCCGGTCCTGCTTGAACAGGAGCATCTGCTCGCGCAGGTAGCCGGGGGCCTGGCCGGCCAGGCTCGGGATGCCCTTGGCCGCGTCGCCCTGGCCGCGTGGCCCGTGGCAGACCACGCACTGGGCGGCCGCGCGGCTCCCGCGCTCGATCGCGTCCGCGGGCGACGGCACCGGGGTGGGCTCGCGCCGGCGCGAGGCGAAGTAGGCCGCGACGTCGTCCACGCCCAGGTCGCGCACCTGCTTGGCGTAGGGCTCCATCTCCGCCGACAGGCGCCGGCCGGCCGCGTAGTCCTCGATCTGCTTCCTGAAGTAGGCCGCGTCGAGCCCGGCGATGATCGGCATGGCGCTCGACCGGCTGTTCCCGGCCGCGCCGTGGCACGCCGCGCAGGTGATCGACTTGAGCGCGCCGCGGTCGTCGAGCGGGCCGGCCGCCTCCGCGGTCACCGGCGAAAGGATGCCGGACAGGGAGCCGAGCAGGAGCCCGGCGGCGATGACGAGGCCACCGAGCACGGTCGGCATGCAAGCCCTCCTTCCGGACGCGATTCCGGCGGCGCTCATGCGAGGACGTCCGCCCAGATGGACTGGGCCCAGCCCACCGCGCGCTGGGCCACCAGCGGGCTCGGGCCCGGCGTGAGCTTCTGCTCGATCTGCACGACCTTGCCGTTCTCGATCTTGTACGCGTTGACCACCGCGATGGCGTCGCGGTCGCTCACCCAGGAATAGCAGGTGTTGCCGGGCGCCAGCGCGGCCGGCTGCTGGCCGCGGATCAGGCTCACCACCGAGGCCGCGGTGATCTTGCCCATCGCGTTGGCCACGTTGCCCGACTTCGGCACCGGCAGGCCGATGGTGGCGTCGCCGATCACGTGGATGCCCGGCTGCTTCACCGACTCGTAGGTCACGTGGTTGACCTCGCACCAGCGCTTGTCGCCGCCGACCAGGTCCGCCTGCACCGCGATGGCGCCCGCGCGCTGCGGCGGGATGATGTTGACCACGTCGTAGCGGATCCGGTCGAACTCGGTCCGCACCTCGCGCGCGCCCGGATCCACCCCGATCACGCGGCTGGCCGGCCGGTAGTCGATGTTGGGATAGGCCTGCCACGCCTCGCGGAAGAGCGCGGCCTTCGAGATGATGTTCTGGTTGGCGTCCAGCACGATCAGCTTGGACCGCGGCTTGTTGGTCTTGAGGTACCAGGCCACCATCGAGGTCCGCTCGTAGGGGCCGGGCGGGCAGCGATAGGCCGCGAGCGGGATGCTCAGCACGAAGACCCCGCCGTCCGGCATCGCGGCCAGCTGCTGGGCGAGCTGCACCGTCTGCGGCCCCGCCTTCCACGCGTGCAGGACCGTGTCCTGGCTCTGCGCGAGCCCCTCCACCTGCTCCCACTGGAAGTCCACCCCGGGCGAGACCACGAGCCGGTCGTACTGGAGATAGCCCTCGCCGAGGCGCACCCGCTTGGTGTCGGGCTCGATGGCGCTCGCGGTCTCGTGGATGATCCGCACCCCGTGCTTGCGGAGGCCGTCGTAGCCCATGGTGAGCGAGTCGATGCTGCGGAGACCGGCCAGGACCAGGTTGCTGAACGGGCAGGAGACGAACTGGCGGTTGGGCTCGATCAGGACGACCTCGACGCCCGGGTCGAGCAGCCGCACGTACTTCGCCGCGGTGGCGCCGCCCCACCCGCCCCCGATGACGACGACCCGCGGCCCGGCCTTCGGCATGAAGTCGCCCTTCATCGACGCGGCACAGCCGGCCAGGCCGCCGCCGGCCAGCACGCCCAGCCCGAGGCCCGACGCCCGGAGGAATCCCCGGCGAGTGAGTGCGCTCATGGCTGTCCCATCGCCTCCTTGAACCGGGCGAGCATCGCCTCCGGGGTTCCCTCGAGATGCGCCGGCCTCGGCATCGCGGGCGGCGGGTACTTGATGCCGGCGCCGGTGAGGACGAGCACGACGCGCGTGGTGGGCTCGACCTGCCCGTCGTCCTTCATGTGAAGGAGCGCGGCCAGGGTCGCGGCCGCCTCGGGAGCGGTCCAGATCCCCTCGACGCGCGCCAGGAGCCGCTGGGCGTCGACGATCTCCCGCTCGCTCACCGGCTGCGGGAAGCCGTCGGTCTCGCGGAGGATGCGGAGCATCTGCCGCCCGGCGAAGGGGCCGGGCACGCGGAGGCCGGGCGCGTCGGTCATCGGGTTCTCCACGACCGAGGTGGTCTCGGCCTTGTCCTTCCAGGCGCGCACGAGCGGGGCGCAGCCCTCGGCCTGCACCGCGATGAAGCGCGGCTGGCCGGCCTTGACCCAGCCCATGGTGCCGAGCTCCTCGTAGGCCTTCCAGATGCCGACCAGCCCGGTGCCGCCGCCGGTCGGGTAGAGCAGCACGTCGGGCGCGTCCCAGCCGAGCTGCTCGGCCAGCTCGAGGCCCATCGTCTTCTTGCCCTCGAGCCGGTAGGGCTCCTTGAGCGTGGCCAGGTCGAACCAGCCGAGCGCGGGCGCGACCGACGCGATGGCCCGCCCGGCGGTGGCGATGGTGCCGTCGATCGTGAAGACGTGCGCCCCGGCGAGCGCGGCCTCGGCGATCGCGGCCTCCGGCGTGTCGCGCGGCACGACCACCGCGACCGGGAGCCCCGCCCGCGCCCCGTAGACCGCGGCGGCGCCGCCCGCGTTGCCCGCGGACGGGATCATGAGCCCGCGGACGCCGAGGGTGCGCGCCTTGGTGATGGCCATCCCGAGCCCGCGCGCCTTGAAGGTGCCGGTCGGGTTCTGGCCCTCGTCCTTGGCCCAGAGATGCCGCAGCCCGAGGTGCGCGGCCAGGCGCGGCAGCTCGAGGAGCGGGGTGCCGCCCTCGCCGAGCGTCACCGGCTCCTCGCCCGCGGCCAGCGGCAGCAGCTCGCGGAAGCGGTACATCCCGGGCGGCCGGCTCTGGAGCGTCTCCTTGGAGACGGCGGCCGCGACGCGGGGCAGGTCGTAGCGGACCGCGAGCATCTGGCCGCAGGCCTGGCAAACGGTGAGGAGCCGCCCGGCCTCGTGACGCTGGCCGCAGACGGTGCATTCGATGTGGGTCACGAACATGCGTGGGCCTCGGTCGTCGGAACGTGGGGATCGGAGGCGGCGCGGCGCGCCCGGGATGGGCGCGCCGCGATCCGCTAGTGCTTTTCCTTCTCGGCGCGGTGGGCGGCCACCACCTTCTCGGCGAGCTGGCTCGGGACTTCCTCGTAGTGCGAGAACTCCATCGAGTAGCCGCCGCGGCCGCCGGTCATGGAGCGCAGGCTCGACTCGTAGGTGAGCATCTCGGACATCGGCACCTGGGCGCGCACCGCCACCGCGTCGCCCTCCGGCTCCATGCCCACGATGCGGCCGCGTCGGCCGTTCAGGTCGCCGATCACGTCGCCCGCGCCCTCCGACGGCACGTTCACCTCGACGTGCATGACCGGCTCGAGCAGGCACGGCTTGGCGTCCATGAAGCCCTTCTGCAGGCCCATGGAGGCGGCGATCTGGAAGGCCATGTCCGAGGAGTCGACGTCGTGGTAGGAGCCGTCGTAGAGGGTGACCTTGAGGTCCACCACCGGGTAGCCCGCGTAGATCCCGCGCTTCATGCAGTCGCGCACGCCCTTCTCCACCGACGGGATGAAGTTGCGCGGGATGGCGCCGCCGAAGATGTCGTCGACGAACTCGAAGCCCCCGCCGCGCGTGAGGGGCTCGATGCGCAGCCAGGTGTCGCCGTACTGCCCGCGCCCGCCGGTCTGCTTCTTGTACTTGCCCTGCACCTCGGCGCGCCCCTTGACCGTCTCCTTGTAGGGGATGCGCGGCGGCAGCAGCGAGACGTCGACGTTGTACTTGCGCTTCATCCGCTCCACCACCACCTCGACGTGGAGCTGGCCCATCCCGGAGACCAGCAGCTGCTTGGTCTCGGGATCGTAGTGGTGGTGCAGGGTCGGATCCTCCTCGGCCATGCGGTGGAGCGCGGTCGAGATCTTGTCCTCGTCGCCGCGGGTCTTCGGCTGGATCGCGAAGGAGATGGCCGGCTCCGGGAAGCTGATGCCGGGCAGCCCGACCGGGCTGCCCTCGTCGCAGAGGGTGTCGCCGGTGAGGGTGTCCTTGAGCTTGGCCACCACCCCGATCTCGCCGGGCCCGAGCGCGTCGACCGCCTTCTGGGTCTTGCCGGAGAGCCAGCCCAGGTGCCCGATTCGCTCGCGGCTGTCGCGGCTCGCGTTGTAGACCTGGCTGTCGGCCCGCAGCGTGCCCGAGTAGACCCGGAAGACGGAGAGCTTGCCCACGTGCGGGTCGGTGATGGTCTTGAACACGATCGCGCAGAGGGGCGCCTTCGCGTCGGGGGCGCGCTTGACGGTGGCCTTGGTCCGCGGGTCCGCGCCCTCCACCTCGCCCTGATCGGCGGGCGACGGGAACTCCTTCACGATGAGGTCGAGCAGCGACCCCACCCCGATGCCGCGCGTGGCGGAGGCGCAGAGCACCGGCACCACCCCGCCCGACATGATCGCGCGGCGCAGGGCGCCGAGCATCTCCTCCTCGCCGATGGCGCCTTCCTCCAGGTACTTGGCGAGCAGGTCGTCGTCGGTCTCGGCCGCGGCCTCGCTGAGCTTCTCCCGGTAGGATCGGGCGCTCTCCTCCAGGTCGGCCGGGATCTCGGCGTCCTTCGCCCGGCCGTCGGCGTGGACGAGGGCGCGCATCGTGATCAGGTCCACCACCCCGCCGAAGCCGGCCTCGCTGCCGATCGGCAGCTGGAGCGGGACGAGCCGGCCCTTCAGCCGCTTCTGCAGCGCCTCGAGCGTGCGGTAGAAGTCGGCCCGCTCGCGGTCGAGCCGGTTGATCACGATCGCGCGGGGCAGGTTGTACTCGTTGGCGAACTTCCAGACCTTCTCGGTCTGCACCTGCACGCCCGCCACCGCGTCCACCACCACGATCGCCGCGCCGGCCACCCGCAGCCCCGCCCGGGCGTCGGCCACGAAGTCGCCGTACCCGGGGGTGTCGATCAGGTTGAGGCGATGGCCCTTGTGGTCGCAGAAGGCCGCCGCGGTGTTGAGCGAGATCTTGCGCTTGATCTCGTCGGGGTCGAAGTCGGTGGTGGTCGTGCCGTCGTCGACCTTGCCGAGCCGCGTGGTGGCCCCGCAGGCGTGCAGGAGAGCTTCGACGAGGGACGTCTTGCCCACCCCGCCATGGCCGACGAACGCAACGTTGCGGATCTTGCCGATGTCGAGCGCCATGTCCGCCTCCTGGAAAGGAGAAGGTGTGGGCGGATGCTACCACAGCGTTACAGGCCCTTCCAGCCCCCTAGGGCGCGGCCTGCCGCGCCGCGGCGCCGACCGCGTGGAGGAGCCGCTCCGGGGTGTCCGGATTGATCGAGCAGTCGGGCCCGAGGAGGAGCCACCGGTCCTGCATCTCCCGCCGCGCCGACGCGGTACGCTCGACGAGCGCGGCCTCGGTCAGGCCCGCGATCTCGGGCTTGGCCGGCAGCCCGCCCACCACCGCGCGCCCGGTCTTTCCGTGCGCGGCCGCGAGCGTCGGGTTGCCCGGCACGGTGGCGAACGAGAGCGCGGTGACCGGGTAGTCCGCGAACTCGTCCAGGTGGATGCCCGCTCCGCAGACGTGGAGCAGGTTGAACGGAGCGCCCGCCACCGCCTCGAGGATGCGCAGGTCCCACGGCCGCTGCCAGCGGCGGCACTCCTCCGCGCTCATGAGCGCTCGCGTCGCCACGTTGGTCGCGTAGAAGAGGCCGTCGGCGCCGGCGGCCAGGCAGCGCCGCGCGTACTCGGCGAGGGTGTCCGCCATCACGTCGAAGGCGCGCGCGGTCTCGCGGGGCGCCTCGCGGAGGAAGCCCAGGGCCTGCTCGCGGCCGCCGCGCGCCAGCATCGGCAGGATCATGGGCGGCGCGAACACCGTCCAGATGATCGGCACGTCGGGGCCGACCGCGGCCCGGATCAGCCGCAGGGCCTCGAGCTGCTCGCCGAGGGCGCCCGACCCGGGATCCGCCACCGGCAGCCGCGCGAGGTCGTCGGCGGTGGCGAGCGGCGCGTGGGTGACGGTGTACTGCCGCGCCTTCTCCCCCGACGGGGCGTAGGTGAGGCCCCACATCTCGGCGAAGCACTGGGCGCGCGACTGGGGCTTGAGGAAGTCCCAGTCGAACGCGCGCTGGAGGCGAAGCGTCTCGTCGGCCAGCCCCCGGGCCGAGTTCTCGGTGGCGAAGTTGTGCAGCCAGAACGCGAGCGGGGGCCGGTCGACCGCCTCGCCCCGGAGCGCGGCGGTCACCCGCTGCCGCTTGGTCATCAGGGAAGTGCTCATTGGGTGCTCGTGCTCATCGGGCGCGGAGCCTCAGCTCCTCGTAGGGAGCGGTATAGGGGTTCTGGGGCAGCACGTTCAGGTTGTCGACCTCGAGGCGCGGCCCGATGCTCACCAGGTACGCGTACTCGAGCACCGGCCCGAACAGCACCCGGTCGTGGATGATCTGCTGCATCTTCTCGAGGATGACGCGCCGGGCGCGCGGGTTGCCCTCGTTGGCCTGCGCGTTGTAGAGCCCGTCGACCTCCGGCACGCTCGTGTACGTGTAGAGCCCGCCGCTGATCACGTACTGCTCGAGCCGCGTGGCCGCGGTGCCGGGGGCGCCCGAGCCGGCCAGGATGACGTTGCGCAGGCTCTTGTCGCCGTACTGCTTGAGGAACGCGGCGCGCTCGACCGGCCGCAGCCGGAGGCGGATGCCCACCGCCTTGAGGTCGTTGAGCACCGGCTCCCCGATGCCGGAGGCCGCGAAGGGCTCGCTCGAGAGATCGCCTCCGTCGAAGCCCTGCGGGTGCCCCGCCTCCGCGAGCAGCCGGCGCGCCGCCGGCGGGTCGTAGGCGTAGGGCGGCGGGGCCCAGTAGTACTCGAGCGTCTGCGGGATGATGCTCGCCGAGATCTTGCCGAGCCCGAGATAGCCCGCCTCGTTGATCGCCTTCCGGTTGATCGCGAGGTTCGCGGCCAGCCGCACGCGCCGGTCCGCCCACGGCGACCTCGGATCGGCCTGGTCCGCGAAGACGAGCCAGAGCGTCACCGGGATCTGCGCCGCCTTGAGGGTGAGGCCGGGGGTGCGCCGCACCTCCTCGGCCAGCTCGCCGACGAGCCCGTAGGCGATGTCGATCTCGCCCCGCTTGAGCGCGGCCAGGCGGGTGGCGTCGTCCGGAATGACCCGGAAGACGAGCGTCTTCACGATCGGCGTCTTGCGCCAGTAGCGCTCGTGCGCCTCCATCACCAGCTCGACCCCGGGCTTGAACGCGACGAACTTGTAGGGCCCCGCCCCCACCGGCGCCTTCTTGAAGCCCTCGTCGCCCACCTTCTCGACGTACTTCTTCGGCACGATCCAGGCCGCCCCGGTGGCGGGAGTGGCGTAGAACGTGAGGAAGTCGGGCCACGGCTGCTTGAGCCGGAAGCGCACGCGGTAGGGATCCACGATCTCCACCGCGGCCACCTTCGCCTTGAGCTGGGTCGCGCTCGCGCCGCGGTAGCGCTCGAAGGAGAACTTCACGTCCTCCGCGGTGAACGGGTCGCCGTTGTGGAAGACGACGCCCCGGCGCAGCACGAACTCGTAGACCAGCCCGTCGCGGCTGACCGTCCACGACGTCGCCAGCGCGGCTCCCATCGCCTGGCCGGGCAGCGGGCGCACCAGCGCGTCGTGCATCGCGTAGTAGACCATCAGCGGCAGCGCGGTGCCGGTGGCCTCGGCGGGATCGAAGAAGGTGGGCGCGAGCGAGACGTGCACGCCCCACGTGATGGTGGCGGCGTCGGCCGCGCGCGCGGACGGCGCCGCCGCCGCGCCGGCCAGCAGCAGCGCGAGGAGGAGCCCGAGCGGACGCCTCACGCGCGCGCGGCCCGGTGGATGGGGAACGCGGGCGGGACGATCTGGTCCACCGTCGCGCCGTCCCAGCGCCACCCGGACACCCGGCTCCAGTAGTGCTGGGTGGCCTCGCGCGCCTTGGCGTACACCGCGTCCTCGTCCACCCGGGTTGCGCGGCCGCCCTGCACCAGCACCTGGCCGTCCACGATGACGGTGTCCACGTCGCGCCCCGAGGCCGAGTCGACCAGCGCCTTGATCGGGTCCGCGTAGACCGGCCCGCCCGCGTGGTCGAGGTCGATCAGCAGGATGTCGGCCTTGGCTCCGGGGGCCAGGCGGCCGAGATCCTCGCGGCCGAGGAACCGGCAGCCGCCGATGGTGGCCGCGTTGAACACGTCGCGCGCGAGCCCGGCCTGGTAGTTGGCGTCGGTGACCTTGGCCAGGATGGAGGCCCAGCGCAGCTCGGACACGATGTCGAGCGGGAAGGTGTCGGTGCCGAGGGCGAGGGTGACCCCGGCCTCGAGGTAGCGCTGGAAGGAGCGCAGGGTCATCGCCATCTTCGCGTACTTGTACGGGCAGTGGCCGACGGTGCTCCCGTGCTCGGCGAGCAGGCGCAGGTCGTCGCCGAACGGATAGTGCGCCCACTCGTGCGCGGTGGTGAAGACCACGTGGCCCAGCAGGGTGCGCTCGTCGAGGAAGCCGATGTCGGCGAGGAAGCGCACCGGGGTCTTGCGGTACTCGTCCATGATCCGCTGGAACTCGACGAGGTTGCCGCCCGCGTGGGTGTGGATCGGCGCCCCGATCGCGCGCGCCGCGTCCTTGCCCGCCCGCAGCAGCGGCTCGCTGCAGGTCTCGACCTGGGCCGCGTTGAAGAGCGCGCGCAGGCGGCCCTGCGCGGCCCCGTCGAACTTGCGGGCGAAGTCCACCGCCTCCTGGAGCCGCGCGCGACCCACCGCGACGTCCTCCTCGTAGGTGAGCCGGCCCTGCGCGTCCATGTAGGTGTCGCGGTCGCGGAACGGCGGCCCGCCGTAGACGCGCACCCCGAGGTCGTCCACCAGCCGCGCGTAGCCGTCCCAGTCCCCGCGCAGGCCGCCCACGTCGATCACGGTGGTGGTGCCGTTCTTGAGCGCGTGCAGGAAGACGAAGGCCCGGAGGGCCGCGGTGGCCTCCGGCGACGGCGGGGTCATCTTGCCCTTGAGCGGCGCCGCGAAGGCCATGTAGTTGGCGGTGCGGTAGTCGTTCTTGGCCATGTCGAGCAGCAGGTAGTCGCCCCCGTTGCCCGCGGTGTGCACGTGGGTGTTGATGAAGCCGGGCGAGACCAGCTTGCCCCGCGCGGAGATGCGCGCGTCGACCGGACCCGCGTAGGGCCCGCCCGCGTGCACGACGCGGTCGCCCTCGAAGACCACGCTCCCCTGCTCGTGCACCTCGTGGCCGCGCCCGTTCCACGCCACCACCCAGCCGCCCTCGATCACCGTCCGCATGTCGGCCCTCCCAGGGCCAGCATGCTAGCCCGCCCGCCCCCGACTCGCAATCGGGAGGTGCGCCGTACCGTCAACCGGCGAGACCCCACCCAGGGCGTGGAGAAGGGTCCAGCTGCGAGGCGGGGCCCGAAGGGCGCACGCGAGGCGTAGTCCCTCTACGTTGAGCGTGCGCTCGAGGGCCCCAACGAAGCAGATGGGCCCTTATCCGCGCCCTGGGGGCTAGGGGCGGACGACTTTGCTGTGCAGGATCCCGATCGACTCGACCTCCGCCTCGATCCGGTCGCCCGCCTTGAGGAAGTTGCCGCTGGCCGCGCCCACTCCCTCGGGAGTCCCGGTCGCGATGATGTCGCCGGGCAGCAGCGTCATGCCCTGGGACAGCACCTCGATGCACTGGGCCACCGGGAAGATCATCTTGGAGGTGTGGCTCGACTGCCGCAATTGCCCGTTCACCCTCAAGGAGATGGCGAGGGCCTGCGGATCGGGCAGCTCGTCGGCGGTGACCAGCACCGGCCCCATCGGGCAGAAGGTGTCGAGGGACTTGCCCTTGAACCACTGCTGGTGCTTCTTCTGCAGATCGCGCGCGGTCACGTCGTTGATGATCGTGTAGCCGAACACGTGCTTGAGGGCGTCGGCCCGCGCGATGTCGCGCCCGCCGGTGCCGATCACCACCGTCAGCTCGACCTCGTAGTCGAGCTCCTTGGTGATCGCGTGGTGCACCACGTCGTCGCCCGGCCCGACCACCGCGGTGGCCGGCTTGGTGAAGTAGACCGGGTGCTCCGGCGCGGCCGCGCCGCGCTCCGCGGCGTGATCGGCGTAGTTGCGGCCGAGGCAGAAGATGTTCCGGCTCGGGGACGGGATCGGGGCGAGCAGCCGGACCCGCTTGAGCGGGTAGGCCAGCCGCCGCTGGGCCAGCTCCTCCGCCGCGGTCTGGCCGACGAGCCGCTGGCCGTGCTCCACCGCCTCGCGCGCGAGAGCGCGGACCGCGTCGCTGCCCTGCACGATCTCGAGGATCGTGCGGGGAAAGCCGCCGCGTCCCCGGCGCACCGTCCCCCGCTGCACGGCCAGGTCCTTCGCGAGACCGCCCAGGTCGAGGACGTGCTCCTGCCAGAGCGCGCCCGGCTTGGGCTCTCCCCGTCCCCGCCGGAAGGTGACGAGGCGCACGGCCTACCCGCTCACCGCCACCGCGCCCGCGCGCGGGGGCAGGGTCTTGCCGGCGGCGCGCGCGAAGTCCTCGAGCTCGCGCGGCAGGCCGAAGCGAACGTCCTCCTCGACCACGTGGACCTCCTGCACGCTGGAGCCGTGCTTGCGGCGCAGCTCCTCGACGACCTCGGTCACCAGGTGCTCGGGGGTGGACGCGCCCGCGGTCACCCCGACCCGGCTCAGGCCCTCGAGCCACTCGGGCCGGATGTCGTTCTTGTCGTTGATGAGGTAGGACGGCGTCCCCATCACGGTGGAGACCTCGACCAGCCGGTTGGCGTTCGAGCTGTTGGCCGCGCCGATGACCAGCAGCACGTCCACCGCCCCCGCCACCGTCTTCACCGCGGCCTGGCGGTTCTGGGTCGCGTAGCAGATGTCGTCCTTGGCGGGCCCGACGATCTTGGGGAAGCGGCGCCGCAGCGCCTCGATGCAGTCGCGGGTGTCGTCCACCGAGAGCGTGGTCTGGGTGAGGTAGGCGACCTTGTCGGGATCGGCGACCTCGAGCCGGTCCACGTCCTCGGGATGCGCGATCAGGAACATCCGGTCCGGGGCCTCGCCCATCGTCCCGACGACCTCGTCGTGATCGGCGTGGCCGACCAGGATGATCGAGTAGCCCTCCCGCGCGTAGCGCACCGCCTCCAGATGCACCTTGGTGACGAGCGGGCAGGTCGCGTCGATCACGCGCAGCCCTCGCCGCTGGGCCTCCGCGCGCACCGCGGGCGAGATGCCGTGGGCGCTGAAGATCACGGTGGCGTCGTCCGGCACCTCGTCCAGCTCGTCCACGAAGTGGGCGCCCTTGGCCCGCAGCGCCTCCACCACGTGGCGGTTGTGCACGATCTCCTTGCGCACGTACACCGGGGGTGGGCAGACCTGCAGGGCGAGCTCGACGATGTCGATCGCGCGGTCCACCCCGGCGCAGAAGCCGCGGGGGCCGGCCAGCACGATCTGCTGCAGCGGAAGCGTGGTCATGATGCCCGTTACCTCACTTGAAGTAGAACGAGACGCCCACCACCCCCGAATCCGAGTTGAAGCCCCGGTTGGGGTTGGAGGTGTGCCCGTTCGAGATGTGCTGGAAGCGATAGCCCGCGTTGACCGCGAGCTTGTCGGTGACGAAGTAGGAGAGGCCGGCCCCGGCCTCGAGCACGAACGTGAACGTCGAGTCGATCTCGGGCACCCGCAGGCTCGTCCCGCCGGCCCCCGCGGTGCCCTCGAGGTACGGGACGAAGCGGCCGAGCCCGATGAAATGGTAGCGTCCGGTCACCTTGAGCCCCTGGGCGGTGGCCGAGTGCGGCGAGAGGTACTGCTGGAACCACCCCTCGAGGCCGGGCTCGAACGCACTCCGGAGCAGCCCCGAGCCGAAGGGGTTGAAGAACAGGTACGACAGCCGCGGGGTCTCGGTGATGAATGAGATGTCGCTCACGGTACGGTGGCCCTCGATGTTGTTCGCGGCGCCACCGCCAACCTGCAGTCCGAAGATCGTCGTGCCCCGGGCGAAGGTCGCCTCCGGGTCGAACGCGGCCGCCGGCCGCACCAGCGACAGCACCGCCAGCGTGGCCACCCCTACCCACCGCCACTGCCTTCGCGTCGCCTTGGCTCGGATCATCGCTCTGGGTCCACCAGCACCTTCATGGTCTCACCGCGCTCCATCATCGCCAGCGCTTCTTTCACCTGCGCCAGCCCCATGCGGTGGGTCACGAGCGGCTCCGGATCGATCGCCCTGGATTCGAGTAGTTCCACCGCACGGCGAATCAGGGCCGGCGTGTGGTGGAAGGCCCCCACCAGCGTGAGCTCTTCGTAGTGCGCCCGGCGGGTGTCCACACGGATCGACGTGCCCGGGGCGCAACCCCCAAACAATACCACGGTGCCTCCCCGCCCCACCCCATCTATGGCCTGCTCCCACACCTCGGGGCGCCCGGTCGCATCCACCGTCACGTCGGCCCCCCGGCCCCCGGTCAGCCCGCGGAGGTGTGCGCCCATGTCCTCGACATCGCGGGCGTCCACGCAGTCGCCGAGGCCCATGGCCCGCACCCGGTCGAGCCGCCAGCCCGCCTTGCCCACGAGCACCACGCGGGCCCCGCGCTCGCGGGCCGCGAGGGCCAGCAGGCAGCCGAGCGGGCCGTGGCCGAAGATCACCACCGTCATGCCCGGCTCGACCCGGCCCCGCTCGATCCCGAGCAGGGCGCAGGCCAGCGGCTCGGCGAAGGCCGCGCTCGACGCGGCCAGGCCGGCGGCGATCGGGACCGTGTTGCGGGCGACCAGCCGCGGGGGCAGCGCGATGTGCTCGCCGTAGGCGCCGTTGACGAAGAGCAGGTCCTCGCAGAGGTTGGGCCGGCCCGCCCCGCAGAGCCGGCAGTGCCCGCACGGGGCCGAGTTGGCCGCGACGACCCGGTCGCCCTCCCGGATGCCCGCCACGCCGCGGCCGACCGCGGTCACCACCCCGGCCAGCTCGTGACCGAAGACGGTGGGCACGTGGGGAATCATCACCGGGTGGCCGCGTCGCAGGGTCTTCACGTCGGTGCCGCAGGTGAGCGCGGCCTGCACCCGTACCACGAGGCCGCCCGCATCGGGCTCGGGCACCGGGATCTCCTCGAGCCGGAGGTCGCCGGGGCCGTGGAAGACCTGGGCGCGCATGCTACGGGGTGACGTAGACCTTCACCGCCTCGTGCCGCCGCATCAGCTCGACGCCTTCCCCGAGCCGCCCGAGCGGCAGCCGGTGGCTGATCAGCCCGTCGACGCGCACGCGACCCGCGACCAGCAGCTCGAACGCCTCGGCGAGCTCGGCCGGCGACGACGAGTAGGTCGCGCTCAGGGTCAGCTCGCGATGGTAGAGCGCGGCGAGCGACAGGGGCAGGCTCTCGCCCGCGCCGCCCGCGAAGTAGTGCAGCGTCCCTCCGTCGCGCACGCGCGCGGCGGCCGCGGGCAGGACCGCCGCGCCGCCCGCGGTGATCACGACGCAATCCACGCCGCGCCCGTCGCTGACCTGGGCCACCGCCGCGTCGACGGCGGCCGGGTCGTCGAGCACCAGCGCGCCCATGCGACGGCCGAGCGCCCGCCGCGCGGGCAGCACGTCGTCGGCCAGGACCGCCGAGGCCCCGGCCAGGGTCAGGAGCTGGACGAGCAGGCAGCCGATCGATCCCAGGCCCACCACGAGCGCGGTGTCCCCCGGCGCGATCCGGGCGCGCTTGACCGCGCGCAGGCAGCACGCGAGCGGCTCGGTGAACGACGCGGTCTCGTCCGCCATCGCCGCGGGCAGGCGGAAGGCGGCGTGCTCGACGTTGGGCGCCGGCACCCGCACCAGCTCCGCGAAGCCGCCCGGGTCGAGGTTGATCCGCTTGAAGTGCCGGCACATCGAGTGGCTGCCGCGGCGGCAGTAGTGGCAGGCGAAGCACGGGACGTGATGGGCCACCACGAGCCGATCACCCGCCGCGAAGCGATGGACGCCCGCGCCCACCTCGACCACGTCGCCCACCACCTCGTGGCCCAGCACGGACGGGATCAGGCGCGGCCGCGGTCACCTTCAGGATGTCGGAGCCGCAGAGCCCACAGCCGCGGACGCGGAGGAGGAGCTCGCCGGGGCCGGGCGCGGGATCGGGCCAGTCGCGGAGCGTGCGCTGACGGCAGACTGCGGCACGTGCAGTCACCGTTGCCGGCTTTCATGCGGGGGCCGTGGCCCGCTCAGGCCGCGGTCATCCGTCGGGTCAGCCCAGCGCGAGCCGAGCCAGCAGCGGAGGGCGATGGCGACGCGGCGCGGGGCCGGGAGGGTGACGCGGCGGTCGAAGACGTCGAAGCGGCGCGCCTCGATGGCGCGGAGGAGCGCGAAGTAGGTGCGTCCCATGATCTCGGCCGCGAAGAGGCGGCGCGCGTCGGCGGGGGGCAGCGCGGTCCACGCGCGCTGGTAGTACTCGCGGGCGCGCCCGGCCTCGAAGGCCATGAGCTGGACGAACTGCGGGGTGTAGCGGCCCGCTCCCAGGTCCTCCGCGGTGACCCCGAAGCGCCGGAGGTCGGCCTGCGGCAGGTAGGTGCGCCCCGCGCGGGCGTCGACCTGGACGTCGCGCAGGATGTTGGTGAGCTGGAGCGCGATGCCGAGGTTGACCGCGTACTCGCGCGCGCGCGGATCCGAGTAGCCGAAGATCTCGATGCAGCAGAGCCCCACCGCGGAGGCCACCCGGTAGCAGTAGGGATAGAGCGCGTCCCACGTCTCGTAGGTCGGGTGATCGAGGTCCATCTCGACCCCGGCGATGATCTCCTCGAGGGCGCTGCGCGGGATCGGGAACTGGCGCAGGGCCACCTGCAGCCGCTGGGCCGCCGGGTGCTCGGCCCGCCCCTCGTACACCCGCGCGATCTCGTCGCGCCAGCGGGCGAGCTCGGCGCGCTGGGCCGTCCGGTCCTGCCCCAGATCCACCGCGTCGTCCACGATGCGGCAGAAGGCGTAGCAGGCGTAGATGGCCTCGCGCTGGGCGCGCGGCAGGCAGAGGAACGCGTAGAAGAAGTTCGAGCGGCTCTTGCGCGTGAGACGGGAGACGAACTGGCCTGCGTTCATCGTGCTCTCATCGGTTTAGTTCTTCAGGCCCTTCATCTGCGGGGGCCCAGAAATGGCCCCCGCACTCCCCCAAGTCCGATTGGCGCGCTCGCAGTCCGGTCGGTACCCCACATCTCGGCCGGCACTCGACCGTGCCCCGGCTCATGCCCTTCATGCGGCAGCTCGCTTCTTCCGTTTCGCGTTCACGTAGCCGTGGGTGGTGAACCAGGACACGGCGTCGGCGAGGGCGGTCTCGGCGGGGGTCTGGGGGAGGCCGAGGTCGCGGATGGCCTTGTCGGCGCTGAAGAACATGGTCTTGCGGGCCATGCGGACCGCGGTCAGCGGCACGCGGGGCGCCCGGCGCGTGACGAGGGACGCGGCTTCCATCGCCGCGGCCGCCATCCAGGCCACCGCGTAGGGCACGCGGAAGCGCGGGGCGGGCACTCCGGTCAGCGTCGAGAGCATCCGGAAGATCTCGAGCAGGGACATGTTGCGGTGGCCCAGGATGTAGCGCTCGCCCACGCGGCCCTTCTGGGCGGCCAGGATGTGGCCGCGCGCGACGTCGCGCACGTGGACCACGTTGAGGCCGGTGTCCACCGAGCCGATCATCTTGCCGTCGAGGAAATCGACGATCATCTGCCCGGTCGGGGTGGGCTTGACGTCCCACGGACCGATGGGCGCCGACGGGTTGACGATGACCACCGGGGCTCCGCGCGCGGCCCACTCCTCCGCCACGCGCTCGGCCAGGAACTTGGAGGCCTTGTAGGCCCCGACCATGTCGGAGAGCGCGACCGGGGTCGTCTCGTCGCCCGGGGTGCCGTCCTTGGGGATGCCGACCGCGCCCACCGTGGAGGTGTACACGATGCGCTCGGCGCCCGCCGCGGTGGCGGCGTCCAGCAGGTGGCGGGTGCCGTCCACGTTGGCGCGATAGAGCACGCGCGGGTCGGGGGCCCAGAGCCGGTAGTCGGCGGCCGCGTGGTAGACGTGTCGGATGCCGGCCACCGCTCGCCGGAGCGATGCCGGGTCGAGCAGATCGCCGTCCGCGATCTCGACCTTGCAGCCGTCGAGCGCGCGCCGGTCGCCGCCCGGCCGGGCGAGCACGCGCACGGTGTGGCCGTCGGCGAGCAGCTCGCGCACGAGGTTGGCCCCCACGAAGCCGGTGCCGCCGGTGACGAGCGCGTCCACGATCCGGGCTACGCGGTGAACGCGGTCAGCAGGCGCGCGACCGCGGCGAGGGCCCGCTGGGTGGCGTGGCGCAGGGCCAGGGCCCGCGGCAGCACGTGCGGCCGGGTGACCCCGAGCGCCAGCACGCGCCCGGGGCGGAGCTTGCCCGCCTCGGTGACCAGGCCGATCAGCTCCGGCGGCACGCTCTCCCCCGCCGCGTCCGACACCCCGCGCACCACCAGGGTCGGGCAGCCGGCGCCCGCCGCGAAGGTGAGGATCAGCGACGACTCCATGTCCACCGCGACCGCGCCGGTCCGGGCGTGGAGGGCCGCCTTGTCGGTCGGGGTCGCCACCACGTCGCGCGAGGTCACCAGCGTGCCGTGGCGGGCGGCGGTCCCGAGCCCGGCCGCGCGAGCGTAGGCGGTCGGGGTCACGTTGAGGCGCTCCGCGGCGGGGCCGATCACGCTCTCGGGCAGGATCAGGTCGCCGCTCCGGAGGTCCGGGGCGAGCGCCCCGCAGACCCCGGCCGAGATCACCAGGGGCTGGTCGAGTCCCAGACGCAGGCCCGGCCAGCGCTCCGCGAGGAGGGCCGCCCGCAGGCCGACCGGGGCGAGCCGCAGCGTGCCACGACCGAAGGCGGGAAAGGGCAGCGAGGGCAGCGCGGGAAGCTCGAGCTGTCGGGCGAGGGCCCGGGCCTCGAGCTCAACCGCGGTGAGGATCAGGATCCGGGACAACCTGCGCCGGGACCCGCTCCGCCTTCTCCCGCTCCTTGCGCTCGAGCCAGGCCTTCCAGCTGTTCCCGGCCGCGGTGTCCTTGCCGGTGAACTTGACGTTGGCGAGCTCGGAGTAGCGGAGCGTGAAGGGGCCCTCGCCGCTCTCGTCGAAGTACTCGATGAAGGGCTCCGGCCCGTAGGTGTTGCGGTTGAAGATGTAGCCGACGAACTCGGTCCCGTCCGCCTTCACGATGGTGGTGTTGCCCCGGTAGTCGAAGGCGAACTCGACCACCTCCTCCAGCGTGAGGTACTGGCCGACGTCGGGGACCCAGCCTTCGAGGCTCATGGCGGGACTCCTACAGCTTGCCGGTCAGAGTGACCCCGACCGTCTCGACGAAGCCCTTGAGCGAGCTGAACGTGTAGTCCACCGCGGTGGCCTCGTACCCGCAGTGCACCATGCAGTCGCGGCACTTCTCGTTGCCGCTCTTCTTGCCGTAGTTCTCCCAGGGAGTGGTGTCCATCAGCTCCTGGAAGGTGCGCGCGTAGCCCTCCTGCAGGAGGTAGCACGGACGCTGCCACCCGAACATGTTGTAGGTCGGGTTGCCCCACGGGGTGCACTCGAAGTCGTGCTTGCCCATCAGGAAGCGCAGGAAGAGGGGCGACTGGTTGAAGCGCCAGCGCTTCTTCGGGCTCGCCAGCATCTTGGAGAACAGCTCGTGGGTGCGCGACTGCAGCAGGAAGTGCTCCTGGTCGGGCGCCTTCGAGTAGCTGTAGCCCGGGGAGACCATCATGCCTTCCACGCCCAAGGCTCATCATCTCGTCGAAGAACTCGCGCATCCGGAGCGGGGACGCCCCGTCGAAGAGCGTGCTGTTGGTGGTGACCCGGAAGCCGCGCGCCACCGCCTCGCGGATCGCGGGCACCGCCTGGTCGTAGACGCCGTCGCGGCACACCGCCTCGTCGTGCTCCTCGCGCAGGCCGTCCATGTGGACGCTGAACGAGAGGTACTTCGACGGGGTGAAGAGATCGAGCTTCTCCTTCAGGAGGATGGCGTTGGTGCAGAGATACACGTACTTTTTCCGCTTCACCAGCTCGGCGACCAGGCGATCGATGTCCGGGTACATCAGGGGCTCGCCGCCCGGGATGCTCACGATCGGCGCGCCGCACTCCTCGACCGCGGCCAGGCACTTCTCCACGCTCAGGTTCTTCTTGAGGATCTGGGCCGGGTACTGGATCTTGCCGCAGCCGGCGCAGGCGAGGTTGCAGCGGAAGAGCGGCTCGAGCATCAGAACGAACGGATAGCGCTTGCGCCGCGCCAGCTTCTGGCGGAGCACGTACGTCGCGACCGTCCACATCTGAGACATCGGAACGCTCATGTTCGACGACCCTTTCGGCCCCTCAGGGCCTTGTTTCCCCGCCGGTCATGGCGGGGGCGGACAGGGACTCGGCTGACCATCGGCCGACCGTCACTCTACTGACGCCATACAGTAGCAGAAAGAGCCCGCCGTGGACCACTATTCCCGCGGCCGCGATCAGCTCCTCGCCGATCCAGAGCGTCACGCTCAGGTTGACCGCAAGAACCAGGTAGTACAGGGCGATCCCGAGCCCGGGCGCGCCCGGGTCGGTCGCCTCGGCGCCGGAGGACGGCTCCGCCCAGACGATCCCGCCGATCGTGATCCAGCCGACGACCAGCCAGCCCAGGAAATTGGAGAGCGGCACCCCGAAGTAGAGCCCTCCGTCCGGGTAGTAGAAGATGTGGCCGAGGAACCACCGCCCGCCCCGGACCGCCAGCGGATCGATGACGACGTCGAGGAGCATCATCAGCAACCCCGACACCGCCACCAGGCGGACCCGACCGGCGCGGGTCGCGGCCCACCCCGGGCCGAGGGTCCGGCGCGCCAGGCAGAACGCGGCGTAGGCGAGGAACGGAAACGACAGCGGCGAGAAGAACGGCACGTTGCCGAGGAAGAGCTCCTCGGCCCGGGTGTCGCCCGTGTAGTGGTAGAGGCCGAACGGGATCCCCACTCGCGTGGAGACCAGCTCGGCGACCAGGGCCACCGCGCCGCCCCAGAGCAGGAACGTGACCGTCCGGACGCGCCCGAGGTCCCGCAGCCCCGCCACCAGGAAGAAGGCCAGGAAGCCGAACACGTACGGGCGAAGCTGGAAGGTCCCGACCAGCTGGCCCGCGACCGACGCGAAGCCAGCGAGTGCGCCGTCGATGATCGCCACGCGTTCACCTTACGGAAGTCGGCCGTTTTTTTCAAGAACGGCGCCGGGATTCGCCGACCCCTATGCTAGTATCTAGCGATGTTTTCGACCCCAGGATCCGATATTTGGCCGTCGCCGCTGCGGCCCATCGCCGCGCTGGGGCGTCTGAGCCTCGAGATGGTCCAGGGGCTCGGGCAATTCGGCCGGTTCTTCCTCCAGGCCGCCGCGTACACCGTCATCCCGCCCTTCAAGTTCGGCCGCCTGGTCGACCGGATCCACTTCATCGGCTTCCGGTCGCTGACCATCGTGGTGCTGACCGGCGCCTTCACCGGCATGGTCCTCGGGCTGCAGATCTTCCTGACCCTCTCGCGCTTCGGGTCGGAGGCCTACCTGGGTCCGGCGGTGGCGCTGTCGCTCATCCGCGAGCTGGGCCCGGTGCTCTGCGCGGTCTTCGTGACCGGCCTCGCCGGCTCGGCCCTGACCGCCGAGATCGGCATCATGAAGATCACCGAGCAGATCGACGCGCTCCAGGTCATGGCGCTGAACCCGACGCGCTACCTGGTGGTGCCGGCCATCGTGGCGGGCGTCATCACCTTCCCGCTCCTGGTCTCGATCTTCGACGTGGTCGGCATCCTGGGCGGCTACCTGGTCGGGGTCGAGCTGCTCGGGCTCTCCCCCGGCACCTACTTCGGCGAGATGAAGACCTTCGTGGACTGGTCCGATCTCATGACCGGCTACTGGAAGGCGCTCTCCTTCGGGATCATCGTGCCCTGGGTCTGCACCTACAAGGGCTTCAACTGCGGCCACGGCGCGGCGGGGGTGGCGCGCGCCACCACCCAGGCGGTGGTGCTCTCCTCGGTGCTGATCCTGGTCTGGGACTACTTCCTGGGGTCCGTGCTGCGGTGATCCGCGTCCAGGGCCTCCACAAGCGCTTCGGCCTCCAGGAGGTGCTCCGGGGCCTCGATCTCGACATCGCCACCGGCGAGATCATGATCGTGATCGGGCGCAGCGGCGGCGGCAAGTCGGTCCTGCTCAAGCACCTGCTCGGCCTGCTCCGCCCCGACGCGGGCGCGGTCCTCGTGGACGGCACCGACATCACCCGGCTGCGGGGCCGCGCGCTCGACCGGGTGCGGGAGCGCTACGGGGTGGTCTTCCAGGGCGGCGCCCTCTTCGACTCCATGTCCGTCTTCGAGAACGTGGCCTTCCCCCTCCGGGAGAAGAGCCGGCGCTCCGACGCCGAGATCCGCGGGCGCGTCGAGGAGAAGCTCGAGCAGGTGGGGCTGGGCGGCATGGGGCCCAAGAATCCGGCCGAGATCTCGGGGGGCATGCGCAAGCGGGTGGCCATCGCGCGGGCCCTCGTGACCGAGCCGGAGATCGTGTTCTTCGACGAGCCGACCACCGGCCTGGATCCGATCCTGGTCAACACGATCCACCATCTGATCGTGGACCTGCACCGCAAGTTCCGGTTCACCGCGGTCATGGTGAGCCACGAGATCCCGGAGATCTTCGAGATCGCGGACCGGGTCGCGATGCTCCACGACGGCACGATCGTCGAGGTCGGCCCGCCCGAGGCGGTGCGCGGCTCGGCGAAACCGGTCGTCCAGCAGTTCATCCGGGGCGACATCGAGGCGGTGCCCGCGGAGCACCATCGGTAGTCGGAGGAGATCACGATGAAGCGATCGGCACTGGATCTGGGCGTGGGCGTGTTCGTGCTCATCGGCCTGATCGCCCTGGGGTGGATGTCGGTGAAGCTCGGCCGCGTCGACCTCCTGGGCAACCGGGGCTACGTGGTGAGCGCGGATTTCCCCACCGTGGGCGGGCTGAAGGCGGGCTCGACCATCGAGATCGCGGGGGTCGAGGTGGGCCGGGTGGATCGCATCGTGCTGCAGGACTACCAGGCCCACGTGGTCATGGTGATCCAGCCCGGGGTGAAGCTGCAGGACGACTCGATCGCCTCCATCAAGACCAAGGGCCTGATCGGCGAGCGCTACGTCCGCATCAGCCCGGGCGGCTCGGACAAGATCATCCAGCCCAACGGGCGGATCCGGGAGGTCGAGCCGCCGGTCGACATCGAGGAGCTGCTCTCCAAGTACATCTTCGGCAAGGTGTAGACTCTCGAACCGGGAGGACGCGATGAATTGGTTTCACGTGAAGACCGCACTGCTCGCCCTGGGGCTCGCCGTGATCACCGCGGTCCCCGCCACGGCGGGAGTGCCGACCGACCAGCTCCGGGGCGCGGTGGACCGCGTGCTCAAGACCCTGGACGACCCGAGCCTCAAGGGCGCGGACAAGGTCGCCGATCGGCGCGTCGCGGTCCGGAAGATCGCCAACGAGATCTTCGACTTCGGCGAGATCGCCAAGCGCTCGATGGCCCGCCACTGGCAGCCGCTCTCCGAGCCCCAGCGCACCGAGTTCGTCGGCCTCTTCGCGGACCTGCTCGAGCGCTCCTACATCTCGAAGATCGAGACGTACGGGGGCGAGAAGATCCAGTACACCGGGGAGCGGATCGACGGCGAGTACGCCACCGTGTCCACCCGGATCGTCACCAAGAACGGCACCGAGGTGCCGGTCGACTACCGCATGACCAAGCGGGGGGACCGCTGGCTCGTCTACGACGTGAGCATCGAGGGCGTCAGCCTGGTCTCCAGCTACCGCACCCAGTTCAACAAGATCATCCAGACCTCCTCCTACAACGAGCTCGTCTCGAAGCTGAAGAACAAGCAGGACGAGCTCCTCGCGGAGGACAAGGGGGCGAAGAAGAAGCTATGACCAAGAGCGGCCTCCTCCGCGCGATCCTGCGCCGGCCGGGTCTCGTGCCCATGGTGGGCGCCCACGACGCGCTCTCCGCCAAGCTCATCGAGGCGGCCGGCTTCCCGCTGGTGTGGTCCTCCAGCTTCGCGGTCTCCGCCGCGCAGCGGGCGGTGCCGGACGTGAACCTCCTGACCATGACCGAGAACCTGGAGGCCGCCCTCTTCATCGACGAGGCGGTGGCGGTCCCGGTCATCGCGGACGTCGACAACGGCTACGGCAACGTGGTCAACGTCGTCCGCACCGTGCGGGAGTACGAGCGGGCCGGCATCGCGGGCATCTGCATGGAGGACAACGTCTTCCCCAAGAAGTGCAGCCTCTACCCGGGCATGAAGCGGGAGCTGCTCTCGGTGGAGGAGTTCGCGGGCAAGGTGCGCGCCTCGGTCGACACCCGCCAGGACCCCGACTTCGTGGTGATCGCGCGCGTCGAGGCCCTCATCGCGGGCTGGGGC
Organism: uncultured Candidatus Rokubacteria bacterium; assembly: GCA_963841755.1. GTDB lineage: Bacteria > Methylomirabilota > Methylomirabilia > Rokubacteriales > CSP1-6 > CAMLFJ01. The sequence goes on from CAWJDX010000017.1 coordinate 354,422, forward strand.
ATGAAGGAGGCGCTCCGCCGCGCCCACGCCTACGCCGACGCGGGCGCGGACATGGTGCTGATGCACTCCAAGTCCAAGACCGCGGCCGAGATCCTCGAGTTCATGCGCCTCTGGGACCGGCCGACCCCGGTGGTGGTGGTGCCGACCCTCTACCCGTCGGTCACCTTCGAGGAGCTCGAGCAGGCCGGGGTCAAGATGGTGATCTGGGCGAACCACGTGCTGCGCGGCGCGGTCCAGGGCATGCAGCAGACCCTCGACGACCCTCGCCCGCGAGCGGCGCCTCGACGCGCTCGATCCGCACATCGTGCCGCTGGAGGAGATCTACAAGCACGTGGGGGTCGACGAGTTCAAGGCGATCGAGGACGCCTACCTCCCCGCCTCCGCCGGCCCCGCCCGCGCGATCATCATCGCGGCGGGCTCCGGCAAGTCGCTGCTGCCGCTCACCGAGGACCGGCCCAAGTGCATGCTCGACATCAAGGGCCGCACCATCCTGGAGCGCCAGATCGACACCCTGCGGGCCTGCGGGGTGCAGGACATCGTGGTGGTGCGCGGCTACAAGAAGGACATGGTCACGGTGCCGGGGGTGCGCTACTACGACCACGACCGCTACGAGGAGACCGGCGAGCTGGGCTCGCTCTTCGCGGCCGAGCGCGAGCTGCGCGGCCCCGTCCTCTTCCTCTACTCGGACATCCTGTTCGAGCAGACCGTGCTCGACAAGCTGCTGCGCGCGGAGACCGACTGCGCCATCGTCGTCGACCGCGCCTGGGTGGACCAGCGCGAGCGGCTGCTGCCGCTCGGGAAGCCGCTCGACCTGGTGGTGACCGCCCGCACGCCCGAGGCCGGCCTGCGCGCCCTGCCCGGCGCTCCCGACGACCGGCTGGTCTCGGTCGGCCAGCGCATCGCCCCCGAGCGGGCCACCGGCGAGTTCATCGGGCTCGCCCTCTTCTCCGAGCGGGGCACCGCCGCGATGCGCGAGGCCTACCAGCAGCGGATGGCCGCGGGCACCGGGCCCTTCCACGAGGCGGACCGGCCGGAGCGCGGCGCCTTCACCGATCTGCTGCAGGAGCTGGTGCAGCGGGGCGAGACGGTGGCGTGCGTCGACGTCTACAAGGGCTGGCTCGAGGTCGACACGTTCGAGGACTACCAGCGGGCATGGGCGGCGATCAAGGCCTGACCGGCCCCGCCCTCGCCGGGCTGCTGGAAGCCCAGGGCTACGACTTCTTCACCGGCGTGCCCTGCTCGATGATCGAGGGCCTGATCGCGACCCTCGAGACCCACCCGCGCCTGCCCTACGTGCCCGCGGTGCGCGAGGACGTGGCGGTGGGGCTCGCGGCCGGCGCGTGGCTCGCGGGCCGCCGGCCGATGGTGCTGATGCAGAACTCGGGGCTCGGCACGAGCATGAACGCGCTGGTGTCGCTCTCCCTGATGTACCGGCTGCCCGCGCTGCTGCTGGTGACCTGGCGCGGCCACCGCGGCAAGGACGCGCCCGAGCACCTGCTGATGGGCGAGATCTCCCCCGCCCTGCTCGAGATGCTGCGCATCCCGCACCGCATCCTCTCGGCCGAGACCATCGCCGACGACGTCGCGTGGGGCCGCGCGGAGTCGGAGCGCCTGAGCCAGCCGGTGGCGCTGCTCCTGCCGCCCGGCATCCTCGACACCGCGTCCCACGCGGCCGCGGCGTCCGCCCCCGCCGGCGCGCCGGTCTCGCGGCCGGCCGGCCAGGACGACCCGATCCCGGCCCCGCGCATCTCGCGCTTCGAGGCGCTGCGCGCCGCGGTGGCGCCCCTCGCCGCGGAGCCGGTGGTGCACGCCAACGGCTACATCTGCCGCGAGTCGTTCGGGGTCAAGGACCGTCCCGAGAACTTCTACATGATCGGGTCGATGGGGATGGCCTCCGCGATCGGGCTCGGAGTGGCCCTCGCGGTGCCCGACCGCTCCACCGTGGTCTTCGACGGCGACGGCAACCTGCTCATGAGCCTCGGGATCCTGCCCATGATCGGCGGGGGCCCGGTGATGGGGCGCCAGCGGCCGGCCAACCTGGTGCACGTGGTCTTCGACAACGCGCTCTACGGCTCGACCGGCAACCAGGCCTCGCCCTCGCGCGCGGTCGGCCTGCACCGGATCGCGCGGGCCGCGGGCTACGAGCGGAGCGTCGCGGTCGCGGGCGCCGACGAGATTCGCGAAGCGGTGACCACCGCGCTCCGCGGCGGCGGCCCGAGCTTCATCCTGGCGCGGGTGACCGCCGAGGAGCAGCCCGCGCCGCGCATCCCGTACCCGCCGGAGGAGATCCGCGACCGGTTCCGCGCCTCCCTCGGCCGCGAGCGCCGGTGAAGGCGGTCATCCTGGCCGCGGGGGTGGCGCGCCGCCTGGCGCCGCTCACCGATCACACCCACAAGTGCCTGCTGCCGGTGGGCGGGCGCTCCCTGCTCGATCGCATGCTCGACGCCCTCTCGGCCGCGGGGGTGGACGAGGCGGTCCTGGTGCTGGGCCACTGCGAGGACCAGGTCCGTCGCGCGGCGGGCTCCGCGCGCGGCGCGATGCGGATCGGCTACGTGGTGAATCCCGACTACCAGAAGGGATCGATCCTGTCGCTCCTGTGCGCGCGGGATACCCTGCTCCGCGACAGCACCCTCATCATGGACGCCGACGTGCTCTTCCCCGATCGCTTCCTGCGCGGGCTGATCGACTCCCCGGCGGAGAGCGCGCTGCTGCTGGACCGCGGCTTCCAGGACACCGGGGAGGAAGTGAAGCTCTACGCGGTGGGCGACCGGGTGATCGCCCTCGGCAAGAAGTTCGTGCCGCAGGCCTGGGACGTGGTCGGGGAGGGAGTCGGCTTCTTCAAGTGCAGCGCGGCCCACGCGCCCGAGTATCTCCGCCTGATGGAGGAGTCCGTCCGGGAGACCGGCGGCGCCAACGAGTACGAGGACGCGCTCCATCGCCTGCTGGCCCGGGTGCCGGTGGGCTGGGTGGACGTGACCGGCCTGCCGTGGACCGAGGTGGACTTCGCGGAGGACCTGCGCCGGGCCGAGACGCAGGTCCTCCCCAAGATCGAGCGGCTCGAGCCCTGATGTGGTTCGCGCGCTCCTGTATCTCCCCGACGCGGCCGGCGACCGACTAGCCGCGACTCCGGTCGCCGGGCGCACCCTCGCGGTGCGCGCGATGGTGGCGGCCCTCCGCGCCGGCGCCTCCCGCATCGCGGTGCCCTCGACCCTGCGAGACCCGGCGGTGGAGCGCGCGCTGCACCGGATGCCCGCGCTCGCCGACGCGCTCGAGTGGCTCGACCCGGGCGCCGACGCGCCCGCGGACGGCCCGGCCGGCCCGCTGGTTCCTGCTCCCCGCCTCCGCGCTGATCCACGCGAGCGTGCTGGAGGGCCTGCTCGCGGCACCCGCCGGCCGGTCCGCGGTGCTGGCCGGATCGGCCGGCGGGATCGCCCCGGTGGCGCTGCTGCCCGCGAGTCCGCCCGCGACGCCCTGGCCCAACGGTCTCTGGCCCAGCACTCTGGCCCAGCGTCTCTGGAAAGACCTGGCCGCGGGACGTCCGGTGGGCCCCGAGCTGGCTCGCTGGCTGCGCGAGGCGGGCGCGGTGCCCCTCGCGGTCACGGGGCCCTACGTCGACGTGCGCGACCCGGCGGACCTGGTCCGCGCGCAGGCCGCGCTCGAGGCCACGCTCTCGATCCCGGCCGACTCCGGCATGGACCGGTTGCTTCACCGTCGATGCTCCGCTCTGGATCACCCGCTTCCTCGTCCGCACGGATCTGACCCCGAACCACGTCAGCCTCACGAGCCTGGCCATCGGCCTCGCCGCGATCTGGTGCTTCTGGCCGGCCACGCCGGCGAGCGCCTTCGCCGGCGTCCTCCTCTACGCGCTCGCCTGCATCGTCGATCACGCCGACGGCGAGCTGGCCCGCCTGACCTTCCAGGAGTCGCGCTTCGGGGCCAGCCTCGACTGGACGATCGACACCCTCATCCACGCCGGCCTGGTGCTCGGCATCGGGCTCACCGCGGGCGGCCCCGCGATGCTGGTGGTGGGCCTGCTGGGCGCGGCCGGCGTGACGCTCAGCGCGCTCTTCGCGCGGTACCTGCCGCACGAGATCGAGATCGGCCCCACCGTGGGCGGCGTGCTCCGGAACATCGCCAACCGCGACCTCTTCTACCTGCTGCTGCTCGGCGCCGCGACGCTGCGCCTGCTGGCTCCTGGCGCTGGTGAGCGTGGCCGCGGTGGTGGTGGCGGTGGGCTCGCAGGCGTACTGGGTCGGCTGCCTCGCGCGCATCCGGCGGCTGGGGCGCGAGCGCACCGTCTAGTGTCGCGCTGGGTCCGCCCGCTGCTGGTGCTGACCGGGCTGGCGGTGGTCGCCTACCTGGTCGCGCAGATCGGGCCCGCCGCGATCTGGTCGTCGTTCGTCACGCTCGGGTGGCGGCTGCCGCTGGTGCTCGCCTTCCCCTACGCGCTGGCCGCGCTGGTCGACACGATCGCCTGGCGCCTGCTCCTGCCCGGCCCGGTGCCGCTCTCCCTGGTCTTCCGCGCGCGGCTGGCCGGAGAGGCGGTGAACCTGGCCACCCCGACGATGGCGGTGGGCGGCGAGCCGGTGAAGGCCCTGCTCCTCCGGCCGCGGGTCTCCCTCCTCGACGGCCTCGTGTCGGTCATCGCGGACAAGACCACCATCGTGGTCGGGCAGATCATCTTTCTCGCCGGGGGCCTGCTGGCCGCCCGCACCGCGCTCCCGCCGCCGAGCCGGCTGGTGCCGATCATGACCGGCCTGCTCGCGGTCGAGATCCTCGCCATCGGCGGCTTCGCGCTGGTGCAGGCCAGCGGGGGGCTCGGCGGCGGCGGACGGCTGCTCGGCAAGATCGGCGCGCGGGTGGGCCTGGGCGGCGAGCGCTACCTGCAGGGGCTGGGCGATCTCGACCGGGCGCTCGCCGGGCTCTATCGCCACCGGCGCCGCCGCCTCGTGGCCTCCGCCCTGGTCCACTCGGTCGCGTGGGCCACCGGCGGGCTCGAGATCTACATCGTCCTCTCCCTGCTGGGGACGCCGATCTCGCTCGGGACCGCGCTGATCATCGAGTCCTTCGCGGGAGGCGTGAAGTTCGCCAGCTTCATGGTGCCCGCCTCGCTCGGCGCCCTCGAGGGCGGCTACGTGGCCTTCTTCGAGGCCTTCGGCCTCACCGCCACCGCCGGGCTCTCCTTCGTGCTGGTGCGCCGGCTGCGGGAGATGGCGTGGGCCGGCCTCGGCTTCCTGGCCCTGGGAGTCTCCCAGCGCGCCCACCCGCCGCTCCCGCCCGACGAGCGGGAGCGCGCAGCTTGAGGCAGGCCCGGTGACCCTGTGCTAGACTTCGTGAAAACCTTTTGTGCCGCCGTCAGCGGCGGCGATTCTCGAGGAGGCGTCCGTGGGATCTGTTCGCGTCGCGGTCATCGGCGTCGGTAACTGCGCGTCCGCTCTCGTCCAGGGGGTTCACTACTACAAGGGCGTCGCCGACGACGGCTTCATCCCGGGCCTGATGCGCCCGCGCCTCGGCGGCTACCACGTGAGCGACATCGAGTTCTCGGCCGCCTTCGACATCGACGCCAACAAGGTGGGGCTCGACCTGTCCGAGGCGATCTGGGCCAAGCCGAACAACACGGTGCGCTTCGGGGAGGTCCCGCGCCTGGACGTGCCGGTGCAGCGGGGCATGACCCACGACGGGCTCGGCCACTACCTCTCGCAGATCATCACCAAGGCCTCGGGCACCACCGCGGACATCACCCAGATCCTGCGCGAGACGCGCACCGACGTGGTGGTGAACTTCCTGCCGGTGGGCAGCGAGATGGCCACCAAGTGGTACGTGGAGCAGGTGCTCGACGCGGGCTGCGGGTTCGTCAACTGCATCCCGGTGTTCATCGCCCGGGAGAACTACTGGCGCCGGCGCTTCGAGGACCGGGGGCTGCCGATCGTGGGCGACGACGTGAAGTCCCAGGTGGGGGCCACCATCATCCACCGCATCCTCACCAAGCTCTTCATGGACCGGGGCGTGCGGCTCGAGCGGACCAGCCAGCTGAACGTGGGCGGCAACACCGACTTCTACAACATGCTGGAGCGCGAGCGGCTCGCCTCCAAGAAGATCTCCAAGACCGACGCGGTCCGCTCCCAGCTCGCCCACGACATGGCCGACGACAACATCCACATCGGGCCGAGCGACTACGTGCCGTGGCTCCAGGATCGCAAGTGGGCCCACATCCGCCTGGAGGGCCGCAGCTTCGGCGACCAGCCCATCAACGTGGAGCTGAAGCTCGAGGTGTGGGATTCCCCCAACTCGGCCGGGGTGGTCATCGACGCGATCCGCTCCTGCAAGATCGCGATGGACCGGGGCATCAAGGGGGCGCTGCTCGCGCCGTCCGCCTATCTCATGAAGTCCCCGCCCGAGCAGTGGTCCGACGAGGTGGCGCGGACGCGCCTGGAAAAGTTCATCGGGGGCGCGGACTAGGCCCGCCGCGCGCCTCCCGCACCACTCCCCGCACTGCCAATGGTCGCGATCTCCCGCACCGGCCGCCTGTTGCGCCGGCTGGTCCGGCTGTCTTGCCGACGCCCCGCGGTCACCGTCGCGATCTCCCTGCTGCTCGCGGCGGTGGCGGTCGTCTACACCATGCAGGCCCTCACCTTCAAGACCTCCACCCGCTCGCTGCTGCCCCAGAACGCGGGCTTCGTGGTGCGCTACGCGGAGTACGCCAAGGAGTTCGGCGAGCTCGAGGACATCGTGGTGGTGGTGGAGGCCGGCTCCTTCGAGGGCGCCCGCGCCTACGCGGCGCGCCTCACCGACGAGCTCGAGAGCGGGCCGGTCAAGTTCCACCGCATCGCCTACCGGATCGATCCCAAGCGCTTCGAGGGCCGCCAGCTCCTCTACATCTCGACCCCCGAGCTGCGGGAGATCCGGGACAAGATCTTCGACCACCAGGAGTTCATGGAGAGCTTCGCGGGCGATCCGAGCCTGGCCCGGCTGCTGGAAGGCGTCAACACCCAGATGGCGGCCGCCTTCGTGTCGAACCTCTTCGACATCGGGCTACAGGACAAGGACCTCCCGGTGGACACGCGCTTCCTGCGCGTGCTGCTCGACCAGATGGCGAGCCGGCTCGAGCGGCCCGGCCCCTACCGGTCGCCGTGGGGCACCCTCTTCTCCTTCGGCGAGGACCCGCCCGCCGACGCGGGCTACTTCCTCTCCGACGACAAGAGCCTGCTGTTCATCCTCGTCGAGACCCCGCCCAGCGAGAAGGGCAGCTTCACCGGGGATCAGGCCGCGATCGAGACCATCCGCGGGGCCATCGCCCGGCTGCGGCCCGCCTTCCCGAACGTGCAGGCGGGGGTGACCGGGGCCCCCGCGCTCTCCAACGACGAGATGACCGCGGCCTTCCACGACAGCAGCATCTCCGACGTGCTCGCCTTCGCGCTCACCCTGGTGGTCATGACCCTCGCCTTCATGCGGGTGGGCAAGCCGGTGCTCATGCTGGGGGTGCTCGCGATCACGCTCGCGTGGTCCATGGGCGTGGTCACCCTGGTGGTCGGCCACCTGACCCTGTTCTCGGTCATGTTCATCTCGATCGTGGTCGGCATCGGCATCGACTACGGGATCTACTACCTCTTCCGCTACGAGGAGGAGATCTTCCTGGGCCGCAACCTGCGCGAGGCTCTCGAGCTGACCGCGGCCCGCACCGGCCCCGGCATGCTGATCGGGGCCCTGACCGCGGCCGGGACCTTCTTCGTGCTCATGCTCACCGACTTCCGCGGCATCCAGGAGCTGGGGCTGATCGCGGGCCTGGCCATCCTGATCGCCTGGGTCGGCATGATGACCCTGTTCCCCGCGGTCCTCATGTTCGTGGACCGCCACCACGCGGAGCGGCCCCGGCAGCGCCGCCCGCGCGCCCACCAGCTCGAGCGCATCCGGGTGCCGCTGCTCGACCGGCTCGTCACCTTCCCCCACACCGTGCTGATCGGGGCCGGCCTCGCCACCGCGCTCGCGATCTGGGCCATCCCGCGGGTCGGCTTCGACTACAACGTGCTCAACCTCCAGGCCAAGGGCACCGAGTCGGTGGCGTGGGAGCGGCGCATCCTGGCCGGCACCGGCCGCTCCGGATTCAACGGGCTCTCCTCCGCCTCGTCGCTCGAGGAGCTGCGCCAGAAGCAGGCCGCCTTCGAGAAGCTCCCCTCGGTCTCCGACGTGGATTCGGTCCTCCGGGTCATCCCCGACGACCAGGCCGAGAAGATCGCGATCATCAAGAGCTTCGCCCCGCTGGTCGCCCCGATCCGGGTCGGCCGGTCGAGCCCGGTGGACCTCGACCGCCTCAAGAAGGCGCTCGCCGACATCAAGCGGCGCTTCGACGTGGTGGCCGCGGAGGCCGGCTCCAAGCTTCCCGCCGAGGTGCGGGTGGTCCGGGAGAAGACCATCGCGGTGATCCGCCTGCTCGAGCGCAGCCCTCGCGACTCCGCCGAGGCCGCGCTGAACTACCTGCAGGCCCAGCTCTACCGCGACTTCGTGAGCAAGTTCTACGGGCTGCAGCGCAACCTGAGCCCGACCGGCATCACCATCAAGGACGTGCCGGACGAGCTGCGGCGCAAGTTCATCGGCGAGAACGGGCGCTTCCTCATCCAGATCCACCCCAAGGTCGACATCTGGGAGAAGGCGGGGGCGGCCGAGTTCGTGCGCGACATGCGCACGGTGGATCCGGACGTCACCGGCCCGCCGATCATCACCTACGAGGCCACCGTGCTCATGGAGCGCGCCTATCTCACCGGCACGCTCTACGCGTTCGTGCTCGTGGGCGGGCTCAGCGTCCTGATGATCCGGCGCATGCGCGAGAGCATGCTGGCCCTGGTCCCGATGGTGCTGGCGCTGCTGTGGACCATCGGGCTGATGCAGGTGTTCGGGATCAAGTTCAACCTCGCCAACATCTGGGGCCTGCCCCTCATCATCGGGACCGCGGCCGAGTTCGGGCTCAACGTGATCGTGAGCCATCTCGAGGTCCGCTCCCACCCGGGCGGGCCGCTGATCGCCCGCAGCGCGGTGATGGGCGTGATGCTGAACGGCATCACCACCATGGTGGGCTTCGGCAGCCTGATGATCGCCTCCCACCAGGGCATCTTCAGCCTCGGGCTGCTGCTGACCCTGGGCTCCTTCTGCGGGCTCGTGGCCGCGCTCGTGGTGCTGCCGGTGCTGCTGCAGCTGATGCGGAAGGGAGCCGAGACCGCGGTGGTGGCGGTGGAGAAGTCTTCGGCGGCGTAGCGCCCGTCCTTTGCCTTCGCCGTCCTTTGCCTTGACCACCCCTCACCCTGCCCTCTCCCCTGAGGGGAGAGGGGGATAGGGTGGGGACAACCTTTACAAGGCGTCGGGGGCGGCCGCGATCTGCTCGAGGTCGGCGCGGGTGTAGGAGCCGAGGCTGCGGTAGTCGAGCTGGGTGTAGTTGCGGATCCACTGCAGCGCGATCTTGACCGCCTTGCGATAGCGGGCTTCGGTCTCCGCGTCGCGCGTCTTCAGCAGGCGCAGGATGTCCTCGACCTCTTCCTGGAGGAGGCGCTTCACCAGGGCCACGTCGTGGACCGCCTCCGGGCCCTGGGTGGTCTTCACCTTGTGGCGAATGCGCTGAGCGATCTGGGCCACCGACATGCGGCCGGTGGCGAGGTCCTCCATCAGGGCCGGGTGCACGCCGGGCTTGCCGGCCAGGCTGTCGATGCCCTTGGCCCCGCGGCCCTGCAGCCATCCCTCGACGTACTCGATCAGCATGCGCGCGTTGCGCCGGGTGCCCTCCACCGTGATCGGCCCCGCCGGCACCTCGATGCGCACCGGATAGCTCTCCGGCTTCAGCATCTCGGGCTTCGGCTTCCAGGACCCGCCGCCGTGCACGCGCTTGAAGGGCTCGGCGGCCGCCTTCATGTGGAAGATGTGGGCCACCCAGGCGCGGATGAAGCCCTGCTCCGCCTCCCAGACCTTGTCCGCCCGGATGGACTCCGCGGCCACCCGGTTGACCTCCGGATCCGGGTTGGGCAGCGCGGTGGCCATGCCCCCGATCGGGACCGCGCCGCGCTTGAGGCACACCGCGACCAGCCGCCGGAAGATGTTGGAGAGGAACGGGGTGGTCTTGATGTCCACCCCGAAGCGGTCCGGCCACACCGACTTCGGATCGGCCATCACGAACTCGAAGATGCTCGCCTTGAGATCCCAGCGCGCCGCGTTCAGCCCGGCCGCGTAGGGCCCGAGGGCGTGCAGCATCTCCTCCATCTCGAACACCGCGGGCAGCGCCTCCACGAGCGGGATGGCGCGGATCGTCGCGTCCTTGAGGAACGGCAGCTGCGCGCGACTCCGGTCGAAGAGGTCGCGATACCACGTGCACTCCTCGGCGCCGTCCACCTTGGGCAGGTAGAAGTAGATGCCCTGCCCGCGGCCGGCCTGGGCGCGCCCCGGATAGAAGAGGGTGAGCGCGGTGCCGAGGATCGCGGCGGAGACCGGCTTGCCGTCCACCGTGACGTCCGGCTCGTCGAGGTGCAGGCCCCGCTCGCGGTGCATGAAGAACGGCAGCTCGCCGGGGGCGATGCGGTACTCCCGCTTGCGCTCGCGATCCTCGAAGTGCAGCTCGTGGTTCACCGCGGCCAGGCGATTGTGGCACGCCCGCACCGTGTCGATCAGCCGGTGCCCGGCCGAGTCCTCGTCGTCGTCGAGGTCGCCCTCCGCCCGCTCGCCCTCCGGCCCCGGGTTGAGCGCGTTGATGAACATGCTGGTGATCGAGCACGGCCCCGAGATCTCGATGCCGGGCGTGGCCAGGTCCTTCGGCACCGGTGGCACCTTCCAGTCGCCGCCCGCCGCGCTCGAGGCGGGCGCCGAGGGGAGCCGCCCGTGCTGGAGGGCCTGGACCAGCCGCTCGTCGCGCTTGGCCCGCAGCGCGTGCACGCGCGCGCCGAGCTCGTCGTGCAGCCGCAGCAGGTAGGCCTGGAACTCGGGGGTGAAGAGGGCGGCGGCGCCCTCCACGGGCGCGAACTGCACCCGCTGGCTCGAGGGGGCGGGGGGAGTGGCCGGCATTGAGGTGGCTCCTTCAGGCGGTTAGGGGTCAGGCGAACCGCTCGACCTGCACCAGGTTGGAGTGCAGCGCGGGCCCGCCGCCCATGTCGGTGGTGCGGTCGTCGGTGAGGGCGTTGACCCCGCGTCCGCCCGGCTGGTGCTTGCTCCACCAGATGCCCTCGACCACCACCACCCCCGGCCGCGTGTCCTCGGTCAGCTCGGCGGTGAACCGCGCTTGCCCGCGCGCGCTGCGCACCAGGACCGGATCGCCGCCGCCGATGGCGCGCGCCGCCGCGTCGGCCGGGTGCAGCAGGACCGCGGGGCCCCGCTGGCGCCGCCGGCTCCGCTCGGACTGGCTGAACGACGAGTTGAGGAAGAAGCGGTTGGGCGGCACGATGCACTGGAGCGGATAGCGCTCGAGCAGGGCCGCGTGCTCCGGCCCTTCCACCAGCGGCACGTAGGTGGGCAGGGCGGGCAGCCCGTCGCGGGCCATCGTCTCGGACAGGAACTCGACCTTGCCGGACGGGGTGGGCGCGCCGTTGGCGAACGGCAGGTACGGCCGGCCCACCTGCAGACGCACCGAGCGCTCGTCGGCCAGGCGCTCGAGCGTGATGCCGGCCACCGAGGCGTCGCCCGAGCCCAGCACCTCGCGGATCAGGTCGTCCTCGCTCTTGGCGAAGTGGGGATCGCGCAGGCCCATCGCGCGCGCGAGGTCGCGCGTCACCGTCCAGTTCGAGCGGGCCTGGCCCTCCGGGGGGATCACCGGGCGGGCGAGCTGCAGATAGAGATGCCCGTAGGACTTGTAGCAGTCGGTGTGCTCCATCGAGGTCGTCGCGGGCAGCACGAGGTCGGCGTAGTCGGTGGTGTCGGTCAGGTGCTGCTCGTGCACGACCGTGAAGAGATCCTCGCGGCGGAGGCCCTGCAGCACCAGCTCCTGGTTCGGCACGATGGTGGCCGGGTTGGCGTTGTAGACGTAGAGCGCCTTGACCGGCGGCCGCAGGTCCGGGTCGGTGAGCGCGCGCCCGAGCCGGATCATGTTGATCGAGCGCGGGGCCGGATCGGGCATCAGGTCGGGCCGCTCCACCGCCGCCGACCGGAGCCCGAAGGCGCCGCCGGAGGAGAGCAGGGCGCCGCCGGCCGGGTGCGCGTAGGCGCCGGTCAGCGCGGGCAGGCAGGCGATGGTCCGGCACGTCATGCCGCCGTTGTCGTGGCGGGAGAGCCCGATGCCGACCCGGATGAACGCGGCGCGGCGTCGCCCCGTAGCGGCGGGCGAGCGCGACGACGTCGTCCGCGGCCACCCCGGTGATGCGGGCCACGCGCTCCGGGTCGTACTGCTTGACGTGCTGGGCGAGCGCGGAGAAGCCGAGGGTGGCGCGCTGGATGTAGGCCTCGTCCACCCGGCCCTCGCCGACCAGCACGTGCATGATCCCCAGCGCGAGGGCCCCGTCCGTTCCCGGGCGCGGCATCAGGTGCCAGTCGGCGAGGCGCGCGGTGTCGGTGCGGTAGGGATCGATGCAGACCACGAAGGCGCCGCGGCGCCGCGCCCGCTTCACGAGCGTCATCGCGTTGATGTGGGTGTGGGAGGCGTTGATGCCCCAGAGCACGATGAGGTCGGAGTCGACCATCTGCTCGGCGTCGCTCCCGGTCACCGCGCCGAGCGTCGCCCGCCAGCCCGCGTAGGCGGTGCTGATGCAGATCGTGCGCTCGAGCCGCGAGGCCCCGAGGGCGTGGAAGAGCGGGTGGCCGGCCGAGACCTGCACGATGCCGAGCGTCCCGCCGTAGGAGAACGGCAGCAGCGCCTCCGGGCCCCACTGGGCGATGATCCGGCGCCAGCGATGCGCGATCTCGTCGAGCGCCTCGTCCCAGCCGATCGGCTCGAAGCGCCCCTCGCCCTTGGGCCCGACTCGGCGAAGGGGCGTGGAGACTCTGGTATCCCCGTAGACCCGCTCCGCGTAGTCGTGCACCTTGCCGCAGATCACGCCCTGGGTGAACGGGTGGGTGGGATCGCCGACCACGTCGGTGATGCGGCCCGAGTCGACCGTCACCTGGAGCGCGCACTGCGACGGGCAGTCGTGCGGACAGACGGACGGGACGATCGCTCGCATGAGTGCCTAGATTAGCATACCGGCTCGCGGCCCCCGATCGGGCCCCGCCCCGCCGCGGAGCCGCGCTATGATCGGCCATGCGCGACGGCGAGGCACGGCCCGGGCCCTTCTCCTCACCCGAGGCCCGGCGCCTCGGCCTGCTCTTCGCGATCGTCTATTTCGCGCAGGGCATGGTGTACCTGCCCGACCAGGTCGTGTCCATCGTGTTCAAGGAGCGGGGGCTCACCGCCGGGCAGCTCGCCACCTTCTCGTGGATCATCACGATCCCGTGGTTCATCAAGCCGGTCTACGGGCTGCTCTCGGACTTCGTGCCGATCGCGGGCACCCGGCGGCGCAGCTACTTCCTGATCATGGCCGCGCTCGCCACCGTCTCCGCGATCGCGGTGAGCCTCATGACGGACGCGCCCTACTGGGCGCTCGCCACCATGATCACCCTGCTCTGGCTCGGGGTGGGCTTCACCGACGTGCTCACCGACGCGCTCATGGTCGAGAACGGCAAGCCGCTCGGGCTCACCGGCACGTTCCAGTCGGTGCAGTGGGCCGCGCTGAGCGCCTCGTCGATCCTGGTCGGGGTCGCGGGCGGCTACCTCGCCGAGCATCGCGCCTTCGGGGCCGCCTTCGCGCTGGTGGCGTGCTTTCCGCTGATCTCGCTGCTGATGGCCTGGCTGGTGGTGCAGGAGCCGCCCGCCCGCCCGAACCTCGAGGGCCTCGGCGAGACGTGGGCCGCGCTCCGGCAGGCGACCGGCCGCCGCGATCTCTGGCTGGTGGCCGGCTTCATCTTCTTCTGGGCCTTCAGCCCGTCCTTCGGCCCCGCCTTCTTCTACTACCAGACCGACACCCTCCACTTCTCGCAGACCCTGATCGGCGCGCTGGCCTCGCTCGGCGCCGCCGCCAGCATCGCGGGGGCGTGGGTCTACGCGCGCCTGGCGCGGCGCTTTCCGCTCAAGCGGGTCATCGTGTGGTCGATCGGGGCCGGGACCGTCGGATCCGTCGCCTATCTCGCCTACGGGGGCGTGGTCTCCGCGACGGTCATCACGGTGGTCTTCGGCGCGGTCGGCATGACCACCCAGCTCGCCTTCCTCGACCTGGCCGCGAAGGCCTGCCCCGCGCGCGCGGAGGCGACCTTCTTCGCGCTCCTGATGTCGATCTACAACCTGGGCACGCGCAGCTCGGAGTGGACCGGGGCCAACCTCTACGACTGGCTCGGCTACACGCCCCTGGTGCTGATCTCGACCGTCTTCACCGCGGCCGCGTGGCTGCTGGTGCCGCTGGTGCCCATCGACGCCATCCAGGCCGCCGCGGCCGCCCCCCAGACCGAGGCCGCGCCGCCCGCCTGAGGCCGGGCCGGGTCACTGATCGCCGCGCTCCTCCCGCTCGACCGCGCCCCGGGCCCATTCATAGGAGCGGCGCAGCCAGCGCACCGCGCGGCCCACGTCGCGGATGCCCTCGACGCGGCACTCCACCCAGCCGTTGGCGCTCATGCGCCGGTGCGGCGTGCAGCCCGCCGCGAGGGCCCGCCGCTGATCCTCGGGGCCGAGGCGGATCCAGAGATCGGTGTCCTTCGCGCGGAGCGGGAAGCAGGCGAAGAGGCGCGGGCCGACGAAGTAGCCCCAGCGTCCGAACATCGGGGTGATCTTGACGCGGGGCCAGTTGCCGAGCGTCTGGTTCAGCTCGGCGGCGGGGCCGGTGCCGCCGCGCTCGAGCGTGCGGCGCGTCTTGCGCGCGGAGCCGATGCCGCGAAACGGCTGGGGACGCGGCTTCACGCCGACCGGGCCCGCCGCGCGGCTACCACCGCGGATCCGCCGCGCCCAGCGCGGTGAGCCCGCCGTCCACGGTGACGATGTAGCCGGTCATGGCCGGATTCGCGAGCAGGAACACCACCGCGTCGGCGACCTCCTCCGGGGTGACCGGCCGCCCGATCGGGGTGAGGCGTCCGGTCTGCGCGAGGAGCTCCGCGGTGATGAGGCCGCCCCCGAAGCCGGTGCCGAGCAGGCCCGGCGCCACCGCGTTGACCCGGATGCGCGACGGCGCGAGCGCGCGGGCCAGCGACTTCGTGAGGGTGTCGAGACCACCCTTCGAGGCCGCGTAGGCCATCGAGGAGCCGGTGCCGGTCGCGCCCGCCACCGAGGTGATGTTGACGATCGCCCCCCCGCCCCGCCGCTCCATGTGGGGCACCGCGGCGCGCGCGCAGTAGAACGGCCCGCGCAGGTTGGTGGCGAGGACACGCTCCCAGATCTCGTCGGTCAGGTCGTCGAGCCGCCGGTGCGGGACCCGCCGGGTCCACCCCGCGTTGTTGACCAGGCAGTCGAGCCCGCCCAGCTCATCCGCGACGCGATCGACCATCGCGCGCGCCGCGTCGCCCCGCGTGACGTCCGCCTGGACCGGGAGCGCGCGCACGCCCGACGGCTCGGCCAGGCGCACGGTCTCGTGGGCCTCCGCCTCCGACGTGGAGTAGCCGATCGCGACGTCGGCGCCTTCGCGGGCCAGGGCCAGCACGGTCGCGCGCCCGATCCCGCCGGCGCCACCGGTGACCAGCGCGATCTTTCCCTTGAGTCTCATGCGCCCTCGAGCCTCACCGGCGCCCGTGGAGCGTCCGGCGGGCGTTGCTCAGGGAAAGTGATACCGCGAGATGTGCAGGTAGACCCCGTGAGAGGATTTCGGCTCGACGGTCAGCTCGCCCGCGCCGAGCAGGAGCGCGGCGTCCGCCCGCTCGAGCCGCTCGATCAGCGGCGGCAGGTCGGGGGCGACCATGGAGAGCGCCACCATCCCCTCCATGCCGCCGACCTCGGTGGCCGGCACCATCAGGAGCGTGCCGCCGCCGGCCCAGCCCAGCATGGTGCGCGGCCCACCGTTCACCTCGACTTCCGGGAGCCCGAAGAGGTCCTGATAGGTCTTCGCGGTGTCGTGCGGCGCCGGCGAGCCGATCACGAGGCGCTTGAAGCGCACCGGCGAGTCCGGCCCGGGTCGCCCGGCTCGGGAGTGGCCAGCTCCACGAGCACGCCGTGGCAGGCGCGCGGATGCAGGAACGCGACGCGCCCGGCCAGGCCGCGGCGCGGGGCGGCGTCGAGGAGCGCCACGCTTCTTGCGGCGAAGCGCGGTGAGAGCCCCGGCCACGTCCTCCGTCTTGAAGCAGACGTGATGGAGTCCCTCGCCCCGCTTCGCGAGGAAGCGGCCGATCGGGCTGTCCGGGCCGAGCGGCTCCAGCAGCTCGATCTCGGTCTCGCCCGCGGACAGGAGCGCGGCCCGCACACCCTGCTCGGGCACCTCGGCCTCGCGCGCGAGCGGCAAGCCCAGGGTGTCCCGCCAGAACCGGTACGCCTGCTTGAGGCTCTGTACCGCGATCCCGACGTGGTGGATGTTCGTCACCATGGCTCGATCATCTCGATCACGCTAGCCGACGAGCCCCTGATTTTCAAGGTCTTTCGCCTCCCGGCGGCCTCAGCCACGCGTGAACAGCTTCGCCACCGGCGCGGGGGCCAGTCCCACCAGGGCCGCGTTCTCCTCGACGTGCGCCACCTGCGTCATCCCGCAGAGCGCGGTCCCCACGCCGGGCGTGGATCGCACGAACTGGAGCGCGCGCTGGGCGTCGGTCCGCAGGCCTTCCAGCACCTGGCTGAGCGCGGGCGGGAGATTCCGGGCCAGCTTGCCCTGGAAGATCGAGGCGGAGGCCATCACGTAGACGCCGAGCTGCTCCGCGGCCTGCAGCACCGAGACCGACGCCTTGCCGATCGGCTGGTTGGGCTGCGCGAGCGCCTCGGTCATGGCGAGGCTGTAGGGCAGCTGGATCACGCCGAAGTGGTGCCGGGTGCCCGCCACCTCGCGCGCGAGCCCGACCAGGTCGGGCAGCGACAGGTAGTCGGGCGCGGTGGCGGGCCGGCGATAGCCGTCCCAGGTCGCGGTGCCGTACCAGCGGATGCGCCCGTCGCCCACCGCGCTCTCCAGGAACTCGAAGGCCGCGCGCATGCGGGTCATGAACGTGGGCCGGTCCACCGCCCCGAGCTGCATCTCCGGGTTGTGGACGTAGTAGACGTCGATGGTCTCCACGCCCAGGTTGGCGCGGCTCCGGTCGAGCTGGTCTCCCAGGTAGCGAGGCGTGATGCAGTGGCAGCCACCCACCATGTCGGCCACCTTGAGCACGCCGGGCCGCACGTAGGTGTCGGTGAAGTAGGCGTTCGGGTTGGCCGGCATCGTCCCGTCGAACGGGATGAAGCCGCCCTTGGTGGCCACCACCACGTCCTCGCGCGCGATCTCGCCCTCGGCCACGAGCGCGCGCAGCGCGGCCCCCACGCTGCGCTCGCTGCGCTGGTGGCGGTAGTTCACCGCGGTGTCCACCACGTTGATCCCGAGCTGGAGCGCGCGCTTCACGGCGGCCTCGTAGGCCCGGTCGGTCGCGTCGTCCTCGGCGCCGAGATAGGTGCCGATGCCCACCGAGGAGAGCCGCAGCCCCTGCCAGGTCTTGAAGTGTCCCCGGGCGGCCCGGGTCCCGAGGCGCTGCCGGTAGCCGGCGGTCCCCTCCTGCGTCGCGAAGCCTCGCATGCTCACGTCTCCCGGTACACGAGCAGGATGAGTCCGATGATCGTCATGGCCCCGGCCCAGATCCAGCCGGGCAGCCAGGCATCCGCGCGGGGCAGCCGCACCTCGAGCCAGCGGCCCCAGGCCATGATCACCCCGAAGAGCCCCATCGGGGCGTGCGAGACCTCGGTGAGGAACTCGGTCTTCAGGTTGAACATGGCGTGCGAGTGGGTCAGCAGCAGGCCGCCGCCCGCCGCGCACAGGAGCGGAAAGACCAGGCGCCCGCCCGGCCGGGTGAGCCGGCCCGAGCGGACCATCCACTCGAAGAGCCCGAGGGACACCACGAGCAGCACGACCAGACGATGCTGGAGCACGTCGGGCAGGACCATGCTCTCCCAGAAGCCGGCGGGGCCCAGCGGCCAGGCCCGCGGGTCGTTGCGGACGAAGAGGAAGCCGGCCAGCCCCAGGAAGAGCAGCGGCCAGTGGCGCGCCCAGCGAACGAAGCCCGCGCGGTCCGCGAGCGCGAGCACGCCCATCAGGAACACGAAGAAGCCGGCCGCGTGGTGGTTGTACTCGGACCACGCGTACTCCTCGGGCTGCCGCTGGGCCAGCGTGTCCTCCATGGGCGCGGCCGCGGCCAGCAGCTGGGCCACCGGCGGCGAGGTCAGCCGCGGCATCGCGGGCCGGAAGCGCGCCGCCACCTCGGCCGGGGTCGCCCGATCGGCCACCACGTCCACCGAGGGCGGCAGCGAGGTCAGCGAGGCGGCGGCCAGCAGGAGGGTGATGCCGAAGCCCACCTCGGCCTCGATGAAGGCGGGCACCCGCGCGGCCACCGCGGCCGCGCCGCGATCGCCCCCGCCCCGGCGGAGGAGCAACCCGCCCCCGCGGAGGAGCAGAAAGTTGAGGCCGCCCAGCACCATCGCGCAGGCCAGCAGCGCCACCTTGGTGAGCACCATCACCCCGTAGCCGGTTCCGACGAGGCCGCCCCACGCGCCGACGTAGCTCCACGTGAGCACGATGCCCGGGGCCCAGCACCAGCACGAGCGCGGCGATGGCCACCGCCGAGAAGCGCGCGAGCACGCGCACGCCCAGCGGCTCCGCGGCGGGCCCCCCCGCCCGGCGCCAGAGCAGCGCGAAGCCCACCAGGTGGATGAGGCCGCCCACCCACACGACCGCGCCGAGCTGGTGCAGCACGGTCACCACCATGAGCGGCTCGCGCTCGTGGAGACGGCTCGCCGCGTGCGCGAGCCAGGCCGCGTTCGCCATCAGGAGGAGCCCCAGGCCCAGCGCGAGCGCCCAGCGGCCCCGGGTCGCCGCGCCGCCCCGCACCCCGCGGACCGCGGCCACCAGCAGCAGGGCCAGCGTCACGCGCCCGAGCCCGGCGAGGCCGAAGTGGGTGGTGAGGAAGTCTCGGAGCGGCCACCGGCCGGTCTCGTCGGCCAGCGCCCAGGGGTGGACGACCAGCAGCAGGAGCGCGGTGGTCGCGGCGACCAGCAGCGCGCCGGCCTCGATCAGGCCGACGGCCCGGTCGCGCGCCGCTCCCCCGAGACCGCCCGCGCCCGGGCCCGGCCGCAGCACCAGCAGGACGTACGCGAGCCCGCCGACTGCTGCGGCCAGCCCCACCGTCCCGAAGCCGCGCAGGAGGACGTCGAGAAACCCCGCCAGCTGCGCCATGCTACCGCGGCGGGCCGACGGTGAAGCGCAGGGCGCCCTCGGTGATGTGACCGTCCACCGCGAGCACGCGGTACCGCAGCACGTAGACCCCCGGCGCGAGCGGCGAGAGGGGGATGACGATGCGGTCGGGCGGGGACGCGTCGTCGTCGCCCGGCAACGCGACCGGCGCGGGCGGACGGTCGCCGGCGGCGAGGGTGATCCGGGTGAAGCGCTTCTCGAGCTTGCTGTTGAAGCGGAGGGTCACCTGCCCGGGCGCGCGCTCGAGCACCGCGTCGTGGACCGGGGAGGACTCGAGCACGATCGCGTGAGGCGACACCGGCGACACCATCAGCAGCACGAGCGGGGCCGACAGCAGCAAGGCCGCCAGGGAGGCCGGCCGGGACGAGCGGGTCACGGGCCGGTCAGCGCCAGTCGTCCAGCACCAGGTCGCTGGCGTCTTCGTAGTCCTCCTGCTTGCCCCGCTTCATCCGCACCATGGTGAAGTCCACGTGGTAGCCGCGCTCCAGCAGCGTCTGGTAGGCGGTCCAGTAGTACGTGTAGGCGGGCACCACCACGCGCTGCAGCTGCCCCGCGGAGGCCATCTCCTCCACTCCCTGGAGGAGGGCCTGCAGGTGCTCGGGCTTGCGGTGGCGGCTGTCGATGGCCAGGAGCTTCACGTAGGCGCTGCCGTGGGGCGCCTCGCTGTTGGGCGGCAGGTGGCAGACCGCGAAGCCGATCACCTCGCGCCCCTTCTCGAGCAGGAGCGTGTCGCCGAGGGTGAGCCCGTCGACGATCTCGATCTCCTTGGCGAGGTCGAGCCCGCGCCAGAAGCCGTTGGTGATGCGCCGGACCTTCTGCATCACCTGCTTCTTGCGCGCCTCCTCGAGCGTCGAGTAGCGGCGCACCGCCAGGCCCGGCTTGAGCGCGGGCCGGGCCGCCGCCGCGGGCGAGTCGGGCCGGTCGAGCGCCTTGCTGGTGACGACCACGAGCCCCTTCGGCTTGTAGCCGAACTTCTGGTAGAGGACCAGGTGCTTGGGGCTGTACGGGTAGGTCGCGAGGCCCTGCAGCGTCGCCTTGTTCTCGTCGAAGAACTCCTGGCACGCGGTGAGCAGCTGCTGGCCGATGTCCTGGTTCTGGTAGTTGGTCAGCACCGCGACCGGGCCGATGACCCCGACCGTGCCCCACAGAGCCGCGATGGCGGCCCCCACGATCTTGCCGTCGCCCTCCTCGGCCACGAAGCAGCCCCACGGCTCCATGAGCCAGCGGTGGTGCACGTACTGGGCGCCGCCGAACACCTGGCGCGGACGCGTGCCCACCTGCCGCTCGAAGAAGTCGCCGAAGGCCTGCTCGATGACGTCGCGGACCTTGGAGAGGTCGCCCTTGCGGACGCGGCGGATCTTGATGAGCGGCGAGCGGCCCTGCGAGTCGAGACCGGGACGATCGACGGTCGCCCTCATGATTTCTCCGGCACGCCCGCCAGCTCCTCGAGCAGCGTGATCACGCCGGAGTGATCCAGCCCCCCCTTGCCCTTCACCCGCATGGCGTTGAACAGCTCCTGCACCACCGCGGTGCACGGCAGCGGCACCCCGAGCGCGCGGGAGGACTCCATGATCAGGCCCAGGTCCTTGAAGTGGAGGTCGATCTTGAAGCCGGGGTTGTAGGTCCCGCCCACGTAGTTCGGGGTCTTCTGCTCGAGGCACTTCGAGCCCGCGAGCCCGCCGCCCAGCGCCTTCAGGGTGAGCGCGCGGTCGAGCCCCGCCTTGCGGGCCAGGGTGAGCGCCTCGCCGAGCGCGGTCAGGTTCACCGCCACGATGATCTGGTTGGCGAGCTTGGTGAAGCCGCCCGCCCCGAGGGGACCCAGGTGCGTGATGGTCTTGCCGAGGGCCTGGAAGATCGGCAGGGCCGCGTCGAAGTCGGCCTTCTCGCCCCCCACCATGATCGAGAGCGCGGCGTCGATGGCGCCCTTCTCGCCGCCCGACACCGGCGCGTCGAGCATGCGCACGCCCTTGGCCGCGAGGGCCTTGCCCACCTTCTGGGAGACCAGCGGCGAGATCGTGGACATGTCGGCCAGGAGCTGCCCGCGCTTGGCCCCCTCGATGAGGCCGTCCTTGCCGAGGGCCACCAGCTCCACGTCCGGCGAGTTGGGCAGCATCGCGATCACCACGTCGCACTGCGCGGCCACGTCCCTGGGCGTCGAGGCCGCCTTGGCCCCCGCCCCGACCAGCTCCTGGACCGGCCCCTGGCTTCGACTGTGGACAATCAGTGGATAGCCGGCCTTGAGCAAGTTCTTCGCCATGGGACGGCCCATGATTCCGAGCCCAATGAATCCAACGACTTGCGCCATGGTGACCTCGTGGGGACCGGATGGGAGGAGCGACAGCGGCCCGGACAGTGGAATATCACAGGCTCGCGCGGCGAGTCAAGGCATTCGGGGCCTTAGCGAAGGCGGATGGCCTCTTCGCGCGCGCGACGCCGCACCCAGTCGGGATCGAACTCGCTGATTTTCCACGGCTCGCCCGACTGTCGCGCCATGCGGAAGCGGACAGGCCCCTCCTTCGGGTCGTGGTAGGAGACCCATGCGTCCGGCCCCTCGCGCGAGACGTCGAAGCCCTTCAGCACCGCCACCACCCCCACCGGCAGGACGACCGCGCCCGCGCTGGGCTCCCGGCACGCTCCACGCTCCGCCGGATCTCGGCCCGGACCCGGTCGATCACCTGGGGCCGAAGGCGCCGCTTGGCGAGGCTCGCCACCAGCTGCCGCCCGTTGGCCTCGGCCGGCGTCGCGGGCGCGGGCTGGCGCGCGAGGTAGTCCGCCACCAGCACGTCGGCGGCGTGGTCGGCGATGCGCTCCACGTCGAAGTACCGCAGGGCGTCGTCCACGTCGTGCCGCTGCACCGCCGCGCCCAGGCGGTAGAGGTCGTAGCGCGGGGTGGTGGTGGCATAGACCGCCGCGAGGACGATCAGCCCGAGCAGGGCCGCCGGCACTCCCACCCACCACGCGCGCGTCGACATCGTCGAGCCACGCTACCGCTTGACCGCCGGGGTGTCCTGATGTATTTATATTCTCCATGAAGAATATATATGCGGACGGAGGCGGGCGCGGCAGCGCGGGAGCCGGCGCAGGAGGAGGCGAGGGCGGCCGGCGGCGGCGGGCCATCCTCGCGGTGGTGGGCGAGGGCGGGGTGCGCTCCCAGGAGGATCTGCAGCGGCGGCTACGGCGCCAGGGCATCGTGGTCGCGCAGCCCACGCTCTCGCGCGATCTGAAGGCCCTGGGCCTGGCCAAGGCCCCGACCGGCTACGTGACCGCTCCCGCGCCCGCGTTCGTTCCCGCCGAGGCCCGGCAGGGCACGCTCGACCGCGCGCTCGGCGAGTTCGTGCTGTCGGTCCGCGCCGCCGCGTCGCTGGTGGTGATCCGCACTCCGCCCGCGGGCGCCCATCCCCTCGCCCGCGCCCTCGACGAGACGGAGCTGCCCGACGTGATCGGCACCATCGCGGGCGACGACACCGTCTTCGTGGCCACCCCGGGGCCCTCGGCGGCCCTCCGCCTCGAGCGGCGCCTCCGCGCTCCCCTGGCCCCGGCCCGGGTGGGCCGGCGCGCCTGAAAGGACGAGTCCATGATCCGGTCCCCGATCCACGAGCGTCAGGACGGCGACATCCTCGTCTCCACGGATGAGACCCGGCTCGACCTCGAGACCGTGCACGGCTTTCTGGCCGGCTCCTACTGGGCCGCCGGCATTCCGCGCGAGGTGATGGAGCGATCCATCCGTCACTCGATCTGCTTCGGGGCCTTCGACCGCGGCCGGCAGGTGGGCTTCGCCCGCGTGATCAGCGACCGGGCGACGTTCGCGTACGTGGCCGACGTCTTCGTGCTCGACAGCCATCGCGGCCGCGGCATCGGCAAGCAGATCATGGCCGCGGTCACGAGCCATCCCGAGCTTCAGAACCTGCGCCTCTGGACCCTCTTCACGCGGGACGCCCACGGGCTCTACCGCCAGTCGGGGTTCCGCGAGGCGCGCTACCCCGATCGCCTCATGGAGCGGCGGCAGCCGCAGCCCTACGACGTGGGCGCGGGCAACGGCGCAAACCGCGCCAAAGGAGAGCACACGACATGAGCACCGACGTCTCCGCACTCATGAAGATCACCGACCGGCCGCCGGTGGTGATGGTCGAGGGGCACGGCTCCTGGCTCCGGGACGAGGACGGCAAGACCTATCTCGACTTCGTCCAGGGCTGGGCGGTCAACTGCCTGGGCCACTCCCCCGCGGTCATCGCCGAGACGATCGCGTTCCAGGCGCGGCGGCTCATCAACTGCAGCCCCGCGTACTACAACGCGGAGATGGCGCAGCTGGCCACCCGCCTGGCCGCCGCGTCCGGCCTCGCCCAGGTCTTCTTCTGCAACAGCGGCGCCGAGGCCAACGAGGGCGCGATCAAGCTGGCGCGGAAGTGGGGCGCGCGCTACCGCGAGGGCGCGCACGAGATCATCACCATGGACCACGGCTTCCACGGCCGCACCCTGGCGACCATGGCCGCCTCCGGCAAGGCGGCGTGGGAGCCCCTGTTCGAGCCCAAGGTCCCGGGCTTCATCAAGGTGACGCTCGGCGACCTGGAGGCGGTGAAGCGCGCGATCACGCCGCGGACGGTCGCGGTCATGCTCGAGCCCATCCAGGGCGAGGCCGGCGTCTACCCCGCGGGGGACGAGTTTCTGCGGGCGCTGCGCGCGGTCACCACCGAGGCCGGGCTCCTCCTGATTCTCGACGAGATCCAGACCGGCATCGGCCGCACCGGACGCTTCCTCGCCTACGAGCACGCCGGAATCGAGCCCGACATCCTCACGCTCGGCAAGGGCCTGGGGGGCGGGGTGCCCCTGGCGGCCCTCGTGGCCGCCGAGGCGGTGTGCTGCTTCGAGCCCGGCGACCAGGGCGGCACGTTCAACGGCTCTCCGCTCATGACCGCCATCGGCAACGCGGTGGTCGAGGCCGTGATCGAGCCCCGCGTTCCTCGCGGACGTGGTGGCGAAGGGCGACTACCTCACTCAGCGTCTCCTCGATCTGTCGGCGAGGCTCGGCCACGGCGAGGTGCGTGGCCGCGGTCTGCTGCTCGCGCTCGAGCTTCGCGGCACGGACGCGGGCAAGGTGTCGCGGACGGCCATGGACCGCGGGCTGCTGCTCAACGCGCCGCGGCCGGACGCGCTGCGGTTCATGCCGGCGCTCAACGTGACGCGCGAGGAGATCGACCGGATGCTCGTGCTGCTGGAGGCGGTGCTGCGCGACAGCTAGCGCGGCGGCGGGACCGGAGGGGCAGCGGCGGCCGGCGGGGGGAGTGGGGGGCCTCTAACCACGACCCGTTGCCCCTTCGGCTCATGCGGTCAGGAGTTCCCAATCCGGGTACGCATCGGCGTCACGAGCGCCGGAGGGAACGGGTTACCCGGCCCCCACTCCCCCCCGCCGGCCGCCGCTGCCCCTCCGGTCCCGTCTACCCGCCCATGAACTGCCCGAGCAGCGTGATGCGCTCGCCGCCGATCAGCGGCGTGTCGAGCTCGTAGGTCACGCCGAGGACTTCGTCGTTCACCAGGACTTCGATGTGGGAGCCGAGCTCGGAGTGGTCGGGGCTCCAGAGTGCGCTGTCGAGCTCGGGGAAGCGCTGGGTGAACCGGCGGAGGAGCGTGCGCGGGGTGTCGCCGCGGCGGATCTCCTCGTCGAACAGCCTGGTGCCGGTGCCGTCACCGCCGACGTGCTTCGTCACCCACGTGGTGACTTCCACCGTCGCTCGGATCGTCTTCGGCTGCGACTCGCCAGGCAACCGCAGTCTCCGTCCTCTACCTCGTTCCGTTACTTCTTTCCGTAGAGGTCCTTCTCGAGCCAGGCGAGGTCGAGGGAGCGGAGGAGGTCGCGGTTGGGCTTGCCGGTCTTGCGGTCGTAGTTGACGGTCTCGTACCAGACGTCGAGCATGCGGTCCCACTGCTTGCGGACGTCGTGCTCCTTGGCGGGGCCGTCGACCGGCTGCGAGCCGTAGCGGGCGGACGGGTATTCCACGTCGGTGCCGATGCCGCAGCGCAGGTTGAAGGCGCGCAGGATCGCGGCGGTGCGGTTGCCGAAGCGCACCGCGTCCTCCAGGCGGAAGTCCCAGCCGGTCGCGGCGGAGAGGGCGCGGGCCAGGTTGGCCATCTTGGTGCGGAAGGTGAACGAGCAGCCGCCGAGGGAGTCCTCGAAGTGGCGCCGGCCGCGGATCATGCCGACCAGCTTGGCCACCTGCTCGCCGTCGAAGGGGTTGATGCGGCCGGGCGCGCCCACCTCGGTCTGGAACGTGGGGTTGGCGCTCTCCATGGTCCCGTTGGACGAGGTGCAGGTGTCGAGCATCTCCTCCCACCGGCCCCGGTGATCGTGGCCGCGGGGCGACGCGCCCTTCATGGTGTAGATCGCGCACTCCGCCGCCTTGCCGCCGATCTTCTCGGAGGCGCGCTTGACGCCCTCGGCCAGGATGTCGCCGAAGCCCTGCCGGTGGCTGATCATCTGCAGCAGCTTGTTGGCGCCCTCGATGTCGCCCCACGTGAGCGGAAGCCCACCTGCTTCTCGGTGAGGTACCCCTTCTCCATGCACTCCATCACCCAGCCGCAGACCCAGCCGAACTCGTTGACGTCGACGCAGGCGCGGTCGATGCGGGTGTTGAGCCACGAGACCGAGATACTTGTCGGTGAGGCCGATGGTCCAGCCCGCCCCCGACCAGCCCTCGTACTCGGGCTCGTCGACCCGCTCACCCTGCGTGCGGCCGCTCGGGATCACCTGGATGTGGCAGTGGCGCATGCCGCAGGCGTTGCACTGGTGCCCGCGGTGATCGAAGCTCTCCGCGCAGCGCCGGGGCCTCCCAGTCCTTCATGTCCACGTCGCCGGTCAGGTTGGTGGTGTAGTTCTTGATCGGCAGCACGCCGAGCTTGCGAGAGGTTCACCACCCCGGGCAGCGTGCCGAGGTTGTAGAGGGTGGAGGTCGACGGGATCGGTCTTCAGGTCGTGCGCGATGTCGTCCGCGGCCTGGATCAGCCCGCGGGCGTCGTGGGCGGCGAGCGCCTTGGTGCCGCGCACGATGCACACCGCCTTGAGCTTCTTCTTGCCCATCACCGCGCCGCAGCCGTTCTTGGAGGCGACGTGGCCGTAGTCGCCGTGGATGGCCGCGAAGCGCACCAGGTTCTCGCCCGCGGGACCGATGGCGTAGACCGAGAGCCGGTGGCCGGCGAGGCCGTGCTCGGTCTCGAGCGCCTGCTGGGTCTCCCAGGTGTCCTTGCCGGCCAGGTGGGCCGCGTCGCGCACCTCGACCACGTCGTCGTTGATGTAGAGGTACGAGAGCTTCTTGGCCTGTCCCTGCATGACGATGGCGTCGTAGCCCGAATACTTGATGTTGGCGCCGAAGAAGCCGTTGGCCTGCGTGGACGTGGCGCCGCCGGTGAGCGCGCCGCGCGTGATGACGGTCAGCCCGCCCGTCCCCCACACCGGCAGGCCGGCCAGCGGCCCGGTGGCCATGATGAAGCGGTTGTCGGGATGATCCCACTGCACCTTCGGGCCGACCTCGTCGTAGAGGATCTTGGCTCCGAGGCCGATGCCGCCGAGGTACTCGCGCCGGTCCTTCTCGCTCCAGGCTTCGGTCCAGCACTTGCCGGTGGAGAGGTTCACCCGGAGGAGCTTGCCGGCGTAGGCATAGGTCGGCGTCGCCGCGGGCTTCGCGGCGGCGCGGGTCGTGGTCGCGGTCGGGCTCATAGGGCCACCGTCTGGGGAAGCTGGGGTGATTGCGACGGCCGGCCCAGGATGGTCTCGGGCAGCAGTCGCGAGGTCGTGTGGAGCGCGATGAACGCGGGCTTGATGTCGAACGGGTTCGCCTTCAGGTGCGCCTTCCAGGTCGAGAGATCGACGCCGGAGGAGACGAGCCCCTTCAGCATTCCCACGTCGTTGGTGGTCCACACCGCCTCCGCGGGCCCGCAGATGACCGCCCCGGTGAGGCGCCCGCCGTGGAAGAGCAGCTTGCGGTACTCCGAGCGGCCGGCGCGCAGCGCGGTGTAGACCTCGGCCTTCGGATCTTCCCACTGGCCGAACGAGGCCACGTCGAGGTGCGCGACCTCGACGATGTTCATGAGCAGGCTGCCGCGATAGGCCACGTCGCGGCCCGACATGTTGGCGCCCACCACGCGCCCGTGCTCCTGGGCGGTGGGCTCGATCGCGTGCACCTCGGCCAGGCCGGTGATGAGATTGCGCCCACGCGCGACGTCGCCCGCCGCGTAGACCGTCTTCGCGCTCGAGCGCAGGTGGTCGTCCACCAGGATGCCGCCGGGGGCCTCCGCCGCCGTCTCGATGCCCGAGCCCTGCAGCCACTCGAGGTTGGTGCGGATGCCGGTGGCCATGATCACCAGATCGGCGGTCAGCGGGTCGCCCTTCTTGAAGGAGAGCTTCCGCTTGCCCCCCACCTGCTCGATCCGGGTCACGGTCGCGCCGGTGCGCACCGCCACGCCGTGGTCCTCGAGCCAGCCCTGGACGATCCCGGCACACGCGTCGTCCACCATGCGCGGCAGGATCCGCGGCGCCACCTCCACGATGGTCAGCTTGGCCCCGCGGGCCAGGATCGCGTTGAGGATGGTGAACGCGATGAACCCCGCGCCGACCATGACCACCCGGCTGCCCGGCGGCATGCCCGCGATCACGCTCTTGGCCTCGTCGAGGGTCCAGAAGCAGTGGATCCCGGGCCCGTCGGCCCCCGGGATCGGGGCCTTGGCCGCGCGCGACCCGGTGGCGATCAGGCAGTCGTCGAACTCCACCTTGGCGTCGTCGTCCAGGGTGAGGGTCCGGGCCGCCGGGTCGAGGGCCTTCGCCTTCCGGCCCGACCAGGGCCTTCACCTTCCAGGCGGTCAGCGCCGCGGGCGGCGCGGTATACACATGGCTCTCGGAGATGGTGCCCCAGAGGTAGTACGGCAGGACCATGCGGGAATACGGACGCTCCGCCGAGACCAGGGTGATCTCGGACGGGTCCATGCCCGCGCATCCGCTCTTCTTCCCGGATCGTCCGGATCGCGTTCATCCCGGCGGTGCCGCCCCCGACGATCAGGTGACGGGCCGGCATCAGCGGGCCTCCGTCGCGAGCACCCGCAGCGGTGCGCTCGGCCGCGAAGTCGCCGATCCAGTCGGCGTTCTCGGCTTCCTCGAAGGTGATCGCCTCGGTCGGGCACGCGGACGCGCAGGCCGGGGCGCCGCCGCACAGGTTGCACTTGTAGGCCTTCTGGGTGTCGCCGTCGTAGAACATCGTCCCGTAGGGGCACGCGATCGTACAGAGCTTGCACCCCACGCACGTGTCGTCGACGACGTCCTTGGCGCCCGCCGCGGTGATCTGGATCGCCCCGACCGGGCAGGACGTCATGCACCAGCCCTCCGCGCACTGGGTGCAGGTGTAGGGCGCGTAGGAGGTGTAGCCCTCGAAGGGCGAGACCCGGATCACCGACTTGGACGGCTGGAACTGCCCGGTCTGCATGTAGGAGCACGCGAGCTCGCAGCGGAGACAGCCGGTGCACTTCTCGGGATGGAGCGCGAGGACTTTCATCGGGTGGTCAGCGCCGCTTTCCTTTCCGCTTCGGCGTGGGGCGGCTGCGCTCGAGGCGGTTGATGAAGGTGTCGAGGGGGATCGCGGGCATCGTCATCATCTGCACCGAGCCGCGCGCGCCCATCTCGATGGAGATCGACGTCACCGTCTCGTTGTCGGGCGCCTCCAGGATCGTCACGAAGTCGTAGGGGCCGAGCACCGCGTACTGCGCGAGCACCTTGGCCCCGCGCCGCGACAGCTCCTGGTTGACCTTGCGGATCCAGCCCGGACGGGCGTGGATGACCTTCCGGCCGGATTCGCTCAGCGTGCTCAGCATCACGTAGTGCGCCACGAGCGCACCTCCTGGAAGCTGCGGACGGTGCGCGTAGTATAACAAAGCGCTCAGTCGCCCTCCCCGGTGATGCCGAACTCCACGCGGCCGCCCGTGGGCGGCGCGCCCGAGGCGGTCGAGGCCTCGGCCGAGGCCGGCGGCGTGGCGGGCGTCGGCGCCGCGCCGGCGGGCGGAGCGGCGGCGGCCGGAGGAGCCGCGGGCGTCGGCGTCGCCGGCGCCGCCGGCGCGGGAGTCGGGCCGGGCGCGGCGGCGCTCCCCGCGGCGGGCGGCGCGCCTTCCGGCGCGATCACGAGCCGCGCCTCCGGGATCCCCTCCACCTTGGCGAGGCGGTCGCGCGTCACGTCGAGGCGCTGCTTCCGGAGGTCGGCGAGCGCGGCGGTGGGAACCGGCTCGCGCTTGCGCAGGAGCAGGAGCTGGTCGTCCACCGTCCGGGGCAGCTGGGCGTCCTTCACCGCCACCTGGTAGTAGCGGCGCAGGGCGGCGGCCGGGTCGGCGATCCCCTGCTCCTTCTGGAACTTCTCGAGCCGCGCCGCCACCGCGCGCTCCTTGAGCGCCTCCTCGTCCTCCGGCGAGGTCACCGAGCTGAGGGTCAGGCCCACGTAGGGCGCGCGCCGCAGGAAGTCGGCCACCCGCACCGTCTGCCGCTCCATCTCCGGGCTCAGCACCGCGCTCCCCGCCGCGAAGGTGACCGGATCCACCTTGAGCTCGTCGATCTTGTTGTCACCGCTGGTGAAGAGCCCGCCGATGGCCCGGAACGGGGCCTTCAGGACGTTGACGAGGACGTTCTTGACCGCGGTCCAGATCGCGTCGCTGAAGTCGAACTGCTTGTCGGTCAGCGTGCCGGTGATCGGCACGTTGACGTGGATGTTGCCGTCGCCGTCCTTGATCAGGGCCACGATCAGCCCGAGCGGCAGCCCGATGCGCTTCTTGACCTCGTCGGAGGCGCGCGAGGGCGCCACCTTCAGGTTGCCGACCAGGATGTCGTTCTTGGCGTCGAGCTTGTCCTGCTCGATCTTGTACTCGAGCTTCGCGGTCAGGTCCCCGCGCCGGATGGTCCACGCGAGCAGGCTGTCCACGTAGGGGTTGGCCGCGGGCAGCGCGAACTTCTTGAGCTCGCCCACCATGTCGACGTAGGTCGGGGCGCCGATCGCGGCCATCTCGCCGTTCGGAGGTCCATCGTGGAGTCGCCGCCGACCACCGCCTGCATCGCGATGCTCGCGCGCTGGCTCGCCTTGTTGGAGAGATTCTTGACCGACAGGTTGATCTTGGCGATGTCCTCGGAGAAGGCGGGCTGGGTGGTGTGATCGAGGAACCGGGTGTAGCCGTCCTCGATCACGATCTCCTTGAAGAAGAGCTCCATGGTCTCGAGCGGCCCGGGCTCCTTCGCGGCGGTCCCGGTCGGCGCCGGCTTCTCGGGCGCCTTCGCGGGCGGCGCCGGGCTCGCGGCGGCGCCCGGCTTGGGCGCGGGCGTGAAGAGCTTCTGCACGTTGATGGTCCCGTCCGCCGCGCGGTCGACCTCGCCCACCGGCTGCTTGAGCCGGATGCGGGCCACCCGCGCGTACGTGGGCCACGCGAAGTCGATGCCGTTGATCTCGAGGCGCTGCAGCTTCAGCGGCGCGTCCTTGCCGTCCGGCTCCTTCACCGCCAGGTCGGTCGCCCAGGCATTGCCCTTGGAGAGCGCGGTGAGCTTGCCGTTGACGATCCGGACCCGGTTCTGGGTCTCCGCGTTGAAGCGCCCGCGAGAAGCTGGCCGGGAACGGGAAGTAGGCGTGATACGGCTCGATCGGCGCGTCGCGGGTCGTCAGGGCCAGGGTCACGTCGACCGGATCGATCCCCACCGGCCCCTTCGCGCCGAACTTGCCGCCGCCCGGCAGGATCATCGCCAGGTCGAGCTGCATCGGCCGCGCCGCCGGCCAGGTCACGTCGCTCACCTGGAGGTTCAGGCCGGCGATCTTGAGCACCGTCGGTGGCGAGGAGACCGACTCGTCGGTGAACGTGGCCGACCCCTTGAGGGTGACCTTCTCCACCGTGATCTTGTAACCGGCGTCGGCAGGTGCGGCCGGCGGTGAGGGAGCGGGAGCACCCGCAGCCCCGGCGGCGGGGGGCTTGGCGGCAGGGGCCGGCTTGCTCGATGCGGCCGGCGCGGGGGCCGCCGGGGTCGGCGCGCCCGCCGGCTTCTTGGTGAGCTCCAGCAAATCGATCTGCTCCTGCTTGTCGCGGACCGCCTTGAGATCGAGCCCCTCGATGTCGACGCTCGACAGGGTGACCACGTGCGAGACCAGGTTCACTTCCTTGAGCCCGACCGCGATGCGCGGCACGGAGAGGAACGGGGTGGTCTTGCCCGGCTGGCTCAGCGCGAGCGAGGCGATCCCGACGTCGCCGGTGACCAGCCCGACCGCGAGGCCGCCCGGCCCCGGGCCCAGCTCGAGCTTCACCGCCATGTTCACGCCCGCGATCCCGGAGTCGAGGGTGGCGGGCAACGGCGGCAGGTAGGGCCGGACCTGGAGCAGGCTGAAGTTCTGGATCGAGAACTTCCCGGCGAACGAGGTGGGGGTGAGGTCGATGTCCTCGGCCGAGAACTCGACCGGCGAGTCGTTCAGCGCCGCGCGCACCGCGAGGGTCCCCACCGGGCCGGACGGCCGGGTGGTGAGGTTCCCCGCCTCGATGCTCAGATCGCGCACCTTCCACTCGCTGGTGGGGGTGACCGCGCGATCGACCGCGGTGATGTTGGCCCGGATCAGCGCGAAGTGGCTCACCGCGATCGTCCAGCGCGACTTGGCCTTGGGATCGACCGGCTTGGGCGGCGGCGCCCCTTCCTTGGGGGTGGCGAGCCGCTTCAGGATGTCCGAGAAGTTGAACTCGGTCGTGCTCATGCGCACCAGGTTCACGGTGGGCGCGGTGAGGCGGAGCTCGGCGACCCGGACGTTGCCGAAGACGATCGACCACGGCACCACCCGCACGTCGAAGCGCTCGAACTCGACGAAGGTCTGGGCGGGATCCTGCTCGGCGAGGCGGAACTTCTTGATCGCCACCCGCCCGGTGAAGAGGTTGATGTCGATGTCCTCGATGCTGGCCGCGCGCCCGGTGATGGCGGGGATCTGCTTGAGCGCCTGCCACTTCACGATCTCGGGCAGGCTCCAGATGAAGGCCACCCCCAGCACCAGGAGCACTCCCAGGACGATCAGCCAGCGCCGGAGCCGGCGACTCATCGCGTGCGCGGCTCCCCGCCTAGACCGGGGCCTGGCCCGAGGACGGCTTCAGGAACGAGTAGACGCTCGTGAAGTCGCGGCGGCCGAGCCCGTGGGAGGACGCGAGCCGGTAGACCTGCTGGGCGGCGGGCGTCACGAAGAGCGGCACCCGGAGGTTGCGGGCCGCGTCCACCGCGAGCCCCAGGTCCTTGCACATGAGGTCGGTCATGAAGCCCGGCTTGTAGTCGTTGCTCGAGGCCGCGTTCGGCATGAGCCCCGGGACCGGGTGCATGAAGCCCATCAGGAAGGTGTTGCCGGAGGACTTGGAGATGACGTCGGTGACCACCTTCGGGTCCATCCCGAAGCCCTCCGCGATGCGGAAGGCCTCGCTCACCGCCACCCCGCACACCCCCGCGATCAGGTTGTTGCAGAGCTTCACCACTTCCCCGCTGCCCACCGGCCCCACGTGGATCACGTTGGCCCCCATCGCGGAGAGCGCGGGCCTGGCCTCCTCGAAGTCCGCCGCCGCGCCGCCCACCATGATCGCGAGCGTCCCGTCGGTGGCCCGCGGGGTGCCGCCGGAGACCGGCGCGTCCATGAAGCGCACGCCGCGCTCCTGCGCCGCCTTGGCCACCCGCTGCGACACCGCGGGGTCGATGGTGGACATGTCCACGCACAGCGTGCCCTTGCGGGCGGCGGCCAGGACCCCGCCATCCCCGGTGTACACCGATTCGACGTGCGGCGACGAGGGCAGCATGGTCACCACGATGTCCGCGGTGGCCACCGCCTCCGCGGCGGTCGCGGCCGCGGTCATGCCGGCGGCGGCGGCCGCCTTCACCGCCTCCGGGTTGCTGTCGAACGCGGTGACCGCGAAGCCCTTCTGGACGAGGTTCTTCGCCATGGGCAGCCCCATGGTGCCCACCCCGATGAAGCCGATGCGCGTCATGCCGTCTCTCCTTCGGTGCGGAGCGAGACGCCTGCCCATTCCTCGATGAGGCGGGCGATCGCGGTGTGGTCCTGCTCGCCCATGCCGCGGGCCATGGCCAGCCGGTAGATCTCGGCCGCGGCG
The DNA here is from genome assembly GCA_963841755.1 of uncultured Candidatus Rokubacteria bacterium. Taxonomy (GTDB): domain Bacteria; phylum Methylomirabilota; class Methylomirabilia; order Rokubacteriales; family CSP1-6; genus CAMLFJ01. The sequence continues at coordinate 387,862 of CAWJDX010000017.1, forward strand.
CGGGCCACCGGCGACGGCACCCCCGCCTCCTGGGCGAGACGGCCGTAGCCGTCGAGGTCCTTCATCATGAGCCGGATCGCGAAGCCGGCGTCGAAGCCGCCGGTCAGGATGAAGCGCGGGAACTTGTAGTCGCTCGCGTTGGAGCGCCCGCTCGAGGCCTGGATGATCTCGACCGCCCGCGCCGGGTCCACCCCGGACCGCGCCGCCACCGCCACCGCCTCGATGGTGAGCGCGAGGATGCCGCCGGAGCACATGTTGTTGACGAGCTTGATCGCGTGGCCGGCGCCCACCGGGCCGGCGTGGAAGATGTTCTTGCCCATGCGGGCGAGCACCGGGCGGGCGCGCTCGAGCAGCGCGGGATCGCCGCCCACCATGATCGCGAGCGTGCCCTCGGTGGCCCCGCGCACGCCGCCCGAGACCGGCGCGTCGATGAGGGCCGAGCCGCGCGCGGCCACCTCCGCGGCCAGCTCGCGGGTGACCGAGGGATCGGCCGACGTCATCTCGAGCAGGAGACTGCCGGGCCGCAGCGCGTCGAGCAGGCCCTTGGGCCCGGTCAGCACCTGCCGCACCTCGCGCGAGGTCGGCAGGATCGTGATCACGGTCTGGGCGGCCGCCGCCACCTCCGCGGGCGTCGCGGCCCACGCCGCGCCGCGCGCCCGCAGCGGCCCGGCCGCGGCCTCGCGCGCGTCGTGGACGACCAGGCGAGTAGCCCGGCGTCCAGCAGGCGGCCGGCCATCGGCGCGCCCATGTTGCCCAGCCCGATGAAGCCGATCGTGTCGCCCGTCTCCATCGCGCGCCTCCTGTATGCTACCCGCCCATGCTGCTCGGCCTGATCCTCGTCGCCGTCGCCGCCGCGTCGTGGGGCACGACCGGCGCGACCATGACCCTGCTCTCCCGCGACGCCGCGGCGAGCCCGCTCCTCGTCGGCTGGAGCCGGCTCGCCGTCGCGGCGCCCGTGCTCGTGCTCGTCGCCGCGGCTCGCCGCCCGTGTCGGCGCGCTCCGCTCCCCGCGACGCGCGTGGCCCGCGCGCGCCGACCTGCCGCTCTGCGCCGCCCTCGGCCTGGCCATGGCCGCGTACCAGGTCTGCTTCTTTCGCGCGGTGACCCTGATCGGCGTCGCCGCCGCCGCGCTGCTCGCCATCTGCACCGCCCCGCTCCTCATCGCGGTGCTGGCCGCCCTCACTCTCGGGGAGCGGCTCACACCTCGCGTGCAGCTGTCGCTCGGGATGGCGGTGGCCGGGACCGCGCTGCTCGTGGTCGGCCCGCGCGGGCTCGGCGAGATCACGGGCCACTTCGGGCGAGGAGCGCTCCTGGCGCTCGGCGCGGGGGTATCTTACGCCGTGTACGCGGTGGCCGCAAAGGGGCTCCTGGCCCGCGTCGCGCCGATCTCGGTGTCCGCGGTCACGTTCGCGCTGGCCGCGCTCTTCCTCGCGCCGGCGCTGCTCGGCGAGGACGCGCCCGCGCGCACGCTCGCGGCGGGCTGGCCGCTGTTCCTCTATCTGGGGGTGGGACCGACCGCGGTCGCCTACGCGCTCTTCACCGCGGGGCTCACCCGCGTGCCCGCGACCGCGGCCGGCATCGTCTCGCTGCTCGAGCCGCTCACCGCCACCACGCTCGGCCTGCTCGTCTTCGGCGAGCGCCTGGGCGCGGTCGGCGCCGCCGGCGCGCTGCTGCTCCTGGCCGCCCTCGCGCTCCTCACCACCGCGCGCCGCTAGCTCGGGGTCAGACCTGACCCCGCCTTCAGGGGATGCGGTCGAGGGGGCGGGAGACGGCGCGGCTGAAGGTGCAGTTGGGGACGACGCAGGAGTGCTTGCCGGAGCCGCCGCCCACCATCACGTAGATGTCGCTCACCGCGGGCACGCGCGGCAGCCGCACCGACTCGTCGGTCACCTTGTTCATCCACTCCGGCCAGTCGCGCATGCTCCACATCCCGCCCAGCTTCATGCGCCCGAGCGGGATGCGCGCGTGCTCGAAGACGAAGTGCTGCACGTCGGCGCGCGAGAAGCCGTCCGCCGCGATGGTGGCCGCGTGCTCGGGGCCGAGGACCACGAGCATCTGGCTCTGCGACATGTACCAGCCCACGTTGGAGCCGAGGCTGGTGGCCACGTCGGCCACGTTGTTCAGGATGCCGGGCGCGGTGGTGGAGACGTGGTCGTTGACGTTGTGCGGGCCCTCGCCGCCGAAGACGGTCACCACGCTCTGGTCGGCGCGGAAGCCGAGCGCCACGTGCAGCGGCTCCCACGGGGAGTCCTCGCGCTCGGCGATCGCGTAGGCGAACTTGGCCGGGCTCCCCTGGGTGGCCATGTCCCCGCGCCCGGGCCATCCCCCGCCCACGTTCATCAGGATGAGCCGGATCGCGCGCCCGATGGTGGCGTTGGGGCGGAACCCGGGGCCGAAGAGCCCGGACCCGGTGTGCATCCCGATCGTGCGCGCGTACGGCCCGCTGACCACCACGAGCGGGGCCACCGGATGCGTGGTGGCCTGGACGCCGTAGAGGTTGAACTCGGGATCGAGCATGCACTGCACCGCCGCGACGATCACCGGGAAGTAGGCGGGCTCGCAGCCCGCCATCACCGCGTTCACGGCCAGCTTCTCGACCGCGCACTCCCGCCAGAGCGGCGGCATGACCCCGAGCGACTCGGCGGCCTTGGTGCGCGCGCCGGCCAGCATCGCGCGCACGCGCTCGGCGGTCGGCGGGACGAACGGCAGCCCGTCGCACCACTCCCGCTTGCAGAACTCCGCGTAGACGTCTTCTTCCGGCAGGGTCAGGCTGGCGTCGACCGTCTCGCTCATCGGGGGCCGGACGCCCCCCCGAGCATCGCGGCGAGCTGCTCCACCGCCTGCGCCGTCCGGCGGCTCACGCCCTCCGGCGCCTCGCCGCCCAGCGGGTGCTGGATCACGAGCAGCGGGAGGCCGGTCGCGCCGAGCGCGGCCATCTCACCCAGCGCGAGGCGCTGGAACACGGTGGTGGTGATCAGTCCCGCGGGGGTTCCCGCCTTCGCCAGCTCCAGCGAGTCGTGGAGACTCCACGACGTGCAGGAGCCTCAGTCCGCGGAGCCCGCGAAGACGAGGTCGCACTCCTTGGCGAGGGCCTCGATGATCTCGTGCGCGGCCCCGGTGGCCGCGTTGGCCTTGCGGCGGATGACGACGCGCTCGACGCCGTGGCGCTCTTTCAGGATCAGGCCGATGCCTTCCACGAGGCGGTCGAAGTTGTGCTTGGTGTTGTCGAGGAAGCCCACCGTGAGGCCCCGGAGGTCGGCGGGCAGCCGCGGGATCGCGGTCGTCGCCGTCCGGAGCTCGGCCACCGGGCTCAGCACCGTGATGAGGGACATGGTCAGCGCTCTCCTGTTCAGCGGGTGAACGGCGTGGAGCGGGCCAGCACGCGCTGCATCGCCCCGGCCATCTCCTCGAGCATGCTGCGCTTGATCCGGACGCTCACGTTCTCGACCGGCTCCGGGCTGCCCCGGCGGTGGATCACGAGCGTGCCGGTGAACTCGGAGGCGGTCTCGTCGGTCATGGCCAGGCCGCGGAGAGTCAGCAGTTCCCACTCCGGCTCCGCCCCCCGCGCCGGGCTCGCCTCCATAGGCTCGTATACTACCGCACATGCTCGTGGTGGCGCTCGACGTCGGCACCAGCTCCGCCCGCGCCCGCGTCTTCGACGCGGCGGGCCGCGCGCAGGCGGGCGCGGAAGGCCACGTGGCCTACGAGCCCGCCACCTCAGCCGACGGCGGCGTCGAGCTTGATCCCGGCGCGCTGATGGAAGCGGTCGCGAGCGCGCTCGATCGCTGCCTGGCCGGCGCGGGCGCCCGCGCGGGCGACATCGCCGCGGTGGGCGTCTCCGTCTTCTGGCACAGCCTGCTCGCGCTGGACGGAGACGGCCGACCGCTCACGCCGGTCATCACCTGGGCCGACACGCGCAGCGCCGCCGCCGCGCTCGCGCTGCGCCGCGAGCACGACGAGCGCGCGATCCACGCGCGCACCGGCGCCCCGCTCCACTCCGCGTTCTTCCCGGCCAAGCTCCGCTGGCTGCGACAGGCGCGGCCCGAGGTCTTCCGGCGCGCCGCCACCTGGTGCGGCTTCGGCGAATACCTGCAGGCGCAGCTCACCGGCGTCATGAGCGCGAGCCTGTCGATGGCCTCGGGCACCGGGATGCTCGACCAGGCGAGCGGCCGGTGGGACGAGGCGATGATGGAGGCGGCGGGCATCGCCGCGTCGACGCTCCCCCGCATCGACGACACCGCCGCGCCCGGGCTGCGCGCGCCGTGGGCCGCCCGCTGGCCCGCGCTCGCGCGGGTGCCGTGGCATCCGGCGCGCGGCGACGGCGCCTGCTCCAACGTGGGCTCGGATTGCTGGGGCCCCGGACGGATCGCGCTCAACGTGGGCACCTCCGCCGCCCTGCGCGTGGTCCTGCCCGAGCCGCTCGGCCCGCACGCCGCCACGCCGTGGGGGCTCTGGCGGTACCGGATCGACGCCACGCGGGCGCTCGTGGGCGGCGCCACCTCCGAGGGCGGCAACGTGCCGGCCTGGTGCCGCAAGGTGCTCGCCCTGCCCGCGCCCGAGGCCGCGCTCGAGCAGGCGATCGCCGCGGTGGCGCCGGACGGGCACCGCTTGACCGCGCTGCCGTTCTTCGCCGGTGAGCGTAGCCCGGGCTGGCAGCCGGAGGCCCGCGCCGCGGTGGCCGGGCTCTCGCTCGACACCGGCGCGGTCGAGATCACGCGGGCGCTGCTCGAGGCGGTGGCCTTCCGCCTGGCCGAGATCTACGACCGCCTGCGCCCGATGGCCGCGGCCGATCACGTGGTGGTGGGCTCGGGCGGCGCGCTGGGTCACTCCGCCGCGTGGGCCCAGATCATCACCGACGCCCTCGGGGTCCCCATCGCGCTCGGCCCCGACGCGGAAGCCTCCGCCCGGGGCGCCGCGCTGCTCGCCCTGGAGGCCCTGGGCCAGCCCCCACCGCCCGCCCCGGCCCCGGCGCGCGTCCTCCAGCCCGACCCGGCTCGGCACGCCCGGTACCGGACCGCCCGGGCCCGCCAATCGCGCCTCTACGACAACATCGTCGGGTATAGAAATCCTGAGAGAGTCGTCGATCCTCACGTTGCCTTGCTTCGCGGGCGTGACCTTCTAGGTGCGGCGGCGTAGGCTGCGGCTCCTACGACGCTGATCCTATCTACGTGCGGAGCTACGTCGGACTACGTGTGGAGCTGCGCGTGTCGCCGGATCGTGCCGCACAACTCGATCGGGTCGAGCGGCTGTCTCCACGAGGTCCTCTGCGAACCGCCTCGGCCAGGAGCTCCTTCGCGCCGGCCCCGGTGGGCGCGTGACCGCGATGGCCGGAATGCGAAGGCCCTTCCTGCTGCGCGACTGTCCGTGACTTCGCGAATCAACTCGATGCCGTCGTCTGGCATGGCGATGTCGCTGACCAGCACGTGAGGTCGCACGTGTTCGAGGATTCGCTTGGCTTCCTCCGCGGAGGCACAGTAGTCACGAGGGCTCCGCAGTACTCCAGAGCGATGCGGAGCAGCTCGCGGGAGTCGTCGGTGTCTTCCACGACCAGTACATGAACGCCGGCCAGTTCACGGAGAGCCATGCGCGCTCCATCGGGTCTAGGTCCCTCGACTGTTGCCAGTAGCGGCATCACGACCATGTGGCTGAACGAAGCTACGCCACTTGTCCGCATTGATTTTCCGGGACTTATCGGGGCAGGTCAGGCGAGGGGGAACTATCGACCGTGTAAATGATTCCGGTACCCGGCGCCCAGCGGCCGCCCCGGAATGCGCCATCCGCCCGTGTCGTCCCATGCGGTAGGAGGCTATGCCATGCGCTATCTGAGGATCGCGCTGTTGCTCTTGGCGGTGACTTTTGGAACTCAAGCCTGCATCTTTGTGCCGGTCGGCGGGGGTGGGCATCATCATGCATCACGGCTGGCGTTAGGCCTAGGCGCTAAGCTACCAAGCACCGGGTGCAACGGGCCGCGCCCGGCAATCGCCCGAAGGGGATGAGCCGCCCTCTTGAGGCTGCCCCTTCGGGCTCTGAATCTTAGAGGTGAGCGGACTCCTCGCGCCAGATCGTGTAACACTCCTCGTGCGCGAAGCCGAATACGCCAGGGCCGAGGACTTGATGCTCCATCGTGGTTGCCGAAATTGCCCGCTCACAGATATTGCACGGCCGGCCTGTGCCTTTGCGCACGGTGTCCATGCCGCGGGCGGCAAATAACCGGCCATCAGCCAACCGAACGCGCAGGTAACGCCTCAGCTCCTCGGCGGGCACGTTCATGACGCCTTCTGGCGCTCACGAATTCTCCGCGGCGAGGGCTTTGACTCTCGGCAGGCAAACTCGTCTGGCATGGCCGCTCCTCGTGTCGCAACTGCGGGAATGGATCAGGGCCAGATGCCAGGGGGGCAGGACGCCGGGTGCGTCAGCCAGAAGACCCGATGGTAGGCGTGATCAGAGTACCACCTTGCATGTCCCCTAGCCGGCTTATGTCTGTCCGCTTCTCCGCGAATCGAATCTCCCGCTCTACGAACTCGCGCCGCGTCTTCTCGGTCGGCGGGATGGGCCGCGTCGAGGTCCCTGCCGGACTGTCGCCAGCATGCCACGCATCGAGGCAACTCTCACGGTCTCGTCTGGCTCACCGCGCACGAGGGAGTCAACTTGATCGAGCCGGCTGGCCCTTGAGGCCCGACGGGATGGAAGGGCGGACCCGATCATCCGCTTCGCGGTCTACTCCCGTCGCAGTCTCGCGCAGACGTCGGCCATCCGCTTCTCCGCAAGTCGAATCTGCCACTCGATGAACTCTCGCCGCGTCTTATCCTCGCGCGATGTCGCGTCGAGGTCCCGCCGGTACTTCGCCAGCTGAGTCGGCAACTCCACATCTCGTTCGCCTCCGAAGTTCGGGGGCGCCTTCCCGTATCACTCGGCCCGGGAAACCCGCCTACCATCAGCCTTTCAAGCACTTGGCCCGGGCTGGCATCGGGTGAGAGAATAGACGGCGCGGAGACCATGCGAATCGCGATCGGCTGCGACGACACCGGATTTCCGCTCAAGGAACCCCTGGTGGCCGCCCTCGAGGCCGAAGGTCACGATGTTCTCGACCTCGGCACCTTCTCGACGGATCCGGTGGACTATCCGGACTACGCCCGGGCGGTCGGGCAGGCCGTCCTCCGCGGCTTCGTGGACGCGAGCCTGCTCCTCTGCGGCAGCGGCGCCGGCGGGGTGATCGCGGCCAACAAGATGCGGGGCATCCGCGCCGCCCTCTGCCACGACGCGGCGGCGGCCCGGACCAGCCGCGAGGAAGCGGACGCCAACGTCCTCTGCCTGGCCGCGCCCGGCCTCGAGGCCAAGGACGCGATCGAGATCGCCCAGACCTTCATCGCCACCCAGTACGAGCCCAGCGAGCAGCAGGCGCGGCACGTGACCAAGATCGGGCAGCTCGAGGCGGGGCTGCTCGGGGCCGACAAGGCCCCGATCAAGCCGGGCGCGGCGGACGCGAAGGCCGCGCCCACCCCGAAGACCGCCGCGCCGAAGGGAGCCTCCAAGCCCGCGGCGCGCCGCGAGGCCGCGGCGGCCACCGCCCCGCGCGCCCCGCCGCGCCCGAGCGCCCGGCCCCGCCGCCCGCGGTGGTCAATCCGCCGCCGGTGCTGCCGGACCCGCTCAAGCTGCCCGCGGTGGAGGAGACCCTGCGCTTCCTCGAGTCGCGCGAGTTCCTCGATCGCCTCTGGGTGAAGGACGCCACTCTCTGGAAGGGCGACGCGGCGACGGTGCGGAACCGGCTGGGCTGGCTCACCTCGCCCACCATCATGCGCGGGCACTCGGAGGACATCCGCGGCTTCGCGGACGAGGTGCGGCGCCTGCAGTACTCCCACGTGGTCCTGCTCGGCATGGGCGGCTCCTCGTCGACCGGCGCGGTCTTCAACGAGACCTTCGGATCGAAGATGGGCTTCCCGGACATGCTCGTGCTCGACTCCACCGATCCGGGCGCGGTCAAGCAGGTGGCCGACGGCGTCAACCTGAGCCGCGCGCTCTTCGTGGTCTCGAGCAAGTCGGGCACCACCAGCGAGACCATGGCCGCCTACGCCTACTTCCGGGGCCAGGTCGAGGCGGCGTCCTCGCCGCGGCCCGGCATGCAGTTCGTGGCCATCACCGATCCGGGCCGGCCGCTGGACAAGCTCGCCACCGAGACCGGCTTCCGCCGCACCTTCCTCAATCCCGCGTCGATCGGCGGGCGCTTCTCCGCCCTGTCCTTCTTCGGGCTGGTTCCCGCCGCGATGATCGGGGTCGACATCAAGATCCTGCTCGAGCGGGCCCACGGCATGGTGGAGACGTGCGGCAACGAGGTCGGGGTGCGCGGCAATCCCGCGGTGCAGCTCGGCGCGGTGCTCGCCGGCCTCGCCCGGGCCGGGCGCGACAAGGCCACCCTCGTCTTCTCCGAGAAGATCCGCTCCCTCGGCCCCTGGATCGAGCAGCTGCTCGCCGAGTCGCTCGGCAAGGACGGGACCGGCATCGTCCCGGTGGTCGACGAGCCGCTCGGCGCCCCGACCGTCTACGGCGACGACCGGGTCTTCGTGGCCCTCGTGCTCGAGGGCGACGACTCGCACGACGCGGCGCTCCTCAAGCTGGCCGACGCGGGCCACCCGGTGCTGCGCCTCGTCCTGCGCGACCCCATGGACCTGGGCGCGGAGTTCTTCCGCTGGGAGCTGGCCGCGGCCACCGCGGGCGCGGTGCTGGGGGTGAATCCCTTCGACGAGCCCGACGTGGCGCGCGCCAAGGAGAACACCACGACGCTGCTCACCGAGTGGCGGCGCTCCCATCGCCTGCCCGAGTGGCCGACCGACGTCGAGGAAGACGGCATCGTGCTCATGAGCAAGTCCAACAAGAAGCCGAGCTCGGTGAGCCGCGGCCTCGCGGCCCATCTCGCGATGGCCGCCCCGGGCGACTACCTCGCGATCCAGGCCTACCTCACCCCGAACGCGGAGGCCTGGCGGGTGCTGCAGGAGATCCGGGTGGCCCTGCGCGACCGCCTCCGCATCGCGACCACGGTGGGCTGGGGCCCGAGCCACCTGCACTCGACCGGGCAGATGCACAAGGGCGGCCCCACCAGCGGGCTCTTCGTCCAGATCACCGGCGACGACCGCGAGGATCTCGCCATCCCCGGCGCGGGCTACGGGTTCTCCACGTTGAAGGCCGCCCAGGCGCTGGGCGATCTCCAGAGTCTGCGCGACGCCGCGCGCCGGGTCATCCGGCTCCATCTGAACGGCAAGCAGTCGCAGGGCCTGCAGCAGCTGCTGCAGATGGTCCAGGGACTGGCCAAGAGGTTATGACGTCATGACCGCCTCCACGATCGACGAATCCTGCACCCTGGTGATCTTCGGCGCCTCGGGTGACCTCACCCGGCGCAAGCTCCTGCCCGCGCTCTGGTCCATGTTCCAGAGCCGCGTGCTCCCCGAGCCGTTCGCGGTGGTGGGAGTGTCCCGCTCCGAGATGACCAACGAGCAGTTCCGCGCCCGCATGCGCGAGGCCATCACCGACTTCGCGCGCGTGCAGCCGCCCTCCACGCGGGTGTGGGACCGCTTCGCCCAGGCTCTCTTCTACTACGCGGGCGATCCGGCCGACGGCGGGATGTACGCCGGCCTCAGCGCGTACCTCAAGCAGGTCGAGCAGGAGCGCGGCACCGGAGCCAACCGGCTCTTCTACGTCTCCACCCCGCCCTCGGTGTACTCGCCGCTGGTGACGCGTCTCGGGGAGGCCGGGCTCAACCGGCCCGCCGAGAACACCAACGGCTGGGTGCGCATCATCATCGAGAAGCCGTTCGGGCGCGACCTCGCCTCGGCGGGCGCGCTCAACCAGGTGGTGGCCTCCGTCTTCAGCGAGGACCAGGTCTACCGGATCGATCACTACCTCGGCAAGGAGACGGTCCAGAACATCCTGGTGTTCCGCTGGGCCAACGGCATCTTCGAGCCGCTCTGGAACCGCAACCACGTCGACCACGTGCAGATCACGGTGGGCGAGGCGATCGGGGTCGAGGGCCGCGGCGCCTACTACGAGGAATCGGGCGCGCTGCGGGACATGATCCAGAACCACATCCTGCAGCTCCTCTGCCTGGTGGCGATGGAGCCGCCGGTCACCTTCGACGCCGACCCGGTGCGCGACGAGAAGACCAAGGTGATGCGCGCGATCCGCCCCATCGCGGCCGACGAGGTGGACCGGGTCGCGGTGCGCGGGCAGTACGGGCCGGGCTTCGTGGAGGGCCAGCGGGTGGCGGGCTACCGCGAGGAGAAGGGCGTGTCGGCCGAGTCGATCACCGAGACCTTCGCGGCGCTGCGGCTCGAGATCGAGAACTGGCGGTGGGCGGGCGTGCCGTTCTACCTGCGCACCGGCAAGCGCCTGCCCAAGCGGGCGAGCGAGATCGCGGTGCAGTTCAAGCAGACCCCGCACCTCGTCTTCCGCCGCAACCCGGAGATCCTCACCGAGCCCAACCGGCTCGTGCTCCGGATCCAGCCCGACGAGGGTATGTCGCTCTCGTTCGGCGCGAAGCTGCCGGGCCCGGAGCTGCGCATCAAGCCGGTCGAGATGGAGTTCGACTACGGGCAGGCCTTCGGCGGCGAGCCGCCCGAGGCGTACGAGCGCCTGCTGCTGGACGCCATGAAGGGCGACGCCACGCTCTACGCGCGCGGCGACTGGGTGATGATGGCGTGGGAGCTGCTGCAGCCGGTCCTCTCCGGCTGGGGCGCCGGCGATCCGCGGAAATTCCCCAACTACGAGGCCGGCACCTGGGGTCCGGCCGAGGCCGACACGCTGATCGAGCGCAGCGGGCGGCGCTGGCGGCGCCCCTAGGGGCGCCGCCGTGACGCGACGCTCGTCGTTATTTGAGCGCGGCCGCCGCCTGGCCCACCATCCGCGTGGCCGACATCTCCACCCAGGTGTAGTACCAGCTCTCGTAGATCAGCACCTGGAGCGAGCTGCCCGCCTTCTCGTAGACCTGCGTGGTGCCCTTGTCGGATGCGGTCGTCGACGACAGGTGCTTCCACCCGTTCGCCTCGAGCGTGGTGCGGAACGCGACCGACAAGCTGTCCGGCTCGATGCGGCCCTTGTAGAAGAGCCGCGCCGCCTTCACCGCCGGCGACTCGATGATCGTGGAGCGGTTCAGGTCCACCGCGAGCCCCTTGGGCACCGGGATGTCCTCGAACTCGCTGCGCTGGACCTTGGGCGGTGTCGAGGCGCACGCGGTCAGCGCGAGCGCCGTCACCGAAAGGACGAGAAACCGTCGCATGGGTAGTACCTCCTGGCGTCGATCGTACTTCCCATGGGGCTCCCCACCAAAGTTTTTGGCGCGGGAAATGTGCGCATGAGGCGCCGGCCGCTCCTGACCGCCCTGCTCGTGGTGCTGGCGCTGCTCGCGCTGGTCGCGGTGGCGCACCGTCCACTGCTTCGCGCGGCGGGCCACGCCCTCGTGGTGGAGGAGCCCGGGCCCCCGGCCGACGCGATCGTGGTGGTGGCGGGTGGCACCCCCAGCCGGGAGGCGCGGGCGGCCGCGCTCTTCCAGGCCGGCGGGGCGCCGCGGGTCCTGGTCTCGCGCCAGTTCGTGCCCGGGCGCGTCCAGACCCTCATCGAGATGGGCATCCGCCCGCTGGACTTCCAGGGCGAATCGGTGCGGGTGCTCGAGAAGCTCGGCGTGCCCCGGGATGCGATCGTCACCCTGGACCGAGTCGGTGGAGATCACCGAGACCGAGCTCCGCCAGGTGGTCGCCGCGGCCAAGGCCCGCGGCTGGCATCGGGTCACGCTGGTCACCAGCGGCCTCCACGCCCGCCGCGTCCGGCTCATCTGGCGCCGGGAGGCGGCGGGCGCGATCGAGGCGGGCATCGCGGTGGCGCCGGACGAGTGCACGAGCGAGGACGGCTGGTGGCGCCGCCGTCGCTGCAGCGAGGCGGTGCTGCACGAGTACCTCGGGCTCCTCGCCCTCTACCTCAACGTGTCCGGCTGGATGCGCTGAGGCGGCCGCCGGCTCCCGCTCAGGGCAGGCGGCGGTAGAGGGTGTGCTGGCGGTTGCGCGTGTGCGGCCGCACCTGCGCCGGCCACCGCCCCTGCTCCACCGCCTTCGCCCACGCCTCGCTGATGAGCACCTCGGGGCTCTCGATCTCGTAGAGCGCGCCGTACTTTGGCGCGTTCTCGATGACGATCGTCTTGAGCTGCCCGCCGATGCTCATGGTGAGGGGCTGCAGCTCGTAGCGGGAGACCGCCACCACGCCCGGGACGGTCAGCAGGCTCGGCACGTGCTCCCGGTCGTAGACCTCGTTGAAGAGGCGCTCCTGGGCGGGGTCGACGTCCATGGCGGCGCTGAAGAGGTAGCGGGAGTTGATGGGCATGGCGTGGCTCCTTGTTCTCGGGGGTGCATGGTTGGTGGTTGTTCGGGTTGGGGCTGTTGTGGGCTGCTGCCGGCTTACCGTTTCCTGCTCTTGCTCCCGCTCCTGGCCTTTGGCTTGGCGGTGGTGCTTCCGGCGCGGCCGTAGTCGTCCTGGCGGCGGATGATGTCGTCCTCGCCGAGATAGGGCCCGTGCTGGACCTCGATGAGGACGACCGGCACGCGGCCCGGGTTCTCGATGCGGTGCCACGCCCCGCGCGGCACGTCGACCGACCCCCGCGGCTTGAGCCGCTTCGGACGGCCGGAGACGATCACGCGCGGGGAGCCGGAGACGACCACCCAGTGCTCGGCCCGGAAGCGGTGGCGCTGCAGGCTGAGCCGCCGCCCCGGCCGGACGAAGAGCCGCTTGACCTTGTAGCCGCGCCCCTCCTCGACGGTCTGGAAGCCGCCCCAGGGCCGGGTCTCGAAGACCCCCACCGGCGTCCCGCCGCGACGGCCGCGCGGAGCGCTCACAGCCGGATCACCCGCGCGAAGTCGGCCTCGACGCTCTTGCTCACCTCTTCCAGCACCTCGGCGGGCACGTCGTCGTCGAGGAGCAGCACCACGATCGCGCGCCCCCGGCGGGTGCGCCGGCCCACGTGCATCGAGGCGATGTTCACGTTGTGCCGGCCCAGGATGGACCCGATGCGCCCCACCATGCCCGGCCGGTCCTCGTAGGCCAGCACCAGGATGTGGCCCTCCGGGACGAACTCGACGTGCAGGTCGCGCAGCCGCACGATCCGGGGCACCCCGTCGAAGACCGTCCCCGCGATGACCTTGCGGCCGGAGCCGGCCTGGGTCGTCACCGTGACCAGGTTGGTGTAGCCCGAGCCCGGCTCCGGATCGGTGCGCACGTCGAGGGCCAGGCCCCGCTCCCGGGCGATCAGGTGCGCGTTGACCAGGTTGACCGCCTGCACCGTCACGCCCGCGAGCAGCCCCTTCAGCACCGCGCGGCCGACCAGCTCCGGATCCCACCGCGCCATGTGCCCGGCCACCTCGATCTCCACCCGCTCGACGTTGTCGGGCTCGAGCTGCTGGCAGAAGCGGCCCAGCAGCTCGGCCAGCTGCAGGAACGGGCCGCTGCTCGGCCGCGGTCTCGCGATCGGCCACCGGGATGTTCACCGCGTGCTCGACCAGCTCCCCGTCGCGGAAGGCCACGAGCTGGCGCGCCACGTCCACCGCCACGTTGACCTGCGCCTCCTGGGTGTTGGCGCCGAGATGCGGCGTCACCACCACCCGGGGATGCTGGATCAGGCGCTTGATCACCGGCGACTCGGGCGGCTCCTCGCTCCACACGTCGACCGCGGCCCCGGCCACGTGGCCTGAGTCGAGCGCGGCCAGCAGGTCGGCCTCGTTGACGATGCCGCCCCGGGCGCAGTTGACCACCCGCACCCCCGGCTTCATCGCGGCCAGCTCCCGCGCGCCGATCATGTTCTCGGTGTCGTCGGTCAGCGGCACGTGGACGGTGAGGATGTCCGAGCGGCTCAGCACCGTCTGCAGATCGGTGAGGCGGACGCCCAGGTCGCGGGCGCGGCTCTCCGGGATGAACGGGTCGTACACGAGCACCTCCATGTCGAAGGCCCGCAGGCGCGCGGCCACCCGCGAGCCCACCTTGCCGAGCCCCAGCACGCCCGCGGTCTTGCGGAACAGCTCCGAGCCGTAGATGCCGCGATCCCACTCGAGCCGCTTGAGCGCTTCGTGCGCCATCGGGATCTTGCGGACCAGGGCCAGCAGCATGCCCACGGTGTGCTCGGCGGCCGAGACCACGTTGCCGTAGGGCGCGTTGACCACCACCACGCCCTGGTGCGAGCAGGCGTCCACGTCGATGTTGTCGACCCCGACCCCGGCGCGGCCCAGGATCCGCAGCCGGCGGGCCCGGGCGAGGAACTCCGCGGTCACGCTGGTGGAGGATCGGGTGACGATGGCCTCGTAGTCGCCGAGGCGCGCGTGGAGCTCCTCGCGGGCGAGCTTGCTCGAGACCTGGTCGACCTGGAACCCGCGCTCGGTCAGGTACGCGATGCCCTCGGGAGCGATCGTGTCGATGACGAGCACCTTCATGGTCAGGTCGAGGGAGCCCGGTGGCTGCGCAGGAAGCGCAGGAAGTCCCGCCCCTCGCGGAGCCTCCGCTTCATGACCTGCCGGTCGCGGACCATCTCGGAGGCGAGCGAGAGCATCTTGCGCGGGCGGAAGTAGAAGCGGCGGTAGAACTGATCCACCGAGCGGAAGATCTCCGGGCGGGAGAGGTGCGGATAGCCGATCGCGCTCACCTGCACGCCCGAGCCGTCGACCAGGTCCTCGGTCTCGAGCCAGCCGTTGCGCTGGGCCTCCGCGTAGAGCGCGGTGCCCGGGTACGGCGCGGCGAGCGAGACCTGGATGGTGTCCGGATCGATCTCGGCCGCGAAGCGAATGGTCTCCGCGATGGTCTCGCGGGTCTCCCCGGGCAGCCCCAGGATGAAGGTGCCGTGGATGGCGATGCCGAGGGACTTGGCGTCCCGGGTGAACCGCCGGGCCACGTCGAGCCGCACGCCCTTCTTCACGTTGTTCAGGATCGCCTGGTTGCCCGACTCGTAGCCCACCAGCAGCAGGCGCAGCCCGTTGTCCTTGAGGACCTTGAGGGTCGCGTAGGGCACGTTGGCCTTGGCGTTCACCGACCAGGTGATGCCGAGGCGGCCGAGGCGCCGCGCGATCTCCTCCGCCCGGGGCAGGTCGTCGGTGAACGTGTCGTCGTCGAAGAAGAACTCGCGGACCTGCGGGAAGAGGGAGGCCGCGAGCGCCATCTCCTCCGCCACGTGCTCGGGGCTGCGCGTGCGGTACCGCTGTCCGCCCACCGTCTGCGGCCACAGGCAGAAGGTGCACTTGGAGCGGCAGCCGCGCCCGGTGTAGAGCGAGACGTAGGGGTGATGGAGGTAGCCGATCGCGTAGTGCTCGACGGTGAGGTCGCGCTTGTAGACCGGGGTCACGAAGGGCAGCGCGTCCATGTTCTCGAGCGTCGGGCGCTCGGGGGTGTGCTCGACGTGACCGTTCACCCGGTAAGAAAGTCCGGCGATCCGCGACAGGGGCCGTCCCTGCGCCACCTCCTGGATCGTGAAGTCGAACTCGTTCCGCGCCACGAACGCCAGCGCCCGGCTCGCGCGGAGCGAGGCCTCGGGGGCGACCGCCACCGCCGCGCCCACGAGCCCGATGATCAGGTCGGGGTTCTCGGCCTTCAGGGCCTCGGCCACCCGCACGTCGGAGGCGAAGGAGGGCGTGCTGGTGTGCATCACGCAGAGGTCGTAGCCGCGCGCGAGCGGCAGCACGTCGTCGACCGTGAGGCCGTCGGGCGGGGCGTCCACCAGCCGGGAGCCGGGCACGAGGGCGGCGGGCTGGGCCAGCCAGGTCGGGTACCAGAACGAGCGGATCTCCCGCTTGGCCTGGTAGCGGGAGCCCGCGCCCCCGTCGAACCCCGCCGCCGCGGGCGGGTGCAGGAACAGCGTGCGCAAGTAGCTCTCGGTCACGGTTCGTTCACGATACCACACGGCCCCCGCCGCCGCGGTCGGCCCACCTAGCCCCGCGCCCGGCGATGACGGCGCCACAGCACGAGCCCCCACCCCGCCGCGACGAGCAGCGCGCCGCCCGCGATCCAGAGCTGCAGCTCCCGCACGCGGGCCAGGGCCATCGCGATCGAGTCCGCCAGCAGGTAGGCCACCCCGAAGGAGATCGGCACGCTCACCAGCACCGCGGCCAGGTCCACCAGCAGGAAGCGGGGAAACGGCACGCGCACGAGGCCGGCGGTCAGGAAGGCGGCCGCGCGCAGCCCCATGATCAGGCGGGCCATCACCACGAACTTGAGCCCGTGGCGGTAGTACGCCTCCATCACCCGCTTCTCCCGCTCCGGGGTCAGGATCCGGCGCGCGGGCGGCCAGTTCAGGATGCGGCGGCCGAAGTACCGGCCGAGGCCGTAGAGCAGCATGTCGCCCGCCAGCACGCCGCTCAGGCAGGAGAGCAGCGCGCCCCACCAGTTCATCACCTCCCACCGCGCCATCATGGCCGCGATGGCGATGGGCAGCTCCTCCGGGATCGGTATGCCGAGGCCGGTGGCGAGCAGGATCAGGAACACGCCCAGATACGAGAAGTGGATGATGAGCTGGGTCAGCATCAGCGGGCGACCGGAGCGTGGCCGTAGAGCCATCGCCCGTTCTGGACCGAGAGCAGCCGCACGCTCTCGGGCGGGAGCTGGGCCGCGATGCTCTGCGCGGGGACGCGGGTCGTCAGGAGATACGGCGGCCGCGCCGAGCCCCACGCCTCGGCAAAGCGCGCCGGGGTCCAGAACGTGGCCGCCGCGTCCGCGAAGGTGGCGCCCACCCCGAGCACGCTGCGGCGGGCGTCGAGCAGCGCGGGCCGATGGCCGGAGTAGAACTCCACCGCGCCCGCGTTCTCGATCGGGCCCTCGAGCACCAGCACGTCCCCCGGCCCGAGGCGCGCCCGGATCTCCCGCGCCATCCCGACCACCGCCCGCGCCGACGAGGTCGCGGCGAGGCCGTCTCCCACCACCGGGACCAGCAGCAGCATGACCGCGCCGACCACCGCCGCGGCCGCGCGAGCGGAGCGCTCGTGCCGCCGCCAGGGCGAGCGCGGCCGCTCCCGCGAGGAAGAAGATCGACCCGCGAACCAGGAGCGGCTGGATATCCGACCACGGCGGATACGGAGACGGCTGGCCCCAGGCCGCCTCTTTCCGCGAGTAGACGTCGGTGATGCCGAAGACCGCGGTCGTGAACGCCCGCCCGTCACCCGACCCCCACCACGCGAGCCCGGCGCCCAGCAGCAGGAAGAGCGCCAGGTGCGCCACGATCAGCCCGCGCGGCCGTGGGCCCGCCTCGCGCCAGGCGCGCGCGGCCAGGAGCGCGATCGCCGGATAGGCGGGCAGCCCGTAGTGCGGCAGCTTGAACGGCGAGAGCGTGAAGACCGCGAGCACGCCCACCGCCCAGATCGCGAGCGCGATCCACGGCACCTCGGCCGGATCGCGCCACGCGCGGCCCCTGACGAGCGCGACCACCGTCACCGCGGCCGCGACGATCCACGGGAACGCGCCGAAGCCGGCCGCGGCCAGGAACTCGAGCGCCGACAGCGGCACGTCCTCGTCGGGGAACGCCCGCATCCGCGCCACGTTCAGCACGTGATTGTCGACCACCGTGTACCAGAGAAACCCGGGCTCGGTCGCGCGTCACCACCACGTACCAACCCACCCCCAGCCCGACCATGAGCACGATCCCCGCCGCCGGGCAGCCACGCGCGCACCGGCCGCACCCGCCCCGCGAGCCACAGCGCAACGGCCACCGCCGCGAGCGGGCCCACCAGCCCCAGCAAATCCTTCGCGAGCGCAGCGACACCCAGCGCCGCACACCCCACGAGCGCAAAGAGATACGCAGGCCCGGAACCACCCACAGAACCACCCACCAAATCCGCAACCGGTTGCCCGCCACTGGGGGAGTGCGGGGGCCATTTCTGGGCCCCCGCAGCTGAAAAGCTTGAAAGACTCAAACGAGAGTCCGCCGACCCGAACCCCCACAGCAGCCCCACGAATCCCCACTGGATCGCAGCCACGAACAGCGTCTCCGGTCGCAGATACCGCGCGAACGCGGCGAAGAGCGCGCACGAGAGCAGGGCCGCCCCGGCGAGCAGCCCGCCGCCGATCCCGAGGAGCCGGACGCCGAGGAGGGTCGTCCCCGCCACCGCCAGCAGCGCACCCAGCAGCGGAGCCAGGCGCGCGGCGCCCTCGGTGAGCCCCCACTGGTGGAACGAGGCGGCGGTCAGCCAGTAGAGCAGCGGCGGCTTGTCGAAGTAGCGCACCCCGTTCAGCCGCGGGGTGATCCGGCTGCCGCCGAGCATCTCGCGGGCGATCTCGGCGTGCTGTCCTTCCCCGGGATCGTCGAGCGGGGCCCGCCCCAGGCCGGGCGCGAGGAGCACGGCGGCCAGGCCCACCATGGACACGACGGCGACACCCGCGGCACGAAGGGCCGCCACTAGAGGGAGCGGCCGATCTCGTCCAGGATCCGCGCCATGATCGCCCGTCGCGCCGTCATGCCGTCCCCTCGCCTCCTCCGGATTCGAGCCGCCCCGCGCGCAGGCGCAGGGTGCGGTCCGCGAGGGCGGCCGCGTCGGCCCGGTGCGTGACAAGGATAACCGAGGCTCCCCGCTCGCGGCACAGACCGCGGAGCTCGGACAGGATCACCGCGGCGTGGCCCTCGTCCAGGTTCCCGGTCGGCTCGTCGGCCAGCACCAGCGGCGGGGCGTTGAGCACCGCCCGGCAGTACGCCACCCGCTGCTGCTCCCCGCCCGAGAGCTGGGAGGGATAGTGGCCGCGCCGGTGGGCGACCCCGAGCCGCTCCATCAGCGCGAGCGCGGCGGGCTGCGCGTCGGCGCGCGACCGCCCGACGTAGCGGGCGGCCAGCAGCACGTTGTCGAGCGCGGTGAGACCCGCGATCAGCAGGAACGACTGGAAGACGTAGCCGATCGAGCGGCCGCGCACCGGGCACTGGGCCCGGCGCGAGAGCCGGCTCACGCACACGTCGTCGAGCCAGATCTCGCCGCGGTCCGCCGCCTCGAGCAGCCCCAGCAGGTTGAGGAGGGTCGACTTGCCGGAGCCGGAGGGCCCCGCCACCGCCACGAACTCGCCCGGCTTCACCTCCACGTCCACGCCGTCGAGGACCGGGATCGGTCCACCGTCGGGTCCGCGGAAGGTCTTGCCGAGGCCGATCGCCCGTACGAGCACCGGGGGCTCGCTCAGGTCCCCCGCCGGATGGCCTCGGCGGGAGACAGCCGCACGATCCGCAGGGTGGCGTAGGTGGCGGCCAGGCCGCCCAGGATCACCGAGAACGCGATCGCGAAGACCAGGAGGCGCGGAGAGAAGAGGAAGAGCTGCTGGCCGTCGCGCAGCACGCGCGCGTCCACCACGGTCCCGATGGCGAGGGCCAGGCCCACCCCGAGAGCGCCGCCGGAGATGGAGACGCCGAGGGCCTCGCCCAGGATCTCGCGCAGGAGCTGGAGATCGGTGGCGCCGAGCGCGCGCTTGATGCCGAAGTCGCGGATGCGCTCGAAGACCGCCGCGGTCACGGTGTTGGAGAGCGACAGGCCGCCGATCACGAGCCCCAGCACCCCGATGCCGAACAGCAGCGCGGAGAAGAAGGCGGTGGACTGGCGCAGGAGACGGCTCAGCTCGCCCGGGATCGTGACGTTCACTCCCGGCACCCCGGCCTGGATGCGCCGGGCGAGGTCGTCGGCGTCCACCCCGTCGGCCCACGCCACCGCGGCCCCGGTGTTGAGGTCGCGGCGGCCCATGCCGGCGCCGCCCGCGAAGACCTGGACCAGCAGCGGGTCGCGACGCAGCCAGAGATCGCGCGCATCGTCGAGCGGGATGATCGCGAAGCGGTCCGGGGCGGTGAGCGTCTTGTCGAGCACCCCGACCACCTCGAAGGTACGCCCGGCGGCCAGCTCGAGCCGGCCGCCCACCGCGAGCTTCCGGGTGGCCGCGAAGTCGGCGCCCACCACCGCGACCCCCCGGTCGTTCGCGCGCAGGAAGCGGCCGCTCTTCACCGGCAGCTCGCGGAACTGGCGGTTGGGCATCGGCGTCGCGGGGTCGATGCCGAGGACCAGCTCCTGGGTCAGGGTCAGGAACTGCGAGGTGGTGGGGTTGAGCGGCAGCATCACCTGCGCCTGCACCGCGGCCACCCCCGGCACCTGCGCGATCTGCTCGATCTTGGCGGCCCGCAGCAGACCGCCCGCGGTGAAGCCGGTGCCCATCCCCATGCCCTCGCCGGCCACCGAGATCTGGCCCAGCACGAAGCGGTCGCCGCCGTCGATGAAGCGGGTGATGCGCTCGGCCATCGCGCCGAGCGCGACGAGGCCGGATACGCCCACCGCGATGCCCAGGATCGTGAAGAGGTAGTTCTTGGGCAGGAGCCGGGCGATGCCTACCATTTGAAGCGCGACTCGGTGGCGAGACCCCGGCGACGGCGCACCCAGCGATTGATGCGGACAACGGTGAAGAAGACCTCGAGCGACAGCCGCATCCGGAGCGACATGCGGAGAAACGCGCCGCCGGCCAGCACCCCGGTGACCCCGTCCACCATGCCCGCGAACTCGCGCGGATTGAGGAACACCTCGGTGAACGACGGGTCGTAGAAATTCCGGATGAACCGCTGGAATGGCTGCATGCCCCGCCGGATCGCCTTCTGATAGGCGCGGAAGCGGCGCGCCTCGAAGCGGTTCTCCCGGAACGCCTTGAGGATCTCGGCCGAGGAGAGCTCGGCGGACTGGGTGGCGAGGTAGACGCCCGACGAGAAGATCGGGTCCAGGAACGCGATCGCGTCGCCCACGCACACGAAGCGGTCGCCGACGGCGGGCTCGGTCTGGTAGGAGAAGTTGGCCGCGCTGTGCACCGGGGTGATGCGCGGGGCGCCGTCGAGCGCGTCCACCAGGCCGCGACAGCGCGTGATCAGCGACTCGTAGAGCTGCTCGAGATTGCCCTCGCGCCCGCGGACGGTGCGCGCGTGGAGCACGCAGCCCACGCTGCTGGTGCCGTTGTGGAACGGGATGTACCAGAACCAGCCGGGCTCGAAGCTGAAGATCCGGATGTTGCCCGCCTCCTTCCCGGGCCAGCGCTTGCCGCCCTGGAAGTGGGCGAACAGCGCGACCTTGCCGAGCCCCTCGATGGGGCGGCGCCGCCCGTGCCGGGTCGCGATGAAGGCGTCGCGCCCGCTCGCGTCGACCAGGAAGCGCGCGCGGATCTCCCGGGAGCCCGCGCCCTCGGCGACGGTGGCGGTCACGCCCGGCGTCGTCGAAGGCCACCCGCTCGACGGTGGCGGGCTGCAGCAGCGTCACGTTCGGCTGCCGGGCCGCGTGGTCGAGCAGGATCTTGTCGAACTCGCCCCGCTGGACCTCGTAGGTGTAGGAGGGCCACGGCTTGCCCTCGCGGAAGAAGAACTGGTAGCCGAGATCCATGTCCTGGTCGTGGAAGTAGGCCCCGTACTTCACGAGGAAGCCGCGCGCCTTCACCGCGTCGAGCACGCCCAGCCGCTCCAGCACCGGCATGTTCGCGGGCAGCAGGGATTCCCCCACGTGAAAGCGCGGGAACGCCTCGCGCTCGGCGAGGGCCACCCGCAGCCCGCCGCGCGAGAGGAAGGTCGCCGCGCTCGAGCCGCCCGGCCCGCCCCCGACCACCAGCACGTCGTAGTCGGCCGGGCGCGCCGCTCCGGCCGCGCGCCGCGCCGGCGCCTCGAGCGTCGCGGCCAGCGCCTCCTGCGGATAGAGCCGCCGCACCGCGGGGCCGAGCCAGTCGATGCCGAGGGCGGCCAGCGCGCTCCGGCCGAGGGCCAGGACCAGCAGCAGCGGGGTCGCCGCGGTGGCGATCGCGGCCATGCGCAGGCCGCGGGCGTGGTCGGAGCCGAAGCCGCGCTCCGCGGTGCGGAGAGCCCGGTCCGTCACGAAGGCGCCCACCGCGAGGGCCCAGCCGGGCGGGTTCGACCGGTGCGGGGCCGCGAACTGGTACATCTCGCGATGCCGCGCCCGCAGCCGGGCGGGACTGAAGATGCCGACCACCCACGCGGCGCCCGCGACGGCCTCGCGCGCCCACCGCCCCACGATGCGCCCGGCCAGGTAGGTCCCCACCGCGAGCCCGTCGCGGGCCGGACGGAAGCGGCTCCGGCGGTCCTCGAAGTGGATCGGGGTGATGGGGACCTCGCGCACGCTCACGCCCCGGTCGGCCGCGCGCAGGAGCATCTCGGTCTCGAGCACGAAGCCGCCGCGGCGCGGGCGCACCGCGGCCAGCAGGCTCGCGGGGTAGACGCGGAATCCGGACTGGGTGTCGGCCACCGGGAGCGCCGCTCAGCCAGTCGATGAAGAAGCCGGCCACCCGCAGCGCGGCGAGCCGTCCGACCGGGATGACCCGCGCCGGGGTCTCGGCGAGGCCCGCGAGCCGGCCGCCGATCACGAGGGCGTCGGGCTCCTCGACCGCGACCTTGAGCAGGCGCGGGATCTCGTCCGGCTCGTGCTGGCCGTCGCCGTCGAGGGTGACCACCCGGGCCGCGCCGCGCCGCTCCGCCTCCGCGAACCCGCAGCGCAGGGCCGCGCCCTTGCCCCGGCGGGCGCCGAGCGCGATGACCTCGGCGCCGGCCGCCCTCGCTCTCGCCCCGGTTCCGTCGGTCGAGCCGTCGTCCACCACCAGCACCGGCCCGTGCAGCCGCGCGCGCTCCACGATGTCGGCGATGGTGGCCGCCTCGTTGAAGACCGGCACCACGATCAGGACGTCGCTCACGCCGTCGCTCACCGGGGCGGCTCCACCACCAGGGCGGTGCGGCAGCCGCCCCGCGCGATGCCGTGCACCAGCACCGAGGCCGCCCCGCGCTCGGCGTCGAGCGCGGCCGCGCCCACGCGGAGCGCGCCGAGGCCGCCGTGCTGACCGAAGAGCGGAGCGAGCGCGACCGGCGGGACCAGGCCCGGCCGAGCCGTCGCGAAGTCCCGGGTCAGGAGCGCGTGCTCCCAGTCGTCCACCGCGGGGTCGCCGTTGCCCGCTCCGTAACAGCGCTCGAAGCGCTCGGGACCGCGGGCGCGGAGCAGCCGGGCCACCGGCGAGTCCACGTCGGCGCGACGGGCGCCTCCGGTGTGCGGCGCGGTCGGCACGTTGCCCCAGGCCGCCTCCGCGATCTCGGCCACGATGCGCGCGCCCCGGGCCCGCGCGGCCTCGCGCTCCTCGAGCACGAGGAAGGTCGCGCCCTCGCCCAGCACCGGACCGTTGTGATCCGGCGCGAACGGACGGCAGCCCTCGGGCGCCCGGCTCCGCATCGGAGAGAGCGCGCCCATCTGGGAGAGTCGCCGGTACACGTCCTCGAACAGCTCGTCGACGCCGCCCGCGACGACGGCCTGGGCCCGGCCGTCCGCGATCGAGGCGCGCCCCGCGCGCCACCGCCAGGTCGCCCGCGAGCGTCGCCTGGTTCACGCGTGACCGAGGGCGCCTTGGCCCCGATCGCGATCGCCGCGATCGAGGCCATCGTGTTCATCACGGTGTTGGGAAAGATCATCGGCGAGAGCCCGGCCGGGCCGCGGCGCAGGAAGCCCTGGGCGAAGTCGCGACTCGAGGTGAAGTCGCCGTGCTCGGTGCCCACCACGATGCCGAGCCCCGGCCCGCCCTCGATGCCCGCGTCGCGCACCGCGAGCAGGCAGGCGCCGAGGGCCAGGCGGCAGATGCGCGAGAGGCGGCGGGCCGCGTCGCGGTCCACCAGCGAGGTCAGCGTGGCCTCGTCGACCTCGGCTGCGAGGCCGCTCGCGCAGCCCGTCGTCGCGAAGGCCCGCACCGGGCCGATCGCGGAGCGATTGAGCGCGAGCGCGCCGGCCAGCGCCTCCCGCCCGCCCGCGGCGGAGGCGTTGACGGTGCCGAGGCCGGTGACGACGACGCGACGGCCGCTCGCGGGGTGATGGCCACTCGCCGGGCTGGCGTCAGGCACGGCCGGCCGCCCTCTCGAAGACGAGGCTCACGTTCTGGCCGCCGAACCCGAAGGAGTTCGAGAGGGCCGCGCCCACCTCGGCGGCGCGCGCCGTGATCGGCAGGCAGTCGAACGGCACCTCGGGATCCAGGTGCTCGAGGCCCGCGGTGGGCGGCAGCAGGCCGTGCTGGAGCGCCAGGATGGTCGCCGCGGCCTCCACGCTCCCCGCCGCGGCCATGGTGTGGCCCACGAGCGACTTGGTGGAGCTGACCAGCACCCCGCCCTCGCCGAAGACGCGTCGCAGGGCCAGCGCCTCCGCGCGATCGTTCTGCGGGGTGCCGGTGCCGTGGGCGTTGACGTAGCCCACCGCGGAGGGCGCCAGGCCCGCGTCGGCGAGCGCCTGCTCCATCGCGTGGATCATGCCCTCGCCTTCCGGGTGCGGCGCGGTCACGTGATGGGCGTCGGTCGTCATCCCGTAGCCGGCGAGCCGCGCGTGCACGCGCCCGCCGCGGGCCCGGCAGTGATCGGCGTCCTCGACGACGAGGAAGGCCGCGGCCTCGCCGATCGACATGCCCCGGCGGTCCCGGTCGAAGGGGCGGCACGGAGTGGGATCGAGCAGCTTGAGCGCGTTGAAGCCCATGAAGCAGATGTGGGTCAGCGCGTCCACCCCGCCCACCAGCGCGGTCGGCGTGACGCCCGCCCGCACCAGGTCGGCCCCGAGCGCGATGGAGGCCGCGCCCGACGCGCAGGCCATGACCACCGTCTCCTTCGGCCCGGTCAGCCCGAGCCGCCCGCCGAGCGTCTCGGCGTGGGAGAGCGGCAGGATCGAGCGCAGGGCTCGAATGCTGCCGGCGGGCCGCCCGCGCGCCTCGCCCCAGTACCAGTTCTCGCCCTCGAGCATGCCGCCGCCGACCGCCCCGATGAGCAGCGCGGCGCGGCGGCGCGCCGCCCCCTCGAGCCCGGCGTCGGCCAGCGCCTCGCGCGCGGCGGCGAGCGCGAGCCGGTCCGCGCGCGAGCGCCGCCGCGAGACCCCGAGCGTGGCCACGACCTCGGCGGGCACCTCGGCCGCGATGCGCGAGCGGAAGCCCTCGGTGTCGATCAGGGTGATGGGCTTGATCGCGCAGGTGCCGGCCGTGAGGCCGGTCCAGAAGCTCTTGACGCCCGCGCCGTAGGGGCTCACGATGCCGAGCCCGCTCACCACGATCTCCGGCGACGACTACCGGGCGGCTGACGACTACCGGGCGGCCGGCTCATGGCGCGTCCATCGGTCGGGACCGCGCGCTCCCGCGCTCAGGCCTGGCCGGTCTTCGCCAGGATGAACCGCGACAGGGAGTCCAGCGAGAGGAACTCGTCGGTGAGGTCGTGGCCCTCGTCGATCACGATGACCGAAGCGCTCCTCGAGCGCCACCGACAGCTCGATGAAGTCGAGCGAGTCCAGGCCGAGCGAGCCCTCGACACCCTTGGGCAGCGTCGTCTCCAGGGTCATCTCGGCCGCGCGGCGCGGATCGAACTTCAGCCGCTCGACGACGAGCCCCTTCAGCTCGTCCAGCACTTCCTTCTGCGTCATCGCCTCGACCTCCCTATCACGCCGCGCTGCCGCGCGCGTGGGATCGCTCGGTGCTCCAGTGTAGCCGCGCGTGCTCGTCGCGCCAGCGTCCCGACAGCTCGATCGGTCCCGCCGGCGCGCGGTCGAGCCGCTCCCGCAGGTCCGCGAGCGGGCCCGCCGCGAAGCGCTCGCCGCCGCGGGTCTCCGCGGCGGGCTTCCCGCCCCGCGCCGATTCGAACCGCAGCTCGCCCGCGCCGGGCTCGAGCCAGAGGCACGCGGCGGTCTCGACCAGCGGCCACCTCGTGAAACGCCGGTGACGCGTGTAGAGATCCGCACACTCCTCGAAGATCTCCACCACCAGCAGCAGCGCCCGGTCGCAGCGCCCCTCGTCCAGGAGCCGCGCCGCCTGGTCGATCGCGCGCAGCGTCGACGGGGCCCCTCCGATCAGGATGCCGTACTCCCCGGTCACCCCGAACTCGATGGCCACCTCCGCGGGCACCACCGCCGGGGCGGTGTACGCGAAGTGCGTCACGCCGCCCCGCCGTTCGATGAACTCGCGGTTCGACGCCCCGTACGCGGCCGCGGTCACGTACAGGAGCGCGGTCCGGTCTCCCGCGATCGCCTCCCGCGGCGCCTTCCCATCTTCAAGCATCGCGTCGACGGCCGCAAGAGCAAGCAAGCATTCACGAGTGGCCCGCCGGAAGCGGTCCCCCGCCCGCTCCGGTCGCGGGAGCGTCCAGATCGGGGCCGGCCCCGAGCCCGACCCCTCCCCGCTCAGGAGGCCCAGGGCGCGAATGGCGGGGGCGCGCATCAGGCCCCCTCGAGCACGAGAGCTCCGTTGCAGCCGCCGAAGCCCATGGAGGTGCTCAGCATGATCCGGGGCCGCGCCGCGCGCGCCAGGCCCGGCACGTAGTCGAGGTCGCACTCCGGATCGGGATCTTCCAGGTGAAGCGTGGGAGGAATGAGGCCGCGCTGGGCCGACAGCAGGCACATGAAGGCCTCGAGCGCGGCGGCGGCGCCCATGGTGTGCCCGAGGCCGCCCTTGATCGAGTTCACCGGCACCTCGTGCGCGCGCGGGCCGAGCGCGCGCTTGAGCGCGAGGGTCTCGATGCGATCGTTGAGCAGGGTCGCGGTCCCGTGGGCGCTGACGAAGTCCACGTCGCGCGGCGACACGCGGGCGTCCGCGAGCGCGGCCCGGATCGCCCGCTCGAGCCCGCGCCCCTCCGGCTCGGGCGCCGCGATGTGGAAGCCGTCGCTCGCGCTCCCGTAGCCCAGCACGGTGCCGAGCCGCGGCCCGCGCAGGTCGCGCTCGCGCACCAGCAGGGCCAGCGCGCCCGCCTCGCCCAGGAGCAGGCCGGTGCGCCTCCGGTCGAAGGGGCGCACCTCGTCCCGGGTGAGCGAGCGGAGCGCGTTGAAGCCGCGCAGCACGAAGCGACAGAGGGCGTCGTAGCCGCCCGCCACCACCGCGTCGGCCTCGTCGCGGCGGAGCAGGTCGGCGGCGGTCGCCAGCGCGGTCGCCCCGGAGGCGCACGCGGTGGACACCGTGATCACCGGTCCGCGGGCGCCGAGCCAGCGCGCGAGCCGGCCGCCCGGCCCGTCGTAGAGGGCGTCGGGGAACCGGCGGTGCGGCCGGTCGCCGGCGAGCGCCTTCTCGCCCTCCTCGACGCCGCCGAGCGCGGTGCCCACCACCACCGCCACGCGCGTGGGATCGAGCGGGAGCGGGCGGAACGCGGCCTGCGCACACAGGTCGTCGGCGGCCGCGATCAGCAGCCGGGTGGCCCGGCAGTCGGGCACCCCGCACCAGTCCTTGATGCGCCCGAGCTTCTTGACCTCACCCCCACGCTGCACCCGGAGATCGGCCACCGGAAATCGCTCGATCTGCGAGATGCCGGAGGCGCCGCTGATCAGCCCGGACCAGAACGCCTCGAGATCCGCCCCCATCGGGGTCACGACCCCGGCCGCCGCGATCGCGACCCGCTCAGGCGTGGCCATGCGGCGGGCTCCAAGCGTCGAGCCGGTTGAGACCGTGCGAGTACCAGTCGGGCGGCGCGGCCGACTGCGACGCGTCCGGGCCGGGATCGGGACGGGCCATCGGCCTAGAGCAGCGCCCAGTAGTACATGCGAAAGGCCCGGATCGGCCCGGGTTGGGTGTCGTAGAGCTGGCTCGCCTCGAACCGCCGCTCGGCGCGATCGAAGGTGACCCGCCCCGGCTCGCGCGGATCGTTCGGGTCATAGACCGTGAACAGCACGTTGCCGACCGGATCGAGCCCGTAGGCGTAGGCGACCACGGTGTGGTTCAGCTCCCAGGTCGGGAAGTTCGTCACCAGCAGCTGGACCGGCCGGCCGCCCTGCAGCTCGGTCATGGCCTCACGCGCCACCCGCTCCTGATGCCACCGCGGGAACGGGAAGACCACCCGCCAGTTCGTCCAGTGCACGAGGGTCCAGAAGCGCCCGACCATCCCCTCCTTCACCGCCGCCTCCTGGGCCCGCGAGAACTCGTAGAGCGACGCGTAGCCCGGGATGACCACGCGGTCGTCGGCGGGCAGCGGCTCCTCCCAGGGCGAGTGGCTCACCACCTGCTTGATGCGCGCGACGTACTCCTCCGGCGCGACCCGGGGCGCGGCCGCGTCGAAGCGGGCGAAGCGCTGGAACTGGGTCACGCCGCGGGCCATCACGAAGCAGTAGTTGGCGTAGAGGTCGGGCTTGCCGGGGT
Source organism: uncultured Candidatus Rokubacteria bacterium (assembly GCA_963841755.1). GTDB lineage: Bacteria > Methylomirabilota > Methylomirabilia > Rokubacteriales > CSP1-6 > CAMLFJ01. The sequence goes on from CAWJDX010000017.1 coordinate 415,966, forward strand.
TGTTGGTGCGGCTCTCGTTGGGGAAGGCGAAGGTGTCCACCCCGAAGCGGAGGGAGGCGGTCGCCTCGGGACGCTGGACCACGACGTCCATGGGCGAGACCGACGCGCAGCCGGGGACCGCGGCCAGCAGCACCGCCAGCAGCAAGAGTCGCGACGACGGCCGCATCACGCGCCGTCAGTGTACCGCACCTAGCCCTGGATCGAATAGCCCCCGTCCACCGGGATCGCGGTGCCGGTGACGAAATCGGACGCGGGCCCGCCGAGGAAAACTGCGATTCCGGAGAGATCGTCGGCCACGCCCCAGCGGTCGGCGGGCGTGCGCGCGAGCACGCGGTCGTGGAGACCGTGTACTTCTTTCCGAGCGTTCTGGGTCAGCTCGGTGTCGATCCAGCCCGGCAGCACCGCGTTGACCTGGATGTTGTCGCGCGCCCATCCGCTCGCCATCGCCCGGGTCAGCTGCACGATCCCGCCCTTCGATGCCGCGTAGGCGGGGGCGAACGAGGTGCCGAAGAGCGACATCATGGAGCCGATGTTGATGATCTTGCCGCCGCCACCGCGCTTCATGATCGGGTAGGCGGCCCGGCTCGCGAGGAACGCGCTGGTGAGGTTGGTGTCGAGCACCTGGTGCCACTCCGCGAGCGTGAGGTCCTGGACCGGCTTGCGGATGTTCATCCCCGCGTTGTTGACGAGCACGTCGAGGCGCCCGAAGCGATCGACCGTCCCGCGGACCAGGGCGTTGACCGCCGCCTCGTCGGCCACGTCGGCCTCGATGGCGACCGCCTGAGCGCCGAGCGCGACCAGCTCGGCGACCGCGCGCCGGCTCTTCTCGGCGTTGCGGCCCGAGACCACCACCGTCGCCCCGGCCCCCGCGAGACCGCGGGCCATGCCGAGCCCGATCCCGCCGTTCCCGCCCGTCACCACCGCCACCCGCCCCTTCAGCTCTCCGTCGGCCACGCTCGCGCCTCCTCTGGGCTCGCGCGCTCGGAGCGCGCTTCGATGCATCGTCCCAGAAGTCTACCCGCTCGCGCCCACCGAGAAAAGGCACGGGAGAAGGCCGGCCCGGAAGACCAATCGAGGGGCGCCGAGCGGGCGTGGAGCGGGAGGTCTCGCGCGCGAGTCGGCCGGGTGGCGCCGGGGGCGCCCGGCCGGCTCGACCGGAGTGGGACCCCCTCAGCTCCTCGTGGCTCGAAGAGCCACGGGTGGGGCTGAGCGGGTGGCGGAGGCCGAGCCGGCCGGGCGCCCCCGGCGACAGGACCCGGCCGGCTCGCGCGCGAGACCTCGTGCTCCGCGACCCCCTCTGCGACCGCGACCTACCGGCGCGCGTGGATGAATTCTGCCCAGGCCACCCGATGCTCGCGGAAGAAGAACCCGAGCATGACCGTCGCGGCCAGCAGGTTGCCCGCGAGGATGGTCCACCACGGCACCGCCTCCAGCAGCCACTCGGCGAGGATGGCCACCAGCGCGGCGAAGAAGACCTCGAAGCAGCAGAAGAGCATGAAGAACGCGAAGAGCAGCCGCGGATCGCGATCGGCCAGCGTCAGCAGCCCCGCGGTCACCAGCCCGAAGACGACGAACGCGGCCCCGTGGATGATCGTGTACTGCAGGACGAGCGGGGTCGTGATCACGAGCGCACTCGGGTCTCTCAGCCCGTGGAAGAGCGCGGCCCCGAGCAGGGCCGGCGTGCGCAGCGGCACCCCCGCCGCGGCGTCGTAGGCCAGGAACCAGACCGCGACCACCGCGGCGCCCAGCAGGCCGGCCCAGATCCCCTCGCGCACCGCGCGGCTCCAGAGCGGACCGAGCAGCGCGCGGCCGACCGCTCGGTGGCCCACCAGGAGGTAGATCAGCATCCCGCCCGCGGCGAGCGCGTTGGCGACCAGGATGGCCCACCACGCGAGCTCGTCGAGCACCGGGTGCGCGAGCCAGGTCACCATCGCGAGGAAGGCGATCTCGAACGACATGAGCGCGATGAACAGCATCAGCACCCGGCTCGGCTCGCGCTGGGCCGAGACGATCAGGTACGCGATCAGCACCCCGATCATCGCGAACACCACGCCGTGCAGCACGGTGTATGGCACGACGAGGTGCGCCGCGGTCGGCACCGTCGAGGGATTCGTCACCCCCTCGAAGGTGGCCGCGCCCAGCAGCGCGGGGGTGCGGAACGGCCGCCCGCTGGCGGCGTCGTAGATGAGGAACCACACGGCGACCAGGGCGGCCCCGATGAGGCCGGCGATGACGCCTTCGCGGAGATACCGGGAATGGGAGGCCATGGGGACCCTCCTTGCCGAACCGATCCGGTCAGACGGCGTAGGCTCAGGCGTACCACCATCGGCCACCCACGGCAAGGCGCGGGGCGCCGCGGCCGGCCGACGGGAGCCGGGCCGGGTCAGGCCGCCGCCAGGGCCTCCAGGACCGCGGGGCCCAGCAGACCCACGCGCCAGCCGTGCACGCCCTCGACCTGGCGGAGCCCGGCCAGGTCGGTCGGAGGGGCGGCCGCGAGGCGGTCGATGAGCCGCTGGGGAAAGAGAACCCCTGGCTCGAGGCCGATCTCCTTGGAGGCGCGGGTGCGCCAGGCCCGGAGGGCCTCGGCTCGCCGGCGCACCGCGGCGGGCAGATGGGGCCGCGGCATGGGCCGGTAGGCCGGCAGCTCGTCGGCGGGAAGCGCGAGCCCGCGGGCCACCGCCTCCAGGATGGCCGGACCGACCCGGCGCACCACCGGCGGGGTGCAGCCCGCCACCGACAGGATGGCCTCGTTGTCGGCCGGCAGGCGCTTGGCGAGCGCCACCAGGCTCTCGTTGCCCACGATCATGAACGGCGGGCGATCCAGGCGGAGCGCGAGGGTCTCGCGTGCGGCGTGCAGCTCGCGCAGCACCGCGAGCCCCCGCGCGTCCAGCTCCCGCGCCCCCTTGAGCTTCATGTAGGCGTCCGGATCCGCGGCCTTCTCGGGCACGTCGAGCGCGGCCAACGCCGCGCACTCCTCCTCCACCCACTGCTCGCGGCCGATGGTGCGCAGCTCCTCGAGCAGCCGCGCCCGGAGCGGGATCAGGTGGAGCACGTCGTCCAGCGCGTAGGCCTCCTGCGGCCCGGTCAGCGGGCGCCGGGACCAGTCGTCCTTCTGGCGCGACTTGACCGCGGTCACGCCGAGATACTGGGTCAGCAGCCCTTCGAGGCCGAGCGAGGTCGCGCCGATGAAGCGCGCGGCCACCGCGGTGTCGAACAGGGAGGTCACCGTGACGCCGTACAGCCGCTTGAGATAGGACAGGTCGTTGTCGGCCGCGTGCAGCACCTTGATCGTCCCGGGATCGGCCAGCACCGGGCCGAGCGGCGAGAGGTCGCGGAGCACCAGGGGATCCACGAGGTGCCCCCGCCCCTGGGCATCCGCCACCTGGACGAGGCAGAGCTTGCCCGGGTAGTGGTGCAGGCTGTCGGCCTCGGTGTCGATCGCCAGCGCCGGCGTGCCCGCGAGCTCCGCGGCCAGCGCGGCGAGGTCGTCGGCGGTCCGGATCCAGAGGGGGAGGGTCATGGGCGCTCGGTTATACTACACCGTCGGTGACACTCCCCTGGGAGGAGGACGGCAATGCAGATCGCGGGCTCGACGACGGTCATCACGGGTGGAGCCTCCGGCCTCGGCCGCGCCACCGCGGAGCGGCTCCACGCCGCGGGCGGCTCTGTGGTGCTGCTGGACCTCGCGCGCTCGGCCGGCAAGGAGGTGGCGGCGGGCCTCGGCGATCGGGCCCTCTTCGCTCCCGCCGACGTGACCAGCCCCGACGAGGTCGCCGCGGCCCTGGAGGCGGCGGTGGCGCGCTTCGGCGGCGTGCAGGGTCTGGTCAACTGCGCGGGCATCGGCACCGCCGAGAAGACCTTCGGCAAGCGCGGCTCGGCGGATCTGACCGCCTTCTCTCGCACCATCCAGGTGAACCTGATCGGCACGTTCAACTGCATCCGGCTGGCCGCGGCCCAGATGGCCAAGAACGCCCCCAACGGAGAGGGTGAGCGAGGTGTGATCGTCAACACCGCCTCGGTGGCCGCCTTCGACGGCCAGATCGGCCAGGCCGCCTACTCGGCGTCCAAGGGCGGCGTCGTCGGCATGACCCTGCCGATCGCGCGCGACCTGGCCGAGCTCGGCATCCGCGTCTGCACGATCGCGCCCGGACTCTTCGAGACGCCGATGCTGGCCGGCCTGCCCGAGCCCGCGCGCGTCTCGCTCGGCAAGCAGGTGCCCTTCCCGCCGCGGCTCGGCCGTCCGACCGAGTACGCGGCCCTCGCCGCGCACATCATCGAGAACCCGATGCTCAACGGCGAGACCATACGGCTCGACGGAGCCATCCGCATGCAGCCACGCTGAGGACAGGAGCGACCATGTACCATCCCCCGATCTTCTTCGACCCGCAGTTCACCTTCGGCGTGATGGCGGGCTGGGTGCTGACCCTGGCCGGCGTCGGCGCCCTGCTGCTCGCCGGGGTGTGGTACTCCTTCGCCGGCGAGTGGCGGCGCGGCACGCCGCCGCCGGGCACGTTCCGCGCCCTGCTGGTCCTGGGCGTGCTGGCCTGGGCGGGCGGGCTGCTCTGGCAGTTCGTCGGCTACTTCGGGACCGGCACCCTCAGCTGGTAAGGCACTCGCGCACCTTCAGGATCAGACCATCGGGGTTGAACGGCTTCTGCAGCCACGCGGTCCACTCCGACGCGCCGGCCGCCCCGCGCTCCGCGCTCTCCGGGTAGCCCGACATGCAGAGCACGCGCAGCGCGGGTCGGGTCTCCCGGAGGCGCCGCGCCAGCTCGGGACCGCTCATGCGCGGCATGACCACGTCGGTGATCAGCAGGTCGATCGACCCGGAATGGGTCTCGGCGATCCGGATGGCGTCGGCGGGGTCCAGCGACTCCAGCACCGTGAAGCCGTTCATCTCGAGGACGTCGCGGGTCAGCTCTCGCACGTCCTCCTCGTCCTCGACAATGAGGATCGTCGCGGGCGGGATCGTCCCCGGGGAGTTCGGGTCAGCCACGGAGATGCCGCCGCGACGCCTCGGTCAGCACTGCAGGCGACGATGCACGCAACGCACCTCGCCCGTCTATTCGTACGCTTACGTATTTTGGATCAGCCGTCGACGGTCAGGATGCCGCGCCCGAGCGCGTAGCGCACCAGATCGCCCTGCCCGCGGAGCCCGAGCTTGCGCATCAGGTTGGCCCGGTGGACCTCCACGGTGCGCGGGCTGATGTTGAGCCGCGCGCCGATCTGGGCGCTGGTCTGGCCCTCCGCGGCCAGGTGCAGGACCTCGCGCTCGCGCTGGGTCAGCGTGCGGTAGAGATCGAGGCCGGTCGGCACCGCGCGCTGCGCGTAGGCCTCCACCATCTCCTCGGAGAGCGGCGGGCTCAGGTGGCGCTCCCCGCTCGCCACCGCGCGGATGGCCCGCACCAGCTCCGCCGCGCTCGAGCCCTTGAGCACGTAGCCGGCCGCGCCGCTCTGCATCGCCTCCACCACGTAGGCCGGGTTGGCGTGCATCGACAGCACGAGGGCGCGGGTGCGCGGCGACAGGCGCGTGGCCCGGCGCACGATGTCGGGCGCGTTGAGCCCCGGCATCACGAAGTCGACGACGAGCACGTCGGGCTTCACGCGCTCGACCAGCGGCGCCACCTCGAGGCCGCTCGCCGCTTCCCCCACCACCACGAAGTCGGTCTCGGCCGCGAGCAGGGCCCGCAGCCCCTGCCGGACCACGTGGTGGTCCTCGGCCAGGACGATCGAGATGCTCATTCTCCCTCCCCCTCGGGGGAGCCGTTGACCGGGACCTCGGCGGTGAGGCGCACGCCTCCGCCCGGCTTCGTCTCCACCGTCAGGTGCCCGTTGAGCAGGACCGCGCGCTCGCGAAGGCCGGCCAGGCCGCCGCCGTTGCCCAGCACCGCGTCGACGTCGAATCCGCGCCCGTGGTCCTCGACCTGCACCCCCAGGACATCGCGGGTGCTCCAGAGCCGTACCGTCACCTCGTCCACCCCGCTGTGCCGGGCCACGTTGGTGAGGGCCTCCTGCACGATGCGGTAGACGCCGGTCTCGGTCTCCGGGTCGAAGCGCCGGTCGAGACCGTGGTGCTCGAGACGCACCTGCACCTTGGTCTGGCTCGTGTAGCGCTCGGCGTGCCCGAGGAGGGCCGGCAGGAGCCCCAGGTCGTCGAGGATGCTCGGGCGCAGGTCGAGCGACAGCGCGCGCACCCGGTCGAGCAGCTCCTCCACCAGACCGCGGGCCTGCTCGAGCCGCTCGCCCAGCGCGGGGGACGGCGGCTCCGGCAGGTCGAGCGTCAGGCGCAGGCCGGTGAGGAGCTGGCCGATCTCGTCGTGCAGCTCGCGCGCGAGGTGCCGGCGCTCGGTCTCCTGGACCTCCATCAGGCGCCCGGAGAGACCCTGGAGCCGCTGGTAGAGGGTGGCGTTCTGGATCGCCACCGCCGCGTGGTCGGCCAGGCGCAGCAGGATCGCCTCGTCGCGATCGGTGAAGACGCGGTCGGTCCGGTTCTCCACATAGAGCAGCCCCTCGACCTGGCCGCTGATCCAGATCGGCACCACCAGCGTGGTGACGACCCCCTCCCGCGCCACCTGCTCCGGGTAGTGGTCGACGACCCGGGCGTCCGTCGCCCGGTTCGCGCTGCGGAACGGCCGCCCGGTGCTCCACGCGGTCCCGCCCGCGCCGCGCCCGCGCTCGATGCGCGCCCCGTAGGCGCGCATGTGACCCACCCCGTACTGGGTGGACATGGTGTCGCTCTCCGCGTCCCGGAGCAGGATGTGCGCGATGTCGCTGCGGCAGAGCTCGCGCGCCGCCGCGGCCACGTGGCGCATGACCGCGGCCAGGTCGAGGGTGGCGCTGATGGTGCGGACCAGGCCCGAGAGGGTCTCGCCCTCGAGCCGCCGCTGCTCGGCGTCGTCGTAGAGCCGGGCGTTCTCGAGCGCCACCGACGCCTGATCGGCCAGGGCCCGAGCCAGCTGCACGTCCTCCACGTTGAAGATCCGCCCCGCCGCGTCGACCAGGCCGAGCGCGCCCACCATCTGCTCCTTCACGGTCAGCGGCACCGCCATCACCGCGCGGAGCCCGGTCCGCTCGATGTGGGCACGCATCTCCGGGGCGAACGTGAGCCGGGGGTCGAGCAGCACGTCGTTGGACACGACGGCCCGGCGCTCCGCGGCGGCGAGCCCGACCGCTCCGGAGCCGCGCGGATGCCGCAACGACCACTCGCGGCCGGGCAGGCGGCCGGCGCACGCGCTCTCCTCGAGTGCTCCGGTGATCGGATCGAGGTGATAGAGGGTCGCGACCCGCACCCCGAGCAGGTTGCGCGCCGCGTCCACCACTCGCTGGGCCACCCCGGTCGGATGCAGCGACTCGGCGAGGGTCTGGCTCACCGCGCCGAGGGCGAGGCTCTGCCATCGCCTCCGCTCGGCCTCCTCGAAGAGCCGGGCGTTCTCGAGCGCCACCGCGGCCTGGTCCGCGAAGGTCTGGGCCAGGCGCAGATCGTCGTCCGAGTACGTCCGGCCGAGCGTGTCTCCGACCGTGAAGCCGCCCACCACCTGCCCCTTCACCACCAGCGGCAGCGACAGCACCGACGGGCAGATCGCGTGGTGGACCTGCATGCCCGGGGTGCGCTTCACCCGGCCGTCCGCCCGGATGTCGGGGGTGACCACCGGCTGCCGGCGATTCACGGCCAGGCCCACCATGCCGTAGCCGGCCGGGATCACGAAGCCCGGATCGAGGAACCGCTCGGCTTCCCCGGAGCGCCCGATCACCTCCAGGTCGCCGGAGGCCGGCACCAGCCGGTAGAGGGCGGCGGCGCGGACGTGGAGCGCGCGCAGCACCACGTCGGCGATGCGCTGCCCGAGCGCGGCCACGTCGAAGGTCTCGGACAGGAAGCGCCACACCTCGGACAGGGCCTCGGCCGCGCGCCGCCGCGTCTCGCTCTCCGCGAAGAGCCGCGCGTTGCCGATCGCCACCGCGGCGTGGCTCGCGAGCAGGTCGACGATCTCGCGCTCCTCCGCGGTCGGCTCATCGTGGTCGGCGAGCGCCACGCTCAGCACGCCCATCAGCTCGCCCGCCGCGGAGATCGGGACCCCGTAGTAGGACTTGAGCCCGGGGTCCTCCCGCCACTTGGCCGACACCAGACGCGGGTCCCCGCTCACGTCGGACAGGAGCATCGGGTGGCCGCTCTGAGCCACCGCGTGGGTGAGGCCGTGGCCGAACGGGATGACGGACGCCACCGCGTGCGGATCGCTCCCGCTCATCGCGGCGAGCCGGTAGCCGCCGCGCTCCACATCCACGAGCCGGACCACGCAGAAGGCGCCGGGACGCAGGGTCCGCAGCGCCTCCACCACCTCGCGGAGCACCGCGTCGGCGTCGAGGGTCCCGGCGACGGAGCGGGCGAGGCTCGCCACCTGGCGCAGCCGGGCGAGCGAGACATCCGGCAAGGCCGGCACCTCCTTCGATGCGTTACTTCACCGGTCCGGGCGGATGCCGGAGGCCGGAACCGTGACGTTAGCGGCCCGGTTGCACGGTGTCAAGCAACCGCGAATCGGCCGAGGCGCAGGTCCGACAGGTCGACCGCGGTGCGTCCATCCAGCAAGAGCTCCGCCACCGTCTCGCCCACCGCGGGCGAGTGCTGGAATCCGTGGCCGCAGAAGCCCACCGCGAGGTAGAGGCCGTCGACGCCGGGGGCCCAGTCGAGGATCGCCCGCCCGTCCGGGGTGAGCGGGCGCAGCCCGGCCCAGGCGTGACGCACCTGCGCCCGCTCGAGGGCCGGGACGCGCCGGACCGCCTTCTCCACCGCGGCCTCGAGCACGCTCCAGTCGACCTGGGCCTCGTAGGCGGTGGAGGCCCCGACGTCGCCCGGGCTCATCAGCACCGCGCCCTGCTCGCTCCGGCAGTAGAAGCCGCTCCCGGTGTCGGTGACGAGCGGCATCGGATGGCGGATGCCGTCGAAGGCGTCGGTCACGAAGATGTGGCGACGACGGGGATCCACCGGCAGGTCGAGGCCGGCCATGCGGCCGACCAGCGGGGCCCACGGCCCCGCCGCGTTGACGACCAGGCGCGTGGCGATGGGCCCCGCCGGCGTCTCGACCGCGGCCACGCGGCCGCCCTCCAGCCGGATTCCGGTCACCGGCGTGTCCTCGAGGATGCGCACGCCGAGCGCGCGGGCGCGGGCCGCGTAGGCCTGCACCACGTCGTTGGGCGACGCGTGACCGTCGGTCGGCCCCCACACCGCGGCGAGCGCGTCGTCCATCGCGAGCGACGGCACGAGGGCGCGCGCGTCGTCGGGGCTGATGATCCGCACGTCCGCCCCGAGGCTCCGCTGGAGCGCCACGTTGGCGCGGAAGCGGGCCAACGTGGGCTCGTCGGTGACCACGAAGAGGTAGCCTTCCTGGTGGAAGTCGCAGGGCACCCCCATCTCGTCCTCGAAGCGCTGGAAGAACGCGATGCCGCGCTGCGAGAACTCGATCTCCACCCGCGTCGCGAACTGGACTCGGATGCCCCCGGCCGCCTTGCTGGTGGAGCCCGCGCCCACCGCGTCGCGCTCGAGCACCACCACGTCGCGGGCCCCGCGCCGGCCCAGGTGGTACGCGATGCTGGCGCCGATGGCGCCGGCCCCGATCACGACGATGTCGGCCGCGCGGGGAATGCCCGGGCTCACGGCCGCGCCCGGGCGGGCGACGGGTCGATCAATAGAGGCCCTTGCGGAGGCGGTCCTCCATGTCGCGCTCGAAGTCGTCCACGCTGCACTGGGCGGTGGCCTGCAGGTCGATCTGCTCCCAGAGGATCTTCGCCATCGAGGGCAGTGAGGCCACGTCGGGCCAGCGCTCCCGATCCCAGAGGCCGGAGCGCTTGAACGCCTTCGCGCAGTGCAGGAAGCACTCCTCGATCTCGACGCCGATCGCCACCTTGGGCCGCTTCCCCTGCGCCTCCAGCCGGACCAGGATCTCCTCGTCGCGCACGATGCAGGCGCGCCCGTTCACCCGCAGGGTGTCCTCGCGGCCCGGGATCAGGAAGATCAGCCCGACGTGCGGGTTCTCCACGATGTTGGTGAAGCCGTCGATGCGGTTGTTGCCGGCCGGTCCGGCACCACCAGGTGACGATCGTCGAGAACGGTCACGAAGCCAGGCGCGTCGCCCTTGGGCGAGACGTCGCAGCGACCCACTCGCGCCCGCGGTCGCGATCAGCACGAAGGGAGACCGGGCGATGAACGCGCGGGTGTGCACGTCGAGCCGGCCGCGGTCCTTCTGCACCGCGCGCTCGCTGGGAGAGCCGAAGAGCGCCCGCAGCTCCTCGCGGGACGTCACGATGTCCTTGAACATGGGCCCTTCCTCCTCGAGGCGCGACGCTAGCCGCGGGTGAGTGGCTTGTACCGGATCCGGTGCGGGGTGTCGGCGGCCGCGCCCAGGCGCTTGTGGCGGTCGGCCTCGTAGTCCTCGTAGTTGCCCTCGAACCACACCACCCGGCTGTCGCCCTCGAAGGCGAGCATGTGGGTGGCCACCCGGTTGAGGAACCACCGGTCGTGGCTGATCACCACCGCGCAGCCCGCGAAGGAGAGCAGCGCGTCTTCCAGGGCGCGCAGGGTGTCCACGTCGAGGTCGTTGGTGGGCTCGTCGAGGAGCAGCAGGTTGCCGCCGCTCTTGAGCATCGTGGCGAGGTGCACGCGGTTGCGCTCGCCGCCCGAGAGGTCGCCCACCCGCTTCTGCTGGTCCGATCCCTTGAAGTTGAACGAGGCCACGTAGGCGCGCGAGGCGATCTGGCGCGTGCCGAGCTGGAGCTGCTCCGCCCCGCCCGAGATCTCCTGCCACACGTTCTTGGCCGGGTCGAGCGCGTCGCGGCTCTGGTCGACGTAGGCCAGGCGGACGGTCTCCCCCACCTGCAGCGCGCCCCGGTCGGGCTTCTCCTGACCGGTGATCATGCGGAACAGCGTGGTCTTGCCCGCTCCGTTGGGGCCGATGACGCCCACGATGCCGCCGCGGGGCAGGCTGAACGTGAGGTCCTCGATCAGCAGCTTGTCGCCGTAGCCCTTGACCAGGTGCTCGGTCTGCACCACCAGGTCGCCCAGGCGCGGGGGCGTCGGGATGATGATCTCGGCCTGCCCCTCGCGGTCGCGCCCGCCCTCGGCGAGCATCTCCTCGTAGGCCTGCAGGCGCGACTTGGACTTGGCCTGCCGGGCGCGCGGCGACATGCGCACCCACTCGAGCTCGCGCTCGAGCGTGCGCTGGCGCGCGGTCTCCTGCTTCTCCTCGATGGCCAGGCGCTGCTTCTTCTGGTCGAGCCAGGAGGAGTAGTTGCCCTCCCACGGGATGCCCGCGCCCCGATCCAGCTCGAGGATCCAGCCCGCGACGTTGTCGAGGAAGTAGCGGTCGTGGGTGATGGCCACCACCGTGCCCGGGTAGTCCTTCAGGAACCGCTCGAGCCAGGCCACGCTCTCGGCGTCCAGGTGGTTGGTGGGCTCGTCGAGGAGCAGCAGGTCGGGCTTCTGGAGCAGGAGCCGGCAGAGGGCCACCCGCCGCACCTCGCCGCCCGAGAGCGTGCTCACCTCCGCGTCGCCCGGCGGGCAGCGCAGCGCGTCCATCGCGATCTCGACGGTCCGGTCCAGGTCCCAGCCGTTGGCCGCCTCGATCGCGTCCTGAACCCGCGACTGCTCGGCCAATACCTTTTCCATCTCGTCGTCGCCGAGGGGCTCGCCGAGGCGGGCATTGATCTCGTCGAAGCGGGTCAGCAGCGAGCGAACCTCCCCGACCCCGTCCTCGACGTTACCGCGCACATCCTTCGCGGGGTCGAGCTGCGGCTCCTGCGGCAGGTACCCCACCCGCACCCCGTCGGCGGGCCAGGCCTCGCCGAGGAACTCCTTGTCCACCCCGGCCATGATGCGAAGCAGGGTGCTCTTGCCGGCGCCGTTGCCGCCGATGACCCCGATCTTGGCCCCGGGATAGAACGACAGCCAGATGCCCTTCAGGATCTCCCGCTTGGGCGGGACGATCTTTTTCAGATCCTTCATCACGTAGATGTATTGGTGCGCCATAGAGGCGAAAGTATACCCGCGAAGTGGCGTTTAGGATTGACAAAAGCGGGACCCACCCCTATAAGTACTGAACCGTGACGCCGGCCGTGGGTGCCGACCTCCTGTCCGTTCGAAACATCTCGATGCGCTTCGGGGGTATCGTCGCCCTCGACGACGTGTCCTTCGACATGGCCCCGGGCCACATCGTCGGGCTCATCGGTCCGAATGGGGCGGGCAAGACCACGCTGTTCAACTGCGTGAGCCGCCTCTACACGCCCAGCAGCGGGGATCTGCTCTTCGAGGGGAAGTCCATCATCAAGAACACGCCGCACCACGTGGCCGCGCTGGGCATCGGCCGGACGTTCCAGAACCTGGCCCTCTTTCCCAGCATGACCGTGCTGCAGAACGTGATGGTGGGCGTGCACGCGCGCACCGGCAGCGATTTCCTCAGCAACGCGCTGCGCCTCCCCTCGGTCAAGCGCGAGGAGCGGATGATGCGCGAGGCCGCGATGGAGGTCATCGCCTTCCTCCAGCTCGACGCGGTGGTCGGGCATCCGGCGGCCGGGCTGCCGTTCGGCACCCTCAAGCGGGTGGAGCTGGCGCGGGCGCTCGCGGGCAACCCCAAGCTGCTGCTCGTGGACGAGCCGGCGGGGGGCCTGAATCACGAGGAGGTCGCCGCGCTCGGCGACATCCTCCGCTCGATCCGGGATCGCCGAGGAGTGACCGTCCTCCTGGTCGAGCACCACATGAGCCTGGTCATGCAGGTGTCCGACCGCGTGGTCGTGCTCGACTTCGGCCGCCGCATCGCCGAGGGACCCCCCGCGGCGATCCAGCGCGATCCCGACGTCATCCGCGCGTATCTCGGAAGCGAGAACTGATGCCGGCGCTGCTGGAAGCGGAAGACCTGGCCGCCCAGTACGGGTGGACCAAGGTGCTCCACGGGCTCTCCTTCGCGGTGGAGAGCGGCGGCATCACCACGATCCTCGGCGCCAACGGAGCCGGCAAGACCACGACGCTCCGGGCGGTGTGTCGCATGGTGAAGACCAGCGGTCAGGTGCGCTTCGACGGCCAGCGGATCGACGGCAAGGCCACCGAGGACATCGTGCGCCTCGGCATCGCCCACACCCCGGAAGGTCGCGGCACGTTCGTGGACCTGAGCGTCGAGGAGAATCTCCGCCTCGGAGCCTACGCGAGGCGGGAGAAGTCGGGCCTCGGCCAGGACTACGAGAAGGTCTACGGGTACTTCCCGGTCCTCGCCCAGCGGCGCCGGCAGCAGGCGGGCACGCTCTCGGGAGGCGAGCAGCAGATGCTGGCGGTCGCGCGGGCCCTCATGTCGCGCCCCCGCCTGCTCCTGCTCGACGAGCCCTCGCTGGGCCTGGCTCCCCTCGTCGTCCGCGAGATCTTCCGCATCGTGCGAACGATCAACCAGCAGGAGCGCGTGAGCGTCCTCCTGGTGGAGCAGAACGCGGCGATGGCCCTCGACCTGGCCGACCACGCCTACCTCCTCGAGACCGGCCGCGTCGTGATGTCAGGCCCCGCCGCCGAGCTAAAAAAGAACGACGCCATCCGCCGCTCCTATCTCGGATACTGAGGACCAACCAGAACCCATGAACCACCCGCTGGCCTACCTCATGAACCAACGAAGACCCACCAATGGTCGGTCGAAGCCGGACAGATGAGCCACCAAGGGACGAGCATATGAACCGCAGAGCGCGAGCTTCGAAGCGGTGGGGGGGCGTGGGGGAGGAGCGGCGCTCGCTCCCCCCCACTTAAGATGGACATCTTGATCCAGCAAATCGTCTCCGGCCTCGCCACCGGAGGCATCTACGCGAGCTTGGCCCTGGCCCTCGTCATGATCTACCAGGCCACCGACGTGGTGAACTTCGCCCAGGGCAACATGGCGATGTTCAGCACCTACATCGCGTGGTCCCTCCTGCAGGCGGGCCTGCCCTACTGGGTGACCTTCGCGCTCACCGTGGTCATCGCCTTCGTGGGCGGTCTCCTGATCGAGCGGCTGGTGATCCGTCCAGTGGAGGGCGCGCCCATCCTCACCATCGTGATCGTGACCCTGGGCCTGCTCGTGATCTTCACCAGCGTGGCGGGCTGGATCTACTCGTACATCCAGAAGCCGTTCCCGAGCCCGTTCCCGGACAAGCCGATCCGCATCGGCCAGATCGTCTTCGGCGCGCACGACCTGGGCGCCATCGGCGTGACCCTGGTCATGCTCGTGGTGCTCTTCCTCTTCTTCCGCTACACGACCCTCGGCCTCGCGATGCGCGCCGCGGCCCAGAATCCGGTCTCGAGCCGGCTCTGCGGCATCCGGGTGAGCTGGATGCTCGGCCTCGGGTGGGGCCTCGCCGCCGCCTTCGGCGCGGTGGCGGGCATGATGGTCGCGCCGGTGGTCTTCCTCGATCCGAACATGATGGGCGGCATCCAGCTCTACGCGTTCGCGGCCGCGACGGTGGGCGGCTTCACGAGCCCGCTCGGCGCGGTCGTGGGCGGGCTCCTGGTCGGGGTCACCGAGAACCTGGTCGGCACCTACGTCTCGTTCATCGGCACCGAGCTGAAGCTGACCGTCGCCCTCGCCATGATCATCATCGTGCTGCTGGTGCGGCCCGCCGGCCTCTTCGGCCGCACCACCATCCGGCGCGTCTAGCCGTGGCGGCGGACCCGGGGGCGACGGCGAAGGCGGCGGAGAGCCGCGCCGACGCGCCCGCCGCGCCGCAGGCGACCGCGCCCCGGCAAACCCTGCGGCTGACCGCGGTGCTGGTGGTGCTCGCCATCGCCGCCGCCCTGCCCCTCTTCGTGAGCGGCTTCCGCCTCTTCCAGTTCACCCAGGTCCTGATCTACGCGATCGCGCTTCTCGGGCTGAACCTGCTCACCGGCTACAACGGGCAGTTCTCGCTCGGCCACGGAGCCTTCTACGGGATCGGGGCCTACACCAGCGCGATCATGGTCGACCGGTGGAACATCGGCTACGGATGGACGATTCCGGCCGCGGGGATCGTGTGCCTGGTCGTCGGCTTTCTCTTCGGCCGGCCGGCCCTGCGGCTCGAGGGGCTCTACCTGGCCCTGGCCACCTTCTCCCTGGCTCTCGCGGTCCCGCAGATCCTCAAGTACTTCGAGCACTGGACCGGCGGCTCCCAGGGCATCGTCCTGAGCAAGCCCAAGGCCCCGCTTCACCTGCCCCTGACCGAGGACCAGTGGCTCTACTTCCTGACCCTGGCGGTCACCGCCGTGCTCTTCGTCCTGGCCGCGAACCTGCTCGGGGGGCGAACCGGACGCGCCATCGTGGCCATCCGCGACAACCACATCGCGGCCGAGGCCATGGGCGTCAACAACGCGCTCTACAAGTCGGTCACCTTCGGGGTGAGCGCGGCCTATACCGGGATCGCGGGTGCCCTCAGCGCCATCGTGGTGGCCTTCGTCGCTCCCGACTCCTTCGACGTCTTCCTGTCGATCACCCTCCTGACCGGGATCGTCATCGGCGGCTTCGGGACCATCTCCGGCCCCATCTACGGGGCACTTTTCATCCAGTTCGTGCCAAACTGGGCCCAGGACATCTCCAAGGCCGCGCCCTGGGCCATCTTCGGGCTGTTCCTCATCGGCTTCATGTACGTGATGCCGCGCGGCATCGCCGGATTTCTTCAGCTGGTGTGGATCCGGTTGACCAGGCGGGCAGTTGCTAGAGGAGAGGGTCGGTGAGCCGCCGATCTTCGCCCGGCCCGAGTGCTCCACAACTCAACCTGAACGGGAGGAATGCATGAGTCTATTGAAGCGGTTCACCGTAGGAATTTTGCTGGCGGCGCTGGCGTGCCCTGGCGCCCGCGGGCGCGGCGACTGCCCAGACCGTGGTGGGAGTCACCGCCACCGAGATCAAGATCGGCCACACCAACCCCTACAGCGGCAACGCGTCCGCCTACGGGACCATCGGCAAGACCATCGCCGCCTACTTCAAGAAGGTGAACGACGAGGGCGGCGTCAACGGGCGCAAGATCAACTTCATCAGCTACGACGACGGCTACAGCCCGCCCAAGACGGTGGAGATGATCCGCAAGCTGGTGGAGCAGGATCAGGTGGCCTTCGTGTTCCAGACCCTGGGCACCCCGCCGAACACCGCGATCCAGAAGTACCTGAACCAGCAGAAGGTGCCGCAGCTCTTCGTGGCCACCGGCGCCACCAAGTGGAACGACCCGAAGAACTTCCCGTGGACGATGGGCTACCAGCCCAACTACCAGACCGAGGGGCGGGTCTACGCGGCCTACGCGCTGAGCCACGTCAAGGACGCGAAGATCGGCATCCTGTACCAGAACGACGACTACGGGAAGGACTACCTCAAGGGCTTCGAGGACGGCCTCGGCGAGGCCAACAAGAAGCTGATCGTGATGAGGCAGAGCTACGAGGTGACCGATCCCACCATCGACTCGCAGGTGGTGAATCTGAAGAACAGCGGCGCCAACGTGTTCTTCAACATCACCACCCCCAAGTTCGCGGCCCAGGCCATCAAGAAGGCTCACGAGATCGGGTGGAAGCCGCTCCACTTCCTGAACAACGTGTCGAGCTCGCTCGGCACCGTGCTGAAGCCGGCGGGCCTCGACGCCTCCAAGGACCTGATCACCGCGCTCTACATGAAGGAAGTCACCGATCCCCAGTGGCGGAACGACAAGGGCTTCACCGACTGGGTCGCCTTCATGAAGAAGTACTATCCGGACGGGGCGCTGGACGACCAGTCCAACGGCTTCGGCTACAACGTGGCCATCCTGATGACGCAGGTGCTGAAGCAGTGTGGCAACGACTTCTCCCGCGAGAACATCATGAAGCAGGCGGCCAACGTGAAGAACTTCGAGCTGCCGCTCCTGCTGCCCGGCATCAAGATCAACACCAGCCCGACCGACTTCGCGCCGATCGAGCAGGAGCAGCTCGCCAAGTTCGACGGCGAGAAGTGGGCGCTGTTCGGTGAGGTCATCGAGGCGGTCCGCAAGTAGCTCCGCGCGCCGCCTCCGCACCACGAGCCCGGCGGGGCGACCCCCGCCGGGCTCGCTCTTTTCCGCTCAATGCCCGGACAGACCCCGCCGGACAGACCCCAAATGTCGGGTTGTAAGACCTGACCCCTTCCGGGAGTTACTGGCCCTGAACGGCGGGGGCGGAGAAGGCGGGAGCGGACGAGGAGGAGGAGCTGGAGTAGCGAGGCTCGGTGCCCATCGGGCCGCCGCAGCCCATCGGGCCGGAGGCCTGGCCGCCCGCGCAGGACTGGGCGATCGCCATCAGGGCGTCGGCGCGGGCGGTGAAGCGCGGATCGGCCGCCATCGGAGACTGAGGAGCGCTCTCCGGCACTGCGGCGACCGCGATCGAGTCGGGGCTCGAGTTGCCGCCGCAGCCCATCGGGCCGCTGGCCTCTCGCTCCCGACACGCGTACACCCCCTCGAGGGAGGCGGCCTTGTTCTTCTCGCGCCCGTTGGCCACGATGAGGTAGCCCACGATCAGCGCGATGGCGCCGGCCGCGGAGGCCATGGCCAGGATGAGCTGGGGATCCATCGCGTGGGCCGGCTCCGGGACGGCCAGGGTGACCAGGCCGATGACCACGAGAACGACGGCCACTAGCTGGAACCAGGGGGTGTGGCGCTCCATGTTCCCGAGTATATGTCAGGCGGATTTTCCGGCCGCCAAGGAAATGGCCCCGCCGCGGCGAGGCCGCCGGCGTGAAGCGCGCTAGAAGACCGCGATCGGATTGACCGGGGAGCCCGTCACGTTCTTCAGACGGAGGGGGGCCACCGTCATCAGGAACTCCCATCGGTTCAGCCGGGCCGCGGTCTGGGCCAGGTCCTCCAGGTTGGCGTTGTCGATCAGCCAGAGCCCCATGGCGACCAGGCACACCACGTGGAAGGAGTTGCCCATCGACGGGTACGGCGCGGGATGGACGTCGTTGTGGGTGTCGGTGCCGATCATCGCGACCCCACGCTCCCGCAGCCAGGGGCAGCAGGCCGCGTGCAGCGCCGGGGTCCCGGCCTGCAGCGGGTGCACCGGCCCCTCCGCGAGCCGCCGCCCGTAGTAGCCGGTGCGCACGAGCAGGATGTCGCCCGCCTCGACCCGCACGCCGGCCGCCCGCTCGGCGGCCTCCAGGTCCTCGGGCATGACACCCACCCCGCCCTCGAGCCAGCGGACGCCGCGGATCCGCGCGACGTCCAGCAGCACGCCCCGGCTCACCACCCCGTCGCGGAGCACCTCGACCGAGTTGACGGTGGCGCCCTCGCGCGAGGTCACCGCGTTGCACGAGCGCCCGTTGTAGAGCTGGCCTTCCCAGAAGTAGTGCGAGGGCGCGTCGACGTGAGTGATCGTGTAGCCGTGGAATACCATGCCGATGAACTCGGCCGCGCCCCGGCGCTGGAGCGCGCGCTCCGGGGAGACGGTGTCGCGCCCTTCCCCCGAGTCCACCATGAAGCGCATGGGCTGGACGGTGGTGTCGGGGGTGATGTCGGTGGTGATCGGCCGCGCGCAGGTCACGCTCTGGCCGTGGCTCACCAGGCGGGCCGCGGCCTGGCGCTTGGCGGGGGTGATGAGATTGATGGTGCCGAGCTCGTCCTCGCTCCCCCAGCGGCCCCAGTTGGACAGGGTCTTCAGGTAGCCGCGGACCTCTGACTCCGAGGGAGCGGGCACGAGCCCGGCCGGACCGCTACTTCTTCTCGCCCGAGTAGATCTTCATCACGGTGTCGAGGAACCGGAGCGCGTGATCGCGCGGCCGCTGGAACGAGTTGCGCCCGATGATCGAGCCGAAGCCGCCCCCGTCGCGGATGCCGCGGCACTCGTCGAAGATCGCCTCGTCGTTCTCCTTGGTCGCCCCGCCCGAGAAGATCACGATGCGACGCCCGTCGAAGGACGACTGCACCACGTGGCGCACCCGCTCGCTGAGGGTCGCCATCGGGACCTTGGCCTTCTCGTAGGCCTTCTTGGCCTCCGCCTGCTCGATGTGCTCGGTGGGCGGCTTCACCTTGATGACGTGGGCGCCGAGCTGGGCCGCGATCTGGGCCGCGTAGGCGACGACGTCCAGACCGGTCTCCCCCGCCTTGCTCACATCGGTGCCTCGCGGGTAGGACCACACCACCGCGGCGAGGCCGTTGGCCTTGGCCTCCTGGATCATCTCGCGGCACTGCTGGTACATGATCTGGGCCTGCGAGGAGCCCGGGTAGATCGTGAAGCCCACCGCGACGCAGCCGAGCCGGAGCGCGTCCTTGACCGAGCCGGTCACCGCGGAGAGCGGGTCCTTCTCGTCGTGGAGCACGTCGTGGTTGTTCATCTTGAGGATCATCGGCACCTCGCCCGCGAACTCGGCGGCCCCCGCTTCGAGGAACCCGAGCGGCGCCGCGTAGGCGTTGCAGCCGGCGTCGATGGCGAGACGGAAGTGGTACGAGGGGATCGTAGCCGGGCGGGTTCACCGCGAAGCTCCGCGCCGGCCCGTGCTCGAAGCCCTGGTCCACCGGCAGGATCACCAGCTTGCCGGTGCCGGCCAGGCGTCCGTGGTTGAGCAGGCGGGCGATGTTGGTGCGCGTGCCCGGGCTGTCGCTGCTGTACCAGCTCAGGATCTCCTTCACTCGCGATTCCATTGGCGTGCCCCTTTCTGTCCGGTTGCGGTTATCGACGGTAGAACTCGTCGGCCATCGCCACGTCCTCGGGGCTGCCCAGGATGACGGCCGCTCGCTGGTGATACTCGGTGGCCACGAGATCGAGCACCCGCTCGAGGCCGGTGCTCGCCCGCCCGCCCGCCTGCTCCACGATCATACCCATCGGGGCAACCTCGTAGAGCAGCCGGAGCTTGGCCTTGGGCTTCTTCGGATCGCTCCAGTCCGCCGGATACATGAAGAGCCCGCCGTCCAGCAGGGTACGGTGGACGTCGGCCACCATCGCGCCCGAGTAGCGGAGCGAGTAGGGCCGGCCGCTCGGCTTGTCGGGCGTCTTGAGATGCTCGACGAAGGCGCGCTGGCCGGGATGCCACGAGTGGACGTTGCCCTCGTTGATGCCGTAGGTCTTGCCGCGGCGGGGAATGCGGATGTCGGGATGGGTCAGCAGGAACTCGCCGCTCTCCGGGTTGAGCGTGAAGCCGTGCGTCCCCTGCCCGAGCGTGTAGACCATGGTGGTGGCGGGCCCGTACATGACGTACCCGGCCGCGAGCTGCCGGGTGCCGGGGCCGAGCGCGGCCGGGCCCGCGGGCGTCTTCCCTTCGGAGGCGCGGAGCGCGAAGATCGTGCCCACCGAGCCGTTGACGTCGAGGTTCGACGAGCCGTCGACCGGATCCGTGCACACCACGAGGGCGTTCGCGCCGCCCACCTCTTCAATCTCGATCGGCTCGGGCGCCTCCTCGGAGATCACCGCGGCGCAGACCCGCGTCTCGCGCAGCGCGGCCACCATGACCTCGTGGCCCCACACGTCGAGCTTCTTGACCTGGTCGCCGGTCACGTTGCTCCCGCCCGCGTAGCCGAGCTGATCGCGGAGCGCGGCGTGCGCCAGCTCCTGCGCGATGACCGCGGCGACCCGGCCGATGCGGCCCACCACGGTGGCGACGTTGGGCGCGGAGGCGCCGGATCCGGCGGAGAGCGAGGCCTGTTGGCGAGCGAGATGTTCCGATAGCGTCATCGGCGATTCGGCCATGGAAACCTCTCGTCGTCGAGTCTGGTGGCGCGAATACGCTGCGCCTCTCAGGATGCTAGACGATCAGTTGTGCTCAGTCAACACACCGGACCTCGGAGCGCACGCAAGTGAGTCGGGCGCGTCCCAGCTCGCGCATCTCCTGCGTGCTCGCGGCCGGACTATGGTTAGATGCTCCGATCATGAGCGGCGACTCGGGTCGGTGGAGAGCGCTCGGGCTGCTGTCCCTGGCCGAGCTCCTCGCGCTGTCGCTGTGGTTCAGCGCCTCCGCGGTGCTGCCGGCGCTCTCGCGCGAGTGGGCCCTCGGCGACGCCGGCCGGGCGGGGCTCACGATCGCGGTGCAGGCCGGGTTCATCGTGGGCACGCTCGCCGCCGCGCTCACCAACCTCCCCGACGTCGTGCCCGCGCGCTCGCTCATGATGTGGGGCGCGCTGGCCGG
Organism: uncultured Candidatus Rokubacteria bacterium; assembly: GCA_963841755.1. Classification (GTDB taxonomy): domain Bacteria; phylum Methylomirabilota; class Methylomirabilia; order Rokubacteriales; family CSP1-6; genus CAMLFJ01. The sequence goes on from CAWJDX010000017.1 coordinate 437,034, forward strand.
AGCGGCGATCAACGCCGGGCTCGCGCTCGGCGCCGACCACCTGGGCCCGGCGCTGGTCCTGCGCTTCCTCACCGGCGTCTGTCTGGCCGGCACGTATCCGCCCGCGATGAAGATCGCGGCCACCTGGTTTCGCGAGGGGCGCGGCCTCGCCATCGGCCTCCTGGTCGCCGCGCTCACGGTGGGCTCGGCCGCCCCGCACCTCATCCGCGGCCTGACGGATCTGCCGTGGCGTCACACCCTGCTCGCGGCCTCGGTCCTGGCGGCGGCCGGCGCGCTCACGGTCACCCTGGTCACGGAAGGGCCCCATCGCTTCCCTCCCGCCCGCTTCGACCTGCGCATGGCCACCGCGGTCCTCCGCGAGCGCGGGCCCCGGCTGGCGTGCTTCGGCTACTTCGGGCACATGTGGGAGCTCTACGCGATGTGGACCTGGCTGGGCGCCTTCCTGGCCGCGAGCCTCGAGGCGCGCGGCGGCGGCAGCTTCGCGGGCCTCAACGCGAGCGCGGCGACCTTCGCGTGCGTGGGCCTGGCTGGCGGATTGGGCGCCTACGGCGGCGGGGCCCTGGCCGACCGCTGGGGCCGCACCACGCTCACCATGGCGGCCATGGCGCTCTCCGGCCTCTGCGCGCTGCTGATCGGCTTCACCTTCGCCGGCCCGCCCCTGGCGACGCTGCTGGTGGCCCTGGTGTGGGGGGTGACGGTGATCGCGGACTCGGCCCAGTTCTCGACCGCGGTGACCGAGCTGGCGCCGGCCGCCTACGTGGGCACCGCGCTCACCACCCAGACCTGCCTGGGCTTCGCCCTGACCATGGCCTCCATCTGGCTCATCCCGCCGGTGGTCGCGATGATCGGCTGGCGCTGGGCCTTCGGCATGCTCGCGATCGGCCCGGCGCTGGGGGTGGTGGCGATGGGCCGGCTGCGGACCCTGCCCGAGGCCGCGGCCATGGCCGGTGGCCGCCGCTGATCGTCCGCATCTCGCCCCGGCGGTAGGGCATCATACGGGGCGGGAGGCAACGCCCATGAAGACCTCGACGAGGGCCCTGCTGGTCTCCACGATGGCCCTGCTCGCGCTCGGCCCCTTGAGCCCGGCCGGCCCCGTCCGTCCCGCCTCGGCCCTGGGCGCGGCGTCGAGCATCGACCCGCGGATCCGGCTCGACTGGGAGGTCGGGACCGGACGGGCCGGGAGACCGGTGATCCAGGGCTACGTCTACAACGACTACGGGCGGCCGGCGTCCGACGTCCACCTGCTGGTGGAGACCCTCGATGGCTCCGGCGCGGTGATCGCCCGCGACATCGGCTTCGTGCGCGGCGTCGTCCAGCTCTACGATCGATCCTACTTCGAGGTACCGCTGAAGATATCAGGCGTATCCTACCGTGTCTCCGTTACTTCTCTCGACTGGAAGGGTGGCGGCGGCGGCATGTAGGCGGCGACCCCGCGGCCGGATCAGGTGACCTTGCTGTAGACCCCGGGCGGGATGATGCGGTAGACCGCGAGCGGCTGCGACACGTTCTTGAAGGAGCGCTCGCCGAGCGACTCGAGGACGAACAGGCTCGCGATCCGGTCCGCGGTCACCTGACCCACCACGATGTCGCCGCCCTCGGCGGCCCCGGCGAAGCGGGCCGCGATGTTGGTGGTGGGGCCGGTGGCGGTGAAGGTCCAGCGCTGCGAGCCGGCGCCGCCCAGCTTGGTGGCGCCCACCAGGGCCTGCCCGGTGTTGATCCCCATGTGCAGGGCCACCGCCGGGAACACCCCCGCGTACTCCTCGTTGAGCGCGGCGGTCCTCTGGCGGATCGCGAAGGCGGCCCGGGTGGCGTTGAGGGCGTGGTCCTCGTCGCCGCTGCTCTCGCCCCGGCGCTTGCTCTGGAAGATGACCATCAGCCCGTCGCCCGCGGTCTCGTTCACGTCGCCGTGGTGGTGGCGGATGATCTCGAGGAAGCTCGAGAAGTAGGTCTGGATCAGCTGGTTCAGCCGCTTGGCGTCGACGGTCTCGCTGAGCCGCGTGTAGCCCGCGATGTCGAGGAAGAGCACCGAGACCTCCTCGTTGCGCTTCTCGAGGCTGGTCGCGGTGGGGTCCCGCTCGAGCAGGTCCTTGACCGCGTCGGGCACGAACTTGGAGAGCTCCCCCTTCAGCTGCTCGAGCGCATCGAGCCGCTGCCGGGAGGCCTGCAGGTTCTCGAGCGCGGTGGCCAGCTCGGTGTTGCGGGCGGCCAGGTCCTTCTGGGTCCGCGCCAGGTGCTCGGTCATGTCGTTCAGCGCGCCGCCCAGCTCGCCCACCTCGTCGCCCGCCCCGGCCCGGGCCCGCACCGCGAAGTCGCCTTCTCCGATGCGGCGGGCCACCACCGCGAGCGCGTGGATCGGGCGCACGACCACCTGGCGCAGCGCCACCGCCAGCACCACCGCCGCGACCAGGATCGTCATCAGGCCGATCATGATCTGGCGGTTGCGCTGCAGCCGCACCTCCGCCATGACCGGCTCCATCGAGGTGGCCACCTGGATGACCGCGCGCACCGTGTGGTCCGAGCCGTGGCAGCCCTGGCAGCGCTCCTGGTTGGGGATCGGCTGGTAGAGGGTGAAGGTCGTCGCGCCGTCCCGCGACTCGAGCGCCTCCTGGGTCTGCAGGGTCTCGAGGGCGCGGGTGAAGAGCGGCCCGGCCATGGTGCGGCCCGGCTCGCGGCGCATCTTCTCGATGGAGGCCATGACCCCCTTGGGCAGCTCCGCCTCCTTCGAGACCTCGCGCAGGGTGGCCAGGTCGGTGAAGGCCTCCACCCCGTTGCGCCGGTAGACCATGAGGCCGGTGACGAGCTTCGAGCTGCGCAGGTCGGCGATGAGGCCGCGGGTGATGTCGGGCCGCTCGGAGAGCATCGCGGTCTCGATGCTCGCCACCAGGGTGCCGATCAGCTGCCGGGCCGCCATCTTGTTCTGCTCGACGAGGAGCGCGCTCTCCCGCTGGATGGTCAGGATGGTGGAGACCCCGAACCCGACGACCAGCACCAGGACGATCACCACCGTGATCTTGGCGGTGAGCCGCGCGCGGAAGCCCCGCATGGTCACACCCGCGCGGCGCGGCCCGCCCAGTAGGGCTCGCGGAGCTGACGCTTGAGCAGCTTGCCCGCCGCGTCGCGCGGGAAGACGTCGTGGAAGGAGATCTCGCGGGGCACCTTGTAGCCCGCCATGTGCTCCCGGCAGAAGGCGGTGATCTCCTCGCGGGAGAGCGTCGCCCCCGGCCGCACGTGCAGGGCCGCGTGCACCCGCTCGCCCCACTCGTCGTCGGGCACCCCGAAGACCGCCGCGTCGAGCACCCCGGGGTGGCGGTGCAGCACGTCCTCGATCTCGGCCGGATAGATGTTCACCCCCGCCGAGATGATCATGTCGCGCTTGCGGTCGCAGATGTAGTAGAACCCGTCCGCGTCCGCGTAGGCCACGTCGCCGACGGTGTACCACTCCCCCCGCTGCATCCGGGCGGTCGCCTCCGGATCGCGGTAGTACTCGTCGAGCAGCCCGGGACAGCGCCGCACGTGGAGCTCGCCCGGCTCGCCCACCGGCACCGGCCGGCCGTCGTCGTCGAGCAGGGCGATCTCCTTGCCGGGCGCGGCCCGGCCGCACGAGCCGGGCTTCCGGAGCACGTCCTCCGGGCGCAGGATCGTGTTCACCCCGAGCTCGCTCGAGCCGTAGAACTCGTAGAGGGCGGGCCCGAAGTACGCCACCACGCCCTCCTTCACGCTCATCGGGCAGGGCGCGGCCGCCATGATGATCGCGCGCATCGAGGACACGTCGTAGCGCGCGCGCACCGCGGGCGGCAGGTCCACGATGCGCTTGAGCAGGGTCGGGGCCATGAACGTGCTGCTGCAGCGGTGGCGCTCGATCTCGGCCAGCGCCTGCTCGGGGTCGAACTTCGGCATGATCACCACGGTGGCCCCGACCAGGTGGGCGTACAGCGCGAGGCCGCCCGGCGCCGAGTGGTACATCGGCCCGGCCACCAGGTGGACGTGGACCGGGTCGAGCAGGTCCATCGCCCGCAGCGTGTCCATCAGATCTTGTGGATTCGAGCCCCGGCGGAGCGCGCCCTTGGGCCGCCCGGTGGTGCCGCCGGTGTAGATCATCGACGCGCCGAACCCGCCGCCGGCCGGCAGCTCGACCGGATCGGTCCGGCCGCTCGCCAGCAGGTCGTCGAGGTGCTCGGCCCACGGGCGGCGCTCCGCGCCCAGGAGGACGAAGCGCCGCACCTTGGAAGCGGCGGGCCGGATCGCTTCCACCATCGGCAGGAAGCGATCGCTCACCAGCACCGCCACCGCGTCCGAGTGGTCGAGGATGTAGGTGACCTCCTCCGCGACCAGCCGGTGGTTCATGGGCGCGGGGATGAGCCCGGCGGCTCGCGCCGCCGCCCCGGCCAGGTAGTGCTCGAGGGAGTTCTCGGCGTAGACGATGACGTGGCCCCCCGCCGGCAGACCGAGGGAGAGGAGGCCGTGGGCGAGCCGGTTACGCCGACCGATGAACTCGGCCCAGCTCCAGACCCGCTCCCCTTCGACGAGAGCGGGCTTGTCGGGGTGTCGGGCCGCGTGCGCGGCGAGGACGTCCATCGCTCCCGCGTGTGTAGCACAGTTCGGGCGGGGGCGGCAACGGGTCGGCGTTTCACACCGCCTCCGGAGCGGGGTTATGGCAGTCTGAGCCGGTCAACCCACGCGACAGGAGGAGAGACATGGCGACGGATCGATCGTACGTGGCGGAGAACCAGGCCCAGCTCGCGCGGCTGCGGGCCTTCGTCGACTCGCTGACCGACGCGGAGCTGGCGCAGCCGATGCCGGCCGGCTGGACGGTGGCCGGCGTGCTGGCCCACCTGGCCTACTGGGACCAGCGGATCGTGGTGCTGATGGACCGCTGGGGCGCGGACGGCCGGGGCACCCCGCCACCGCCCATTGACGGGGCCTCGGTCGAATGGGTCAACGACGCGGGCAAGCCGCTCTGCCTGGCGCTCCCGCCCCGGGCCGCGGCTCGCCTCGCCGTCGAGGCCGCGACCGCGGCGGACCAGCGCGCGGCGGCCGCCTCGGACGCGCTGCTCGCCGCCAACGCGGCGGCCGGCTCGCCCCTCAGCATGCGGCGCGCCGAGCACCGCCGCGAGCACCTGGACGAGATCGAGCGGATGCGCGCCGGGCGCTAGGCGGAGCGGCCGCCCGCGCGTCTACCAGCCGGCGTAGATCCCCTCACGGATCGTGGGATCGGGCCCGCGCGTCTGGTCCCACTGCTTCTGCATCAGTACCTGGTAGAGCCCGATGGACCCGGTCGCGAAGGCCACCGACGAGCACGTGAGGTAGAGGAGCCACGTGCGGTAGACCTGCTCGCCCACGATCTCGCGCGCCTCGTCGGCGCGGGCCTTCAGGCGCTCCGCCCAGTGCCGGCAGGTGCGCGCGTAGTGCAGGCGGAGGTTCTCCAGGTCGAGCAGCTCCCAGCCCGCGCGCTCCATCTCGGTGAGCGTCTCGGTCACCCCGGAGAGGTCGCCGTTGGGGAACACGTAGCGGTAGAGGAAGTCGGTCTGGCTGGTCTGCTGCCAGTGGAACTCGTGGTGGATGCCGTGGTTGAGGTAGAGCCCGCCGTCGGTGAGCATCTCCTTCACCCGGCCGAAGAAGGCCGGATAGTTGGGAATGCCCACGTGCTCGATGACGCCGATCGCGGCGATCTTGTCGTAGCGCGCGTCGGCCGGGAGGTCGCGCACGTCGCGATACTCGACGAGGCAGCGCCCCTCGAGCCCCTCGCGCTTGATGCGCGCGGTCGCCCACTCCGCCTGCTGGCGCGAGAGCGTGACCCCGTGCGCCTGGACTCCGTAGTGCTGGGCGGCCCAGATGCTGAAGCCGCCCCAGCCGCAGCCGATGTCGAGCACCCGCTCCCCCGGCTTCAGGCGGAGCTTGCGGCAGACCAGGTCGAGCTTGTCCGCCTGCGCCTGCTCGAGCTTGCCGTCCGGATCCCGGTAGTACGCGCAGGTGTAGACCATCAGCGGGTCGAGGAAGAGCGCGTAGAATTCGTTGGAGACGTCGTAGTGGTGCGCGATGGCCTCGGCGTCGTACTGCTTCGACCGGGGACGTGCGAACCGGGTCATGGGGCCACCTCCCGCATACCGAAGATCGAGTTGAACACGATGCGACGACGGGCTCGCGCGGAGCCCAGCACGATGCGGACCCCCAGGCGGGCCACCGCCTCGGGCAGGCTCGAGAGCCGCCGCTGCAGCCAGCCGAGCTCCCCCGGGCCGTAGCGCTCGACGATCTGCCGGGCGTAGCCGTCGAGCGGACGCCCGTGGCGGACGAGCGCCGCGACCGCCTCCGCGGCCAGCCGCCCGCTCTTGATCGCGGGGCCGATGCCCTCCCCGGACAGGTCGCGGGCGAGCCCGGCCGCGTCGCCGATCAGGCAGAACCGCGGGCCGTGGAGGCGGCGCGGCGCCTGGCGGCGCACCACGTAGGCGTGGCCCTTGAACGGGGCGAGCGGCAGCCCCTCGGGCAGGCGCCCGGAGGCGCGCAGGCTCGCCATGAGCGCGTCCCGCCGGCGGGGCAGGCTGCCGTCGTCGCCGTGGGTGCAGCCCACCCCGACGTTGAGGAAGTCGCGCTTCGGGAAGTACCAGCCGTAGCCCCGCAGGTCGGGCTCCACGTAGAGCTCGGGGGCGCGCAGGAAGGGCTCGAGGCGCTGGGCCCACTCGGGCGGAAGCCGCGTCTCGCTCTCCTGGGCCACCACCACCTCTTCGCGCTCCGACACCTGGCCGAGCGCGCGCGCCACCGGGCAGCGATGGCCGCCCGCCCCGATCACCACCGGCGCCTCGAAGGCGCCGTGGTCGGTCTCCACCCGGACCCGGTCGGCCTGCGCGGTGACGGAGGTGACGCGGATCCCCCAGCGCACGTCCGCCCCCGCGGCGGCGGCCCGCTCGAGCAGGTAGTGGTCGAACTCGCGGCGGATGATGCCGTAGCTGGAGGGACGGCGCCAGTCGGTCTGGTGGCGGGCCCCCTCGAACTCGAGCACGCACTGGTCGAAGGGCTGGATGGTGAGGGGATACTTGTCGGGATCGACCTCGAGGTCGGCGAGCGCCTCCGGCGTCACCCACCCCGCGCAGATCTTCACGCGCGGGAACACCGCCGCGTCGAGCACCAGCGGCCGCAGTCCGGCCAGGGCCAGGCGCCAGGCCGCGGTGCTGCCCCCCGGGCCGCCGCCGACCACGATCGCGTCGTGGTCCATCAGCGCCTCCACAGGGACAGGATGATCTTGAGCTTCCGCATCGGGGTCACCTTCACCGTCTCCACCGCGTTCGCCACGTCCATGGCCTGGAAGAGGTCGCCCTCGAAGTCGAGCCGGCTGTGCACGTACGCTTCGGCGAAATTGTACGGCGAGGGATCGCGGATGAGATCGAGAAAGATCTGCGGGCTCTTGATGACCGCGGTGCACACCGGGGCCCCCGGCCCCACCCGGACCTCCTGCCCGTCCCAGAGACGGAACGCGAAGGACGCGGGCAGGCCGCCGAAGATGTCGCGCAGGATGGCGGCCGCGCGGCCGGGGGTCGGGGTCGGGGCGAGGAAGGCGAACATCAGCCGCGGATCGTCTTCATGACGTCGGGGTTCTCGAAGGCCCGGCCGGGCTCGCCCTCGAAGATGATCTCGCCGCGGTCGATCGCGAACAGGCGGTCCGCGACCCGGGACGCGGTCATGAGGTTCGACTCCGCGATCAGCAGCGAGATGCCCATGCCCTTGATCTGCTTCACCGCCTCGATGAAGCGGCTCACCACCACCGGAGCCAGCCCCTCGAAGGGCTCGTCCAGTAACAGGATCGTCGGCGACAGCGTCATGGCCCGCCCGATCGCCACCATCTTCTTCTGTCCTCCCGACAGAAAGAGGCCGCGCCGGGCGGTGAAGGCCCGGATCTCCGGGAACAGCCCCAGCACCCGCTCGTCGATGCCGTTGTCGGCCGCCACCGGCCCGCCCCCCTTCCCCGCGCTCCGGGCCAGCGACTGGCTGATCACGAAGTTCTCGGCCACCGTCAGGTCCGGGAAGATGCCCGCGTCCTCCGGAGCATACCCGATCCCGGCGAGGGCGCGCTTGTGGGTCGGGAGCCGGGTGATGTCCTGGCCCGCGAACCCGATGCGGCCGCTCTTGACCGGCAGGAGGCCCATGATGCTGTCGATGGTGGTGGTCTTGCCCGCCCCGTTGCGCCCGACCAGGCACACCGACTCCCGGTCTCCCACCTTGAGCGACAGGTTGTGGAGCACGTGGGCGGGACCGCGATAGGTGTTGAGGCGCTCGACGTCGAGCATGGCTCAGCCGGTCCGGGTGCCGAGCATGTTGGCGGTGACCTGCGGGTTGCTCCGGATCTGCTCCGGGGTGCCGTCGGCCAGGATCGTGCCCTGGTGCATCGCCACGATGCGCGGGCAGTAGGTGAACACCACGTCCATGTCGTGCTCGACGATCACCGCGGTGATGCCGCCCGAGCGCACCACCTGGGTGATGATGTCCATGATCGGCGCCTTCTCCCGCGTGCTCACCCCGCTGGTCGGCTCGTCGAGGAAGAGCAGCTTGGGCCGCAGCGCGTAGGCCACCGCCACGTCCAGGAGCTTGCGCTCCCCCTGGGACAGCCCCCCCGCCGGCTCGCCCGCGCGGCCGTCCAGGCCGAACTGCTTCAGCACCGTCGCCCCCTCGTCCCGCACCGCGGTGTCGGCGTCGGCGAGCGAGAACAGGCGCCGGGTGCGGCCCTCGCGGGAGAAGATCGCGAGGGTCACGTTGTCCTGGACCGAGAGCTGGTCGAAGAGGTTCACGAGCTGGAAGCTGCGCGCGATGCCGAGCGCGATCTTGCGGTGGGTCGAGGCCCGCGTGATGTCGGTCCCCTGGAAGTCGACCCGGCCCGAGTCGGGCGCGATCAGCCCGCTGATCAGGTTGATCAGCGTGGTCTTCCCCGCCCCGTTCGAGCCGATGAGGGCGAGCACCTCGCCCGCCGCCACCGTGAAGTCGACGTGGTCCACCGCGTGGGTGTCCCCGAAGGACTTGGTGAGCTGGGTGGTCTTGAGGAGATCCACGCTCACACCGCCCGCGCCGGCCGCGGGAGCAGGCGCCTCAGCGTGCCCACGATGCCGGCGGGAAGGGCCAGGACCAGCACCACCAGCACGATGCCGAGCACCATCTGCCAGTACACGGTGTGGCCGACCGCGTAGGTCTCGAGGTAGTTGAAGATGATCGCGCCGACGATGGGGCCGAAGAAGGTCTGGAAGCCGCCCAGCACCGTGAAGAAGACCATCTTGCCCGAGAAGGTCCAGTGGAGGATGTCGGGAGTGGTGAGGCCGTTGAGCGGCACCCAGAGCGCGCCGGCGAGCCCGGTGAACATGCCCGAGATCAGGAAGGCCACCCAGCGGTAGTGCCAGACCTGCACCCCCACGAACTCGGCGCGGGTCTCGTTGTCGCGGATGGCCTGGAGCGCCCGGCCGAACGGGGAGTGCACGATCACCCACATGACCGCCACCGCCACCACGAAGATCGCGAGCACGTAGAAGTAGTAGCGATGGGAGAGGAACTCGAACTTGTCGTTGCCCGCCCGCACGAGGCCGCCCAGCAGGGTCGGCGTCGGCACCCGGAGCCCGTCGCTGCCCCCGGTGACCCAGAAGAACTTGAACGCGAGGCTCCAGAGGACCTGCGACAGCGCCATGGTGAGGATGCCGAAGAAGATCTTGGTGTAGCGCACGCAGAGCAGCCCGAAGATCGCCGCCACCGCGCCGGAGGCCAGGACGCCGCCCACCAGGAAGGCCTCCATCGACTCGAGCTTCATGTACTTCACGATGAAGGCCACCGCGTAGGCCCCCACCCCGAAGTACGCGGAGTGGCCGAACGACAGCAGGCCGGTGTAGCCCAGGAGGAGGTTGAAGCCGAGCGCGGCGATCGCGAGGACGAGCCCGTAGGAGAGCAGCACCGTCTGGTAGGGCGGCACCACGAACGGCAGCACGATCAGCGCGGCCAGGACCGGCACCGACCAGGCGAGCACCCGGCGCGGCGGCGCGGCCGGGCTCACGCGCGCCCCAGGATCCCGGCCGGCCGGATGAGGAGCACCACCGCCGCCATCAGGTAGAGCACGGCCAGCTCGATCTCGGGGAAGAACGTGATCCCCGCCTCGCGGACGAGCCCCACCATGAGGGCCCCGATCAGCGCGCCCTCGAGGCTGCCGAGGCCCCCGATGACCACCACCACGAAGGCCAGGATCAGCGCGTCGACGCCCATGCCGAGCACCGCCCCCTGCTGGGGCACGATCACCGAGCCGCCCAGGCCGGCCATGAAGCAGCCGAGGGTGAAGGCCTGCACGTAGACGCGATTGACGTTGACCCCGAGGGCGGAGGCCATCCGCATGTTCTGCGACGTGGCCCGCAGCACCACTCCGAAGTGGGTGCGGTACACGAAGGCCCACAGCCCCGCCGCCGCGACGCCGCCGATGACGACCACCGCCAGGTTGTAGGTCGGGTAGATCGAGTCGCCGATGGTGAGGCTGCCGAGCGCCTCGTAGAGGGCGCTGGCCTGGAGCGGATACGGTCCCCACACCAGCCGCATGACGTCTTCCAGGATCAGGAGGAGGCCGAAGGTGATGAGCAGCTGGTACTCCTCCGCCCGCCGGTAGAGCGGGCGCAGCAGCGTCGGCTCCAGCACCGCGCCCAGCAGCGCGGCGGCCACCGCGCCCACCGGCAGCAGCGCGTACATCCAGAGGCTCGCCTCGGTGGCGGTGCCGAGCGCGCGCCCCACCGCCCACGCGGTCACGTAGGCGCCGAACGCGTAGAGGTTGCCGTGCGCCAGGTTCACGATGCGCATGACCCCGTAGATCAGGCTCAACCCGCCCGCGATCAGGAACATCACCGACGCGTAGAGGAGCGCGTTGAGGAGATGGACTACGAGGGTCGCGGCATCCATGGGCGGATAAGATGCCTCAATTCAGGGGGAGCCTTCAACCCGGAACTGCGCGGTCGCGACCTCGGGGGCCACGTAGTTGTCGCCCAGGACGAGGGCCACCAGGGCGGTGTACGCCCCCGGCTTGAGCCGCCCCTTCAGGTCGACCACCACCCGGTGGGCCTGCACGTCGCGGGAGATACCGGCGGCGGCGACGCGCCCGTCGGCGCCCACGATCACGAACCGGCACGCCGGCACGTCGACCTTGTCCTCGTCGGCGGCCGACCCGAGCGGCTCCCGGACGAGCCGGTACTGGCGGAGGAACTTCTCGAGCCGCTCGATCTCCGGGGAGATCTCGAGCCGGTCGCCGCGCGCGGTGATGCGCGCGACGTAGGCACGCCGCGGGATCGCGAAGCGGTCGTAGGTCCCGACCCCGAGCGGGTTGGTCATGTCGCGGAAGACCTGGAGCACCACCGCCGCGTCGCTCCACTTCTCGAGCTGGTAGGCCCCGCTCGTCACCAGGTAGTGCCCGCGCCGCTGGGCGAACTGCCGGAGCGCGGCCCACCGCGTCTGCGCCTCGTCGGCGGCCACCAGGCGGCGGAGGGGCTCCGGCACGTGGTTCTCGCGCGCGAGCCCGTCCAGGATGGCGCCGAGCGCCTCGCGCGTCTTGGCGTCGCGCGCGAGGTCCAGCCAGCGCACCCCGCGGCGGCGCGCCTCGCCCGCGGAGAAGGCGCCCACCCCGCGCTTGACCGCCTCCTCCATCAGCACCGTCACGTGCCACGGCACCGAGCTCCACGGCGGGGCCAGGGCGGCCAGCTCCTGGGGATCGGGCGAGGCCGAGTTCAGATAGACCTCGACCACCGGCACCACGTAGGTGAACGTGATGTCGGCGTAGCGCCGCACCTCGCTGTCGACCTTCACCACCCGGAAGCCGGCGAGCGCCTGGCGCGCGGTCTGGGTGGCCGCGTCGACCGCCGGGTCGTACTCCACGCCGGGCTGGGCGCGACGCGTGCCCCAGCGCGCCGCGAAGATGTACGGGTAGACCGCGTCCGCGGGGCTCACCCGCGTGTTGTCGTGTGCGGCCGAGCCCCACAGCCGGTAGACCACCTTGGCCTTCGCGGTCTTGCCCCGGCCGACTTCGCGGAGGAGACCGCTACCCGGCTCCGGGAGCAGCGCGTCCTCGGGAATCTCCACGCCCGCCGCGCCGCCCACCACCACCGAGGCCGGCACCGCGCGATGCGGGACCGGGCCCGCGCCGTAGGGCCCGGGCAGGAACGCGGGGTCGCCGAGCGCGGCCCAGAGCAGGCGCCCGGCCGGGTCGGTGAAGCCCGCGACCGGATTCCACGCTGCGGTGGGCCGGGTGGCCATGCCCACGCGCATCCAGCCGTTCCACGGGAAGTCCTTGAGCTTGGCGGTGCGCACGAAGATGTCGGAGTCGAACCCGGTCTGGGAGTCCCACGCGATGTTCTCGATGCCCTGGGAGAACTCGGAGTTGAACGGCTCGCGCCGGACCGAGTAGCCCACGACCGCGCGCTCGCACCCCGCCCCCAGACGGCCGACCAGCCGCCGCGCGAGGTCGGCGCGCTCGGCGGGACCCTCGTAGGCGCCGGTGACGAGCCGGTGGAAGAGCTGATCGGCCGCCTGGCGGGCCGTGGCATCGGTCATCGTGGGGGCCTGGAGCAGGTAGGCGTGGAACCAGCCCTCCTTGAGCCAGGGCAGGGCGAAGGAGCCGCCCGCGGTGACCGTGTACGGGGCGAGCAGGCCCTGCAGGTCGATCTCCTCGACGACCATCGCGTCGCCCTTGGCTGCGGACCCGCCCTTCGACACGGGCACGAGGCGCTCCGCGAGGGGGCCGCGAGGGAGCAGACGCGGGGGCGCGCCCGCCGCCGGGCCGTCCACCGCGCGGCGCGAGGCCTCGGCCAGGTCGAAGTGCTCGAGGTAGTCGCCGTGGTACGGCGTGACCGCGTACGGATGCGCCACGAACCCGGCGGCGCGGGCCGCGCCGACCGCCCGCGCCGCGGCGAGCGCGCCCGCGCAGCGCGCGGCCGGGCCGTCCGGGCCCGGGGTCGCGGCGCCGGGGGTCACGACAGCCGCGGCGCCCGGGGTGACGACAACGTAGCCCGCGAGCGACTCGACCGCGCTCACGTTGGCCGGGAGGCGGCCTCCCGCGAACGGATCCGCTCCCACGTAGGCGTGGAGCGTGCTGCGCCGGAGCTGCGACACCGCCGCGGCGGGGGTCAGGGTCTCGAGCCGGATCTCCTGCGGATAGTAGCCGGGGTAGAACGGCAGCTCGTGGCCGGCGCGGGCCGGAGCGGCCAGGATCGCGAGCGCGGCGAGAGCGGAGGCGAGAGCGGCGAGGGATCGCACCGGAGCATCCGGCCCTCTCCCCTGGCAGCGGGGGAGAGGGCCTCTTCGACCGCCCGACTCAGGCCTTCATCTGCGGCCAGGTCTTGTCGATCCAGGTATACGTCGAGGTCGGCTCTCCCTTGGGCCAGCCGGGAGGCGCCGTGATGTTGCGGATCGGGATCGTGATGATGCGGCTCGGATCCAGGATCTGGAACGGATAGTCGGGCGAGTTGATGCTGAACCCGGTCATCGCGTCCTTGTAGCCCTGGTGCGTGTCCGGGCGGATATAGACGTAGCCGGCGGGGCCGGGATGCATCAGGCCCTCGAGCTGGCTGATGATCGCGTCGTCGTCCGGCCAGCCGCCCGCGAGCTTGTTGGCCTTCTCGACCGCGGTCTTCAGCATGTAGAGGGTGGAGTAGGCGCCCTCGGACTGGAAGTTCGGATACTCCTTCCACCGGTCGTAGTACTTCTTGACGAACTCGGTGTTGAGCGGCCAGCGATTGTTCGGCGGGTAGTTGAAGTAGTAGTTGGAGTGCACGCCGGCGATCGCGCCTTCCGGATGATCCTTGCCGATGGCGTGCGGGGCCACCCCGAAGGCGATCGTGGACGCGAACTTCATCTTCTTGAACATGTCGTAGCGCAGCGCCTGCTTGTAGAGCGCCACGTAGTCGCCGCCCCACACCGAGGAGACCAGCAGATCGGGCTTGGACGAGATGGCCTTGGTGATGTGCGAGGTGAAGTCGGTGGTCCCGAGCTTCGGCCAGCCCTCCGAGACGGTCTGGGCGCCCGGCACCATCTTCTTCATGACGATGTTGAAGTGGTCGAAGGCGTTGCGCCCGTACGAGTAGTCGGGATGGATGTGGGCGATGCGCTTGATCTGCTTGCCCCACGTCATCGCGGCGGCCAGGCCGCAGGTGACCCCGTCCGCCGACTGGATGTTGGTGATGCGGAAGATGTAGTGGGGGTTCGGCACCGCCTTGTCGAACAGGAAGTCGGTGCAGCCGTCCACGAAGATCGTGAGCAGCTTCAGCTCCTCCGCCACCGGACCGAGCGCGGGGGTGTTGCCGCTCGAGATGACGCCGGTGAAGAGGTCGACCTTCTCGGAGAGCTTGAGCCGCCGCATCTCCTTCACGTTGGCGTCGGTGCCCGCGTTCTCGTCGGCCTTGAGGGTCTCGATCTTGCGCTTGCCGAGCAGGCCGCCCTGCGCGTTGATCTCGTCGGCGGCCAGCGTGTGCCCCTTGAACGAGGGCTCGCCCAGGACCGCCGCGGGCCCGGTGAAGAACGTCATGTGGGCGATCTTGTACGGAGTGTCCGGCACGGTACCCTTGGGCTGCCCGTACGCCGGGCTGACCAGGGGCACGGCGGCCAGGGGCACCCCGGCGGCGGCGGCCGCGCCGGCGGCGGCGGTGCCGACGGTCACACCCAGACGGGCCAGGAAGTCACGGCGGGAGACCTCTTGAGTCATGTGTGGGCCCTCCTCGTTGGGGGTCTGCTCGAACAACGTTGCAGCGCGGGGGTCATGCAGCGCCATACTGCCCCAGCAACCCGCGCGAGCGCAAGAAGTTCCCCGGACTTTCGCGCTCCCTCTATAATCGGCCCCGGCGGACCATGCACGGGCTCAGGCGCGTCCTCGCGGGTCTCGGCCGGGCGCTCCACGCGCGGCGCGGCACCTTCGTGGCCGTGGCCGCCGCCGTGTTCGCCCTCGACATCCTCGTGCCCCCGCTGGTCCTCTCGGTCGCCCGCGCGCGGGTCGACTACTTCACGTTCAACCCCTGGCTGCCGAGCCTGCCCGGCTACCTGCGGGCGGGCCCCGGATCTCTCGGCGAGCGGCTCGATCGAGCCTACAACCTGGCGCTCTTCTGGTTCTCGGCGGACGGGATCTTCGGCGTCGACTGGGGCTTCGCGGTCACCGCCGCCGATCTCGTCCGGTTCCTGGTGATGGCGCTCCTGGTCGGCGCCTACTTCGCGCTCTGGCGCGACCGGCGCGACCGGGCCGGGGGCGCCGGCCGAGGGCTCCAGGCGGCCCGGCAGGGCGGCCTGCTGGGAGCGGCCGGCAGCGTGCTCGGGCTGGCCAGCGGGGGCTGCACCGTGATGGGGTGCGGGGCGCCCGTGATCCCGGTGGTGGGCCTCGCCTTCGTCGGCCTCACGAGCACCACGCTGGCCTGGCTCGCCCACGCCTCGACCATCGCCACCGCCGCGGTGATCGCGGGGATGGCGCTCGGCATCCTCTACCTGGCCTGGCGGGCCGGGCCTAGCGCCCCTTGAACTGGGGCTCCCGCTTCTCGACGAAGGCGCGCGCGGCCTCGCGGTGGTCCTCGGTCATCCCGGTCCGCGTGTGGTGCCACGCCTCGAGATCGAGCATCTCCTTGAGCGAGGCGCTCTCCGCCGCGTTCATGTTCCGCTTCATGTAGCGGAGGGCGACACGCGGCCCACGGGCCAGGCGGGAAGCCAGCGCCATCGTCTCCTCCTCGAGGCGCGCGTCGGGGACGACGCGGTTGAGGAGCCCCAGGGCGAGCGCCTGCTGGGCGTCGAGCAGATCGGCGGTGAAGTAGAGCTCGCGGGCCTTGGCGGTGCCCACCAGCTGGGTCAGGTAGTAGCTGCCGCCGAAGTCGCCCGAGTAGCCGACGCGCGCGAAGGCGGTGCCGAGCCGCGCGGTGTCGGAGGCGACGCGCATGTCGCACGCCATCGCGAGGGAGAGCCCGGCGCCCGCCGCCGGACCGCGCACCATCGCGATCGTGGGCTTCGGCATCTCGTGCAGCCAGCGCGACGTCTCCATCCGGCTGCGCAGCGCCTGGGCCTTCTCCTCCATGGTCTGGCCGCCCAGCTCGTTGCCCTCGGCCATCGCCTTGACGTCGCCGCCCGCGCAGAAGCCGCGACCGGCCCCGGTGAGAACCACGCAGCCGACCTCCGGGTCGTCCGCGAGGCGCGGCAGGGCTTCCAGCAGGGCGTCGAGCATCGGGCGCGACATGGCGTTGAGCCGGTCGGGCCGGTTGAGGGTCAGCACGGCGACGCCGTCCTTCACGGTCTCGAGCAAGTCGGTGGTCATCGGGGCCCCTCCTTCCGGAGCAGCGGCGATTGTACCCCTTCGCCGGGGCGCGCAGGCTGCGGATCGCCGAGGCGCGCGCGGACGCTCGCCCTCGTCCTGGCCGCGCTCGTGACGGTCTCCCCCGCGGCCGCGGCAGAGCGGGCCCTCGTGCCCCACGCCCTCGAGGTCGACGGGATCACCCGGAGCTATCACCTGCACGTGCCGCCGGCGGTCGGCCCGGCTCCCGCCCCGCTCGTGCTGGTCTTCCACGGGGGCGGCGGCACCGGCCCGGGCACCGAGCGGCTCACGCGCTTCACGGCCCTGGCCGACCGCGAGGCGTTCCTGGTGGCGTTCCCGGACGGCGTCGAGAAGAACTGGAACGACGGCCGCGAGTTCACCGGCTCGCGCGCGCACCGCGACCACGTCGACGACGTGGCCTTCGTCGCTGCCCTGATCGACGCGATCGGCCGCGCGCACGCGGTGGACCCCCGGCGGGTGTACGCGACCGGCATCTCCAACGGCGCGATCTTCTCGCACTACCTGGCCGCGCGCCTGTCGGCGCGCATCGCGGCCATCGCCCCGGTGGTCGGCGGGATCGCCGACCCGCCCGAGGCGTGGCTCCGACCGGAGCAGCCGGTCTCGGTGCTGATGCTCCAGGGCACGCGCGACCCGCTGGTGCCCTATCACGGCGGCGCGGTCGCCTTCGGCCGCGGCAAGATCATCGATACCGAGGAGGCCGCCCGCCGCTGGGCCGCGCTGAACGGCGGGCGCGAGCCGGTGCGGGAGCCCCTGCCCGCCGACGGCCAGGACCGCTGCGGCGGTCTCCGGACGATCTACCCGGGCGGGCGCGACGGTAGCGAGGTGACGCTGGTGCGACTGGACGGCGGCGGGCACACCTGGCCCGGGGGCGTCCAGTACCTGCCGCAGCTGCTGATCGGGCGCGTGTGCCGGGACTTCGACGCGACCGAGCTGATCTGGGACTTCTTCAAGGCCCACCCCAAGCCCGGCGGGCCGTGATCGCGCGCGGCTAGGTCCGCGTGGCCGGGGCGGGCTCGGGCTCCGGGGCCGGCTCGGGGCGCGTGAACGAACGCGGCCGGAACGCGGAGACCGGGAGCCCCAGCTCGAGGATGCCCCGCTCGAGCCACGCGTGCCGGTCGCTCATGACCGCCGCCGCGACGCGGCCCTTGAGCGCATCGTCGTTGCGCCACAGGTCGTGGAAGAGCCGCCGCACCTTGCGTCGCGCGTTCCGGCAGAAGAGGTCGGCCAGCTCGCGGGCCCGGTCCGCCTCCGGGTAGCGCCCGTCGGCGAGGCGCGCGGCGTGGGTGGTCGCGGCCGCCATCGCGAACAGCTCCATCGCGATGTCGACCGTCCGGAAGAGGAACGCCTGCCGCCGCTCCATCCCGGCCCGGAAGACCAGCATCCCGTGGAAGGTCGCCCGCGCGAGGCGGCGGGCGCTCCGCTCCACGAAGCGCAGGTGGGGCGCGAGGGGCCCGAGCTCGCCGAAGCGCGCGGGCGCCGCGAGCCCCCGGAGCCAGAGCAGCGGGTACCAGCGCGCGTAGAAGGCGGCCACCCGGGGCAGGGCCGCGCGCTTCTCGGCCGCGCCCTGCCGCGGGTCGATGAGCGCCCCCGCGACCTCGAGGTGCTTGTCGACCGCCTCGCGGGCCATGAACAGGTGCATGATCTCGCTCGAGCCCTCGAAGATCAGGTTGATGCGCAGGTCGCGCAGCATGCGCTCGACGCCGATCGCGGCCTCCCCGCGCCCGGCCAGCGAGGCCTCCGTCTCGTAGCCGCGGCCGCCGCGGATCTGCAGGGTCTGGTCGGCCAGCTCCCACGCCCGCACCGTGTTCCACTCCTTGGCCGCGGCCGCCTCGAGACGGATGTCGTAGCCGCCGCGGTCGGCCATCTCGGCGGCGAGGATGGCCACCGAGTCCATCGCGAAGGTGGTGGCCGCCATGTCCGCGATCCGGTGGCCGATCGCCTCGTGCTTCCAGATCGGCGCGCCCCACTGCACGCGGGCCGCGGCCCAGCCCCGGCAGATCTCGAGGCAGCGCTTGGCCGCGCCCGCGCAGACCGCGGGCAGGGTGAGGCGCCCGGTGTTGAGGGTGGCGAGCGCGATCTTGAGCCCCTGCCCCTCGCGCCCGATCAGGTTCTCGCGCGGGACCCGCACGTTGTGGAAGCTGATGACGCCGTTGGCGAGCGCGCGGAGGCCCATGAAGCGGCAGCGGTACTCGACCGTCACGCCCTCCCACCCGGTCTCCACGATGAACGCGCTGATGCGACGGCTCTGCGGATCGCGCGCCATCACCACCAGCAGCTCGGCGAGAGTCCCGTTGGTGCACCAGAGCTTCTCGCCGTTGAGCACGAAGTGATCGTCGCGCCGCTCGGCGGTGGTGGCGAGGCTCGCCGGGTCCGAGCCGACCCCGGACTCGGTCAGGGCGAAGGCGGAGATGGCGCCCGCCGCGCAGCGCGGCAGGTACTTGGCCTTCTGCTCGACGGTCCCGAAGAGCTTGAGCGGCTGCGGCACCCCGATGGACTGGTGCGCGGACAGCACCGCGGCGAGGTTGCCGTCGTAGCTGCCCACCAGCTCCATGGCCCGGCAGTACTCGGACACCGTGAAGCCGAGGCCGCCGTAGTCGCGCGAGATCTTCATCCCGAAGGCGCCCAGTCTCCGCAGCCCAGCCAGAACGTCTGGAGGATACTCGCCGCTCTGGTCGATCGCGGCCGGGTCGACGTGATCGCGCAGGAACGCGCGCAGGTCGTCGATGAAGCGCGTGAACTCCGGTCGCTCCTTGGGCCTCAGGGGAAACGGGTGGATCAGGTCGAGGGACAGCTGGCCCAGGAAGAGGTCGCGCAGGAAGCCGCGCCCCTCCCAGACCTCCGCGCGGGCCTGCTCGGCCACCCGCCGGGATTCTTGCTCGCTCGTCGCCCGCGTGTCCGGTGTCGGCATGGGATCCTCCGTCTCCCTCGATTCTAGCGGATTCGCGGGGGCGGCGGTATGCTCGGCTCGCCGCGCGAACCCCCACCTCGACAGGAGGAAATCGTCATCGCCACCGACCCGATCGAGCAGCGAGTGCGCGAGGTCCTCGACGGCCTCGCGCTGCACCACGAGATGGTCGAGATCGACCCGCAGTACGCCGACACCGCCGCCTTCTGCGCCCAGTACGGCTTCCCCATGGAGCAGTCCGCCAACACCATCATCGTGGGCTCCAAGAAGGAGCCGAAGCGCTACTGCGCCTGCGTGGTGCGGGCCACGCGCCGGCTCGACGTCAACCACACCGTCCGCAAGCTTCTCGGCGTCTCCCGCCTCTCCTTCGCCGATCCCGAGGAGACGCGCGCCCTGACCGGCATGATGCTGGGCGGGGTCACCGTGTTCGCCCTGCCGCCCGACCTGCCGATCTACGTGGACGAGGGGCTGATGGCCCTGCCCTGGATCATCCTGGGCGGGGGCAGCCGCTCCCTCAAGGTGAAGATCACGCCCGACGTCTTCCGCGCCCTGCCCGGCGCCACCGTGGTCCCGGGTCTCGTCACCGCGGCCGCCGCGGAATGACTCCCGACGCGGAGGGCCCGCGGGACGCCACCCCGGCCACCCGCGCCCGCCAGCGGGCGGTGCTCGACGCGCTGCCCTTCGGCGACGTCCAGGACTTCGAGGACGCGAGCCGCGGCTTCGTGGCCACCCTGCCCGAGGTCTCCGTGCGCAACGCCCAGGGGCGCGTGGTGTGGAGCCTCGGCGAGTACGCGTTCCTCGAGGCCGCGGAGGCCCCCGCCACCGTGAACCCGAGCCTCTGGCGACAGGCGCGGCTCAACATGCGCCACGGGCTCTTCCAGGTCACCGACCGCATCTACCAGGTCCGCGGGTTCGACCTCTCGAACATGACGATCCTCGAGGGCGAGCGCGGCCTCGTCGTCATCGATCCGCTGATCTCGACCGAGGTGGCGCGCGCCGCCCTCGCCCTCTACCGCGAGCACCGCGGCGACCGCCCGGTGACCGCGGTCATCTACACCCACAGCCACACCGACCACTACGGCGGGGTGCGCGGGGTCGTGGAGGAGGCGCGGGTGGCCGCGGGAGAGGTCGAGGTCATCGCCCCGCACCGGTTCATGGAGGAGGTCGTCTCGGAGGCGGTGCTGGTCGGCACCGCGATGGTCCGCCGCGGCCAGTTCCAGTTCGGCGCCACCCTGCCCAAGGGCCCGCGCGGCCAGGTGGACGCGGGGCTCGGCAAGGTGACCTCGCGCGGAACCGTCACCCTGATCCCGCCGACCCGCGTGGTGGTCGACCCGATCGAGGTCCACCGGATCGACGGGATCGAGATCGTCTTCCAGCTGGCGCCCGAGACCGAGGCCCCCGCCGAGATGCACATGTTCTACCCGGCCCTGCGGGCCCTCAACCTGGCCGAGAACGCGACCCACCACCTCCACAACATCTATCCGCTCCGCGGGGCGCAGGCGCGCGACGCCAACGCGTGGGCCAAGTACCTCGACGAGGCGCGGGACCGGTTCGGGCGCGGGGCCCAGGTGGCCTTCGCCCAGCACCACTGGCCGGTGTGGGGCACCGCGCGGATCCTCGAGTACCTCGGCGCGCAGCGCGACCTCTACAAGTACCTCCACGACCAGACCCTGCGTCTCATGAACCACGGCTTCAAGGCGGCCGAGATCGCGGAGCGCCTCGCGTTGCCCCGGAGCCTGCAGTCGACCTGGCACGTGCGCGGCTACTACGGCACCCTCTCCCACAACGCCAAGAGCGTCTACCAGCGCTATCTCGGCTGGTACGACGCCAACCCGGCGAACCTCGAGCCGCTGCCTCCGGTCGAGCGCGGGCGGAAGTACGTCGAGTACATGGGCGGGGCCGCCGCGGTGCTCGCGCGGGCGCGGGAGGACTTCGCCCGGGGCGAGTACCGCTTCGTGGCCGAGGCGACGAGCCACGTGGTGTTCGCGGATCCCGCGAACGTGGAGGCGCGGCGCCTCGGCGCGGACGCGCTCGAGCAGCTCGGCTACGCCGCCGAGTCGGCGACCTGGCGCAACGCCTACCTCCTCGGCGCCCACGAGCTGCGGCGGGGCCGGCCCGACACCGCGGCGCGGGCCCCGGTGAGCCCCGACCTCGTCCGGGCCATGAGCCTCGACCTCTTCTTCGACTACCTCGCGGTGCGCCTGAACGGCGAGAAAGCGGAGGGCGAGCGCTTCGTCCTGAACTGGATCTTCCCCGACGACGACGATGAGGCGCGGAGCCGGCGCTACGTGCTCACCTTGCAGAACTGCGCGCTGACCTACCTCGCCGAGCGCCAGAGCGAGCAGCCCGACGCGACGGTGACGCTCCGGCGCCCGGTGCTGGACCGGCTCGTGCTGCGCGAGCTGACCATCGCGGAGGCGATCGACCAGGGCCTGGTGGCCATCGCAGGCGATCGGGCCCCGGTCGCCCTGCTCTTCACGCTCCTCGACGACTTCGCGCTCATGTTCGACGTGATCGAGCCACGGCGCTGAGGCGGCGAGGGCCCCCTACTCGCGCAGCGCGCCCGCGAGCAGCCCGCGCACGAGATACCGCTGGAAGGCGACCACGATCAGGATGGGCGGCAGGCTCGCCAGCAGCGAGGCCGCCGCGATGTCGCCCCACGGCACCTCGAAGACACCGGGAAAGAGCGCCAGCGCCACCGGCACCGTGCGGCTCGCCTCGGTGGCGGTGAAGCTGTAGGCGAAGAGGAACTCGTTCCAGGAGAAGAGGAAGGCCAGCAGGGCGGCCGAGGCCATCCCGGGCGCCACCAGCGGGAGCACCACGAAGCGCAGGCTCGCGAGGCGCCCCGCCCCGTCGACGGACGCCGCCTCCTCGAGGGCGCGCGGGATCTCCCGGATGAACCCGGCGAGCAGCCAGATCACGAGCGGCAGCGCGAACGACGCGTTGGCGAGGATCAGCGCGAGCCACGTGTCGCGGAGGCCGAGGGCCCGCATCAGGAGATAGAGCGGGCTCACGGTGGCGATCTGGGGGAACGCGGTCGCCGCGATCATGCCCAGGAGGATCACCCCGCGGCCGGGGACCGGCAGGCGCGCGAGCGCATAGCCCGCGAGGGCGCCGAGCACCACCGCGAGCAGGGTGCTCGAGAGCGCGATGCCCAGGCTGTTCAGCAGCGCGCGCGGCATGAGGCTCTGCCGCAGCACGACCTCGTAGTGCACCGCGGTGAGGCGGCTCGGCAGGAGGTCGCTGAGCGGCAGCAGCTCCGCGTCCGGCCGCACCGAGGTGAGCGCCTGCCAGAAGAACGGCAGCGCGTAGAGCGCCAGCGCGGCCAGCACCAGGCCGTCGCGGAGCCGGCCGCTCCTCACGCGGACGCCTCCTGGCGGTGGATCATCCGCAGATAGGCGACCGCCACCACCATCACCAGCGCGAACACCACCACCCCGATGGCGGAGCCGAAGCCCACCTGCAGGGTCTGGAAGAGCGCGCGGTAGGCGTACACGGTGAGGGTCTCGGTGGTGCCCGCGGGGCCGCCACCGGTCAGCACGAACATGAGGTCGAACGCCCGCAGCGCGTCGAGCGTCCGGAAGAGGAGCGCGACCAGGAGGATCGGCCGCACCAGCGGCCAGGTGATGCGGGCGAACGCCTGCACGCCGGCGGCGCCGTCCACCTCCGCCGCCTCGTACAGCTCCCCCGGGATGGTCAGGAGGCGCGCGTAGCAGAGCAGGGCCACGAACGGGGTGGTGCGCCAGACGTCGGCCACGATCAGAGCGGGCAGGGCGAGGGCCGGGTCGCCGAGCCAGTTGACCGGACGGCCGCCGAGGAGGAAGTTCACGAGGCCGCCCGCGGGATGGTAGAGCCACTCGAACATCTTGGCGGTCACCACCGACGGCAGCGCCCACGCCAGCAGGAGCAGGGCCACCGCCGCGCGCCGTCCGTGCCGCTGGCCCCGCAGGCCGAGGGCCATCGCGAGGCCGAGCCCGCCCTCGAGCGCGACCGACGCCACCGTGAACACCGCGGTGACCGAGGCCGCGTTCCAGAATCGCGTGTCCACCATCAGGAAGGCGTAGTGGGCGCCGCCGGCCCAGCGCGAGATCGAGAACACCGGGATCCGGTACTGGAGCGAGAGCCAGATCACCCAGACCGCGGGATAGACCGTGAGGCCGCCCAGCAGGGCCAGCGCGGGAGCGAGCAGGAGCCAGCCGAGCCGCCGGTCGGTCATCGCGAGAGCGCCTGCTGTAAGTGCTCGACCTGGGCCTTGCCGTCCCGGATCGCGCGCTCGGGCGACTTGCGCCCCACGAGCGCGGCCGAGAACTCGGGCTGCAGCGTGGTCGACAGCATGAGGTAGTAGGGCGTCACCGGGCGTGGGTGCCCCTTCAGGATGAGGGGCAGGAGCGCGGGCAGGGTCGGATCACGCGCGATCAGGCCCGCGTCCCGGTAGAGGGCGGGGCGCGAGGGGCGGAGCGCCGCGCCCTCGGTCATCGCGCGCTGGGCCTGCTCGCTCGTGAGGAAGCGCACCAGCTCGATCGCGAGGGCGGCGTGGCGGGTGCGCGCGCTCACCGCCAGGTGCGCGCCGCCGGTGGACGCGGCGCCGACCGTCCCGTGCGCGAGGCGCGGCATCGGCGCCACCCCGACCCGGCCGCGCACGCGCGACTCCGGCAGCTCGAACAGATCGAGCGCGTAGGGCCAGCCGCGCAGGAAGATGGCCCGGCCGTCCCCGAACGGGCGCCGGGTCAGCTCCTCGTCGGCGGCGGTGACCCACGCCGGGCTCACCCCGCTCTCGATGAGCGAGCGGAGAAACGCGAGCGCCTCCCGGGCCCGCTCCGGCTCCGGGAACGGCCGGCCGGTCTCGTCGAGCAGGCGGGTGCCGTTGGCCCAGAGCGCCTCCAGTACGTTGACCATGCCGCCCTCGTACTGCTTGCCCTGCCACAGATAGCCGTCCAGGCGGCGATCGCGCTCCCCGGCCTGGACGAGCCGCACCTGCCGCACCAGCTCGTCGTAGGTCTCGGGCGGCGCGAGCCCGTACTTGGCGAGCAGATCCTTGCGGTAGTAGAGCAGACCCACGTTCATGAACCACGGCAGAGCCCAGAGCCGGTCGCCCTGCACCGCGGGCTCGATGGCGGAGGGGAAGTGCGCGTCGCGCTCGGCCGCGGGCACGCGCGCGGTCAGGTCGAGGATCCAGCCCGCCCGGGCGAACTCGGGCACCCAGATCACGTCGAGCATCATCACGTCGAAGGGGGGGCTGCCGCCCTCGAGGTTGATCACGTAGAACTGGTGCTGCTCGTCGGAGGACCAGGTGAGCGCCTCGCTCTGCACGCGCACCCCGGGGTGATCGGCCTCGAAGCGGCGGAGGAGGCCGGGCACCGGGTCGGCGGGGCCGAGGATCTTGGCGTGCTTGAAGACGAGCGTGACCGGGCCGCCGGCGGGCGGGCGCTCGCGGCACGCGGCCGCGGTCAACAGGACGAGCAGGACGACGAGAGCGGCCGCGGCGCGCGCCGGACGGGGCGCCATGGGCGAGGGTCGCGGCCCGGCTATCCGGCGCCCAGCAGGTCGCGCAGGGCGCCGCCCTCGGCCTTGAACCAGTCGAAGAGGATCGACACGTCCCAGCCCATGCAGAAGTGCCGGACGCCCAGATCGAGGTAGGCCTTCGCCTCGTTCGGGTGGGAGATCTCCGCGCGCGGGGCGATGCCGAGGCGCAGGGCGGTGGCGATCACGTGGCGCTCCGCCTCGACCACTCGAGGGTGATTCCACTGCCCCGCGAGGCCGATGCTCATCGAGTAGTCGGCGGGACCGAACTGCACCATGTCGACGCCCTTCACCGACAGCAGCGCCTCCAGGTTCTCGACCGCGGAGGCCTTCTCGATCATGATCGCGACCACCGCGTCGTCGAGGGCCTGCACGAACGCGGGCGAGCCCACGTCGACCACGTAGCCCACGTCGCGGCGCATGCCGACCCCGTGCAGGCCGCCCGCCTCCGGGGTCTCCGCGCGCACGCTCCGCACGCACTCCCGCACGTCGTCGGGCGTGCGGGGATCGGCGAAGAGCAGGTTCTGGATCCCCGCCCCGACGGCCCGCACCGCGAGATAGGTGCGCGGCTGCTGCTCGACCTTGAACATCGCCGACATGTGATCGAAGGTGTTCACCGCCCGCGCGAGGTTCTCCAGCGCGAAGAGATCGTAGGGCGCGTACTCGCCCACGAACTCGACGTAGTCGAAGCAGCCCGCGTGGCCGGCCAGCTCCACCACCGCGGGCCACGCGGAGTGGATGTGGGTGCCGAGCGTGGGCCGGCCCGCCCGCAGGCGCTCCCGCAATCGATTGCGTCGCATGCGCCGAGTCTAGGGGGGCAGGTGCGCCCCGTCAATCGCCGCGCTATACTCGGCCGGTGCGCGACGCCGCCGGGCCCCTCTCCGACCTCCTGATCCTCGATCTCACCCGCGTCCTCGCCGGCCCCTACGGCACCCGGCTGCTCGCGGACCTGGGCGCGCGGGTCATCAAGATCGAGCGGCCGCGCGACGGTGACGACATGCGCAAGAACCACCTGCAGGTCGAGCCGGGCCGCACCGACCAGTCCACCTACTTCATCCGCATCAACGCGGGCAAGGAGAGCGTGGCGGTCGACCTGAGCCACCCGCAGGGCCGCGCGGTGGTCACCGACATCTGCCGGGTGGCCGACGTCTTCGTCGAGAACTTCGCCCCCGGCGTCGTCGAGAAGCTCGGCCTGGGCTACGCCGCGATGGCGGCGGTCAAGCCCGACCTCGTCTACTGCTCGATCTCGGGCTTCGGGCAGACCGGGCCGTGGCGCGAGCGGCAGGCCTTCGCCCACATCATCAACGCGGCCTCCGGCATGATGCACCTGGACCAGGGCGACCAGGAGGCGCCGCGCGCGTCGAACCTCCAGGCCGCCGACGTGCTCGCGGGCACCCACGCCTTCGGAGCCATCCTCGCCGCGCTTCGCCGGCGGGACCGCACCGGCCAGGGCGCCTACCTCGACGTGTCGATGCTCGAGGCGCTCGTCGCGGCCGACGACGTCTCGTACGCGGCGGTCCTCAACGGGGGCGAGACGCAGGGCTCGCCGCGTCCGGCCATGGGCGTGTACGCGGTCGGCGGCCGGCACCTGGCGCTCCAGACCGGCGGGGCGGCCGCCCTGTGGCCGCGGCTCCAGGAGCTGCTCGGGCGGCCGGAGCTCGCCACCGACCCGCGCTTCACCACCCCGGATCAGCGCCGGCGCAACTGGCCGGCCCTCCGCGACATCATCGGCGAGTGGGTCGGCCGCTTCGCATCCGTGGAGGAAGCGCTGGACGCGCTGCGGGCCGCGCGCATCCCGGCCGCCGCGGTGCTCAGGCCGGACGAGGTGGCCGTCCACCCGCACCTGGCCGCGCGCGGGGCGTTCCCGACGGTCACCCATCCGGCCCGCGGCGCGGTGCGGGTGACCGCGACGCCGTTTCAGCTCGACGGGCAGCCGGTGGCGCCCGCGGGCCCCGCGCCCTACCGGGTGGGCGAGCACACCCGGGCGGTGCTGAGCGAGGTGCTCGGCTACAAGGATCGCGACATCGACGACCTCGTCCAGGCCGGCGTCATCGAGGCGCCCTGAGACGGGTCGAAGGAGACGACACATGGCGGCGACACCGATGACGGGCGGCGAAGCACTGGTGCGGTCCCTCTACGCGGAAGGCGTGCGGGTGGTCTTCGGCCTGCCCGGCGTGCAGCTCTACGGGGTCATGGCCGCCCTGCGTGACGAGCCGCGGATCCGCTTCGTCAACACGCGCCACGAGCAGGCCACCAGCTTCATGGCCGACGGCTACGCGCGCGCGGGCGGTAGCTTCGGCACCGCCCTCGTGGTGCCGGGCCCCGGGCTGCTCAACGCCATGTCCGGCCTCAGCACCGCGTACTCCGCGTCGTCGCCGGTGCTGATGCTCTCCGGCCAGATCCCGCGCGACTCCATCGGGCGCGACATCGGGCTCCTGCACGAGGTCAACGACCAGCAGGAGTGCATCCGCCCGGTCACCAAGTGGCGTCGGCGCGTGCTCCAGGTGGCGGACGTGCCGGCCGCGGTGCGCGAGGCGGTGGTGCAGCTCAAGAGCGGCCGGCCCCGCCCGGTCGAGATCGAGATGCCGCCCGAGACCATGGAGGACGAGGGGCTGGTCGAGCTGCTGCCGCCCGCCGAGGTGACGCGCCACGCCGCGGCCGCGCGCGACCTCGACCGCGCCGCCGAGCTGCTGCTCGCCTCGCGCGCGCCGCTGATCTACGCGGGCGGCGGCGTGCACCTCGCGGGCGCGCACGACGCGCTCGCCCAGGTCGCCGAGCACCTGCAGGCCGGGGTCGCCCAGTCCGCCGAGGGCAAGGGCGCGGTCAGCGACCACAACACGCTCTCGCTCGGGGCCGCGTTCTGGCGCGACTCCGCGCTGCGCGCCCACATCCACGAGGCGGACGTGGTGCTCGCGGTGGGGAGCCGGCTGGCCGGGGTCTCCTTCAGGCCCGGCACCCGCATCATCCAGATCGACGCGGACGAGCAGGAGATCGGGCGCAGCCACAAGGACACGCTCGGCCTGGTCGGCGACGCGCGCGCCACGCTGGAGGCCCTCCTGGAGCGCCTGCGCGCGGCGTCCGCGCCGCGGCCCTCGCGCAAGGCCGAGCACGAGGCCCTGCGCGCGAAGATGGCGGGCGAGAACACGATGGAGCCCAACGCGTCGATCATCAAGTCGCTGCGCGCGGGAGCGCCCGAGAACACGATCCTGGTCGCGGGCATGACCCAGATCGGGTACTACTCGCGGCCCTTCTGGCCGGTCTACGAGCCGCGCACCTATCTCTCCTCGTCGTACTCCGGCAACCTCGGGTACGCGTATCCCGTCGCGCTGGGGGCCAAGGTCGCCCGGCCGGACCGGCCGGTGGTCTCCGTCTCCGGCGACGGCGGCTTCCTCTTCAACGCCCAGGAGCTCTCCACCGCCGCGCGGCACGGGATCAACGTGGTCGCGGTGGTCTTCAACGACAGCTCGTACGGCAACGTGGCGCGCGACCTGGACGAGTCCTGGGGCGGGCAGTACGGCGCCGAGCTCGCCAACCCGGACTTCATGAAGCTGGCCGACGCCTACGGGGTGGTCGGCATGCGGGCGAAGGAGCCGACCGACGTCGGCCGGCTGGTGCGCGAGGCGATCGAGAAGGACCGCCCGGCGCTGATCGAGGTCCCGGTGGGCCGGATGAGCCGGCCCGCGTTCTTCACCCCGCGGCGGACTCCGCTCAAGCACCCGCGCTAGCGCGCGGCGACGGAGGAGTGGATGGCGGCGCCGGAAACGATCGAGCGCGGCCCGACGGAGCGGCTGCAGTTCCTGGACGCGGTGCGGGGATTCGCGCTGCTGTTGATGATCGTCAACCACACCAGCCGGTGGTGGCAGGACGGCACCATGGGCTGGCCCCGCTACAACCTGATCTACGGGACCATGGTGGTCGGCGCGCCGCTCTTCCTCTTCCTGGTCGGCTTCTGCCTGCCCCTCTCCTTCGCCCGCCGCCGCCCCACCGGCGGCCTGCCCGGGGTGGCGGCCAAGTTCCTGCAGCGCGGCGGTCGCCTGATCCTCGCCTCCTGGCTGCTCAACTTCGTGGTCTTTCGCGACGAGCCGTTCTGGGAAGGTGGCGTGCTCCAGACGATCGGGCTCGGGATCATTCTCGCGCTGCCGCCGATGCTCCTGCTGCACCGGCGCGGCGCCCGCACCCTGCTCATCGCGATCGCGCTCGGGGCCTACGCGCTCTTCTCGGTCTCCTTCACGCAGGTCACCGCCTGGCTGGCCGCTCACCCGACCCTGGGTCGCATCTTCCTGTTCGAGTTCGCGCCGTGGCCCTGGATCTCGATCGTGTGGATCGGCCTGGCGCTGGGGTGGACGTGGGCGCTGCAGGACACCCCGGCGCGCCAGGCGCGATACCTCACGATCATGGGCGCGGTCGGGGTGGTCTTCATCGCCGTCTTCGTGGCCTGGGACTGGGCCCACGGCACGCCGCCGCACCTGTCGCTCGCCTTCAAGCGCGACTTCATCCTGAACAATCACTGGATCTCGCGCGGGGTCACGAACTTTCTCTGCCTCGGGTCGGTGTTCTGCCTTCTCGGGATCGCGTACTACCTGATCGAGGTGCGGCGCGCCCCGGTAGGCTGGCTGGTGGTGCTGGGCCGCACGTCGCTGATGCTCTACTTCCTCCATCACGTGCTGGTCTACACGATCGCGCACGAGTGGCTCGGCCTCGTGCTCGACCGCTGGTGGTGGTTCGTGCTCGCGAACGCGCTGCTCACCGTCGTGCTCGTCTACCTGGGACGGCTCTGGCTCGAGATCCGGAGCCTGGCCGCACGCCGCCGCCTGCAGACCGCCTGAGCCGGACGGTTGCGCATTTCCGGGCCGGCCCACTGACGAATTCCGCGCGCGGGCCTCGAAGACGCGCCGAATAGACTGATTTGGCGGTCAATTCCCCCTGGCGCGCCTCTTGCTGTCCTATCTGGCCATGGCGCCCACCGGCGAGCGTTCTCGCGTGCTGGTCGTCGATGACGAGAGCATCATCGCGCAGCTCATCGCCGACGTGCTGGGCGGCGAGGGCTTCGAGGTCGATACCGCACCGCATGGCCTGGCCGCGCTCGACCGTCTCGCGAATCGGACCTACGACATCATCCTGAGCGATCTGCGCATGCCCGAGCTCGACGGGCTCGGCCTGTTCCGCGAGATCGAGCAGCGGTATCCCGAGATGCTGCGCCGCTTCGTCTTCATCACCGGCACGTCCGAGCACACGGACTATCAGGGCTTCATCGACGACGTGAAGGTCCCCGTCCTCACCAAGCCGTTCGACATGATGAATCTCGTCCGCGTCGTGCGGAGTCGCCTGGCCGGCTAGCTCCGACCCACCCCTGCCGTCGGCCGCCTGACGGCGTCCCGGCGCTGACGATGTCCGAGGCTCCCCCGGCCTCCTGAAGCTTGGTAATCCCACCGCTTAGCCCGGCCCACCCGTGGCACGGGGCATGCTCCCAGATGCAGCAGGGGACGAAGTGGCCGCGAGCCCACAGCTAGACGCGGCCCCCCGGAGGTTGTCATGCAGAAGGCACTGGCCATGTGGATCCTGCTCGCCGCGGGTGGCGGAGGGCAGCCGGAAGTGAGTCCGACCCAGGTCGTCCAGCAGGCCACCGAGCACGTCTTGCAGGTCGTCCAGGACGCCGAGCTGGCGGCGCCCGCGGTCCAGGAGCGGCGCCGGGTCGAGGTCCAGCGCATCGCCGATCGCCTCTTCGACTTCCCCGAGATGGCCCGCCGGGCCCTCGCGATCCACTGGCGGGACCGTACCCCTCAGGAGCAGGGCGAGTTCGTGGTGGTGTTCAAGCAGCTGCTCGCCCGCGCCTATCTGGGCAAGCTCGAGAACTACTCCGGCGAGCAGATCGTCTACCTGGGCGAGACGGTGGACGGCGACTTCGCCACCGTGCGCTCGAAGATCGTCACCGGCCGAGGCGCGGAGATCCCGGTGGACTATCGCCTGCACCTGGTCGGCTCCCGCTGGGCGGTCTACGACGTCGCGGTCCAGGGCGTGAGCTTCGTGGCGAACTACCGGGGCCAGTTCGACAAGATCATCCGGAGCTCGTCGTACCCGTCCCTGATGCGCGAGCTGCGGGCCAAGTACGCGCAGGCCACCGGGCGCGCGACGGTGGGCGCCACTCCCATCCCGGCCGCTCCCGCCCCCACCCCGATCCCGACCGCGGCACCCGCGACCAAGCCCGAAGAGTAAGCCCCGGGCCCGAGCCGCGGCGAGACTTCGCGGCTCAGGCCTTCTTCAGCTCCTCGGGCCGGATCGGCAGCGTCCGGATCCGCTTGCCGGTGAGCGCGAAGATCGCATTGCAGAGCGCGGGCGCCACCGGCGGCACCCCCGGCTCCCCCAGCCCACCCGGCGCCTCCCCCGAGTCCAGGATGTACGTCTCCACGACCGGCATCTCGTTGATCCGCATCATCGGGTAGTCGTGGAAGTTCGACTGCTGCACCGCGCCGCGCTCGACGGTGATCTTCCCGTAGAGCGCGGCGGTGAGCGCGTAGACCGCGCCGCCCTCCATCTGGGCCTTGACCTGATCCGGGTTGACCGCGATCCCGCAGTCGATCGCGCACACCACGCGATGCACGCGCACCGCCCCGTCCGCGGCCACCGACGCCTCGATCACGTGCGCGGCGTAGCTGCCGTAGGAGAAGGCCACCGCGATGCCGCGCGCGCGGCCCGCGGGCAGCGGCGATCCCCAGCTGGCGCGCGCCGCGGCCAGCTCGAGCACCGCCTTGTGGCGGGGTGACTTGCCGAGCAGCGCCCGCCGGTACTCGAAGGGGTCCTTGCCGGCCGAGGTGGGCCAGCTCGTCGATGAAGCTCTCGGTGATGAACGCGTTCTGCGAGGAGCCGACCGAGCGCCAGAAGCCGAGCGGCACGCCCGAAGTCCTTGTTGAGCCACTCCACCTGAACGTTCGGGATGTCGTACGGAAGGTCGCGCGCTCCGGAGACCGCGGCCGGGTCGACGGTGGTGTTGCCGGGCATGCGGCCCTTCTGGGCCAGGATGCCCGGGCCGACGATGCGATGCGACCACGCGACCGGCATGCCGCCGCCGTCCAGCGCGGCGCGGAAGACGTTGTAGGTGGCGGGGCGGTAGAACCCGTGCTGGATGTCGTCCTCGCGCGTCCACATGAGCTTGACCGGCGCTCCCACCGCCTTCGCGGTCTCCACCGCGTCGACGATGAAGTCGATCTCGCCGCGCCGCCCGAAGCCGCCGCCCAGCAGCGTGGTGTTCACGGTGACCTTCTCGGGGGGAACCCCGGCGATGCGCGCCGCGGTGGCCTGGGTGCCGCCCGGGTTCTGGGTCGGCGCCCACACCACGCAGCCGTCCGGGGTGATCTGGGCGGTCGCGTTCATGGGCTCCATGCACGCGTGCTCCAGGAACGGCACCTCGTAGGCGGCCTCGAGCGTCCGGCCGCCCGCCGCGAGCGCCTTCTCGACGTCGCCGTCCTTGCGCGCGACCTGGCCCGGCTGCTGGGAGAGGGCCGCGTACTCGCTCGAGATCTGCGCGCTGCTCACCTGCGCCATCGGGCCCAGGTCCCACGTCACCTTGAGCGCGCGGCGCCCCGCCACCGCGGTCGAGAACCGGTCGGCCACCACCGCGATGCCGTTGGTCACCTGGACCACGTGCTTGACGCCGGGGATGGCCTTGGCCGCGGTGGCGTCGAAGCTCTGCACCTTGCCGCCGGAGACGACCGGGGCCCGCTCGATCGAGGCCACCAGCATGCCCGGCACCTGCACGTCCATGCCGTAGATGCCGCGCCCGGTCGCCTTCTCGGGCGAGTCGAGCCGGTGGAGGTTCTTGCCGATGTAGCGGAACTGGTCCGGGGTCTTGAGCTTGGGGCTCTGGGGCACCGGGAGGGCCTGGGCGCGGTCCACGAGCTGGCCGTAGGCGAGCTTGCGCGCCGGTCGGCCGGTGCACCACCACGCCCGGCTCGGTGTCCACCGAGTCGACCGGCACGCCCCACTCGTCGGCGGCGGCCTGCTTGAGCATCTCGCGGGCGGCGGCGGCGGACTTCCGCCACATCTCCATGTGGTCGCGCACCCCGCGGCTGCCGCCGTAGGACTGGGAGCCGGTGACCGGGTTGGCGTAACGCTTGGGATCGGCGGGCGCCTGGTTGACCCGGATCTTGTTCCAGTCGGCGTCGAGCTCGTCCGCGATGATGATGGCGGTCGTGGTCATCGAGCCCTGGCCCATCTCGGGCACCGAGTTCGTGATGGTCACGAGCCCGTCGCGGTCGATGCTGAGCCACTGATTGGGCGCGAACACGCCCGGCGGTCTGCGCGCGGGCCGAGCCGGCTCCGCGCGGGAAGAGCCGGAAGCCGAGGGTGAGGCCGGCCCCGACCGCGGCGCTCCCCTTGAGCAGCGCGCGGCGGCTGAGCATCGCGGCCTTCATCGCGCGCCTCCCTTCTTGAGCGCGGCGGCCGGTGGATGGCGGCGCGGATCCGCTGGTAGGTGCCGCAGCGGCAGATGTTGCCGGCCATCGCCGAGTCGATGTCGGCGTCGGTGGGCGAGGCCTTCTGGGCCAGCAGCGCGGCGGCGGACATGATCTGCCCCGACTGGCAGAACCCGCACTGCGGCACGTCGAGCTCCACCCACGCCCGCTGCACCGGGTGCGTCCCCTGGGGCGAGAGCCCCTCGATCGTGGTGACCTTCTTGCCGGCCGCGGCCGAGATCGGCGTCACGCAGGAGCGGATCGGCGTGCCGTCGAGGTGGACGGTGCAGGCGCCGCAGAGGGCCATGCCGCAGCCGTACTTGGTGCCGGTGAGGCGCAGGTCCTCGCGGATCACCCAGAGCAGGGGCAGGTCCGGGGCCGCGTCCACGCGCTGCGGCTTGCCGTTGACGACGAGAGTGATCATCGAGGTCTCCTCCGCGCTTCCCGGGAGCAGGTTGCCTCACTGCGGGCGGGAGCCCGGGCCGCGTCGGCTCCCGATCGACGATCCGGCGGCAGTGTAGCACCGGCGCCCTCGCCGCGCCGCTCCGGGCGCCGAGCCCGCGTCACCTCGCCCGGTGCGTGAGAAGTGGGCACTCTGATAGACTCGGCGGGTTCAATCCGCGTCATGCCGGCCCCGGGAGGAGCGCGCCATGTCTCGAGCGACGACGACGATGCTGGTGTGGCTGCTGGCGGTGGCCCTGCTGGGCGGCTGCAGCCGGAGCAAGGAAGACCTGGTCGAGAAGTCGCGGAGCGCGTCCACGCGCGCGGAGCTGGAGCGGGCGCTCGGCAAGCCGAGCGACATCGCCAAGCTGGGCCCGGTGGAACAGTGGACCTACAAGGCCTCGAACGGAACCGTCGTCTTCCTCATCGTGGGTGACAAGGTCACGCTGCAGGCGGCCGGCGGCGGGACGGACGACGGCAAAGACAAGAAGTAGGAGGATCGACCGTGAGCGACACGAGTCAAGAGCACCTCGCCCGGCGGCTCGACCGCCTCGAGCGCGAGAACCAGCGCCTGAAGCGGCTGGGCGCGCTGGCCCTGATCGGCCTCGCCGCCCTCGTCATCATGGGCCAGGCCACCTCGGCCCCGGTGGCCAACACCATCGAGGCCGAGCGCTTCATCCTGCGCGATGCCTCCGGCAACGCGCGCGCGAGCCTCGGGGTCCGGCCGGACGGCACCGCGGCCCTCGCGCTGGCCGACGACACCCATCAGGAGCGCGCGGTCTTCACCGTCACCGCCCAGGGGCTCGCCGCGGTCGAGCTCTCCGAGCGGAGCGGGCGGCTCCGGGCCGGGCTCGCGGTGCGCCCCGACGGCGCCGCGACGCTCGCGCTGCTCGATCAGGCGGACCACCCCCGCCTCGAGCTGCGCTCGCACGGCGACGGCCGCCCGAGCGTCACCCTCTTCGACCAGGCCGGCCGCCCCCGCTCGCTGCTGGCCCTGACCGCCGAGGGCGCCACCGGCCTCACGCTCTACGATCGCAACGGCCGCCGCCGCACCGCGATCGGACTCGAGCCGGCGGGCGCGCCCGCGATGTGGCTCTACGACGGCGAGGGCAACGGGCGCGCGATGCTCGCGGTCACCTCGGACGGCCAGCCCACGCTCAACCTGTCCGACGTCGGGGGGCAAGGGGCGTCTGTGGCTACGGGTCAGCTCGGACTTCCAGCTCCCGTTCCTGAGTCTGCACGATCGGGACGGCAAGCAGCGCGTGTCGATCCTCCTGCGCCAGGGCGGCGTGCCGCAGCTGGCCCTCGGAGACGCCAACGAGCGGGTGATCTGGAAGGCGGCGCCGTAGAAGCCGCATGTACGGCACCAATTTCCTGGTGCTGCTCGGGCTCGCCTTCTATCTGGTGGCGAGCTTCGTCCTCTGGCAGCTGCTGCTCAAGGAGCCCGCGCCCTCCACCTCGCGCGACGACCGGCCCCGCCCCCGCCGCTGGCCGATCCGCCTCGCCAAGGCGGTGATCACCCTGCTGGGCGGCGCCGCCTCCGGCGCGGCCACGCTGCTGGTGGTCGACCACGGTGGTGAACGCGGGCAAGGCGGGCACCCTGGACCGGTCGGGCATGCTCGCGGTGTGGGCGGTCGGGTCGGTGGTGGCCATGCTCTTCATCGGACGGGCGCCGCTGATCCGGCGCGCGGTGACGCGCACCTGCCTCTCCCTGGGCGTGCAGGGCGTGGCGCTGCCGCTGGCCACCCTCGTCTCCTTCGTGGTGGCGGGCACCCGGCTGGCCGGCTCCGCCGGCACCGGGGGCGAGCGCACGGTGGCGGTGCTCGGCGTTCGGCTGGCCGGTCACCTGCCCGCGGTGTGGATCGGCCTCGGCGGATTCTGCATCGGCCTCGTGCTCGTGATCCTGGGCGACCGGCGCGCGCCGGCGCGTCGTCGGGCGGCGCGGCGCCTCCCGCCGCTTCCGCTCCTCGCGCGCGGGCGTGCTCTCCTCCCGCGGCCGGCCCCGCTAGCTCGCCGCCGCGCGCTCCAGCTGGCGCAGGCGGTCGCGCGCCTCGGCCAGCACGAGCGAGACGTGGACGCGGCACTGGTAGGCGTCGCGCTGGTGCTGGAGCGGCAGGCGCCGCGCGAGCCCCTCGATCTGCTCGCGCAGGACCTCGAGCCGCGCGATGCCGGCGCGGAGCACCTCCGGCGCGGCCGCCGCGTCGATGCCGGTCTCCGCGTCGCGCAGGAGCGCGTAGTGGCGCTCGAGGATCCGGTTGCCCCGCCAGCGGAGCACCCAGGGGAGGATCTTGAAGAGCGGCACCCACACCGCGACGAGCGGGAGCAGGAGCAGGCGGAGCTGCACGACCCAGCGCAGGGCCCAGTAGGGCAGCACGCGCGACGTGAAGGACTCCCCGCGCTGCAGGAAGGAGTCGGCCGCGTCGTGCAGCGGCAGGTCCACTCCCTCGCGGGTGGGAAAGCGGAGCGGCGGGTCGATGAGGCTGCCCCCGCCGTGCACCTCGCGGGCGACCGAGAGCAGCTGCTCCACCACCCGCGGGATGCAGCGTCGCGCGGCACACCAGCAGCGCGGCGGGCGCCATGAGCGTGGTCTCTTCGCGGGGCAGGTCCGCCTTGAGGTCGAGCAGCCCCTCGGTGAGGCGCACCGGGGTGAGGTAGCGGAAGTTGCGGGCGAAGGCCACGTCGCGCGTGAAGCTGAGCAGCCGCACGTCCGGGCGACGCAGCAGCGCGGCCACGTTGACGTCGCGGTACGAGGACACGAAGAAGGCCGCGTCGATGGTGCCCTCCTCGAGCCGCCGGCGCGCTTCGATCGAGGACAGGCCGAGGATGTTGTCGCCGCTGGTGGGCAGGCCCAGCTCGGTCGAGCAGCGCCCGCGCGGTGGCCTCGGTGCCGCTGCCCGGCGCCCCGATCGCGATGCGCCGGCCCGCCAGCGAGGCGAGGCCGTCGGTCACCGGCCGCCCGCGGTAGAAGATCCAGAGCGGCTCCCGGTACAGCGCGGCCATGCCGCGCAGGCGGCCCTCCGGGTCCGGGACGAGCGGGTAGGTCCCGCCCTGGACGAAGGCCACGTCGGCCTTGCTGCGGAGCAGGCGCTGCAGGTTCTCGAGCGAGCCCGCGCTCGACTGCAGCTCGACGCGGAGGCCCTCGCGCGCGAGCCTCCGCTGGTACTCGCGCCCGATCGCGTCGTAGGTGCCGCCGGGCTGCCCGGTCACCAGCACGATGCGGCGGGGCGGGAACGGGTCCATGTAGAGCAGGCTCAGCGCGACGACCGCGACGGTCAGCAGCGCGGCCACGCCCACGAGCGCGAGCCGGCTCCTCACCGCCGGGCGAACTCCTCCTTGATGGCCCGCAGGCGCGCCGGATCCGCGAGCAGGTCGACCGCGCTCAGGGCCATGAGCTTGGCCCCGGCCAGGAGGCCGGCGCGCGCGGACGGCGCCGCCGCGGCCGCCGCGAACTCGCGGGTGTGGATCGCGGTGCCGAGCGCGGCGATCTGGATCCACGCATGGATGGTCGGCGTCACCTGGCTCACGTTGCCGATGTCGGAGGAGGCCAGGCGGTCGGGCGCCGCGGGCCCTTCGGCGAGCCCGGCTCGCGCCCAGGTTGGCCGCGAACACGTCGAGCAGACCCTGGTTGCGCCGCATGGGCTCGTAGACGTCCGGATGCCGGGTCACGGTGAGCCGGGTGGCGGTGGCGAGGGCGGCCGCCTCCGCGCACGCCACCACGCGGCGATGGAGGGCCCACATCGCCTCGAGGCTCGGCCCCCGCACGTTGAAGTCGGCCACCGCCCGCTCCGGGATGATGTTGCCCGCGATCCCCCCCTCGGCGACGACGCCGTGGATGCGACAGTCCGGCCGCATCTGCTGCCGCAGCATGGCCACCCCGTTGAAGGTCGCGACGCACGCGTCGAGCGCGTTGAGGCCCTCCCACGGGTCCACCGAGGCGTGCGAGGCCCGGCCCTCCCACTCGAACGTGACCCGGGCCACCCCGAGCAGGTCCTGGTGGAGCAGGGTCCGGTCGAAGCCGTGGATCATCATCGCCGCGTCGACGTCCCGGAAGAGCCCCGCCTCCACCAGGCAGCCCTTGCCGCCGCCGCGCTCCTCCGCGGGCGTGCCGATCACCACCACGCGGCCGGCGGGCAGGCCGTCGCGCGCGGCCATGAGCGCCGCGCCCGCGCCGGCGCCCGCCGCCGCGATGACGTTGTGGCCGCAGGCGTGGCCGACGCCCGGCAGGGCGTCGTACTCGCACAGGATCGCGAGCGTGGGCCCCGGGCCGGTCTCGAGGCTCGCCCGGAACGCGGTCGGGATGCCGCCCACCCCGGCCTCCACCTTGAAGCCCTGCGCGGTGAGGAACCGCCCGACCCGCTCGGCGGCGTGGGTCTCCTCGAAGGCCAGCTCGGGATGGGCGTGGATGTCGAGCGACAGCGCGGTGAGCTCGTCGCCCAGCCGCTCCACCGCGTCCGCGACGCGCTGCTTGAGGGCGTCCATGCGGCCACCACGATACCATGACCCATGCGCACCCGGGCCGGATGGGCGGGCCGCCTCGCGATGCTGGTGATCGTGGCGGCGGGGATCTGGATCGGCGTCCTCGATCTGGACCTGGCCGTCGGTGGGCCGCCTCGCCACC
Organism: uncultured Candidatus Rokubacteria bacterium; assembly: GCA_963841755.1. GTDB lineage: Bacteria > Methylomirabilota > Methylomirabilia > Rokubacteriales > CSP1-6 > CAMLFJ01. The sequence continues at coordinate 475,250 of CAWJDX010000017.1, forward strand.
GCGCGCCCCACCACGACCGCGTTCATCGAGCAGTACCGCGCCGAGCAGCGCGCGGCCGGCCGGTCGGATCGGGTGGCCTGGACGTGGACGCCCTACGCGGCCATCTCCCCCGCCCTCAAGCGGGCGGTCCTCGTGTCCGAGGACGTCAACTTCTTCTCGCACCACGGCTTCGCGCTCGACGAGATGCAGAACGCGCTCGAGGACGCCCTGCGCGACGGCGAGCTGCCGCGCGGGGCCTCCACGATCACCCAGCAGCTCGCCAAGAACCTCTGGCTCTCGCGCTCGCGCAATCCGCTCCGGAAGGCCCGGGAGGCGCTGCTCACCTGGCAGCTCGAGCGCCAGCTCTCGAAGCGGCGCATCCTCGAGCTCTATCTCAACGTGGTCGAGTTCGGGCCCGGGATCTACGGGGTGGGCGCGGCCAGCCAGCGCTACTTCGGCAAGGCGCCCGCCGACCTGGACGACGGCGAGGCGGCCCAGCTCGCCGCGGTGCTGCCGAGCCCGACCAGCTGGCGCCCCGGCTCGCCGAGCCCGACCTATCGTCGCCGGGTGGCGGCCATCCAGCGGCGGATGGAGCGCGCCGCCTTCCTGTGGAAGCTCATCTGATGCGCGGCCGCAGGCGGGCGCGCGGGCGGGGCGCGCTCAGAGCAGCGCGAGCAGCTCGGGGAGCGCGGTCAGCCGGTGGTCGGCCTCGCCGAACTCCTGGTGGAGGGTCTGCGCGCAGGGAACGACCGCGCAGCGCATGCCCGCGGCCTTGGCCGCGAGGAGGCCGTTGCGCGAGTCCTCGACGACGAGGCACGCCGCGGCGGGCACCCCGAGCCGCTCGGCGGCGGCCAGGAACACGTCGGGCGCGGGCTTGCCGCGCGGCACCTGGGTGCCGGAGACGACCGCCTCGAAGAGCGGCCGGAGCGAGAGCGCGGCGAGGTTGGCGTCGATCACCCGCACCTCGGCCGAGGAGGCCAGCGCCATCCGGTAGCCCGCGGCGCGCACCCCGCGCAGCACCTCCGGCACGCCCGCCATCGGGATCGGCCCGCGCGCGATCTGCTCGAGCATCCCCTCGACGTACCAGTCGGCCAGCGTCTCCTCCGATTCGGGGAGCCGGTGGCGCGCCCGGAGGATCCGGCACGAGTCGAGCGTGGTGCGCCCGAGGAACTCCGCGTTCTCCTCTTCCCCGTACGGAAGCCCGTGGCGGGCCATCACCCGGCGCAGGGCCTCGAAGCCGAAGGGCTCGGAGTCCACCAGCACGCCGTCCATGTCGAAGATGACGGCCTGGAGCTTCACCGGCCCGGGGTGGCCAGGGCGGGCTCCGCGGCGCCCGCCTCCTCGAGCAGCGCCTTCACCGCGGCGCGGTCGGCCGGGGTCGCGGGCGAGAGCGGCGGCGCGGGGCGGCCGTTGCCGAGTCCCGCGGATCGCGCACGCGGCCTTGAGCGCGGCGAGCCACGGGCCCCTGCCGGTAGAGCCCGGCCAGCGCCGCGATGCGCCGCTGGAGCTCCGCGCACTCCGCGGCATCGCCGCGGTCGACCGCGGCCTGCAGCTCGACGAAGAGCGCGGGGACGACGTTGGCGAGGCCCGGGACCATGCCGTCGGCCCCCTGCAGCAGGCTCGCGGCCGCGAGCGACTCGTGGCCCTGGAGGACGCGGAACTGGGGGCGCTCCTGCTTGATCGCGAGGAGCGTCTGGAAGGCCTCGAAGTCGCCCGCCGAGTCCTTGATGCCGAGCACCCGCGGATCGCGGGCCAGCGCCCGCACCGTCGCGGGCGGCAGCACGTGGTGCGTGCACTGGGGGATGTTGTAGAGCAGCGCGGGCAGCGGGGTCGCGGCCAGCACCTGGCCGAACGTGACGCTCCTGGGCCGCCGCGTCCACCCCGAAGTAGTAGGGCGACCCGACCACCAGCGCGTCCGCCCCTTCCCCGGCGGCCTGGCGCGCCGCCTCGATCGCGGGCCCGGTGCCGGGCATCATCACGCCGGCCAGCACCGGCACGCGCCCCGCGGCCGCCCGCACCGCCTGCCGGATCACCGCGCCGCGCTGGGTCGGCGTGAGCCAGGCCCCCTCGCCGCAGCCGCCCAGCATGAAGAGCCCGGTGCACCCCGCGCCCACCACGTGCTCGACCAGGGCCGCCATCGCGTCCGCGTCGGGGGCGCCCGCGTCGTCGAGCGGCGAGATCAGCGGCGGAACGATCCCGTGCAGCACCCGCTCCCACTGCCATCCCCCCGCCGGCTTGCCCCGTGACGCGACGGTCTTGCCGTTGTCGGTCATGCCCGGAGCATAGCAGAGTGGCCTCGCGGCCCGCCCTGAGGTAGGCTCTAGCGACAAGGAGGGCCCCAGCCCATGTTCGGTCTGCGCAAGCGCAGCATGCCGTCCGCCGAGGAAGCGCTTCCCGGGCGCCGGGAGCGGATGCCGGTACCCGATACCCACTTCGTCAGCGGCGCCCGGCTCGAGCCGCCCTTCCCGGCCGGCACCGAGCGCGCGGTCTTCGGCCTGGGCTGCTTCTGGGGCGCGGAGCGGAAGTTCTGGGAGGTGCCGGGCGTGTACACGACCGCGGTCGGCTACGCGGGCGGCCACACCCCGAACCCGACCTACGAAGAGGTCTGCAGCGGCGCCACCGGCCACACCGAGGCGGTGCTGGTGGTCTTCGACCCGGCCAAGGTCTCCTACGAGAGCCTGCTGCGCGTCTTCTGGGAGAACCACGACCCGACGCAGGGCATGCGCCAGGGCAACGACGTCGGCACCCAGTACCGCTCGGCGATCTACTACTACGGCGACGCCCAGCGCCGCGCCGCCCTGGCCTCGCGGGAGGCCTACCAGGCGGTCCTCACGAAGGCGGGCTACGGCGCGATCACGACCGAGATCCGCGAGGCGCCCGAGTTCTACTACGCCGAGGACTATCACCAGCAGTACCTCGCCAAGAACCCGTGGGGCTACTGCGGCATCGGCGGCACCGGCGTCGCCTGCCCGGCGGGCCTCGCGCAGTCGGCCGACGTCGTCCTAGCCCGCTCGCTCCGATGCGACCCCGGACGCGTCCCGCGATCCGCGCGCGTGCGCCGCGCTGCTGGGGATGCTGCTGGCCGGCTGCTCCCTCGCGAGCAGTACCGGCGCCACCGCGCCCGCCGGCATCACCCAGCAGCTCCTGATCCGCTCGCTCGAGCGCGCGCTCGCGGACATCGATCTGGCCCGCATCGGGAGCCGCCCGGTGGCGCTCGAGGTCGCGGTCCAGTCCGGCAACGAGGGCTTCGTGAAGGACTTCGTGACCACGTGGCTCAAGGCCCACGGGGTGCGGATGGCGGCCGACTCGCCCGAGCTGAAGCTCAAGATGTTCGTCTCGGTCTACGGGACCGACCACGACCAGACCCTGATCGGGGTGCCCGCCTTCCAGGCCCCGGTGGTCAACGTCCCGGTGCCCGAGCTGGCCTTCTTCAAGTGGGTGCGCAACCGCGGCCAGACCGAGCTGCGGCTCTGGGCCTTCGACAGCAAGGGCGACGTCATCGTGGACGCGCCCCATCCCGGGGTGGGCCGGTCGAAGTACGACGACTTCACGGTGCTGCTCTTCTTCGGCTTCTCGCTCTCCGACGTCGACAAGCGCAGCAACTGAGGTGACGGTCATGGCCCGCGCGCGTCTCCTGCCGCTCGGCCTGCTCGTCCTGCTCGGGGCCGCCTGCGCCACGCCCGCGCCCGACACCCTGCGCAAGATCCGCGAGACCGGGAGCGTGACCCTGGGCTACCGCGACTCCTCTCCGCCGTTCTCCTCCCTGGGCGACGGCGGGAAGCCGGTCGGCTACTCGATCGATCTGTGCACGCGCGTCGTCGGCCAGGTCCAGGCCGCGACCGGACGGACCGATCTGCAAGATCACGTGGGTGCGCGTGACCCCGGAGGATCGCATCGCGGCGGTCGCGGACGGCCGCGTCGACCTCGAGTGCGGCTCCACCACCGCGAGCCTCTCCCGCCAGGAGCAGGTCGACTTCAGCTATCCGACCTTCGTGGACGGCGGCAGCCTGCTGGTGGCCGCCGACGCGGGGGTGCGCAGCCCCGCCGACCTCGCGGGCAAGCCGATCGCGGTGATCCCCAAGACCACCACCGAGGGCGCGCTCGCCGCGTGGCTCGCCCAGCAGGGCGTGCAGGCCGAGATCGTGCCGGTCCGCGAGCACGCCGAGGGCTTCGCCGCGGTGGCCGAGGGCCGGGCCGTCGCCTACGCCTCGGACCGCACCATCCTCATCGGGCTCGGGCTCCGCTACCAGGGGCCGCGGCGCCTGGTGGTGCTGGACGACTTCCTCTCCTACGAGCCCTACGGGCTGATGCTCCGCCGCAGCGATCCGGCCTTCCGCCTCGCCGTCAACCGCGCGCTCGCGCAGGTCTACCGCTCGGGCGAGATCGTGCCGATCTACAACCGGTGGTTCGGGGACTGGGGCCCGCCGAGCCGCCTGCTCGGGGCGATGTACCTGCTCAACAGCGTGCCCGAATGACGACCCCGGAGGGGTCGCCCGCGTCGATCACCCGGCGCGTCGGACGACGCGCGCCCGCTGGACGGCCTCCTCGTCGTCGACCTCACCCGCGTCCTGGCCGGCCCCTACTGCACGCGCCTGCTCTCCGACCTGGGCGCGCGCGTGATCAAGATCGAGCGCCCCGTCGAGGGCGACGAGATGCGGCGCAACCCGCACCAGATCGAGGCCGGGCGCGAGGACCAGTCCACCTACTTCGCGCGCGTCAACGCGGGCAAGGAGAGCGTGGCGGTCGACCTGAGCCGGCCCGAGGGCCGCGAGGTGGTCCTGGGGCTCGCCCGCCACGCCGACGTCTTCATCGAGAACTTCGCGCCCGGGGTGGTGGGCCGGCTCGGCCTCGACTACGCGGCGGTCAACGCGGTCAAAAGCGACATTGTGTACTGCTCGATCTCGGGCTTCGGGCAGACCGGGCCCTGGCGCGAGCGCCCGGCCTTCGCCCACATCATCAACGCGGCCTCGGGCATGATGGCGCTCGAGCAGGGCGACGAGGCCGCCCCGCGCGCCTCGAACCTGCAGGCCGCCGACGTGCTGGCCGCCGCCCACGCCATGGGCGCCATCATGGCCGCCCTCTGGCGCCGGGCCCGGACCGGGCGGGGCGCGCACCTCGACGTCTCGATGCTGGAGGCGCTCGTGGGCGCCGACAGCGTCACCTTCGCCTCGGTGCTGAACGGCGGCGAGGAGCACGGCAACCCGCGCCCCGGCATGATCGTGCACCGGATCGGCGACCGCTACATGGCGATGCAGATCGTGGGGGCGCCGCGGCTCTGGGAGCGGCTGCTCGCCCTCATGAAGCGGCCGGAGCTCGGCCGCGATCCCCGCTTCACCTCGTCGCTGACGCGGCGCCGGAACTGGCGCGAGCTGCGCGCGGTCATCACCGGCTGGCTCGACACCTTCGCCACCGCGGACGAGGCCCTGGCCGTGCTCACCGAGGCCCGGATCCCGTGCGCGCCGGTGCTGCGCCCCGCGGAGGTGATCGCCCAGGAGCACCTCGCCGCGCGCGCCTTCTTCCCGGTGCTCCCCCACCCGGCGCGGGCCGATCTGCGGGTGACCGCGAGCCCCTACCACCTGGACGGCAAGCCCACGCATCCGCGCGGGCCCGCGGCCTACCGGGTGGGACAGCACACGCGGGCGGTGCTGCGCGATCTCCTGGGCTACAAGGACGACCGCATCGCGGAGCTGATCGCGGCGGGCGTCGTCGAGGGGCCCGCGTGAGCCAGCGCGAGGAAGCGCTCCAGCGCACCGAGAAGGAGATCATCGCCGAGAAGGCGGCGACGCTCGGACGCGCGGGCGAGCGACTCGAGGCCGCGCTCGCGCCTCGTCGCCGAGCTGCGTCAGGCCTTCGAGGGCGCGACGGACCCGGCCGCCCGCGAGTGGGCGCTCGCGAGCTACCGGCAGGCCCGGTCGCGCGCGCTCGACGCGCGCCACACCCTCATCATCCAGCGCGAGGCCATCGGGCTGCGCAATCATCGGATCGTCGATCAGCAGTTCCCCGAGCCCCCCGTCCTCGGCTGACCAAGCAAGAATTTCCCGGAACGACGATAGGCTGACGCGGCAAGCCGGGAGCAGCGCCGGCCGCAAGTCCCTGATTCTCCGAATGGTCACCGGCTGGCTCGCCTCTTGCTCTCAAGAGCGCGACGGAAGGAGCCAGCCATGATCCGGGCCATCGCCCTCGGTTGCACGCTGAGCGGTACCGTTCTCCTGACCTGCGGCTTCGCGTGGCCGCCGGACTACGCCGATCAATCGCGTGCCGACGTGGCCACGTGCGTGCAGTACGCGCGACACACCTCGCCCCACTTCGAGGCCGCGGTGCGCGAGGTGGACCTGGCGACCGGGCGCGTCGACATCGAGCGCACCGCGAACGACGCCCGCGGCGAGGTCGCGTTCTCGAAGTGCCTGCTCGCGGTGCGGCAGTGGCGGCTCATCGAGCGCAACCTGCCCCGCGCGCCCGCAGCCCGACCCGGCCGAGCTGTCCAGCATGGCCGGGGTGCCGCCCATCTCCGTCGTTCGCTGACGGCCCGGCGCTGACCGCCCGGGCCGTGGTAGGCTCCGGGCCACCATGAAGCTCGGCATCTGCCTGCCCCACTACGGACGACCGATCGAGCCGTCGCGGCTCGCCCAGCTGGCCGCGCGCGCCGAGGAGGTCGGGCTCGACTCGGTCTGGGTCACCGACCACGTGGTCGTCCCGCGCGATGTCCCGCTGATCTATCGCGACGACATGCTGGACCCGCTCGCGGTGCTGCCCTGGCTGGCCGGCGTGACCGAGCGCATCGCGCTCGGCACCAGCGTGATCGTGCTCCCCTACCGCTCCCCGCTGCCGGTGGCCAAGCTCCTGGCCAGCGTGGACGTGCTCTCGGGCGGCCGGCTCATCGTCGGGGTCGCGGTGGGCTGGCTCGAGGGCGAGTTCGCCGCGCTGGGCGTCCCGTTTCGCGAGCGCGGCCGACGGACCGACGAGGCGATCGAGCTCTTCCGCGCGGCGTGGACCCAGGACTACCCCGAGATCAAGACGGCCAACCACCACCTCTCGGGCCGACGTGAAGGTCTCCCCGATGCCGCTCCAGAAGCCCCGCCCGCCCATCCTGGTAGGCGGCGCCTCCGACGCCGCGCTCCGGCGCGCGGCCCGCCTGGGCGACGGCTGGCACGCCTCCGGCATGGCCCCGGCCGCCTTCCGCGCCAGCGCCCTCGCGGTCGGCAACCACTGGAAGGACGCCGGCCGCGAAGGCACCCCCGAGCTGACCCTCCGCGTCCCCCTGCTGCTCGACGGCATCCACCGCCCCGCCGTCGATCCCGCGCTCCTCGGCACGCGCCACGTCGTCCGCGGCCCCGTCGCCGCCGTCGCCAAGGAGCTCCGCCAGTACCAGACCGCCGGCTGCAGCCACGTCGCCCTCGAGGTGAGCTACAGCACCTACCCCGCGATCCTCGACACGATCGACATCCTCGCCGAAGAGATCCGCCCGCTCCTCGACCAACGAGACCGCTGACCGCGACAAAGGTGCCGGTGTCGCACCAGGTTCCCGCGGGGCGCCGGCCGGCGGGCGGGGGGTGGTGGGGGGCCTCTGACCACGACCCGCTGCTTCGCCAGCCTCGCGTGAGGAGTTCCCAATCCGGGAGGTCGGCGCTGTAGGCGATCCGCGGCGGGGAACGGGTCACCCGGCCCCCCACCACCCCCCGCCCGCGGCCGGCACCCGGCGGTCACGCTCGCAGGGGTTCGAGACCTTTCCAGTCGAACGTGATTCCGTGGCCGGGGCGGTCGGGCGCGATCGCGCGGCCGTCGACGAGGCGCAGCGGGCTCGGCGATGTAGCGGTCGAGGCCGAAGCCGTGGGCCTCGAGGTAGGAGCGGTTGGGCGCGGCGGCGAGCAGGTGGACGGTCACGTCGTGGGCACCGTGGGAGGTCACGGGCAGGTTGAAGGCCTCGGCGAGGTGGCAGATCTTCATGAAGATGGTGATGCCGCCGCAGTTGGTGACGTCGGGCTCGGGGAACGTGACGCCGCCCGCCGCGATCAGCGCGCGGAACTCGTGGAGCGTGTGGAGGTTCTCGCCGGCCGCGACCGGCAGGCCGCCTTCGCGCACGATGCGCACGTGGCCCGGCACGTCGTCGGGGATGGTGGGCTCCTCGAGCCAGACCGGGTCGGACTCGCGGAGCGCGCGGGCGGCGCGGATCGCCTCGTCGACGCTCCAGCGCATGTTGGCGTCGACCATCAGCGGGAAGTCCGGGCCCAGGTGCGCGCGCATGGCCCGGACGCGCTCCACGTCCTCGCGCAGCGCGGGGCGGCCGACCTTCATCTTGATCGCGCGGAAGCCGCGGGCCAGGTTGTCGTCGGTCTGGCGCAGCAGGGCGTCGAGCGGGAACTCGAGGTCGATCCCGCCCGCGTAGCACGGCACCCGCGGGTCGAAGCCGCCGAGCGCGCGCCAGAGCGGCGTTCCCTGCCGGCGCGCCCGCAGGTCCCAGAGCGCGATGTCCACCGCGGAGATGGCGAGGGCCTGGGCGCCGCCGCGGCCGCCGTAGTGGAGCGCCCACCACATGGTCTGCCAGAGCGCCTCGATGTCCTCCGCCTCGCGGCCGGCCAGGCGCGGGGCCAGGTCGCGCGCGATCAGCGCGTGCACCGCGGCGCCTCCGGTTCCCACCGTGTAGGTGTACCCGACGCCCTCGGCGCCGTCGCCGTCGCGCAGGCGAACCGTGACCAGCTCGAAGCCCTCGATGATGCCGTGGGTCGAGTCGGAGAGGGCCACCGGCAGCGGGATGCGATAGTGGTCGGCCTGGATCTCGCGGATCGTCATGGGCTCACCGGGCGCGGGCGGCGCAGCCAGGCCACCGCCGCGAGGTAGGCGACGTCCACCGCGTACGCGAGCGCGATCGTGGCGGGCAGCCCGATCCGCACGAGGGTGCGTGACGCCACCAGGTTGAAGATGCAGATGCCGAAGGCGCCCACCGGGAACATCCGGATGAAGGGCATGATCACCGCGGTCCCGTAGCGGGCGTGCAGCAGCGCCATCACCGGCAGGCCGTTGACCGGGAAGCCCACCACCAGCCCGGACCACTTGGGGCCGAGCGCGTGGGCCACCGAGGTGACCGCGAGCACGGTGAGGGCCGAGACCACGATGCGGATCGCGAGGAGCGACACCGAGATGGGGCCGCGCTTGAGCGGGGCGGTATCGGGCAGGCGGCGCACGAGGAAGGCGGCGGCCAGGCACACCGCGGCCGCGAACGGCATCGCGGTGAGCGGCCCGAGCGGGATCGTGCTCAGGACCAGGGTCGCGACCACGAACGTCGCGGTGCCGAGCGACACCCCGGCGGCCACCGACCACGCGCGGGGCGCCGGCACCAGTCGCGTCGCCAGCAGGTAGCCGAGGTACACCGGCACCGCCGCCCCCATGCCCGGGATGGTCCAGAAGGCGCTCTCCGCCGCGAAGGCGGGCCCCTGCTCGATCGAGAAGAAGATGAGCGACAGGACCGCGAGCTGCGGCGCCGAGCCCAGGATGGAGCCGAGCCGCGTGCCCAGCCACTCGGCGGCCGCGGTGCCGCCCAGGACGAAGAACGCCGAGGCCGCGATCTTCGCGGCCAGCAAGACGAGAGCGGACGAGTCGATCAGGCGGCCCCGGTCTGCGCGCGAGACGGGGCCGCCGGCGCCGCCCGGCGGCGCAGGTCGAGCAGGCTCCCCAGGATGCCCTTGGGCAGGAACACGATGAACAATACGAGTAGCACACCGTAGACCAGGTTGTCCCAGCCCACCGCGCGGGTGCCGAAGGAGATGCGGAGCACCTCCGCGAGCAGGATCGTGATCACCGCCCCCACCGTCGGGCCCAGCGAGACGTAGATCCCGCCCACCACCACCGCGAAGACCATCTGGAGCGAGATCGAGATGCCGCTCACGGTGTCCGGGGAGATGAACATCTGGTACTGGCAGTAGAGGGCCCCGGCCAGCGCGGTCATCATCGCGCTCAGCACCGTGATCTTGAGCTTCTCCGCGGTCACGTGCACCCCCGCCGCGGCGGCCCCGTCCTCGTCCTCCGAGATGGCCTCGAGCGCGTAGCGGGTCATGCTCCGGTCCACCCGGTGCCAGGCGTAGAGCCCGGCCGCCCACACCGAGAGCGCGATCAGGTACCAGGTGGTCTTGCCGGTGAACTGGAGCGCGTAGACCGAGCTGCCGCCCTGGTAGCGCGTCGGGGTGTAGCCGAGCGAGCCGCCGGTGTGGTCGCGGGTGGCGGTGATGACCTGGAGCACGATGCCGGACAGCGCGAGGGTGACCAGGGCGAAGTAGTGGCCGGTGATGCGGAAGCGGAAGCAGGGATAGGCCACCAGCACCGCCAGCACGCCCCCCGCGACCAGGGCCACCGGAATGCCGATCCACGGGCTCACCGCGCCGTGGTTCCAGGCCAGCGCGGTCACGTAGGCCCCGATGCCCATGAACCCGCCGTGGCCCAGCGAGACCAGGCCGAAGCGGCCCATCATCGACCACGAGGTGTAGGCGAACGACCAGATCAGGATCACGATCAGGATGTGGAGCGGATAGGGCTGGTGGTAGACGAACGGCAGGGCCACCAGCCCCGCGCCGGCGCAGACCGCCAGGACGCGCTTCACCGGGAGCGGCTCACGACCGGCGGGCCATCAGGCCCTCGGGGCGCACGAACATCATCACGATGAAGAAGACGAACGCGAACACGTAGCCCCACTCGAGATCGAGATAGAGGCCGCCCAGCGAGATCAGCTCCGCGAACACGAAAGCGGCCACCGCCCCGCCCACGAAGTTGCCGAGCCCGCCCAGCACGCAGATGAGAAAGGTGATGGGGCCGAAGGTCAGCCCCACGAACGGGTGCACGTCGTAGAGCAGCACCAGCAGGCACGAGGCCAGCCCGGCGAGCGCGCCCCCCAGCGCGGAGGTCACCACGTAGATGCGGCGGCTGTCCACCCCCATGAGGGTCATGATCTGGCGATCCTGGGCGATCGCGCGGATCGCGGCCCCGGTGTAGGTGCGGCGGAGGAACAGGTAGACCGCCACCATGCCGATCAGGGCCGCCCCGAAGGCGAGCAGGCGCGAGTAGCTGATGAACATGCCGGCCGCCTTGAGCACCGGCAGGCGCAGGCCCAGGTTGCGGAACTCGATGCCGAACATCACGGTGGCGGCGGACTGCAGGAAGAAGAGCACGCCGCCGGTGGCCAGGAGCTGGTTGATCGGGGCCGCGCCCAGCAGCGGCGCGATCACGATCACGTGCAGCAGCACCCCCAGGGCGCCGACGCCCACGATGCAGAGCGCGGCCGCCGCGAGGATCGGCCAGTGGTAGACGCTGTAGAGGAAGTACATGCCGTACATCCCGAACATGATCAGCTCGGCGTAGCAGATCCACACCACGTCGATGACCCCGAACACCAGGTTGAGGCCGAGCGAGATCAGGGCGAGCACGCCGCCCAGCAGCACGCCGTTGATCAGGGCCTCCAGCAGGTAGACGTCGAGGATCGGCACGGTCAGACGCCCAGGTAGGCCTCGCGGAGGGTCTCGGTGGCGAGCAGCTCGGCGGCGGTGCCCGCCGCGCGGATGCTCCCCGCCTTGAGGAGATAGGCGCGGTCCACCACCCGGAGCACCTGCTGGACGTTCTGCTCGACGATCAGGACGTTGATCCCGCCCGCCCGGATGCGCTTCACCAGCTCGAACACCTGCTCCACGACGACCGGGGCCAGGCCGGCGGAGGGCTCGTCGAGCAGCAGGAGCTTCGGGTCCGACATGAGCGCGCGGCCGATCGCGCACATCTGCTGCTCGCCGCCCGACATGGTGCCCGCGAGCTGCCGGCGCCGCTCGCGCAGGCGCGGGAACAGCTCGAAGACGAAGTCGAGCCGCGCGCGGTACTTGGGCCGGGCCGCGGGCAGGAAGCCGCCCATCTTGAGATTGTCCTCCACCGTCATGCGCGGGAAGAGGCGCCGGCTCTCCGGCACGTGCGCGATGCCGAGGGCCACGATGCGGTGGCCGGGGGTGGCCACGAGGTCGGTCCCCTCCATCGCGATCGAGCCCGCGGTGGGCCGGATCAGCCCGGAGATCACCCGCATCAGCGTGGTCTTGCCCGCCCCGTTCGGCCCGATGACCGCCACCGCCTCGCCCGCGCGCACGTCGAGGGAGACGTCGAAGAGGGCCTGGAAGGAGCCGTAGCCGGCCCGGACCGAGCGGAGCGCGAGCACCGGATCAGCCGCGCGCGGAGGCGACCGCGCCGGCCGCCCCCGACTGGGTCCCGAGGTACACCTCGATCACGCGGGGATCGGCCGCGACCGCCGCGGGCAGCCCCTCCGCGATCTTCTCGCCGTGGTCCAGCACCATCACCCGGTCCACCACCCGCATCAGCACGCCCATGATGTGCTCGACCCAGATGATCGTGATGCCGAGATCGGTGCAGATGCGGCGCAGCATCAGGGCCGCCTGGTCCATCTCCTGCTCGTCGAGCCCGCTCAGGCTCTCGTCGGCCAGGAGCAGCTTGGGGTCGGTGGCGAGGGCCTTGGCCAGCTCGAGCTTCTTGAGCGCGGCGGCCCCGAGGCCGTCCACGGAAGTCCCGGGGTCGGCGGGCAGGCCCACCAGGCCCAGGGCCCGCTCGGCGGCCTCGAAGGCCCGGCGACGCGAGGCCCGGCCCTGACCGAAGAAACCGGCGAGGGCCACGTTCTCGAGGAGGGAGAGCCGGCGGAACGGCCGCGGGATCTGGAAGGTGCGGCCGATGCCCAGGTTGATGATCCGGTGCGGCGGCTGTCCCGCGAGCTCGTGGCCCTCGAAGCGGATGGACCCCGCGTTGGGCGGCAGCGCGCCGGAGAGCAGGTTGAAGATCGTGCTCTTGCCGGAGCCGTTGGGCCCGATCAGCCCGACGATCTCGCCCCGCTCGACCGAGAACGAGACGTGGTTCACGGCGGTGAAGCCGCCGAAGCGCTTGGACAGCCCCTCGACGGTCAGCACGGAGCGATCACGCGATCGCGCGGCCCCGCCGCGTCACTCCGCCGCGTAGGGCGAGGAGGACGGGAGCTTCAGCACCGGCTCGCGGAGCTGCAGGCTCTTGGGCCAGACCACGTACGGCTTGTCGTCCACGTACTGCACGATCACCGGGAAGGCCCGCTCGTTCTGCCCGGCCATCGCCGAGCCCTCACCCGCGAACTTGACCCCGAACCCGAGCATGGTGCCGCCCTCGGGCAGGTTGACCTCGAGCGCGGCCTTGCGGAGCGAGTCGGCGTCGATCCCGCCGTACTTCTTGATGGCCCGCGGCAGCACCTCGGTCATGAGCACGTAGGTGTTGCTGGCCGCCATCCCCACGTGGGCCGAGCGGACCGTGGTGCCCGGCCGGGCCTTCTCGTACTCCTCGCCCACCATCTTGATCAGGGGCAGCAGCTCGGGCTTGAGGGCCTTGTCGTTGGCGAGCCAGATCGAGATCGGGTCGACGTTGTAGAAGTAGTTGACGTCCTTGCCGAGCGCCTCCTTCAGCTTGTCGTAGACCCCGTAGCCGGCCCCGTGACCGATCAGGGCGTTGAACCGCAGGCCGAGCTCACGCGCCTGCCGCAGGAAGAGCGAGATGTCCGGGTTGTACCCGGTGTGGAAGATGACGTCCGGCCGGGCGCGCTTGAGCTTGGTCACGAGCGGGGCCAGGTCGGGCGCGGTGGCGGAGTAGCCCTCCTTCAGGACCACGTTGAAGCCCGCCTTCTTGGCGCCCTCCTCGTTGCCCTTCGAGACGTCGACCCCGTAGGCGCCGTCCTCGTGGATGATCGCGACCCGCAGGCCCTTGGGATCCTTCCCGAGCTTGGCCTGGGCGTTCTGGGCCACGAAGTCGGTCGACATCAGGCCGAACTGCCGCCCGCTCGGCTGGATCCGGAACACGTACTTGAGGTTGCGGTTCTCGAGCACCGCGGAGGAGATGCAGGTGGTGATCCACATGAACTTGTGGAGCTGCTCGACTTTGGCCGCCGCGGGCACGCACTGGGCGGAGGAGTAGAAGCCGAGCAGCATGTCGACCTTCTCCTGCTCGATCAGCCGCGTCGCCTCGTTGATGGCGATCTCCGGCTTGGACTGCGCGTCGGCGTAGACCGCCTCGATCTGGTAGCCCTCCACCCCGCCCTTCTTGGCGAAGTGATCGATCATGATCTTGGCCCCGAGCGCGTGCAGGTCGGAGCCCCCGCCCGCGAGCGGGCCGGTGTAGTCGAACACCACCCCGATCTTGAGCTTCTTGGCCTGGGCGTGCGCATCGCGGATCGGCGGGGTCGCCATCAGCGCGAGACCCGCGATCACCCCGGAGCCGACGAGGGTCCATGCGATGGATCGGCGCAGTGACATGAGCGTCCTCCCAAGCGACGTCGGTCGGGAACGGAGCGTGGTGCGCGGCATTACAAGCTGGCGGGCCCTTGGTTGTCAAGGGCCCGCCCGCGGTGACTCAGCTCTCGTAGATCTTCTTCAGCTCGCCCTCCGCCCACTTCACCGCGTCCTCCGCCTTCATGCCCTGGACGCCCTTGGCGTACATGTCGGTGATGATGTACTTGGTGAAGACCTCGGTCGACTTGGCGGTCGACGGGCCCGCGTGGCCGAAGAGCCGCGTGTTGCGCGCGGCGGTGCGGAACATCTTGAGCGGCCCGTCCACGTTCGCCCACATCGGGTGGTTCTCCCACGCCTTGGTGGCCCCGACGCTGTAGGCCTCCTGGCTGAGGAACCACTTCTCGTAGTTCTCCTTCCGGTGGAGCCAGCGCAGGAAGTCCTTGGCCAGCTTCTGGTTCTTGCTGTACTTCATGACCGCGTGGGAGTGATTCAGGAAGAGCAGGTAGGCCCCGGCGGGACCGGCGGGCAGCGGCGCGTGATCGATATCGGTCCACATCGGCTCGCCCTTGTCGTCCTTGATCTTGTCCTTCTGCCGCTTGGCCACGATGTAGATGCTGGCCCCGTTGAGGGTGGCGCAGACCTCCCCGGCGTGGAAGGCGCGGTTGTTGTTGGTGTCGTCCCACGCGAGCCCGCCCTCGTCGCAGCACTCCTTCCAGAAGGCCTGCATGAACTTGACCGCCTCCACCGCCCCCTTGGAGTCGAGCACCACCTTCTTGCCGCTCTTGTCGGTCTCGGCCGCCCCGAAGGCCCACGTCATGGTGTAGGTGAACACCGGGGCATCCCCGAAGGTGTGCCCCAGGGTCTGCCCGTAGGGCTTGCCCTTCTTCTTGAGCCCGGCGAAGAGCTTGCGCGCGTCGTCCCAGGTCTTGGGGTACTCGCTCGCCCCGGCCTCCTTGAGCCACGACTTCCGGTACGCCACCGCGTTGCCGAGGACCGAGTGGGGCACCGACAGCCACTTGCCGTTGACGTTGCACGACGGCGGGTAGATCTCGTAGAAGCCGCCCTCGGCCTTCGCGAGGTCGTTGGCCACGTCGCTGACGTCCACGAGCGCGTTGGCGTAGAGCTGCGGCCAGTTGTACTGCATGAGGAAGATGTCGGCTCCCGAGCCGGACTGGATGGCGGCGGTGATGCGGGCCTGCAGGTCGTTGGCGTTGATCGTCTCGAGGGTCACCTCCGCCCCCAGCGCCTTGGAGGCCTCCGGCATCTGCCGCTTCAGCTCGACGTCGGACTCCGGCACGAAATCCACCCAGCGCACCCAGTGCAGCTTGGTGCCCTGCGCGAACGCGGGGGCCCGGCGCGCGGCCAGGATGCCCTCGATGCCCCCGGCCGCCGCGGCGGCGACGGCGGCGGTCTTCACGAACGTCCGGCGATCGATGGACTGCGGGTCGAGATCGGCCATGGTCGGGGTCCTCCTTGACCCTGAGGGTGACGAACGGGCGGTGAGGTGGCGCTCTCGCCCGGCGCGCTAGGGCAGCACGCCGGCTCCGTGCAGGGCCCGCCGGATCGGGTCGGCCTGGGCGGCCGAGGTGGCGGGCATGGGGGCCCGCGGCACGCCCGCCGGCCGGCCCATCAGCTCCTGGCAGTGCTTGACGTTGGCGGGCAGGTTGTCGTGGGAGATCGCGTTCCAGATCGGGAGCAGCTTCTCGTGCAGGGCAAGCGCCTGCTTGTGGTCGCCGGTCTGCACCGCGTCCCAGAGCTGCACGCACAGGGTGGGCACCGCGGTGAGGATCGCGGCGATGGCCCCGTGGGCGCCCAGGGCGAAGGACGGATAGAGGAGCGCGTCCACCGCGCTCATGATCCGGGCCCGGTCGCCGACCAGGAGCAGCAGGTCGGCGAGCAGCTTCATGTCCCCCGCGCTCTGCTTGACCCCGATCACCCCGGGCACCACGTCGATGATGCGGGCCAGGAGCTGCGGCGACAGGTAGGTCCACGGCACCACGTTGTAGATGATGATGGGCAGCCCGGTCCGGCGGGCCAGGGTGTCGAAGTGCCGCACCATCGCGTCGTCGTCCGGACGGAACAGGTAGTGCACCGGCGTCACCTGCAGCGCGGCCACGCCCAGGTCGCGGACCGCGAGACCGCGCTCCACCGCGGAGGCGGTCGAGTCGGTGATGATGCCGGTGATGACCGGTACCCGCCCGCGCGCCTCGTCGACCACCGCGGCGGTGATCCCGCGCACCTCGTCGGTGGTGAGCGCGTGCCCCTCGCCGGTGCTGCCGGTGACCGCGAGGCCGTGCACCCGGGCGGTCTCGATCAGGTAGCGCGTCTCCGCCCGGAGGGCGCCCTCGTCGATGGTGTCGTCCGCGCGGAACGGGGTGGTCATCGGAGGAACGATGCCGTGGAGGTGCGCGTGCTCAGCCATTGCCTGGCCTCCTGAGCCCGGAGCGCGGGCGCGTTGGCCGAGACCCTATGCCGGGATCCCGCGGGTGTCAAGGCGCCGGAACACGAGGGCCCCGCCGTCTTCCCTCCGGGGAAGACGGCGGGGCCCGGGAATCCGGGCCGCGCCGGGTCAGGCGGGCAGGCGCTCGTACATTCCCTGCACGTCGGCGGCGTGGAAGCGCGCCACGTGGTTGGTCGGGGGTAGCGCCTCCGCGTAGAAGAAGGCGGGCAGCTCGTCGTCCTCGGCGGTGAAGCCGGCCCGCTTGTTGAACTCGTGCTCGAGCTTGAGGGTCTGGCGGCCGAGGGCCTCGAAGAACTCCTTGGTGAGGCTGGTGCCGTGGGCCGCATTGATCGTGTCGGTGAGCCACTCGGTGTTGGGGTTGGTCACGCTCATGCCGAAGATGCAGAGACCGAGCGAGTCGTTGGCGGCCACCCGCGCCTGGTGGGCCACGCTCTGCTCCACGATGGCGGGCGTCTCCATCTCGCGGGTCTTGAGGCGCGGCAGGTTACCCGCGGTGTGATCGGCGCCCTGGGCGGTGGCCATCATGGTGATGCCGGTGGCCTCGACCACCCGCGGATCGTAGGCGCTGATCGCCTGCTTCTTGATGACCGGCACCCGCTTGACCCCGTAGTGCTCGCCCACCCGCGCGGTGCCCTGGGCCCAGATGCGCCCCTTCTCGGAGCCGTTCCGGATCTCCGCGAAGCAGTCGGCCATGAATCGCAGGTCGCCGAAGGCCCCGAGGCCGGCCTCCATCAGCACCGCGATCATGGCCCCGATCTCGATGGTGTCCACGCCCAGGTCGTTGGCGATGTAGTTCATCTGGGCGAGGTCGTCGGGATCGGAGAGCCCGCAGTTGGTGCCGAGCAGCCCGAGGGTCTCGTACTCGACCGGCGAGACCACTTCCTTGCCGTCCTTGTCCGCGTAGATGTTGCTGCACTGGATCACGCAGCCGGGCATGCAGGCGTGGGTGTGCTCGCCGCCGCGGGAGACGTTGAGCTGGCTGATGTACTCGCCGCCCATCTTGAACTTCTCGCCCTTGGAGACGTCGACCTGCTGGCCCGCGCTGAAGTTCCGCACCGGCAGGCCGCCCAGGAGTGTTCTGCAGATCCGCCATGCCCATGGTGCCGATCTTGGCGTAGAAGTTCGCCACCATCGAGTCGGCCTGCAGCATCTTGGCGTAGTTCTTGATGGCCGCGTTCACCTTCTTCGGCTCGGAGAACGACGGGATCTTGTCGAGGTCCACCACGACCGCCTTCACCTTCTTGGCCCCCATGACCGCGCCCACTCCCCCGCGCGCGGAGAGGCGGGCGGGGCGGCCATCCTTGTCGCTGAACGCGATGCCCGCGATGAGCCCCTGGTACTCGCCCACCGGGCCGCAGAGCGCGATCGTGACCTTCTTGCCGTACCGGGCGTGCAGCATGGCCTGGGCCTCGAAGTTGCCCTTGCCGAGGTAGGGCCCGGCGTCGTCGAACTCGATGGTGCCGTCCTTCTTGAAGTGGATCACCACCCAGTCCGGGGAGGCGTCGAGCAGGGTGAAGCCCGCGATGTGCTGCTGGCCGAGCCCGTAGCTGAAGCTGCCGCCCCCGTTGGCCTCCTTGACGCCGCCGGTCAGCGGGCTCTTGCAGCCCACGCTGGTGCGGTTGGCGTTGGAGAAGCTCGTACCCGCGAAGGGCCCCGCCGAGAAGATGAGGGGATTGGCCGGGGAGAGCGGGTCGACAGTAGCCGCACCCAGCTCGAGCAGGGTCTTGGCGATGAAGTAGCGGCCGGCCTTCACGATCGCCTCGCCGGTGAGCTCGCGCTTCGTGATGTTCCGGTCGCTCAGGCGGATGTCGTAGTAGATGCGCATCGCTCGCTCCTCGTCGGTCAGGATGATGGGGGCTTGGCCTGTGGCTGCAGCTCGGCCGCCGGACTCGGACACGCTCGGCTCCACCAGCTCGATCGTCTCGGCGGCCGGGAGCTGGGACGGCTCCGCGGGACGGCGGGCCCGGAAGCGGATCTGGGGCAGCCGGCCCACCGCCTGGCGGAGCGCCTGCTCCCAGCGCGTGCCGATCTTGATGAGGTCCGGATCGCTCGCGGCGAAGCGGCGCACCCGGGTGATCTCGAACTCGTCCACCCCGTAGGCGAGCAGATCGATCGGCGGGCCCACCGTCACGTTCGACCGCATGGTCGAGTCGAGCGAGAGCAGCGCGTACTTCGCCGCCTCCTCCAGGGTGGTGCGCTGGAAGCGGATGCCGCGGTCCAGGATGGGGCGGCCGTACTTGGTCTCCCCGATCTGGAGATACGGCGAGTCCTCGCTGGCCTGCAGCGGGTTGCCCTGGGGGTAGATGATGAAGAGGCCGGGCGACTCCCCGCGCACCTGCCCGCCCAGCACCAGGTTGACGTTGAACTTGAAGTCGTCGCGCTCGAGCGCGTCGCGGTCCATGTCGGACACGCGCCGCACCTGCTCGCCGATCACCCGGGCCGCGTCGTAGAGCGACGGGGCCTGGGCCAGCCCCTTGCCCTGGTCGAAGTCGCGCTTGAGCAGGGTGATGATCGACTGGGTGCAGGAGAGGCTGCCGCTGCTGAGCAGGATGAACACCCGCTCGCCCGGCTGGACGAAGGTGTGCATCTTGCGCGCGATGTTGACCTGGTCGTGGCCCGCGTTGGTGCGGGAGTCGGACGCCATCACGAGGCCGTCCCGGGTCCAGATGCCGACGCAGTAGGTCATGGCGCGCCCGCCGGTGAGCCTGCCCGGTTCCTGAGCATCGACGAGTATCGTACCAGAAGCGCCGCGGATGTGATTGACCGACACCACCGGGGCGGCTACCGTGGCCCCATGCGGATCCGCATCGGCCACGAGCTGATCTTCGAGATCCCGCGCCCCACGCCGATGCTCCTCATGCTGTACGTGCACCCGGACACCGTTCCGGCCCTGCAGCAGCCGGAAGCCATCCAGACCGAGCCGGTCGGCGACGTCGAGAGCTTCGTGGACTGGTTCGGCAATCGCGCCGCCCGCATCGTGGCGCCCCCGGGCACGCTCCGCCTCCGCTACGACAACGTGGTGGAGGACTCGGGCCGGCCCGAGCCGACCATCGAAGGGCAGCCGCTCCGGCCGGTGCCGGAGCTGCCCCCCGAGAGCCTGGCGGTACCTGCTCGCGAGCCGGTACTGCGAGGTCGACCGCATGTCGGCCATCGCCTGGGATCTCTTCGGCAAGACGCCCGAGACGTGGGAGCGCGTGCAGGCGGTGGTGGACTGGGTGCACCGGAACGTGACCTTCGGCTACCAGTTCTCGCGCCCGACCAAGACCGCGTTCGACGTCTTCACCGAGCGCCAGGGCGTGTGCCGCGACTTCCAGCACCTGACCATCACGTTCCTGCGCGCGCTGAACATCCCGGCCCGCTACGCGACCGGCTACCTGGGGGACATCGGCGTGCCGAAGGATCCGAACCCGATGGACTTCTCGGCCTGGCTCGAGGTCTACCTGGGCGACCGGTGGCACACCGTCGACGCCCGCCACAACGAGCCGCGCATCGGCCGCGTGCTGATGGGCCGCGGCCGCGACGCGGTCGACGTGGCCCTCACCACCTCGTTCGGCAGCACCACCCTCACCGGCTTCACGGTGCATTGTGAGCCGCAGCCGGAGGCGAGGCGAACGGATTCATGAGTGAAGTCACGGTGGCGACGCCTGAAGGCCGCTTCACCGCCGACGTCGCCGGCCCCGCCGACGGCGCGCTCGTCCTGCTCCTGCACGGCTACCCGCAGACGCGCCACACCTGGCGCGACCAGGTCCCCGCGCTGGGCGCGGCCGGCTACCGCGCGGTGGCCCCGGACCAGCGCGGCTACTCCCCGGGGGTGCGGCCGGACCCGGCCCAGGGGCTGGGCGCGTACGGCATCGACCGGCTGGTCCAGGACGTGCTCGACCTGGCCGACGCGAGCGGGGCGGCCGGCCGGCCCTTCCACCTGGTCGGCCACGACTGGGGCGGCCACGTGGCGTGGGTCACCGCGCACCGCCATCCCGGACGGCTTCGCTCGCTCACCGTCCTGTCGCGGCCTCATCCGGCCGCGTTCCGCCGGGCCTTCAAGGAGAACGCCGACGATCAGCAGCACCGCTCCCGCCACCACCGGATCTTCCACGATCCCACCACCGGTCCCCGCCTGCTCGAGGACGGCGCCCGACGGCTGCGCGCCCGGCTGGCCGACCAGGGGGTGGGCCCCGCCGCCGTCGCGGAGTACGTCTCGGTGCTGGGCGAGCCGGCCGCGCTGGAGGCGGCCCTGGCCTGGTACCGCGCGGCCGGAACCCTGACCGCGGTCGAGGTCGGCCCGGTCACGGTGCCGACGCTCTACATCTGGGGAGACGGCGACGCCACCGTCGGGCCCTCGGCGGCCCGGTTCACCGCCGATTTCGTCACCGGGCCCTTCCGCTTCGAGATCGTGCCGGGGGTGGGCCACTTCGTGACCGACCAGGCCCCCGCGGCGGTCACCCGGCTGCTGCTCTCCCACTTGGGCGGCCAAGCCCATTTGGCGGTCAAGAATGATATCCTCTCTGCGGTCGCGCGCCGCAGCGCAGGGGCGCCGACAACGGAGGATCCCATCGTGGCGAAAGAGCTGAAGATCTGGATGAACGGCCGGCTGGTCTCCCAGGCCGAGGCCGTCCTGCCCGTGAACAGCGCGGCCGTGTTCTACGCGACCAACGTGTTCGAGGGCCTGCGGGCGTACTGGAACGAGGCGGACGGGGAGCTCTACTGCTTCCGGCTCGCCGAGCACTTCGCGCGCCTCCGCGAGTCCATGAAGATGATGCGCTTCACGGTGTCCTACAGCGACATGGACATCTACGAGGCGGTGCGCGAGGTCCTGCGGGGCAACGAGATCCGCGAGGACGTGCACATGCACCTCGTGGCCTACGTGTCCGCCCCCGGCCTCGACTCGACCGGGCCGACCGGGCTCTACATCAATCCCCGCCGCCGCGGCCGCATCTCGGACGGCGACGGCCTGCGCTGCTGCATCACCTCCTGGCAGCGCACCCACGACAACGCGATCCCGATTCGCCTGAAGTGCGGGGCCAACTACCAGAACGGGCGGCTCGCCACGCTGCAGGCCAAGGCGGACGGCTACGACGCGCCGATCTTCCTGAACCAGCAGGGCACGGTGGCCGAGGGCTCGGGGGCCACCTTCTTCATGGTCCGCCGGGGCAAGCTCATCACCCCGCCGATCACCAGCGACATCCTCGAGTCGATCACCCGCACCACCCTGATCGACGCGGTGGCGCCCGCCCTCGGCATGGAGGTGGTGGAGCGCGACATCGCCCGCACCGAGCTCTACGTGGCCGACGAGGCCTTCTTCTGCGGCAGCGGCTACGAGATCACCCCGATCCTCTCGGTCGATCGCTTCCCGCTGGGCGACGGCGGGGTGGGCGCGATCACCCAGCGCCTGCTCACCGCGTACATGAACGTGGTGCGTGGCGCCGACCGCCGCTTCCCCGAGTGGCGCATGCCGGTCTACAAGCCCGTCACCGTCTGATCCGCCGGTCATCCCCTCCCCGCCCTCTCCCCTGGCTCACGGGGAGAGGGCAGGGTGAGGGGCGCAGCAATCGCGTCACCCAGGGAGACTCCGCCATGCGCCACACCCTCCGTGTCTCTACCCTGCTCCTGATCCTGGCGGTCGCGCGCGTCCCCGCGGCCGCGCAGGCGCCCGCCGTCCGCGAGGGCAAGCCGGGCGGCGTCCTTCGCCCGGTGCTCCGCGAGGACCTGCCGCAGGGCTTCGCGATCCACGAGAGCGCCACCAACTCGGTGACCTGGCCGGCCATGCCCTGCTACAGCAACCTGGTCATCTACGACCAGAGCAAGCGGCTCGCGCGCGCCGACACGATCGTGGCGGAGCTGGCCGAGAAGTGGTCCTGGCAGGACAACTACCGCAACCTGGTCTTCTTCCTGCGGCGCGACGTCAAGTGGCACGACGGCCAGCCGTTCACCTCGAAGGACGTGAAGTTCACCTTCGACGTGGTGCGCGAGGCCGCGGAGGCGCCCGCCAAGCTCCGGATCAACCCCCGCAAGGAGTGGTACGCCAACGTCGACGCGATCGAGGCGCCCGACCCCTACACGGTGGTCTTCCGCCTGAAGCGGCCGCAGCCCTCGCTGATCGCCATGCTCGCCTCCGGCTACTCCCCGGTCATCCCGGCCCACGTGCCGCTCGCCGAGCACCGCTCGCGCTGCATCGGCACCGGCCCCTTCAAGTTCAAGGAGTGGAAGCGCGGGCAGTCGGTGGAGCTGGTGCGCAACCCGGACTACTTCGTGAAGGGCCGCCCCTACCTCGACGGCGTGCGCTACACCGTGATCGTGGAGCGCGGCACGCGGGTGGCCGCGCTGCAGGCGGGCCAGATCGACGTGGCCTATCCGGGGGAGACCACGCTCGCGATCGCCGAGCAGCTCAAGAACGCGGTCCCGGGCATGGTGTTCACCGAGACCGCGAGCAACGTCAGCGAGAACCTGCTCCTGAACACCAAGAAGCCCCCCTTCGACAACATCAAGGTCCGGCGCGCGCTCAGCTTCGCCATCGATCGGCGCATCTACACCCAGACCGTGCATCGCGGCGCCGCGGTCGTCGGGGCCTCCCTGGCTCCGAAGCCGTGGGGCGTGTGGGGGCTCCTCGATCGGGACCTGGGCCAGCTCCCGGGCTACGGCGGGGCCGCGGCGGGCCGGGCGCAGGCCAAGAAGCTCCTGGCCGAGGCGGGCTTCGGGCCGTCGAATCCGCTCAAGGTCGAGCTGGTCACCCGCGCGATCGCGATCTATCTCGACTTCGCGGGCTTCGTGGTCAGCGATCTCAAGCAGGTCGGGGTGGAAGCCACCCTCAAGCAGATCGACACCGCGCAGTGGCACCCGATGGTGACCCGCCGCGAGTTCCAGATCGGGGCCAACCTCACCGGCCTCGGGGTGGACGATCCCGACGCCAACTTCTACGAGAACTTCTCGTGCGGGTCCCCCCGTAACTACGGCGACTACTGCAACGAGGAGGTGGGCCGGCTGATCGATCAGCAGTCGCAGGAGATCGACGCCCAGAAGCGGCTGGCGCTCGTCTGGCAGATCCAGAAGAAGCTCGAGGAGGACGCGGCCCGGCCCACCATGGGCTGGCGCACCGATCGCTTCGCCCACTATCCCTACGTGAAGAACCTGATCCCGAACCAGGTGACCTACAACTGCTGTCGCCTGCAAGAGGTCTGGCTCGACAAGTAGGCGGGCACCGATGCGGGTCGTCTTCTGGAACATCCGGCACGGGGGCGGCGTCCGCGCCGACGCCATCGCGCGGCGGATCCGGACGTGGGGCGCCGACGCGGTGGCGCTCTGCGAGTTCCGCGGCACCCCGCCGAGCGGCGAGCTCGCCCGCGCGCTCGCCGCGCGCGGCCTCGCCTACCAGTGCACCACCGCCGACCCGGCGCGCCCCACCGTCAACGGCCTGCTGCTCGCCTCGCGGTGGCCGCTCCGGCGCGTGCGCCTGGCCACCGCGCCCGTCGAGCCCGGCCGCTGGCTCCTCGCGCGCATCCAGTCACCGACCCCGCTCGTCGTCGGGGTGATGCACGTCCCCAACCGCGTGACGGGGCGCAAGTACCCCTACCTCGACGCGGTGCTCGAGACCGCGCGCCGGACCTGGCCCGGCCCCGCCGTCTTCCTGGGCGACACCAACTCGGGCCGGATCGGGCTCGACGAGGAGGTGCCGGCGTTCAACCGGATCGAGGACGGCTGGATGCGCGGGCTCCACGAGGCGGGATGGATCGACGCCTTCCGGCATCTGCGCGGGGACGCGCGGGCCTACACGTGGTACTCGCCGAACGGGGGCAACGGCTTCCGGATCGACCAGGCGTTCCTGAACGGCGCGCTACGGCCGCGCCTGGAGAGCTTCCGCTACGACTGGGGCCGCCGCGACCGCCGCTCCGCCAGCGACCACGCCGCGATGCTCCTCGACCTCACCGGCTGACCGCCGACCGACCTCTCACGCTCGCCGGCGGCTCGAGAAGGGGTCAGCTGCGAGGCGACGCCCGAAGGCGGCACGCGAGGCGTACTCCCCGTACGTCGAGCGCGCAGCCGAGGGCGTCAACGAAGCAGATGGCCCCTTATCGAGCCGCCGCGCCCGCCGGCGTTTGGTTGGCCTGCTGGCAGGCGCGCTTGAGCTCGGTGGTTCCGTTGAGCGCGCAGTCCAGCGTGAGGGTCTGCGCTTCGGCCACCCGCCCGGCCTTGCGCAGGAGCCGGATCTTGTGGGGCTTGAAGCGCGCCGCGCCCGCGAAGACCTTCGAGGCCTGATCGGTCCACTGCAGCGCGACCGGGACATTGCCGGTCCGCTCGTAGGCGAAGATCAGGTCCTCGTAGACCAGCGGGATCGGCTCGGGCGAGCCGACCGCGCGGCGCAGGGCGTCGATCGCCTCGGTCTGCCGCCCGATCGCCGCCGCGGAGTGGGCCAGCACCCAGTTGGGGTAGGCGTCGGTGCGCCCGGCCACCGAGGCGCGGGCCGCGGTGTACGCCTCCTGGGCCTTGCCCTGCTCGAGCAGGCGGCGGGCCTGGAAGGCTCGCTTGTAGCTGACCAGCACCTGGGCCACCTCGGGACGGGCCCGCACCGCCTTCCAGGGTCCGGCCTGCGGCTCCACCGGCGGGCGACTGCCGTAGAAGCGCTCGAAGTACTGGGCGGCGTCCTCGATCCGCTCGGAGGTCTTGGGATGATTCACCGAGACCGTGCCGAGAAGCTTCTGGTACACGACCCCCACCGCCTCGTTGACGTTCCGCTGCGAGGCCTGCTGGAGGCGCTCGGAGAAGGCGTTGTCGGATTCCTTGTTCGCCAGCTCCCACGCCTGGAGCTTCTCGAGCATGCTCATCATGGCGGGCCCGGCCACGCGGCTCTCCACGAGCAGGTCCATGCCGAGCAGATCCGCCTCGCGCTCCTGCCCCCGGCTCCAGGCCGGCAGCACCAGCTTGTCGGTGGCGTCGGTGGCGAGCTGCACGTTGGTCATGTTCCGCGAGTCGCCCTTGGAGACGGTGCGCTGGCCCGCGAGCGCGGTCTTGGCGCCGATCCCCAGCTCGTAGAGCGCCTGGCCCTTGTGCTGCACGTCGCCGAGCAGGTCCGAGCTGTGATGCGCGAGCAGCACGTGGGAGAGCTCGTGGGCGAGGATCGCCGCGACCTCGTCCCGCTCTCGAGCGAGTCGAGGAGGCCCATGGCCACGTAGACGTTGCCGTCGGGCGACGAGAACGCCTCGAAGCCGGGGTTGGCCAGGATCACCACGCGCCCCGGCACCCCGGTCCGGCCCGAGGCGGCCAGCAGGCGGCGCCGGGTCTCGTTCAGGTACTGCTCGAGCGCGGCCGAGCGCACGAAGCCGAGCGCGTCGCCGCGATGCTGGGCGAGATCCTTCTCCTCGCCCACCGCGAGGCTCGACGCCTCGTAGGGTCCGGCCTTGAGCCGGGCCAGGACGGTGGTGGTGCTGGCGCCCTTGCCCGCGAGCCAGGAGGGCGTCCACGAGGCCGGGGTCGTGCCGTCACCCCCCGCCCCGCCCGCGCAGCCGCCCGCGAGCAGTCCGGCCAGCACCCAGTACAGCCGCATCCCGGGACGCCTCAATTGCAGCTCTCGCCCACGCCGCGCACCGCGCCGGTCTTGGGCGGGCGCCCGGCCACGCGGGTCTTGCATTCCTCGTCCTTGACCACCGGGACCACCCGGTCGGTCTCGACCGCGAAGGCCTTCACGCAGTAGTCCGCGCCGTCCATCTTCACCCAGTAGTAGACCGCGGTCTTGGCGTCGTTGGTCGCCCGCCACGGCTTGCGCTTCTCGAGGTCCTCTCGCGAGAACGACACGCCCTTGTCCATGCTGCAGTCGCGGTACAGCGTGACCTTGCTCATGCGGAGCCCGACGATGTTGAACGCCTCCGGGCCGGGCGTCCCCTGCGCCGACACTCCGGGCGTCCACCCGGCGGTCGCACCCGCCAGGACCACCGCCGCCACCACCGCCTCACGCCACCGCTCGAGCCGTCGCCTCATGAATGACCTCCTCGTCGTCGCCTCTGATGCAGAGGGCGAAGACCCAGTCCATCGTCTTCAGGGTGCCGGCGCCCACTCCCCAGCTCGCCGGATCGGGCTGCTCGGCCCGCAGGGTGAAGTACCGCCGGGCCGCCGAGTCGGCGCGCCGCATGAACGCGCGCGCCAGCTCGAAGAACGCCACGTAGGCCACGATGTTGCGCGGGCCCAGGTTGATCGGGGGCAGGAAGCTCACCACCGCGGCCCCGATCAATAGAACCGTGGTGGCCACGAACATCACGTCGCGCGCGACGAGGGCCTTGTAGACGAAGTAGCCCGGGAGCACCACCAGCAGGAGCGCGGCCTCGATGCCGTACCGCGCGTCGACCCCCAGGAAGAGCAGGATGGCCCCGAGCAGGATCGTCGCCCCCAGGAACCCCGACCAGAGGAACTGGCGCGCGGAGGGCCGCCGCTCCGGATGCGTCGCGGCCAGGTGCAGCACCGCCACCACCCCCAGCAGCAGCGGCACCAGGAGCAGGATCGCGAGCACGCTCGTCCGGGTGAACGCGGTGAGGGCCACGCACGCCACCGCCACCGCGAGGGTCGCCCACTTGACCCGGGGGCTCACGGTGCCGAGGCGGCCGAGCAGCCGGCGCGCGAAGGCGGGCGGCTTGTCCACCAGCAGCAGCAGCACGATCGTGAAGAGGAGGAGCAGGCCGTTGACCACCCGGGAGAGCGAGAGCCCGTGCTGCTCGGCGCGCTTGTAGTCCTTCCGGAAGGTGAGCAGGTTGTCGTAGGCCATCGCGTGCAGGTAGACCCCGGGCAGGTCGTCGAAGACCGGCGAGATGACGCGGTCGCCCGCCATCTCGAAGCTGCCCCCGTAGAACACGGTGTTGCCCTTGACGACCTGGTCCTTCAGCGTCTGGTCGAAGCGCCCCAGCAGGTGGACGACCGAGATGGTGTTGGTGTGGGGGCACTTCCGCTTCGACGCGAGCGGGTTCTCCTTGAGCATCTGGCGCAGGTGCACGAGCGTGCCGTCGCTCGTGCAGTCCATCCACGACTCGTTGAGCGCGGAGACGCGGTTGCCCCAGATGATCTCCATCTGCTGGCCGTCCGCGCGCGCGAGCCCCACCTGGGGCGCCGCCATCGCGAAGGCGGGCGTCCACAGCAGCCCGGCCGGCTCGCACGAGGCCGCGACGTTCTTGCACGCGCGGTAGGTGAGCACGCCGCTCGCCCCGATCTCGGTGTCCATCTGCACGTCGACCGGAGTGAAGCAGCTCCGGTCGAGCCCGTCGCGCAGCCCGTCGCCTCCCGCGTTGCCGGACAGCGGGGAGGCGGCGAGGTACACCGCGACGCCCGAGGCCTGCAGGCCGCAGATCGCCTCGCTGAGCGGCGCCACGTCCTGGCCGGGGCGCTTGTCGATGAACGCGAAGTCGACGAAGACCGCGGCCGGCTCGTACACCGCGAGCGCCTCCAGCACCTCGGCGTGGCGCGCGTACGAGATCGGGAACGACTCCTTCAGGGTGGCGAGGTTCTCCTCGCGGAAGAGCACCACCAGCGTCTTCTGCTGACCGGTCGCATCGTAGGTGTACTTCACGATCGCGTTGACGATGGCCTGCGACCACGGGGTCAGGTGCAGCGAGATGCCGTGAAAGTTGAAGAGCAGCGCGCCGAGCGCGGCGAGGAACACGAACTGCACGAGCGCGCGAGTGGAAGGACTGGGCCCCTCGGTCGCCGCGATGGAGTCGTCCACCATCGTGCCGTCGTGCGCTACCGGACTGCTCACACACCCTCCCGGGCAAAAATGTCCCAACAGTCTATGCCGCGGCTTGCGGCTACACAATCGCTGTGTTACACGAATGGGCCACGACCTCGACCGCACCCCTGGAGATCACGCATGAGCACGTCGTCCCCCACCCGCCACGGTGCCCTCTGGCTGACCACCCTCGGACTGCTCGCCGCCGCGCACGGCGGCTGCGTCTCCCAGGACTTCATCCACGGCGCCGGCCAGAGCGCGGCGGCCGGCGCCATGCAGGGCGTGCGCGAGGGCATTCCCGGTCTCCAGGATCCCCTGCGGCAAACCTTGCGCGGCAGCCTCGAGGATCCGGCCCTCGCCCGGGCCGCGCGCGACATGACCGACTCCGCGATGCAGACCCTGCAGGCCCGCCTCGGCTCGCCCGAGATGCGCCAGCAGGTCGATCTGCTCGTGACCCAGGCCATGGAGAGCCTCCACCGGAGCGGCGACGGGACGGTCCAGGCCCTGGTCAAGGGCGCGGGGGATCAGCTCGAGATCGAGCTGCGGAAGGTCGCCACCGGCAGCATCCTCGCCGCCACCACCACCCTCCGCGACTCGATCGAGCGCGACGTGAACCCGGCCACCCAGCGGCTGGCCCGGCAGATGGGCGAGCAGCTCGTCGCGTCGCTGGTGGCCGGGCTCGAGGGGCCGATGCAGGCGCGGCTGCAGCTCGTCGGGCGCAACATGTCGCTCGCCCTCATCAAGGGCGCGGCCGAGGGGGCCGACGACCCGATCAACCAGGCGGGCTTCGGCGGCCTCACCCACCAGGTCATGCTCCAGGCGATGCGCGGGGCCCGGCAGGGCATGAGCGAGGGCCTGCCCAACCGGACCCAGGTCGCGCTGATCTCGGCGGTCGTCCTGCTGGGGGTGATGGTGCTGGGCAGCGGGGGTGGGCTCGCCTGGTTCTGGTGGCGCTACCAGCAGAGCACGAAGACCCTCACGATCGTCGCGGAGAGCATCAACGAACATAAGTCGGACGCGCTCAAGGACACGATCCGGAAGAGCGCGCACGACAACTACGTGGGGCCCTGGTTCAGCAGCTTCCTCAAGCGTCGCGGGCTGTGAGGAGCGCCTCGACCGCGTGCGGGTCCACCGGCTTGGCGAGGTGGACGTCGAAGCCGGCGGCCCGCGTCTGCTCGCGGTCGGTCTCGGTCCCGTAGCCGGTGACCGCCACCAGCCGCACGTCCCGCGCCTCCGGCATCGCCCGCAGCCGCCGCGCCACGTCGTAGCCGCTCATGCCGGGCAGCCCCAGATCGAGAAAGACCACCTCTGGCCGGCAGCGCGCGAACTCCTCGAGGGCCCCCGGCCCGTCGGAGGCGGTGTGGACCTGGTGGCCCCGGAGGCGCAGGAACAGGGCCAGCGAGTCGGTGGAGTCGGCCTGATCGTCCACCACCAGCACCCGGCGCGCGGGAGCGGCCGGCTCCGCCGGCGCGCCGGGCGCCGGCTCCGCGGCGGGCTCGACCGCGTCGACGGCCAGCCGGGGCAGCCGGATGGTGAACTCGCTGCCGTGGCCGGGCCCCTCGCTCGCGGCCTCGATCCGGCCGCCGTGCATGTCGACCAGCCGTCGCACCAGCGTGAGCCCGATCCCGAGCCCGCCCTGCCGACGCGCGAGCGAGCGGTCCGCCTGGGTGAACAGATCGAAGACGTGCGGCAGGAGATCGCCGGCGATGCCGACGCCGCTGTCGCGCACCGCGATCACGACCTCCCGGCCGTCGACGCGGGCGGTCAGCCGGATGTGCCCGCCTTCCTCCGTGTACTTGATCGCGTTGTCGAGCAGGTTGCCCACCGCCTGGACGAGGCGGGCCTGGTCGCCGTCTACCCACCCCACGTCGGGGTCCACGTCCACCTCCAGCGTCTCCTTCCGGCTCTCGGCGGGCGGGCGCGCCGCCTCCACCGCCTGGGCGATCACCGACGCGATCGAGATCGGCTCGCGCTGCAGCGTGATCTTGCCCGACGTGATGCGGGAGACGTCGAGCAGGTCGTCCACCAGGCGGGTCATGAGCCCCACCTGGCGCTCGATCACGCCCGACACCCAGTGGATCCGTTCGTCGGGGGTGCCGAGCAGGGCCAGGGTGTGGGCCGCGTTGCGGATCGGGGCGAGCGGATTGCGCAGCTCGTGGGCCAGCATGGCGAGGAACTCGTCCTTGCGGCGGTCGTTCTCGTGGAGCTCCTGCTCGGTCGCGCGGCGCGCGGTGATGTCGCGGAACACGAGCACCACACCCGCGACGCGGCCGCGTCCGTCGCGGATCGGGGCCCCGCTGTCGTCGATCGGCACCTCGGTCCCGTCCCGCCCGATCAGCACCGTGTGGTTGGCGAGGCCGACGATCGCGCCTTCCCGCAGGACCTTGGCCACCGGGTTCTCCACCGGGCTCCGGGTCGCCTCGTTGACGATCCGGAAGACCTCGTCGATCGGCCGGCCGATCGCGTCGCCGTCCCAGCGCGTCAGGGCCTGCGCCACCGGGTTGAGCAGGGTCACCCGCCCGTGCGCGTCGGTCACCACCACCGCGTCCCCGATGCTGGTGAGCGTGGTGCGGAAGCGCTCACGCTCGGCGTGGAGCACCTCGGCCGCGCGCTGGCGGATCGCCAGGTTGCGCGCGAACAGCCAGACCGCGAGGGCCACCAGGCCCAGGCCGATGGCGAGCGCGACGACGGTGGTGGCGAGCGCGATCCGGGCGCTCGCGCGGGAGATCGCGCCGCGCTCGCGGAGCAGATCCCACTCGACCCGCTGCATCTGGTCCACCTCGGCGCGGATCGCGTCCATGACCTGCTTGCCCTGGCCGCTCAGCACCGTCTGTCGCGCGGCCGCGAGCGCCCGCGCCCGGTCGGGCTCGAGCGTGAAGAGATCGAGACCGCGACGCAGGATGGCCAGCTGCTCGCTCGCGAGCTGATCGAGCCGCAGCACGCGCACGGTCTGGGCCGGGTTGTCGAGGGTGAGCTGCCGGAGGTCGGCGATCTGGCGCGGTAGGCGATCGACCGCGTCGCGGTACGGCTCCAGATAGGCCGGCTCCCCGGTGAGCAGGTAGCCGCGCTGGCCGGTCTCGGCGTCCTTGAGGGTCGAGAGGACCACCTCGAGCCGGGTCAGGACCTCGTTGGTGTGCGAGACCCACTGCACGCTGGTGGCGACCTCGCGGATGTTGTGCAGCGACAGCACCGCGTCCGCGACCAGGGCCACCACGAGCAGGGCGACCGCGATGACCGGGCCGCGGTTCGCCAGGAGGCGCACGCCCGGCGCGGGCACCTCTCAGCGGCCGCCCACCAGCGCGGGGGCGACCTCGGCCAGGAAGCGCTTGAGCTGGCCGCGCTGGTCCCAGGACGTGAGGCGGAGCGAGACGTGGGTGAGCCCCGCCGCCACGTACTCGCGCAGCTCCGCGATGCACTGGGCCGGGCTGCCCGCGACCGTCCAGCCCTCGACGAAGGCGGGGGAGAACTTGGAGGTGTAGTAGGTGTCGAGGAAGGTCTTGCTCTCCTCGAGCGCCTGCTGGCGGTCCTCGTTGATGTTGATGTTGTGGTAGAGCGCGCTGCCGAGCGCGTCCGGGTTGCGGCCCTCCTCGCGCGTCATCCGGGCGATGCGCGCCCACTGCTCGCGGAACTGGGCCGGGGTCACCTTGTTGGTCATCCAGCCGTCCGCGAAGCGGGCGACCCGCCGGAAGCCGCGCTCCACCGCCGCGTCCGACGCGCTGGCCCCGCCCTTCCAGGTGAGGCCGGTCGGGTTGCTCGCGATCCAGATCGGGCACGGCTGCTGGACCGGGCGCGGCTCGATCTTCACGCCCTCGAACTGGTAGAACTCGCCCTGGTGGGAGACCTTCTCCCCGCTGAAGACCTTCCGCAGGATCTGGATCCCCTCCTCCATGCGTCCCACCCGCTCGCTCGAGCGGATGCCCATCACCCGGTGCTCGAGCGCCTGCGCGGCGCTCTGCTCGTCGGGGCCGCCCAGGCAGACCGCGAGGAGGGCCCGGCCGCCGGAGAGCACGTCGAGGCTCGCCCACTGCTGGGCGAGCAGGAGCGGGTGGCGGTGGACGAAGGTGGCCATGCAGCCCACCGCGAGCCGCATCCGCGAGGTGGCGCCCGCGAGGGCCGAGAGCAGCGCGACCGCCTCGAGGCGTGGCTTGGCGAGCAGGCTGTCGCCGACCCACAGGGTGTCGAAGGCGCCGGAGGCCTCGGCCTGCTGCGACAGCTCGATGAGATCGCGGGCCTGGATCGCGCCGAGCACGACCGCCCGATTGGCCAGGATGAGCCCGAAGGATGCGCGTGGCATGGATGGCCTCCCGGCAGCAATCTTGGCGGCCGGCGCACGGCACGTCAAGGGCGAGGCCGATTTGACCTGGCGTCGACTCCTCGGGTACGGTCTCCCGGGAGGAGCCGACCGATGAGCGTGAGCCGCGCATTCCACGGGGTCATCCCCGCGATGGCCATTCCGTTTCGCGACGACTACAAGATCGACGAGGAGGGGCTCGCCCGCTTCGCGCGCTGGCTCGCGGACCGCCGCGGGGTGACCGCGGTGATGACCAACGGCCACACCGGCGAGGTGGGCTCGCTCCTGCCCGAGGAGCGGGCGGAGGTCACCCGCATCGTGGCCGACGCGGTCGGGGGCCGGGTGCGCGTCGTCTCCGCGGTCTGCTCGGAGGGCACCTTCGAGGCCATCGAGCACGCCCGCGCCGCCGCGCACGCGGGCGCCGACACCATCGACGTGATGCCCTGTCACATGTGGCTGCGCTTCGGGGTGCGCGAGGACGCGGTCTACGAGTACGTGAAGGCCATCGGAGCCGAGAGCGGGCTCGACATCATCGTGCACGTCTACCCGGCCAGCACCAAGGTCTCCTATTCCACGCGCCTCATGGTGCGCCTGGCCGGCCTGCCCCAGGTGAAGGGCTTCAAGATGGGCGAGCGCGACCTCGGCCGCTACGAGCGCGACATCCGCGCCCTGCGCGCGGAGGCCCCGCACGTCTCGCTGCTCAACTGCATGGACGAGTACCTCTTCCCGACCTTCGTGCACCGCCTGGACGGCACCCTCGTCGGCTGCGCGAGCCTGATCCCGGAGCTGACCTACGAGCTGATGGCGGCCATGCAGGCCGACGACCTCGGCCGCGCGCGGGAGATCAACGAGCGCATCTGGCCGATCAAGGAGGCGGTCTACGGCAGCGGCGAGCCCTCGGGCGACGCGCACGCGCGGATGAAGGAGGGCATGGCCCTGCGCGGGCTCTTCCGGAGCGCCCTGGTGCGGCCGCCGGTGCTGCCGCCTTCCGCGGAGGAGGTGGCCGCGATGGCCGCCGCGCTCGAGGCGAGCGGGGTGCCCCGCGTCGAGCTCGTCTGACCTGGTTCCTGCTGTCGCTCGGGGCGGCCCTCACCCAGGCCGTCCAGTTCGCGGTCGTCAAGGGGCGCGCGCGGGAGATCCCGCCGCTGGTGATCGTCGCGTGGACCCAGGGCGTGGCCTGCGCGGCGTGGGTGGTGTTCTTCGTGGCCTCGGCGCATCCGTTCACCGCGCCGGGGGCCTTCTGGCCCGTGGTGGCCGTCTCGTGCCTGCTCGTGCTCGGCATGAGCGGGCTGCTCGCCCGGGCCAGCGCGCGCGGAGACATCTCGATCGTCGGGCCGATCCTCGCGCTGAGCCCGATCTTCACGATCCTGCCGGACGCCGCGCTCTCGGGCGGGCTGCCGAGCCCGCTCGGCTGGATCGGCCTCGCGCTCTCCCTCACCGGCACCGTCAGCCTCTCGGGCGGAGCGGGCGGGCGCCTCGGCCGGATCCGCACGCTCTTCGCGCGGCGGGACGCGCTCGACGCCCTCGGCGCCGCGTTCCTGCTCGGCTTCCTCGCCGCGGTGGACCGCTACGGGGCGCTCCATCTCGGGCCGCCGAGCTACCTGGTCTGCTCGCACGGCGCGACCGCGCTCCTGGCCGCGCTGATCGCGGCGGTGACCACCCCGCGCGGCCTGGCCGAGAGCGTGCGGCCGCGCAATCTGCTCACGGTGGTGATCCACGGGCTGCTCGGGGTGACCGGCACCGGCATGCAGACCACCGCGCTCACCATGGCCTCCGCGGCCTACGTCAACGCGATCCGCCGCATGTCCGCCGTCCTCGCGGTGCTGCTGGGCCGCACCCTCTTCGGCGAGCCCGACCTCGCCCGCCGCCTCACCGCCGCCCTCCTCGCCTGCGCCGGCGCCGCCTGCCTCCTCCTCGCCTGATGGACGGGGTCAGGTCTTACATTCCGACATTTCCGGCGCGCGGTGACTCACCTGCGGCGTGAAAAAATGTCGGAATGTAAGACCTGACCCCTAATAAAGGTGGCAGGCGACCTGGCGGCCGGCGTGGAGGCGGAACGCGGGCGGGTCGGTGGCGCAGTGGGGCATGGCGTGAGGGCAGCGCGGGTGGAAGCGGCAGCCCGCGGGCGGGCGTAGCGGGCTCGGCACCTCGCCCGCGAGCGGCGATCTCCGGGCGCGGGCTGTCGAAGTCGATCGGCAGCGCGGCGGCGAAGAGGGCCTGCGTGTACGGGTGGCGCGGCTCGAGCGCGACCGTCTCGGCCGGGCCCCACTCCACGATCTGGCCCAGGTACATCACCGCGATGGTGTGGCTCATGTGCGCCACCGCGGCCAGGTCGTGCGCGATGAAGAGGTAGGACACCCCCAGCCGCTGCTGCAGGTCGCGCAGCAGGTTCAGGATCTGGGCGCGGATCGACACGTCGAGCGCGGAGACCGGCTCGTCGAGGACCACGAGCTGCGGGGAGAGCGCGAGCGCCCGCGCGATCGCCACCCGCTGCCGCTGGCCGCCCGAGAACTCGTGCGGGAAGAGATCGGCGGCGCGCGCGGGCAGGCTCACCAGGTCCAGCAGCTCGAGCACGCGCCGGCGCCGCGCGGCCCGGTCCAGTCGCTCGTTGATCACGAGCGGCTCCGCGATGATCGACCCCACGCGCATGCGCGGGTCGAGCGAGGCGTAGGGATCCTGGAAGACCGCCTGGACCGCCCGACGATAGCGGCGGAGCTGGGCGCGATCGAGCGCGAGCACGTTCTCGCCCTGGAAGCGGATCGCCCCCGACGTCGGCCGCTCGAGCCCGAGCACCAGCTTGGACGTGGTGGTCTTGCCGCAGCCCGATTCGCCGACCAGCCCGAGCGTCGTCCCGGCCTCGAGGGTGAACGAGACGCCGTCCACCGCGCGCACCCGCTCGCGGCTCCGGCCGAGCAGCCCGCGCCGCACCGGGAAGTGCTTGGTGAGCGCCTCGACCTCGAGGAGCGGGCTCACGCGGGCGTCCCGCCCCCCGGCGCGCCGACCGCCGGCCCTCCCTCGAGCCAGCAGCGCGTCACGTGCCCGGCCTCCACCACCGTCTCGGGCGGCGCCTCCACCCGGCAGCGCTCCATCACCGACGGGCAGCGCGGGGCGAAGGCGCAGCCCGCGGCCAGCCGCGCCAGGTCGGGCGGCTGGCCCTCGATGGCGGTGAGCCGCGCCGCGCGGGCCCCGAGGCGCGGGATGGACTCGAGCAGGGCCCGCGTGTACGGATGCGTCGGGCGCGTGAAGAGCCGGCGCACCGGCCCCATCTCGACGATGCGGCCCGGCGTACATCACGGCCACCCGGTCGCAGATGCGCGCCACGATGCCCAGGTTGTGGGTGACGAAGACCAGCGCCAGGCGGTGCCGCTCCTGCAGCTCCTCGAGGAGGCCCAGGTACTGCGCCTGGATGGTGAGGTCGAGGCTCGTGGTGGGCTCGTCGGCGATCAGCAGCCGCGGCGGCGCCGCGATGGCCATCGCCCCCACCACCCGCTGGCGCATGCCGCCCGAGAGCTGGTGCGGAAATGCGCGCAGCCGCTCCGCGGGCGACGGGATGCGCACCGCGGCGAGCAGCTCGGCGGCCCGCGCGGCGAGGGCGCCCCCGCGCAGACCGTGATAGAGCGCGACCGGCTCGCGCACCTGCATGCCGATCGAGAACACCGGGTTGAGCGAGCTCATCGGGTCCTGCAGGATCATCCCGATCCGCCGGCCGCGGATCTTCCGCATCTCGGCCTCGCTCTTGGCGAGCAGGTCCTCGCCGTCGAGCAGGATCTGGCCGCCCAGGATGCGCGCGGCCGGCCGCGGCACCAGGCGCAGCAGGCTCAGGCAGGTCATGCTCTTGCCCGAGCCGGACTCCCCCACCAGGCCGAGGGTCTCGCCTTCCGCCACCTCGAAGGAGACGCCGTCCACCGCCTTCACGGTGCCCCAGCCGGTGACCAGATGGGTGCGGAGATCGCGAACGTCGATGACCGGACGGGACACGGGCGGGTCGGCGCTCAGAGCTGTCGCAGCTTGGGGTCGAAGGTGTCGCGCAGCCAGTCCCCGAGCAGGTTGAAGGCGAGCACCACCAGCAGGATCGCGAGCCCCGGGAAGAGCGACACCCACCACGCCCGGGTCACCACGTCGCGCCCCTCCGCGATCATGGAGCCCCACGCCGGAGTCGGCGGCGGGATGCCCGCGCCCAGGAAGGAGAGCGAGGCCTCCACGATGATCACGTAGCCGATCTGGAGCGTGACCAGCACCAGCAGGGTGCCGAGGGTGTTGGGCAGCAGGTGCCGCGTGATGATCCGCCACGCCCCCGCCCCCGCGATGCGCGCCTGGGCCACGAAGTCGAGCTGCATCAGGGTGAGCACCTGGCCGCGGATGACGCGCGCGTAGCGGGCCCACAGGATCACCGCGATGGCGGTCACCACGTTGGTGAAGCTCGGACCCACCGTGACCGCCAGGATCAGCGCGAGCAGGATCACCGGGAAGGACATGGTGGCGTCGGTGGCGCGCATCAGGACCGCGTCGACGCGCCCCCCGTAGTAGCCGGCGGTCAGGCCGACCGCGGCCCCGAAGGCGCTCGCCACCAGCACCGTGAGCACCCCCGCCGCGAGCGACACCCGCGAGCCCCACACGATGCGGGAGAGCAGATCGCGGCCCAGCCGGTCGGTCCCGAGCGGGTGCTTCCAGCTCCCCGCCTCCTCCCACGCGGGCGGCTTGAAGCGGTCCCGCAGCGACTGGGCGTGCGGGTCCGGCAGGCCGAGCAGCGGGGCCACCACCGCGGCGAGCACGAAGAGGCCGATCACCGCGAGCGGGAACCGGGGCAGGCGGAGGCCCCGCCGCGCCGGCGCGGCGGGCACGTCCACCCCGGGCAGGGCGAGCGCGCCGGGCTCAGCGGGCATAGCGGATGCGCGGGTCGATGACCGCGTAGAGGCAGTCGACGCACAGGTTGACCACCGCCACGATGGCCGCGGTGGTCAGCACCACCGCCTGGATCACCGGGAAGTCGCGCGAGCTGATGCCCTCGTAGGCGAGGCGCCCGAGCCCGGGCCACGCGAAGACGGTCTCGACCACGATGGCGGTCGTCACCAGGATCGCGAAGTAGATGCCCGCGAACGTGATGACCGGGATCAGGGCGTTCTTGAGGGCGTGCAGCCAGATCACCCGCCCCTCCCCCATCCCCTTCACCCGGGCGAGCTTGACGTACTCGGAGTCGAGCACCTCGAGCATGCCGGAGCGGAGCAGCCGCATGAGCCCGGCCACCACGAACCAGCCGAGGGTGAAGCCGGGCAGGACGTAGCTGGTGAAGCCCTCGTTGCCGCCCGCGGGCAGCCACTGCAGCCGGCCGGCCACGAACTCCACCAGCAAGATCGCCACCCAGAAGGTGGGCAGCGACTGGCCCAGCACCGACACGATCTGGGCGAACCGGTCGAGCCCGGTGCCCTTGTGCACCGCGGCCATGATGCCGAGCGGGAACGCCATCGCGAGCGAGACGCCCATCGCGAAGAGGGCCAGCTTGAGGGAGTTGGGCAGGCGCTCCCGGATCAGCTCGCTGACCGGGCGGCGCGCGCGCAGCGAGTTGCCGAAGTCGCCGGTGACCGCGCGGCCCACGAAGGAGAGGTACTGCTCCACGTAGGGCCGGTCCAGGCCCAGGTAGCGGCGAGCGTTGTCGAAGTCCTCCTGGGAGGCCGACATCGGGAGGATCAGGTAGAGCGGATCGCCGGTGGCCCGGGCCAGCACGAAGACCACCACCGAGATGATGGCGAGCGCCACGAGCGACTGCACGAGCCGGGCCGCGATGAAGCGGAGCATTCTGTCGTGTCGTCTGGCGGTTTAGAGCAAAGCTTTTAACGGCTCGTTCTGAATGGGGGGAGCGGCGGCGCTCCTCCCCTATGCCCCGTGCCAGTCACTCGCCCGGGGCCACGGCCGCGCCCATTGTTCTGAATGGGGGGGAGCGGCGGCGCTCCTCCCCCATGCCCCCCCACCGCATGATTCATGCGCCCGGGGCCAATCACGCGCTCGGTTATTTGCCGGAGGCCAGCACGTCGAAGAAGAGGTCGTACATGACGGAGCCCACGTTCCACTTGCCGAGGCTCTTCGACGTCGCGTAGGGCGAGTGCAGGTACACCACCGGCACCCCGTAGTGCTCGCTGCGCAGGCGGGTGTACACGTTGCGCACGAGCGCGTTGATCTTCTCGCGGTCGGTCTGGCGCATCACCTGCGCGATCATCGCGTCGATCTCGGGGTCGTTGACGGTGGCGTTGCCCTTCGCGGGGGTGTAGGCCATCTTCTCGAGCAGGGCGTAGGCCCCGATCCAGTCGCGGTTGGCGATGTTGAAGTAGCCGACCGCGCCCGGGGTCGCCCGGTCCAGCCACGCCTTGCGGAACGCCGGGTAGTCGACCGGGATCAGCCGCGTCTTGATGCCGAGCTTCTCCCAGTAGCCCGCGACCGCCTCCGCCATCGTCTTGCCCTCGGGCAGCCCGGGCAGCTGGTAGGCGTAGACGTCCAGGGTGAAGCCGGAGGCGACTCCCGCGTCGGCGAGGAGCTTCTTGGCGCGCGCCGGATCGTAGGGGTACACCATCTCGGGCGTCGGCTTGAAGCCCACGTCCTTGAAGGACCACGAGAGCCCGAGCGGCACCGACGCCGGCTCGGCCTTGCCCCCGAAGATGGACTGGGCGATCTCGGCCCGGTCGATGGCCAGGTTGAGGGCCTCGCGCACGCGCTTGTCCTTGGTGGGCGCCACCGGCCCGTCGGGGCCGAGGATCCACCACATGGTCAGGATGGCTTCTTCGCGGCGGTAGTGGATCGGGAAGCTCTCCTTCTCCAGCTCGGGCACCCGCTCGCGGCTCACGTCGGCCACGTCGACCTCGCCGCGGCGCAGGAGCGCGATGCGGGTGGTCTCCTCGGGCACGAGACGGAAGGTCATGGTCTTGAACTTGGGGGTGCCGATGCGCCAGTGGCTGTCGACCGCGGCGAGCTTGATGTGGGAGCCGGTCACCTGCTCCACGAACTTGTAGGGCCCGCTGCCGATCGGCTTGCGGGCGAAGACGTCGTCGCCGACCGTCTCCACGTATTTCTTCGGCACGATCATCCCCTCGGTCGAGAGCGAGCGCGAGAGATAGGTGGGGATGATGAGGGTCGGCTCCTTGCTCACGATCACCACCCGGTCCGGCGCGGGGGTCTCGATGTCCGCGATCAGGGTGCGCAGGGGGCCCGCGTAGCCGGTGGTGGAACGCTTGCCGATGTTCCGCATGATGCTGAACTTCACGTCCTCGGAGGTCACCTCGTCGCCGTTGTGGAACTTGACGCCCTTCCGGAGGTAAAAGGTCCAGCGCTTGAAGTCGGGCGAGTTCTCCCAGCGCGTCGCGAGGCCGCCGTCGCGCGAGGGCTGCCCGTCGGGCGTGGTCCCCACCAGGTAGTCGAAGATCATCGAGAGGTAGTACTTCACGAGGTGGCCGCCCAGGGGCGGATCGAGCACCTCGGTGGCGAAGCTCGAGAGCGCCACCGTGAGCTCGGTCTTGGGCTGGGCCCACGAGGCGTCCGGCCACGTCACGCCCAGGAGGGCCAGGATCAGCAGGAACACCGGTGCCATCGCGCTCGCACGCTTCATTGGTCGCTCCTCGCGTCGGGGGATCGGCTGGAAAATCCTGCTCTCGCCGCCCAGACCTTAGCCCGAGAGGGGGCCGGACGGCAAGCCCTTCCGACCGATCAGTCCTGCGGGTCGCTGGACTTGCGGAGGTCGAGGACCGGCGGCAGCTGCGGCGACTGGCGGGACAGCTCGAGGCGGGTGATCCGGGACATGTTGCGGACGATGTCGCGGATCTGCTCGCCCGCGCGGATGGCGCGATCCACGTAGCCGGCGGCCTCCGGGGGCACCTGCTTCCGCGCGGTCATGAGCTGCAGGCTCGCGATGATGACGGTCAGCGGGTTGTTGATCTCGTGCGCGGTGGCGAGCGCGAGCTGGGCAACCGAGCGCAGCGCCTCCGCCTCGCCCGCGCGCGCGTCCGAGCGCTTGATGTCGGTGATGTCGTGGGCGTGGCCCAGCACGTAGGGCGGGCCCCCCGGCTCCTGGCAGAGCACGTTGCTGTAGCTCCAGATGCGCTCCTCCCCGTCCCGCGTCACCACCAGCATCAGCCCCTCGTCGCCCGAGCCGTGGGCGATGCGCTCGAGATACCGCGGGAACTGCGCCTGCACCGAGGGCGCCAGGAGATCGCCCAGGCTCCGGCCGACCAGCTCGTCGGCGGCGTAACCCAGGCGATCGGCGGCGGCCCGGTTGACCGAGAGCAGGAGGCCGGACATGTCGTGGGTGCAGATCAGGCCCGCGCTCGACTCCACCAGCGCGCGGTAGCGCTGCTCGGACGATCCGGCGAGAAGGGCCACCAGGGGCTCCGCTAGGCGGGCGAGAACGCCCGCTGCACCGCCCCGATGAGGTCGGCGATGGTGAACGGCTTGGCCAGCACCGGGACGCCGCTCTGACGGAGGAAGGCGTCGTACTCCTCGGCCTCCGCGTAGCCGGTCACGAACACGAGCCGCCCGTGCGCGCTCGGATAGCGGCGCCCGACCTCCTCGTAGAGCCCGCGGCCGTCCATCTTGGGCATCGCGAGATCGCTCACGATCGCGGCGTAGACGTGCTCGGCGAGCAGCCGGAGGGCGTCCGTGCCGTCGACCGCGGTGTCGACGTGCTCCCACTCCTCCCTCAGGATCTCCGCCTCCAGCTCACGGACGTTCGTCTCGTCCTCGACTACCAGGATGCGCGGGTCGGGCACTGGCTTCTCCTCTCCGGGTTGGACGTCCGGGCTCGAGCGTTGGGGCGGGCAAGGGCGCCGGCCCGGGCTCGAGTGGTGCAAGGACTGCACCATACGCCGGCTCAGCGAAAACAGGGAGTTAGTCGGCCATCCCTGCGGCGGCACTGATGGGAAATGTCAGCCCCCGCGCAATTGGGGCAGCCGGCCCCCTCGTCGCCTCAGCTGAGCGGCCAGCGGGAGCGCGGGAAGCTGATCCCGGTCCGCGCCTGCAGCCGCTCGCCGATGTCCTGCACCCGGGCGTAGAGCCGAGGCTCGTCGACGAAGGTCTGGCGGTAGGCGTCGACCACCACCCGGCCGTCGATCACCACCGTGTGCACGCTGCGGCCGTCGGCGTTGTAGACGAGGTTGTTGACCGGGTTCCAGAGGGCCTGCCACTCCGGGCGCAGGACGTCGAAGGCCACCAGGTCCGCCTTCTTGCCGACCTCGATGGAGCCCAGCTCCGCGCCCAGGCCGAGGGCCTCCGCGCCGTGGATCGTGGCCATCTCGAGCGCGGCCTCGGCCGGGATCTGCCGGGTGTCCTGGCGGGCGTCCTTGTACTGGATGGCGGCCATGTTCATGGTGCGCACCATGTCGAGGTGGTTGGAGTTGTTCGGCGAGTCGCAGCCGAGGGCGATCCGGACGCCGCGGGCCAGCAGCTCGGGCATGCGCCCGTGCTCGGGCACGCCGCGCCCGCCCTTGGCCGCGGTGACCGGGCACATGGCCACCGTGGTGCCGGTGCGGGCGATGCAGTCGAGCTCGGCCTCGTCGAGCCCCAGGCAATGGGCGAGGAGCACGTTGGGCCCCAGCACCCCGATCGACTCGAGGTAGGCGGTGGGACTGTGGCCGTGCCGCGCGACCGCGTCCTGGCGCGCCTTGGTCCCGCTGTTGTGGTGCAGGGTCAGCCCGGTGTGCTGCTCGTCGACCACGCGCTTCAGGGACTCGAGCAGGCCCGCGCTGCACGTCTCGTAGGAGAACGGCATCGCCCAGGCGCGGATCCGCCCGTCGAGTCGCCCGTTCCACTTCGCGAGGAACGAGCTCGTCCGCGCCACCGCCTCCGGCGCCGGGTAGCGCGGCAGAGCCCACGGCGCGGGCTGGTCGGTCACGCACTCGCCCAGAACCACCCGGATGCCCGCGTCCTCGTAGGCCTGCAGACACGCGTCCGGGAACTTGGTGCTCCCGGGATCGAGAAAGCACACCGTCCCGTTCCGGACCAGCTCGACCAGGCCGAGCAGCGTGGTGTCGTACTCCTCCTCCTCGGTCATCGCGGCCTGGAGGTTGAAGACGTGCACGAGCGGGCTCGCCTGCTCGTCGGGGAAGATGCCGCGCACCGGGTGCGCGTAGCTGATGTGCATGTGGCCGTTGAAGAAGCCTGGGGTGATCACGAGGTGCCGGCCGTCGATCACCCGATCGGCGTGCGCCTCCGCGAGCTCGGCCGCCTTCCCCACCCGGCTGATGCGTCCGTTCTCGATCAACACCGCGCCGTCCTGGATGATGCGGCGCTGCCGGTCGAGGGTGAGGACGTAGCGGGCGTGGTCGATCTTGAGGCTCTGCGGTGGCATGGGGGCGGCCTCCCTGGCTGAGTGCCTGAGCGAGTGGTGAACGCCCGGAGTCTACGCCGCCGCCCCGCGGCTTGTCCATCGCGCGGCCGCCGGATGCTATGGTCGAGCGCGTGCCGCTCGCCCACGTCGCGCTGGCCCTGCTGGTGACGATCATCTGGGGCGTGGCCTTCGTGGCCACGCGCGTGGCCCTCGACGATTTCTCGCCGGCCGCGCTCACCGCGCTGCGCTTCCTGGTGGCCGCCCTGCCCGCCGCGCTGCTGCCGCGCCCCCGCGTCTCGTGGCAGGCGCTCGTGCTGGTCGGGCTCACCCTCTACACCGGGCAGTTCCTGTTCCAGTTCCTCGGCATCGCGGCCGGCATGCCGCCCGGGCTCGCCGCGATCGTGGTGCAGACCCAGGCCCTCTTCACCATCGTGCTCGCGGCTCTCGCGGCGGGCGAGCGGCCGACCGGCCGTGAGTGGAGCGGGACCGCGGTGGCCTTCGCGGGCCTGGCCGTCATCGCGGCCACGGTGGGAGGCGACCTGACCGCGATCGGTCTCGCCCTCACCGCGATGTCCGCGGTGAGCTGGGCCGTCGGCAACGTGCTGGTCAAGCGCCTGCCCGCGGTCGACCCGCTCGCCCTCGCGGTCTGGCTGAGCCTCGTGCCGCCCCTGCCCGGCCTGGCGCTCGCCGCGCTGTGGGACGGTCCGCGCGCCCTCGGGGCCTCGGCGCGCGGGGCCTCGTGGCTCGCGGTGGCCGCGGTTCTCTACCTGGGCCTCGTCGCCACCGTGCTCGCCTACGCGATCTGGGGCTACCTCCTGCGCCGGCATTCCGCCGCGCAGGTGGCGCCCTTCGCGCTCCTCGTTCCCTTCGTGGCCGCCGCGTCGTCCGCGCTCGTGCTCGGCGAGCGGTTCGGGCCGCGCCGGCTCGTCGGCATGGGCCTGGTGCTGCTGGGCCTGGCGATCATCATGGTGCGACCGGGCCTCATGGTGCGACCGGGCGCGGCAGGACTTACGGAGCCGCCTCGTCGTTCCCGGTAAGCCTTACCCGCGCGCCTCCCCGCCCCCCGCCGGATGCGCGTCAACATGCGATTCCCGGGTCTTGCACGGGAAATGCTTCGATCCACCGGCAAGGAGGAGCGCGATGCTCAAGCCAGCCAGCGGATTCAAGGGCCTCACGATCGCCGCCATCGACGGCGACCTCGGAAGCGTGGCCGATCTCTACTTCGACGACCTCAGCTGGACCGTTCGCTACCTCGTGGTCGACACCGGCACCTGGCTGCCCGGCCGTCAGGTGCTGATCTCCCCGCTCTCGGTGCGCGAGGCCGGGGACAAGATCCTGGTCGATCTCACCCAGGAGCAGGTGAAGGGCAGCCCGCCGGTCGAGAGCGACAAGCCGGTGAACCGGCAGCAGGAGGAGGCGATCGCGCGCTACTACGACCAGCGCTACTACTGGGAGGGGCCGTATCGCTGGGGC
This sequence comes from uncultured Candidatus Rokubacteria bacterium, assembly GCA_963841755.1. Classification (GTDB taxonomy): domain Bacteria; phylum Methylomirabilota; class Methylomirabilia; order Rokubacteriales; family CSP1-6; genus CAMLFJ01. Next base: position 519,722 of record CAWJDX010000017.1, read on the forward strand.
CTGCTCGCCTATCCCGGCATGCCACCGCTCCCCACCACCCCGATCCCCGTCGACGGCATGACCGAGGAGATGGCCGCGCGCGAGCGCGGCACCGAGCTCGGCGATCCCTCGCTGCGCAGCACGCGCGACGTGACCGGCTACTACATCGCGGCGCTCGACGGCGAGCTCGGCCACGTCGACGACTTCCTGATCGACGATCGCGCGTGGGCCCTTCGCTATCTGGTCGCCGACACTCGCAACTGGTGGCCCGGCAAGAAGGTCGTGCTCTCGCCGGACTGGATCACGACCGTCAGCTGGCCGGACTCGCAGGTCCACGTCGATCTGCGCCGGGACGAGATCAAGGCGGCGCCCGAGTACGATCCGAGCCGGCCGTTCGACCGCGCGTACGAGAATCGACTGCTGGAGCACCACAATCGGCGGAAGTACTGGGAATTCGAGGGGCGCTGATCGCTGTTCGCGGATCGAACAGCCGGAAAGAGTGACCGGGAAGAAAGTTCTACCCTTCGGGCCCTCGCGCCCGGCCGCGGACCACCGCGGACCGGGCGGAGCGGACCGAGGGGCGTTTTGCGGCCCGATTCGGGCCGTCGTAATGGCGTCGTGATGATGATGCCCGGGTGGCACATGGGTTGCTCTCCTCCAGAAACCGCCCATGCCCACTCCGGTGACGAATGCGCCTGCCGTCGATCATGTCGTTCAGTTCTATGACGACGACGCAGTCCTGATCGCCACCCTCGCCGACTACGTGGGCACCGGCCTCGCGACCGGCCACGCCTGCCTCGTGATCGCGACCCGGGACCACCGGGACGCGCTCGAGGAGCGCCTACGAGCCACGGGCCCGGACCTGGCGGCGGCACAGGCCGCGGGCCAGTACGTCGCCGCCGACGCCGCGGAGACCCTGGCGGGCATCGAGGTGGGAGGCGACGTCGATCCGCAGCGATTCGCGGAGGCGGTCGGCGCCCTCTTCGATCGGCTTCGCTCCGAGCGACCGCTGCGCGTCTTCGGCGAGATGGTCGGGCTGCTCCTGGAGCGCGGGCACTCCGACGCGACGGTCCGCCTCGAGGAGTTCTGGAACGCACTGCGCACCAGCCACACCTTCGAGCTGCTCTGCGCGTATCCCCTCTCCCGCCTCGGCGGTCGCGCGCTCGCGCATCCGATCGTGGAGATCTGCGCGCGGCACTCGCGCGTCATTCCGGCCGGCTCGGCTCGGCCCGTCGACGAGGCGGCCCGGCTCCGGGCCATCGTCGCGCTCCAGGAGCAGGCCTCCGCGCTCCAGGCGGAGGTGATCGAGTCCAACGCAGCGGAGACCGCGCTCCGGGTCGTGAAGGAAGAGCTCGAGGTGCAGGTCGAGGACCTGCGGCGGCTGCACGAGATGGCGGTGCGCCTCACCGGCAACCTCCACGTGGAGTCGGTCCTGCGGGAAGTGCTCGAGGCCGCGATCGCGGTGCCGCACACGAGCCGAGGGCTCCTGTCCCTCTGCGCGCCGGAGCGGCGCGGCCTCACCCTGGCGGTCCACGCCGGCTTCGACCAGAGCTTCCTCGACGAGGTCCGCCACGTCCCGCCGGGCGGCGGGGCCTGCGGCACCGCCTTCCTCGAGCGGCGTCAGGTGGTGATCGAGGACGTGGCCGTCGACCAGGTCTTCGCGGCCTACCGCGGCGCCGCGGAGCGCGGCGGCTTCCGGTCGTGCCACAGCACGCCGCTCTGCACGCGGCGGGGCGACATCATCGGAGTCCTGTCGCTCTTCTTCCCGATCCCCCGCCGTCCCGCGGAGCGCGAGCTGCGCCTGATGGACCTGCACGCGCGGATCGCGGCCGACGCGATCGAGAACGCCCGGCTCCATCAGCGGCTGCAGGAGGAGCTGGAGGACCGCAAGCAGTCGCTGGCCCGCGAGCACATCGCGCGGGCCGAGGCCGAGAGCGCCAACCGCATGAAGGACGAGTTCCTGGCCACCGTCTCGCATGAGCTGCGCACCCCGCTCAACGCCATCCTCGGCTGGGCCCATATTCTGAAGTCCGGCACCCCCGACGAGGGCACCGTGTCCCGCGGAGTCGAGGTCATCGAGCGCAACGCCCAGACCCAGGCCCAGCTCGTCGAGGACATCCTGGACGCCTCGCGCGTGATCACCGGCAGCCTGCGGCTCACCCCGGCCCCGGTCGACCTGGCCGCGGTGATCAACGCCGCGACGGACTCGGTCCGGCTCGGCGCGGAGACGAAGGGGATCGACCTGACCGTGGTGCTCGACCCGGCCGCGCGGCAGCTCTCCGGCGACGCGGGTCGACTGCAGCAGCTGGTGTGGAACCTGCTGTCGAACGCCATCAAGTTCACCCCCGCGGGCGGGCGAGTAGAGATCCGCCTGGCCCGGACCGACGGTCACGCCCAGATCCAGGTCAGCGACACGGGAGAGGGCATCGCGGCCGACTTCCTGCCCTTCATCTTCGATCGCTTCCGCCAGGCCGACTCGACCATCACCCGTCGCCACGGCGGGCTCGGCCTGGGGCTCGCCATCGTGCGCCACCTCGCCGAGCTGCACGAGGGCACCGCGCACGCCGAGAGCGCGGGCGAGGGCTACGGCTCGACGTTCACCATCCGCCTCCCGCTGGGAGCCGGCTCGGAAGCCGAGCGGTCCACTGCCCTCGCCCCGCCCGGCGCGGCGGCGCCTCTCCGCGGGGTGCAGCTCCTGCTCGTGGACGACGACCAGGACGCGCTCGACATGCTGTCCCTGCTCCTCGGCGAGTCGGGGGCAAGCGTGCGGACCGCGACGTCGGCCGCGGAGGCGCTCGCCCTGCTGCGCTGGATCCGTCCGGACGTGCTGGTGTCGGACCTGGCCATGCCGGACGAGGACGGCTACTCCCTCATCCGCAGCCTGCGGACAGTGGAGCGCCAGAGCGGCCGGCGGACCCCGGCGGTCGCGCTGACTGCCTACGTGCGGGTGCAGGACCGCGCCCGGGCGGTGGACGCGGGCTTCGACGTGTTCGTGGAGAAGCCGGTCGATCCCGACGAGCTGGTGTCGGTCATCGGCGGCCTCGTCGACTCGCGCGCGCCGCGTCACGGCGCGCGGCCGGACGCCCGAAAGTACTGACCGGCGTCCGACCGCGATTTTCTTAGCGGTCTGGCCTCGCTCAGGCGGTCTTGCCCGCCTGCATGTCGCTCATCTCGGTGCCCGCCTGCTCGAGCCGGTCACGGCCCCAGACCTTGGCGATCCGAGGGAAGATCTCGCCTTCCTCCTGCTGGATGTGCCGCGCCAGCGCGTCGTGGATCTTGCGCACCGTCGCGAGCCAGCTCGGCTCCTTGGGGTCGAGCCGCTCGGTCTGCTCGATGAGGCCCTCGACCTCCTGCACCTGCTCCTCGTGCTGGTCCGACACCCATCCCGACAGCTTGGCGTCGTCGACGCCGTCCTGCTCGAGCGGCCCGTAGAGGCAGGCCTCCTCGATCTCCTCGTGAGCCTTCAGCTCCGGCTGCAGCTCCTTCCACAGCCGGCCGCGGTCGGCCGGCGTCGCGGCCATGAGCTTGCCGAACGCCGCCTTCGCCTTCTCGTGCTCCCGCTCGAGGAACTGGATCGCGTTCATGAGAGATCCTCCTTGCCGGGAAGGAGAAGCAACTCTCGTGCAATCGGTGCGCGCGGCGGTAGACGCGCGCGGCGGGCAGGAATGGGAAGAGGCGGGCGGCGGCGCGGTAAGGGTTACCGGGAAAACTTCGGCATGACCTCCTTCGCGAACCAGCGGAGCTGCTCGATCATCACCGACTTCGGCGTCCCCATGCTGGTGCTCATGTTGACGTGCGTCAGCCCGGGGAAGCGCGACTCGAGATTCTTGAGGTACGCGGTCAGGTCCTCCGGCCGTCCCGCGAACCACGCGCCGGTCTTCATGTAGTGCTCGACGGTGGGCACTCCGGCCGCGCCCCATCCGCCCCGGCGCGTCGACGCCTCGAGCTGGGCCGGGGTGATGCCGGGCACGAAGCCGAGCGGGCCGAACATCTTGACGTGCTCCTCGTAGAAGGGCGTGATCTCGCGGATCGCCTTCTCACGCGTATCGGCCAGGTGGAAGAAGATGCCGAGGCAGAGATCCTCGCCCAGGGCCAGCTCGCGCCCGGCCCGCGCGGCCGCCTCGCGGTAGCCGTGCACCGGGCCCTCCGCCATGGTGGCCGCGCCGCCGCCGATCACGCCCTTGATGCGGTGGCGCACCATGAAATCGAGCGCGCGGGGCTTGGCGCTCACGATGGGCTGCCAGCACTCCACCGGCCGGTTGACCGGGCGGGGCACCAGGGTGATCTCGCGCAGCTCGTAGCCCCGGTAGGGCACCGCGGGCGGCAGGGTGTAGTGCTTGCCCTGGTGCGAGAACGACTCCTGCTCGAAGGCCTTGAGGATGATCTCCACCTGCTCCTCGAACAGCTCGCGGTTGGCCTCCGCGTCGAGGATGGGCGCTCCGAAGGTCTCGACCTCCCTACTGTGATAACCACGGCCTACTCCGAAGATGGTGCGGCCGCGGGTCAGGATGTCGGCGGTGGCGAAGTCCTCGGCGAGCCGGAGGGGGTGCCACATCGGCGCGATGTTGAAGCCGCAGCCGATCCGTAGCCGCCGCGTCACGTGGGCCAGGTGCACCGCGAGCATCAGGAGGTTGGGCAGGCACTCGTAGCCCTCGTGCTGGAAGTGATGCTCGGCCAGCCAGAGCGCGTCGTAGCCGCACTCGTCCATCACCCGCGCCACGTCCTCGGTCTTCTCGAACACCGTCGCCAGCGTCTCGTTCGAGTAGCGCCGCTCGTTGGCCGGGGTGGCCTGCTGGCCCATGTCGGGCAGGTCGATGTGGCCGGGATAGACGGTGGCGAACTTGCTGATCATGGCTGGTCCTTTCCCGAATGGGCAGGGCGGTGCCCGAGCCGCCCGGAGATGGCCCGCGCGGACGCCCTGACCTCCGCCGCGAGCGCCCGGAGACGGGGCCGGACGCGGTCGGTGGGCCCGCCGATGGCGCAGGCGCCTGCCACCGCGCCGTCGCGGTCGAAGATCGGCGCCGCGATGCCGGCCGCGCCCACCGCCAGCTCGTCGAGGTTGACGCAGAGCCCGGTCTCGCGCACCTCGTCCAGCGTGGCCCGCAGCGCGCCGAGGCTGGTGACGGTCTGGTCGGTGTAGCGCTTGAGCGGCAGCGCGCGGAGGATCTTCTCGCGCTGCGGGGCGGGCAGGAACGCGAGGATCACCTTCCCGCTCGAGGTGGCGTGGAGCGGGCGGCGCTCCCCCACCCCGCCCGCGTAGCGGATGACCTGGTCGCTGTCGACCTTGTCGACGAAGACCACCGCGGCCCCGTCCCCGCTGAGCGTCCCCAGGAACACGGTCTCCCCGGTGCGCTCCATCAGCGCCCGCAGCGCGGGCCGCGCGATCTCGGGCAGCCCGCGCCCGCCCGGCTGTCCCAGGCCGAGCTCGACGGCCCGGCGGCCGAGACGATACTCGCCCCCCGGCCCCTGCTCGAGGTACCCACGCGCGGCCAGGGTGCGGAGCAGCGGGAGCAGGCTGCTCTTGGGCGCGACGAGCTGCGCGCTCAGCTCGCGCAGGGCGAGGCCGTCGCGCGCCGAGACCACCAGCTCCAGGATGTCCACCACCCGGCCCGCCGCGCGGTGGGCGCCCGCCGCGCGCGCGTCCGGCAGCGCGGTGGAGCTCACCGGCGCGCCGCCGGCACCTCGAAGCCGAAGAAGCGCGCCGCGTTCAGCCCGAGCACGTTGGCCCGCGCCGGCTCGGAGAGGTGGCCCATCGTCCGCTCGATGGCCTCGGCCGAGTGCGGCCACGTGCCCTCGTGGTGCGGATAGTCGTTGCCCCACATGAACCGGTCGGCGAGGCCCATCGGCTCGGCCAGCGCGAGACCGGCCGGATCCTCCTGGAACGAGGCCCAGCAGTGCTCGCGGTAGTACTCGCTCGGCAGGCGCCCGAGCTTCGGGCGCACCCAGAAGTGGTGCTTGCGATACGCCTCGTCCATCGCGCCCAGGAACCACGGCACCCAGCCGATGCCGGCCTCGATCGTCGCCACCCGCAGCCGCGGGAAGCGCTCGAACACGCCGGAGGCGCAGAGGTTGGCCACCGGCTCGATGGTGGGCGAGAGCGAGTGCGAGACGTAGTTGATCACCGCGCCGCCGTTGCCGCGCGCGGCCCGCGGGTCGCGCCCGGTCGAGACGTGGAAGGTCACCGGCAGGTTGGCGTCCTGGATCACCGTCCAGAGCGGGTCGAACATCGGCAGGTTGTAGTTCGGGTGATCCACGTCGTGGCCGCCCCAGATCGGCTTGCAGGGCAGCGTCAGCAGCCGGAAGCCCCGCTTCGCCGCGCGCGCCACCTCCGCGATCGAGCCCTCCAGGTCGCCGGTGGCCAGCGCGGCGGCGGGCGCCATGCGGTCGCGGTGGGGCCCGAAGGTCTCGTGCGCCCAGTCGTTGAAGACGCGGCACTGGGCCATCGCGAAGACCGGATCGGGGGTGGCCCACATCGCGAGCCCCTTGTTGGGGAAGATCACCTCGACGTCGATGCCGTCGCGATCCATGTCGCGCAGCCGCTCGACCGGATCGGCGCCCACCCGCTGGCGCAGGCCGTCCTCGCCCTCGAGCGTGTCGGTGCGCAGGCGATCGGGCCGGTGGCCCTCGGACACGCGCCACTTCACCCCGTTGTCGTCGGTGATCACCTTCGGCACGCGCGCGCGGTACTTCTCGTCGATGCGGGTGGCCCAGAGGTCGTGGGGCTCGTTGGCGTGGCAGTCCGCCGAGACCATGAAGTACTTCCGCGGGTCGTCCGGCCGCGCGGTGCGGGGCCAGCCCGCGTGGCCGGGCGTGTCGAGGCGCCAGCGGTTGGGCTCGTTGACGACGATGTCGGTCGAAGCCGTCGGGGTCGGGGTCATGGGGCGGTCCTCCTCCACTGCACGAGCGTGAACGGGGGCGTGGCGTCGTCGTGGGGCTCGAAGACCGCCTCCACCGGCGCGCCGATCGGAACCTCCTGGGTGGGATCTCCGAGCAGGTTGCCGATCATGCGGACGGAGCCCGCGTCGGGCAGCTCCACCAGGACGACGATGTAGGGGCCGTGGTCCTTGAGCGCGGGGTGCACCGGATGCCAGGCGCGCTCCCAGGAATAGATGTGGCCGCGCGGGGCCGTCTCCACCCACTCGAGATCGGCGCCGAGGCAGCGGTGGCAGATCCACTCCGGCCCCCACTGGAATCCGCGGCACGCCGCGGCAGCGCTGGACGAGCAGCCGTCCCGCGCGCGTGCCCTCCCAGTACGGCCGGTCGAGCCCGTCCCCCTCGGCCACCGGACGCGGCATGCCGGCGGGCAGATAGCGTCGCGGCGCTCACAGGGTGTCCCCGGTGCCGACCAGCATGCTGGAGACCGGCGTCACCATCGGCCCCGAGATCACGAGGCCCACCCGGGCGCCCGGCACCTGGCTCGTGGACTCGCCGCGGAGCTGGCGCACCGCCTCGATCTGCAGCTCGAGCCCGTGCATGTAGCACTCGGCCAGGTTGCCGCCGCTGGTGTTGAGCGGCAGGCGCCCGCCGGGCGCGATCAGGTTCTCGGGGGTGAGGAAGTCGTTGGCCTCCTCGGGGGCGAAGAAGCCGTGCTCGACCAGGCTCATCAGCACCCCGCCGGTGAAGTTCTCGTAGCTCTGGACCACGTGGACGTCCTTGGGGCCGAGGCCCGCCATCTCCCAGAGGTGCGGGGCGACGGTGGTGAAGCTCGAGGAGGCGTAGGTCGGCGCGTTGTGGCCGCGCGCGGCGTTGCGATACTCCGAGCCCTGCGCGACGCCCAGCAGGTAGGCGGGCGGGTGGCGCAGATCGCGCGCCCGCTCGGCCGAGACCAGCACCAGCGCGGCCGCGCCGTCGTTCTCCATGCAGCAGTCGAAGAGGCGGAAGGGCTCGACGATCCACCGCGAGGCGTCGTAGGCCTCGGGCGTGAGCGGCCGGCCGTGCATGACCGCTCGCGGGTTCGCCTGCGCGTGATGGTAGGACGCGAGCGCGATGGCCCGCTGCGCCTCCTGCCGCACCCCGTGGTCGTGCATGAAGCGCATCACCCGCATCGCGAAGCGCTGGGCCGGCGAGATGAGGCCGTAGGGGAACGTGAGCGCCGCCTCGCCCGAGACCGTGCCGCCGGGCGGCGCGGCCCCGAAGCGCTGGAACTGGCCCTGGGCCAGGGCGCGGAAGACCACCACGCAGTCGGCGTACCCCGCCGCCACCGCGGCGGCCGCGTTGCCCACCGCGGCCGAGCCGCCGCCGCCGCCCCCGCCCCACTGCATGTTGGAGAAGCGCAGCTCGGGCAGGCCGAGCGCGGCGGCGAGCCGCGAGGGATCGTTGCGATCGTTGCTGTAGGAGGCGAAGCCGTCCACCTGGCGCGGGTCGATCCCGGCGTCCTCGCAGGCGCGCAGGATGGCCCGCAGCGCCAGCGCGAACTCCGACTCGGGCGCGCGCCCGTGCTTGTAGTACGCCGTCTCGCCGATCCCGGCGATCGCGACCCGTCCCCGGATGGTGCGCGGCGCGCTCATCCCCGCCTCCTCATTGCCCAGCTCGCCATTCTCATTCTGGAATGCCGTTCCATATCCGGCACGGGGAAGGTATCCCAGCGCGCGGGCGTTGTCACGCGCGATCTGGCCTCAGTGCGGCGAGCCGGTGGTGATGGGCAGGAAGGGCGCGTGCGCGCGCGTCCACGGCACGCCCAGGCGGTCCAGCAGCCGCTCGAGCGCGGGCTCGTCCGGCACGAGCAGCCGCTCGTCGGCGACCGCGAGCGCGGCGTGGAGGCGGCCCACCTCGAGCGCGACGCGGATGCCCTCCCGCTCGCTGCGCGGGCTCACCACCAGGAGCGCCTCCGGCGCCGCCTCCACCGTGACGTACCAGCCCGGGCCGACGTAGAGCAGCCGGCCGGGCGCGAGCACCTCGCCCGGCGGCAGCATCAGGGTGAAGACGCGGCCGGCCCGGGTGACCACGCGGCGCCGGGCGCGGCGGCGCTCCTGCGCGGTCAGGTCCACCGCGTCGGCCTCGTACCCCGCGAGCTCGGCCCGATCGTCCCGCACGGGCAGGCCCGCGATGACGACGGTGTCGCCGGTCACGCCCGGCGGCCGGTCTCCAGGTGCTCGCGCCAGTAGTGGTGCGTCTTGGCCACCACCGTGATGACGCTCTTCACCTGGTCCTCGAGCCGGAAGTCGGGCCCCGCGGGCAGGAGCAGCCGATCGCCCTCGACGCGCGCCTCCACGTTCTCCAGGATGATGGCCGCGCAGAGCCACGCGGCCATGCGCGCGCTCTCGCAGCGGATCGCGATGAGCCCGGGCCCGCCCGCCTCCGCGACGAGCCCGGTGGTCTCGAGAATGCCGCGCTCGAGCTCGGCGAGTATCTCCGGCGCGGACCCGCCCGCGGGGGCGCCGGGCGCGGGCGCGCGCAGCGCCTGGTCCGCGCCACGCTGCGGGGGTCCGCCGTGCAGCGCGAGCTCGCAGAAGGACGTCCACATCGCGCCCCAGTCCGGCCGGCCCTCGCGCCAGACGAAGGGCGCGGAGGCCATCGCCTCGGCGTCCGAGGTCGGTGGCGCCAGCTCCCGTATGCGGGCGGGACTCCGGCGGAGGAGAGGCTGGGCCTGGTCGAGGGTCTCGATCGGCACGGTGGCGAGGGTCACCGGAACGCCGGTGCGCTGCGCGAGCGCGGCGGCGGCCTCCGCGCACGTCTCCCGCGCGGCCGGCCGGGAGCGCGGCGTCCACGACGAGCACGATGCGCCCCGCGATGTCGTCCGGTTGGTCCATGATGCGCCCGGATCATACCATCCGGGCTCCCGCGGGCGGGCTCCCGCGTCCCCCGCGCCCGGGCGCCGGATCAGGGCAGCAGCGCGAGCTGGCGCGACTGGGCCACGAGCACGCCGGTTCCGTCCCAGATCTCGAAATCCTCCTCGTGGAAGCCGCCGGCCACGAAGCGCGTGGTGGAGCGGCACGCGAGCCAGCCGGGGGCGGGCCGCGCGCGCACGTGCACCGTCAGCTCGACGGTGGCCGACCCGACCTCGCCCAGGTCGAGGATCACCGGGGCCGCCGCGTCGACCAGCGCGGGCAGGCTGAGCGGATCCGCGTCGCGTCCGTCCCGGTAGCGCATCCAGAACTCCATGCTCGCCCGGCCGGAGGGCCGCCCCAGCGCCCAGCCCGGCAGCGCGGCCACGCGATACTCGACGCGCTCGGTGAGGGTGAGCCCGGGGATCGCGCCGCCGCGACAACAGGTCGACGGCCTCCTCGGGCGGCGGCAGCGCCGGCTTCTCGGCGAGCGTCACGGTGCGCCCGGTCGCGGCCGCGAGATCGGAGAAGGCGGCGGTGACCCGCACCATCTCCTTGCCGTCCTGTAGGACGCGCGCCGCCCCGGTGGCGATGCGCCGCCCGCCGCGCACCTCCTCGGTCTGCACCTCCACCGGCCCCGGCAGCGTGGGCCGCAGGAAGAAGGCCGACACCACGAGCGGGTCCGGCATCGGCATGACGCGCGCCAGCGCCCGCAGCGCCACGCCCAGCACGTAGCCGCCGTTGGGACGGCCGCCGAGCACGTTCCAGCGGTCGGTGATGACCGCCGCGAACCGCCCGGTCTCCCCGGGACGGTCCGCGACGGCCTCCACCGCGGTGTCGACGTCGTAGGCGTGGATCCGCTCCGCGCTCACCGCACCGCCTGACGCAGCCGCGCGAGCCCGACCGCTTCCAGAATCGCGAAGAGCAGCACCGCCACCGCCACCGCGGCCACCGCGAGGTTGCCCAGCGCGGTGAGCGGCCCGTCGAGGATCACCACCGCGCTGCCGGCCACCCACGCCGCGTTGAGCACCACCGCGGCCAGGGCTCCGCCGCGGCTGACCGTGGCCCGCGCTGCGTTCCACAGGAGCGCGGCGGCGTAGACGACGAACAGCGCGCCGACCATCCGCGCGATGCCGGGCCCGGCCAGGCCCATGAGGCTCGAGAGCGGGCCGGCGCCGGCCAGGAGCAGGACTCCGCACAGGCCGGAGGCGGCCCCGTCGATCTGCAGGCTGCGTCGAAGGAAGCTCGAGTCGTGCATGTCTTTCTCCTCGAGGGTCGGGCCAGTTTACGGCATCTCGGGCAGGCCCACCGCCTGCCGGATCTGGGCGAGCTGATCCGCGTGGCCGTGCCAGTGCCGGTCGAACATGGCGCCCACGAAGATCGCGAGCGTGATCTCGTCGGTCCCGATGATCGGCTCGAACAGCGGGATGCGCGCCTTGCGGCCGAGGGCCGACTCGCCGAGCGTCTCGAGATAGGCGAAGACCTGGCGCCGCTGCGCGTCGAGGGCGGCGGTCAGCTCGGCCAGGGTCATGCGCTCGCGCTCCGCGGTCACGGTGGACACGCCGGGGATGATCTCGATCAGCGGCGGGTCGGTGGCCGCGAAGCACTCGAGCAGCCCGGTGGGCCGGAAGCCGGGCTCGAAGAGCAGGTGGCAGAGCACCTGCCGGGTGGTCCACTGCCCGGGCGCGTGGGCCCGCTCGAGGTGGGCCTCCATGCCCGCGAGCTGCCGCTCGATGCGCTCCCAGGCCGCGTCGTTCTTCTTCCGGAGCTCGTTGACGGTTGCGTTGCTCATGATGGGTCTCCTTTCGAGACCCATCCTCGGGGGGAAGCGTCATGCCCGCAATTACGCGGGAGGTAATCGGGTGTAACCTATCCGCACCATGCTCGCGGTCCGCCGACGCTTCGAGTTCGAGCGCGACGCCTTCGCGTTCCCCAACGAGCTGGTGTGGGAGTACCACTTCGACGAGGCGACCGGGGCCACCGCGGCCCGGCGCCGGGTGCCCGCGCCCGACTACGCGCTGCGCTGCTTCGTCCTGATCCGCGCCGCCCGGCAGTTCCTCTACCACGCGCGCTTCGATCCCGCCGCGCCGCCCGTCCCCGACGACGTCTGCCGGCGGCAGATCCGCGCGGTGCTGGCGCGCAACCCGCGCCGGCCGTCGCCCGCGGGCGAGCGGATCGTGATCCCGGGCTACGCCGGCCTGCGCGAGATGAGCGTCGCGCGCGAGCCGCTGCTGAAGCGGGAGTGCGGCGGGGCCTGGCGCTCCTACGTGCTGCGGAGCCACTGGCACATCGTGGTGCCGGTCTCGCGGAGCCACCAGGATCGCACCGCGCGCGAGCTGCTCGAGTCGGTCCGGCACGACGGCGCCCCGATCGTCCACCTGCTGCGCTTCCCGTCGCTCGCGATCAACCACGGCATGGTGGTCTTCGACGCGACGCCCACCGAGACCGGCGTCGTGTTCTCCGCCTACGATCCCAACGAGCCGGCGCGCCCGGCCCGGCTCACCTACGACCGGTCGCGCCGGACCTTCTCGCTGCCCGCCAATCGCTACTGGCGCGGCGGCGACCTCAACGTCTTCGAGATCTTCCGCCGCTGGTACCTGTGAGCCGGCGCGGCCGGCAAAAACCCCGGGGCCGCCGGGGCGATCTGGCTTAGACTACCGGCTATTCCGCGGCGGCCACGATCGGCCCCGCTCAATCCCCGTCGAGGAGGACGAGCCCACATGTCCGATCACGAGCCCACCGGCCTGAGCCGGCGTCAACTCCTGAAGACCGGCGCGCTGCTCGCCGCCGCGCCCATCCTGGGCGCGACCCGGCCCGCCGCCGCCCAGAGCCCCGCGAAGAGCACCAAGGTGCTCGACTTCCAGACCGGCGCGGACGTCGCGAAGGCCGAGCAGGAAGGCGAGGTCGTCTACTACGGCCACGACGGCGAGGCGGGCATCGCGGCCCTGCTCGAGGGCTTCCGCAAGGACTTCCCCAAGATCAAGACCAGCTACGTGCGCGCCCAGACCGGGGCGCTCTACGCCAAGATCACCGCCGAGCGCTCGGCGAACCGCTTCGGCGTCGACGTGCTGCAGCTCTCCGACATCTCCCCCGCGATCGACTTCCAGAAGAAGGGCGGCTACGAGCTGCACGTCTCCCCGGAGCACGCGGCCTACAAGCCCGCCTACCAGAGCACGCCCGCCGGCCACTTCACGTGGGCGGGTGTCACCTTCGCGGGCATCGCCTACAACCGCTCCAAGGTGAAGGCGCCGCAGGCGCCCAAGACCTGGAAGGACATCGTGAGCCCGGCCTACAAGGACGGCATCAGCGCCAAGCTCTCGACCTCCGGCATGCAGCACATGCAGTGGTACACACTCCGGAAGCTTTATGGCGCGGACTTCTGGCAGGAGTTCGCCAAGCAGCGCCCCAAGGGCTTCGACTCGCGCGCGCAGCTCTTCGACCGGCTCGCCAAGGGCGACGACCGGGTGTGCGCGCTCGCCGAGTACGCGGGCTACACCCTCTTCAAGGAGAAGGGCGCGGAGATCGACTTCGTGGCGCCGCCCGACGGGCTGCCCGCGACCCCGGCCCTCATCGGGGTCGTGAACCGCGCGCCGCATCCGGAGGCGGCCAAGCTCTTCGTGGACTGGGCGCTCTCCAACCGGGGCCAGTCCGTGTACCAGACGCAGACCATCCTGCTCTACGGCTCGGTCCGGACCGACGCGCCGCCGATGGCGACCGGCAAGAAGCTCGCCGACTTCAAGCTCCTCTTCCCCTCCGACTGGACCGACTTCCAGGCCAGCCACGGCGCCTTCGTCAAGGAGTGGAACGCGCTGATGGGGCTCTGAGGCCCGGGACGACCCGGTGGAATCGCGTGCGCGGGCCCGGCGCTTCTGGCCGGGCCCGCGGCTCGTCAGCCTGCTGGTCGGCGGCGCCGCCGCGGTCCTCGTCCTCTACCCGATCGCCTTCCTGCTCCAGGCCTCGCTGAGCGTGGGCGACCCGCAGGCCCGGCCGCCCGAGGCCTACGGGCTCGACAACTTCGCGGACCTGCCCCGCTACGGCCACATCTTCGCCAACACCGTGAGCGTGGCGGTGGCCGCCACCGTGATGGCGGTCGTGTTCGGCTTCGTGATGGGCTGGATCCTCTCGCGCACCAACGTGCCGGGCCGCGGCGCGCTCGAGCAGCTCATGGCCCTGCCCTACTACGTGACCCCGCTGATGGGCGCGCTCGCCTGGAGCCTGATCGGCTCCCCGAGCGGCGGCTTCGTGAACCAGGTCTGGCGGGCCCTGGGCGGCGAGAGCCACCTCATCGACGTCACCACCCCCTACGGGATCGCCTGGGTGATGGCGCTCTTCGAGGGCTCGGTGGCCTTCGTGATGATCGGGGCGGTGATGAAGTCGATGGATCCGGCGCTCGAGGAGGCCTCGCAGGTCCTCGGGGCGGGGCGCATCCGGACGATGCTGCGCATCACGCTGCCCCTCGTCCTGCCCGGCGTGCTGGGGGCCGCGATCTTCGTGTTCGCGGAGATGCTCGGCTCCTTCTCGGCCGCGCTGGTGCTCGGGCTGCCGAGCCGCTTCTACGTGGTGACCACCGCGATGTACCAGCTCGTCTCCCAGTACCCGCCCCAGTTCCCGCGCGCCGCCGCCATGGGCGTCTCGCTCTTCGGGGTGATGTTCGCCATGGTCTACGTCTACCGCCGGATCATCCGGGCGGGCAGCTACGCCACCATCACCGGCAAGGCCTTCCGCCCGCGGGTCATGGACGTGGCCGGGCTGCGCTGGCCGCTGCTGGGCCTCTGCGGCGCCTACCTCGCGATCGCGGTGGTCCTGCCGGTGGTCACCCTGCTCTACGCCTCGTTCCAGCGGCTCGCCACCGCGTTCCCGCGCGCGGGCAACTTCACCCTCGCCAACTACGAGACCGCGCTCTCGCTCGACGCGGTGCGGACCGCGCTCTGGGACAGCCTGCTCCTGGGCCTCGGCACCGCGAGCATCGGGGTGGTGCTGATGGGCTTCCTCGCGTGGATGATCTACCGCTCGCGGCTGCCCGGGGTGGGCGCGATCGAGTACGTGCTGATGTTCCCGCAGGCGGTGCCGCGCCTCGTCTTCGCGTTCGGCATGCTGTGGGCCTGGCTGATCTTCCCGATCCCGATCTACGGCACCCTCTGGCTGCTCCTGATCGCCTACCTCACCGTGTTCCTGCCGCTCGGGCTCCGGACCATCGCGGGGGTGATGCTCCAGATCGACCGCTCGCTCGAGGAGTCGGCCCAGATGTGCGGGGCGTCGTGGGGCTACCGCATGCGCACCGTCACCATGCCGCTGCTGCGCCCCGGCCTGATCGCGGCCTGGCTGCTCCTCTTCATCGCGAGCGTCCGCGAGCTGGGCGCCTCGATCTTGCTGATGGGTCCCAAGGCCAAGGTCATCACGCCCACCATCGTCGAGTCGTGGTTCTCGACCAGCACCGAGCTGACCGCGGCGATGGCGCTGCTCCAGACCCTCGCGGTCTCGGTGGCCCTGGTGCTCCTCTTCACGGTGGCCCGGCGGGCCACCCAGCCGGCGGGCGAGTAGCGTGAGCCAGCCGCTCGCGCCGGGGCGCCGGGCCGCCTCCATCGAGGTCCGCGACCTGGTCGTCCGCTACGGCGCGGTCACCGCGGTGCGCGGGATCTCGTTCTCGGTGACCGCGGGCGAGCACGTGACCCTGCTCGGCCCCTCGGGCTGCGGCAAGACCACCACGCTGCGGGCCATCGCCGGGCTCGAGCCGCCCGAGTCGGGCGAGATCCGGATCGACGGCCAGCCGGTCTTCTCGTCCTCGCCCGCGCGTCCGCGTGCCGCCCGAGCAGCGCGGTCTCTCGATGGTGTTCCAGTCCTACGCGATCTGGCCCCACATGACCGTGTTCGACAACGTGGCCTACGGCCTGCGGGTGCGGAAGATGCCGGAGGCGGAGCTCCGGGAGCGGGTCGCCTGGGCGCTCGGCCTCGTGCAGATGCGCGAGCTCGGCCACCCGCAGCGCCTCGAAGCTCTCGGGCGGCCAGCAGCAGCGGGTGGCCCTCGCGCGCGCCTTCGTGTTCGGGCCGGCGGTGCTGCTCTTCGACGAGCCGCCTCAGCAACCTGGACGCGAAGCTGCGCGCCGAGATGCGGCTCGAGATCAAGGAGCTGCAGCGCGCGCTCGGCATCACCTCGGTGTACGTCACCCACGACCTGGAGGAGGCCCTCGCGATCTCCGACCGCATCGTGGTCATGCGCGACGGGGCGATCGAGCAGGCCGGCACCCCGGCCGAGATCTACGACCTGCCCCGCAACTCGTTCGTCGCCGACTTCGTGGGATCGGCCAACCTGATCGAGGGCCGGCCGCGGCCGGAGCTGGCCGGCCCGGGCCTCGGTGGCCCTCGAGACCGCGGGCGGCGCGATCGTGCACGGCACCGCCTACGGCCGACGGCCGGGCGACCGGATGTGCCTGTCGGTGCGCACCGTCCACGTGCGCCTCTCGCGCGAGCGGCCGGCCGGAGCGGTCAACGTGTGGCCGGCGACGGTGCGCCGCCGGGTCTTCCAGGGCGACTTCACCCAGTATCACCTCGACTGGGACGGGCGGACCCTCGTCGTGCGGGGCGTGACCGCGGATCCGGTGGACGAGGGCTCGACGGTCTACCTGACCGTCGAGCCGCGCCACTGCGTGCTGCTGGAGGACGAGACCGGGCGACCCTAGTCCTTGCCGTGCCCCTTGCCCCCCTTGCCCTTCCCGTGGCCCGGGTGGTCGTCGTCGTCCCGGCCCCGGTCGCGGTCGCGCTCCTTCCAGGCGCGCTTGTCGGCCCACTCCGGGCCCCACTCTTCCTTCCAGTGCGGGGCGCGAGCGCGCTCCCACTGCTTCCAGTGGCCGGGCGGCACGTGATAGTACTGCACCGGCACGAGCAGCACCGGCCGCGGCACGAACTGGGGGCCGACGACCACCCAGGGGCCGTTGTAGCCGCCGCTCACGTACCAGCCGCCGGCGGAGAACGCCCAGTACTGGCCGTTGTAGAAGAACAGATTGCTCGGCGCGGCGGGCGTGGGCACGTACT